>NZ_CP118522.1:0-600000 GCF_028885435.1 Mesomycoplasma ovipneumoniae ATCC 29419
AAATTTTACCACAAAAGAAGGAAAAATCAAAAAAAATGAAAGCAAATAGTAATATAAAAATCAGAACCCAAGAACTTCGGCAACAAATTGAAAACCTATTAAATGACAAAATGGTTTACAACAATTTTTTTCAAACAATTTTTGTGGTAAACGAGACCGAAAACGAAATTATCATTGATTTTACAGACCAAATTGCAAAACAAGAAGTTATTTCTCGATGAATTGACACTGTCGAAAAAGCGATTTCTAACCTTGAAATTTCTAAGGTTTTAACTTTTAATAATGAAAATAATTATATAGAAAAACCTAAACAAGCACAGGATTTTACTATAAAAAACAAGTATTGCAGCTTTAAAATAAACAATTTTTTGAATAAATTTACCTTTAAAAACTTTATAAGGTCTAACTATAATTTTCAGATTTTTAGCATTTACGATTCGATTATAAGCGACACAAAGCTCAATTTTTCGCCGATTTTTATTTCAGGACCCTCAGGAATAGGGAAAACTCACTTTATTAATGCCATCGGAAATTTGCTTGCTGAAAAAGGCAAAAAAGTTTTCTACATTAATGATTATAAGTTTATAAGTTGTATAACCGGTTGAATGCAAAATGGTGAAAGCAATAAAATCAGTGATTTTTTAGAATGACTGACTCAAGTTGACGTTTTTTTGTTTGATGACATTCAAGGTTTGGGACATAAACATCAGACTTCAATAGTTGCTCTTGAAATTTTGAACAAATTTATTGAAAATGATAAAACTGTAATTATAACATCAGATAAATCACCATCTTTATTAGGTGGTTTTGAAGAAAGATTTATAACAAGATTTGGTTCTGGTTTGCATATAAAGTTAAATAAACCCAAAAAAGAGGACTTTTTGCGGATTTTTACACACAAATTGCGCGAGCAAAATTTGGACAAACACATTTGGACAACTGAAGCGCTTGAATTTCTTTCAAAACACTTTCGAAACTCAATCAGAGAACTTGAGGGTGCGCTAAAGTCAATTGTTTTCTACATTCAGACAAATAGAATTAAATTTCAGAGCGAAATTTATTTTGACAAGCAAAAAATGCTTGAAATTTTTGTAGAAAAACATGAAACTGAACAGATAATTACGCCAGATTTAATAATTCAGTCCGTTTCTAAATATTACGGAATTCCTGTTAGTGATATAAAAAGTGAAAAAAGAGACAAAAATATAGTTCACGCCCGTGACATCGCCATTTGATTAATCAAGAATATTCTCGACTTGACTCACAATGAGGTTGGGTCATTTTTCAACAACAGAAAGCACTCAACAATAATTTTTACACTTAGAAAAATCGATGATTTAAAACAAAGCAACAATCACGAATTAGAACTGGCCTTAAATCAAATATATAAACATTTAAACTGAAGTTTTAAACATAAAAAATAATAGAAATTAACACCGTTTTTTGGTAAAAAAACGCTATAAATTAAAGATTTTTTGTTTTTTTGAACTTTTAAACAAAATTATTATAATTTTTATTAAACTAAACATAACCTAACTTAACAAAACTAAACTTAACTAAATTTATTATTTATTTTGCAAGGAGTAAAAATGAAATTTAGAATTAAAAAGAACATTATTGAAAAACAAATCGAAAGAATGCAAGTAGCAATTCTTAGTCACAATAATTCACCACTGAGCTCTTTTTTTATGAAATTAACAAGAGGAGGTTTGTTTATAATATCGACAAATAGCGAACTTTCTTATAAAGTTTTTATCGAAAAAGAAAATTTAATTGAAATAATTGATGTCGGTTTTTGTTTGATTGATGGATTTTTTTTACGTGATGTTATCAAAAAATGTGATTCAGAAATTAGCTTTGAATTAAAAGGCAACGAACTAATTGTTTCCTGAGAAGAAGCTTCATTTACAAAAAGTCTTATTAATGCTAGTTTTTTCCCAGAAATTGACTTTGACCAAAAAGGGATAAAATTAATTGTAAATGCAAAAAATTTTAAAAAAGCCGTAAAAAATACAGCTTTTGCAACGACAAACAACCCTTCTCAACCAGTTTTATCAGCTATAAATCTTAGTTCTGATTCGGGTTATTTATTTTTTTCAGCAACAGACACAACTAGATTTGCCTCAGAAAAAATTGAAATTTTTAACCAAAGTAAAATAAATATTTCTGTAAATGCTAAAAATTTGAAAGATTTTATACCCCCAGAGCTTGATTCAGACATTGAATTAAATATTGAACCGACAAAAATCAGCTACATTTACGATAATTTAACTATTCAGTCAAGAATTTTGACAATAGATTACAAAGATATTTCAAATGTTTTGCCAAAAAAAGACGAAATTTTATATTTCTTTTCTATAAAAAAGCGCGAAATTATCGATCTAATTGATAAAACTACGATAATTTCGCCTGGCAAAGATAATGTAATTAATCTTACAATGTCAAAAACCGAATTAAAAGGATTTATTTCGCGACAAGATTCGGGGCAATCTAATGTCTCAACAAAAAATGTTATTGACTTTAAAATGAATCCAAATTTTGCTAATTCTGGCGAGTATGATCCTGATTTTGTAGAAATAAATGTCAATTATCGTTACCTGAAAGACGCAATTTCTGTTTTTGACAACATTATTGAAATCTATATAAATGACAAAAAGACAAAAATGCTCATAAAATCACCTGAGCGTCCAGAAACTAGCCAACTTATTGGTCTAATTCTTGTGTAAAAAGCAATTTTCTAGTTGAAAAAATCAATAAAAACAGCTAAAAATATAGTATAATTTTTTAATTAATTGAATTTAGAAAGTCTAAAATGACAAAAGAAAAAAATAAAAGTGATTTAGAGTTTGATGCAATTGTAGTTGGTGGCGGTCATGCCGGAATTGAGTCAGTTTACGCACTTTTAAAAAAAGGTTTTAAAGTCGCGCTGATAACAATTGATAAAAAAAAATTAGCATCAATGCCGTGTAATCCAGCAATCGGCGGACCTGCTAAAGGAATAATAACTCGAGAAATTGATGCTCTTGGTGGTGTGCAGGCTAAATTTTCTGATGCTGCCATGATTCAAATTAAATATTTAAATGAGTCAAAAGGTCCTGCCGTTTTAGCTATGCGGGCGCAAATTGACAAAGAAAAATATTCTAAAATTATCCTAAAAGATCTAAAACAACAGGATAATTTGACTATTTTTGAAGATTTAGTAACTGAACTTTTGGTTGAAAAAAACCGTATTTTTGGACTAAAAACAAAAAAAGGTGCTGTTTTTTTCGCAAAAAGTGTAATTATAACCACCGGAACCTACATGGACTCAAAAGTTCTTCGCGGTTCTTCGTCTATTTCAAGTGGCCCTGATGGTCAAGAAACTTCAAATTTGCTCTCAAATAACCTAAAAAAACTCGGTTTTGAATTACAACGACTTAAAACCGGAACCCCTCCAAGAATTCTTACCTCTACCATTGATTTTTCCAAAGTTGAACGCGAAGTTTTACCACTTTATAATATAAATTTTTCATTTCAGTCAAAACACAAACTAAAAAAACAAATTTCCTGCTATTTAACTTACACTAACTCAAAAACACACCAAATAATAAACGAAAATTTGGACAAATCTTCAATGTATTCAGGCTTAATTTCGGGAGTTGGGCCTCGTTATTGCCCTTCAATTGAAGATAAAATTGTCCGTTTTTTAGACAAACCTAGACACCAAATATTTTTTGAACCAGAAACAAAAAAACAAGACATAATGTACATAAACGGCCTTTCGACCTCAATGCCCGAAGAAGTCCAAGACCAAATTATTAAAACAATCCCGGGTCTAGAAAATGCAAAAATCGCAAAATACGGCTATGCAATTGAATATGATGCAATTAATCCACTTGAATTGAAAAAAAGTTTAGAAACTAAAAAAATAAAAGGCCTTTTTATGGCCGGTCAAATTAACGGAACTAGCGGATATGAAGAGGCTGCGGCCCAAGGTTTGGTTGCTGGAATTAATGCTGGACAATTTATTTTAAAGAAAAAACCAATTGAAATTTTGCGAAATGACGGCTATATCGGCGTTTTAATTGATGATTTAGTAACAAAAGGGACAAAAGAACCCTATCGAATGCTAACTTCAAGAGCAGAATATCGACTTATTCTTCGAAATGATAATGCTGATATCAGAATGTTAAAATATGCTTTTGTTTCTGGTATGATTTCAAGAGACTATTACCTAAAAGTTAAAGAAAAATACAAAAAAATCGATAAAAAAATAGAAAAACTTTCTAAAGATTTTTTGTCGCCAAAAAATCCGTTGGCAAAAAAATACGGTATAAAAACTGGAATTTCAAAGTTAAAATTAATTTCTCGACCTGATGTTGATTTTAAAGATATTTTGCCCGATTTTGAATATGGCTATGAATTAATGGTCATTTCTCGTTTAAAAGGCTACATTCAAAAGCAAAATTCTGAGGCCGAAAAAATGATTAGACTTGAAAATTTACTCATTCCAACAGATATAAATTATCAAAAAGTCGCTAATTTATCAACTGAAGCGCTCGATAAATTTTCAAAAGTTAGACCAAAAACTATTGGCCAGGCAAGTAGAATTAGTGGCGTAAATCCGGCAGATATTCAAATGCTTTTATTTCATCTTAATCTTTTAAAAATGCAAAAAGAAGCAAAAACATAATGAAAATTTTAATAATTGGCTTTGGAAGCAATTCTAGAGATTTTTCAGTTTTATATCAAAAAGAAATCAATAAAATTAAAGAATTTAAATACCAAGTTGATTTAATTAATCTTAGTGAAAGTCAAAATGAAAACATAAGTTTAAAAAAAACTATTGAAACTAAGCTAATTTTAGAAAAAATACCGAAAAATTACAGCTGTTTTCTTTTTACTGAGCGTGGTCAAACGATTTCTAGCCCAGAATTTTCACATCTATTAAATTCAGCAAATATTTGCCTCATAATCGGCGGTTCAAGGGGTGTTGATGAAGCCTTGATTCTTGAAAAAGTACCAAATATTAGGCTTTTATCATTTGGTAAAATAACTTTCCCCCATAAAATTTTCAAACTTGTACTTCTAGAACAAATTTATCGCGGACTTTCTATAAAATATAATCGAAAGTACCACCATGATGACTAAAAAAAGGAAAAAATGAACTCAAAACCACACTTAGAAATAATAAAAAACATTGAAAAACACGACAATATTTTTGTTTTTCACCACATTAGACCTGACGGCGACTGTCTTGGAGCTCAACAAGGTTTTGCAAAAGCAATTAAAAAAAATTTCCCCCAAAAAAATGTTTTTTTAATTGGAAACAACAACAAAGAATTTGATTTTTTAAATTTTCACTTTGATAATAAAGATTCAATTGCAAGTGAATTTTTTCAAAATTCACTTGCAATTACAGTTGATACAGCTGATATTAACAGAATTCAAGAATTAGACTTTTTCTTGAATTCTAAATTCAAAACAAGAGTTAAAATTGACCACCACCCTGAAAAAGAGGAAGAAATTTACGATCAAACTTGAATTGATCCAACTTTTTGTGCCGCTTCTGAAATGATTGGCTTTATTTTGAAAGAAGAAAAATGACACATTGACGAGGAAATTGCACTTTTTGTTTATTTAGGAATTTTAACAGATTCAGGTCGTTTTGCTTTTCCTTCAACAACAGCAAGAACCTTTGAAATTGTAGCTTTTTTAATGAAAACCAATTTTAATTTCAGCGAATTAAATCGCCTTTTAGCTCAGAGAACTGAAAATGAAGTCGCTTTTCAAGCGCATGTTTTAGGAAATTACAACAAAAAAGGCAAAGTTTTATGACATTATGTCTCAAAAAGTGAACAGGAAAAATTCAACTTGTCCTCAAGTCAGGTTTCAGCAGTTAATCTTTTGTCAAATATAGGTGACGCCTTGATTTGGCTGTTTTTGATTGAATACGAAAACCAAATTAGGGTTAGAATTCGCTCAAATGGCCCAGTTATTAATAAAATTGCGGCCGAATATGGTGGGGGCGGTCACCCTTTTGCCGCTGGAATTAATTTAGAAAATAACGAAAAAATTAATCAAAATATTAGCGAAATACTAGAAAAACTAGAAAAATTAGCCGAAGGTTTTACACGTAATGGATAAAAAAATAGCAACAGAAATTAAAAATCTCATCGAAAATCACGACTCGATCGTTATTTTTCACCACATTAGACCTGATGGAGACTGCCTTGGTGCTCAAAACGGTTTGAAATCACTTATTTTAGAAAACTTTCCAGATAAGCAAGTTTTTGCAATCGGAGATTTTAAGAAATCATTCTCGTTTTTAGATTTAAAAGAGGATTTAGTGCCTGAAAAAGAAATTTTGGAAAAATCTTTGGCAATAATTGTTGATGCAAACTTTAAAAATCGAATCGAATTTGCTCATTTATTTGAGCAAATTCGATTCAAATCAATTTTGAGAATTGATCATCACCCAAATGAGGATGATTTAGGCGAAGCTTATCGCTGAGTTGACCCGACTTATATTGCTGCTTGTGAACAAATTGCAGATTTAGCACATGAATTAAACTGAAAAATTTCAAAAAGATCAGCCGAACTCATTTATCTAGGAATTTACACAGATTCAGGACGCTTTTTATATAAAAATACATCAGCGCGAACCCACTTTTTAACAGCAGTTTTATTTGAAACTGGATTTAATTTTTCAAAAATTCATGAAAAATTAAATGCAAAAAGATTATCTGACCTTGAATTTGATAGTTACATTTTTGCTAATAAAAAAACTTACAAAAATGTAATTTATTACATTTTATCCATCGAAGAACAGCAAAAACTACAAAAAAATTCACAAAATTCAGTTAAACCAAATTTATTAGCAAACATCGATGATTATAAAATTTGACTCTGTTTAGTTCAAGAAACTCAAAATTCATGGCGTGTTGAATTTCGATCAGCAGGTCCAAATGTTCAAAAAATCGCCCTAAAATGAGGCGGGGGTGGTCACCTTAATGCTTCAGGAACTATTCTTGAAAACCTTGAAAAATTAGATTTATTAGTTCAGGATTGTCAAGCAGAATACGAAGAATGAAAAGCTAATTCTTTGGCTTAAAAAGGAAAAAGTAAGACAAAAATACTAAATTTTTCCATTTTTTGGCTAAAAATCATAAAAAAATTAATATTCACAAACACACCATGGAGGTTG
Organism: Mesomycoplasma ovipneumoniae ATCC 29419; assembly: GCF_028885435.1. Lineage (NCBI taxonomy): Bacteria > Bacillati > Mycoplasmatota > Mycoplasmoidales > Metamycoplasmataceae > Mesomycoplasma > Mesomycoplasma ovipneumoniae. The sequence continues at coordinate 7,187 of NZ_CP118522.1, forward strand.
TTATGAATGGGATTGATATTAAAAAATTTTTAAATTATTTATTTGCGCTTTATCACGTTGACAGCGGAGAAACCGAACTTTATCGAACTTGAGTTCAAAAAATACTATGATTTACGCACTGAAAATTTTATAGACTTTATAATGAACCGTTTTTTTCTGATGATTTTGAGTCATACAAATACGGCCCTGTTTCATGAACAGTTTTAAAAACTCAGTTTTTTAGCCTTCAGACACCTAAAAATACCTCTTATAATCTTGAGGATATTTTAGATTATCACAGAAACGATATAATTGATGAATTCAAGGGCATATTAAAAAACGATTTTTTGAAAGACTTTAGTCACGATTATGGCGAAACTTTTACTGAAGAACAAAAAATAGAGGCTCAAGAAAAACGGTGAGATTGTTTTGTCTTTGTTTTTGAACGGTTGAAAAAAATGCGTCCAAATGAATTAATGAATTTGTCTTACAAGCAAAAATCATACAAAACCGCCTTGTCAAATCCAACAAGCAAAATTATTCTTAACGAAACAATACTTGAAGACAGCGAAATAGATGTGCTAAAAACCGATTTTTAATTTTTTTAACATTTAATAAAAAATTAAAACCCCTTATAATTTATAATATATTTATTAAAAATTATAGGAACCACAAAATGTCTTTTTTTCAAAAAATCAAAGAAAAAATTTTTGGTTCAAAAGAAAAAAAAGCTGCTAATTTAGATAAATACGTGGCTGGTTTGTCTAAATCTAGACTTTCTTTTTTGAATCAAATTGTTCAACTTCAAAAAAAACACATCAAGATTGATGATGATTTTTTTGATGAACTTGAAGAAATACTAATAATGTCAGATATTTCTCCAAATTTTGTAAACACAATAATAAATGCGCTAAAAGATGAAGTTCGTTTTCACAACATCGACAATCCTGAATTAATTACCGAAATTATTATGGATAAAATGTACACAATTTATTCAAACCGGTCAATTGTTAACATAAATTTGAACGTAAAACCCGATAGAATTAATGTTTTTTTAATTTCTGGCGTTAATGGTTCTGGAAAAACAACTTCAATTTCTAAAATAGCCCGTAAATTTGTGCTTGAAGGTAAAAAAGTTTTAATTATTGCAGCAGATACTTTCCGCGCGGCCGCTGTTGAGCAACTTGAAATATGGGCTAAAAGAGTTGGTGCTTCAATTGTAAAACCAGCAACTAACGAAAAAGACCCAGGCTCTGTAGTTTTTCGCGGTCTGGATTTTGCAATACGAGAAAAAATGGATTTAGTCTTAATTGACACAGCCGGAAGATTGCAAAATAACGTCAATTTAATGCAAGAATTAGCAAAAATTAACAAAATAATTTCTCAAAAAATACCAGGCGGACCTCATGAATCACTTTTGGTAATTGATGCAACAACTGGTCAAAACGGGATCTCTCAAGCTGAAATATTTACAAAAGCAACTCCAATTTCTGGTATAATTTTAACAAAAATGGACGGCACAAGTAAAGGAGGAATCGTTTTTTCAATCAAAGATCAACTTAATATCAGTGTAAAATTAGTTGGTCTAGGCGAAGGAATGGATGACTTACAGCCGTTTGATCTAGATTTATTTATTTTTGCAATCACTAAGGGAGTAAAAAATCAATATCAAATCTAAGGATTTTGACAAATCTTTAGATTTGTAGCCCTTGCAAAAATAATAATTAAAAATGTTAAAAAATAGATAAACCTTATGTGAAAAGTTCACATAAATAAAATAAAAATTAAAAGGAAATTATGGCTAAAATTAGTTTTTTTGCACTAGGCGGCCAAGATGAAAACGGAAAAAATTGCTATATTTTAGAAATCGATGACGATATTTTTGTCATAAACGCAGGTGCTAAAATTCCGCTTGATAGTTCAGTTGGTGTTGATACAATTATTCCAGACTACACTTATATTGAAGAAAACAAGCATAAAATAAAAGGTGTTTTTATAACTGACGCCAAAAATGAATCATTTTCAGGAATCCCTTGGCTAGTTATGAAACTAAAAAACGTAACGATTTATAGCTCTTTTTTCACTAAAGCGCTAATTCTTGACCGAATGAGCAAATATAATATTGAAGATGCTACTTTTGAGATAAAACCAATAATATCTGAGCTAAAAATTAGTGAAAAAATAACTATAATTCCCTTTTCGGTTGCAGGTTCGATGCCTGGTTCAATTGGTTTTTGCTTTCAAACCGAGGATGGATCGATTGTTTTTATGTCCAATTATGTCGTTGGAAATTTAGGTGTTTATGGTGAAACCAATTTTGACTTAATCAAAAAAGTTAGCCAGAACCCAAAAGGTGTTTTAATGTTTATCTCTGATTCAGGTAAATCTAATGTGCCTGGAAAAGCAATGAACAAGCTTTTTGCTAAATCTTTTCTTGAAAAAAGTTTCCTGCAAGCCGATAAAAATTCGCGAATTGTCGTTTCAGCTTATGATGAAGAAATGGTTTCAATTCAGGAAATCATAGATCTTGCCTTGAAATTTAACAGGCAAATTACAGCTTATGGAAAAAAATATGACAAATTATACGACATGATTTATAAGCTTGATAAATTAACAACAAATAAAATAAAGAGTTTGCCAACTTTTTTTGACTATAAATTTGCAAATAAGCAAAAAAATTCTGTTGTTTTAATAACATCTAGTCCTGAAAGAATTTGTCACCGATTTAACCGTGTTCTTCAGAATGATGATGCCTATTTTAAGCTAAAAAAGTCAGATTATGTAATTATGCTAACCCCTCCAATTAACGGGATGGAGCAACTTTATGCTAAAGTTTTAGACCAAATTGCTAAATCTGTAACAAATATAGTCGATATTTCTGAATCAGATTTTGGACTAGCACGCCCATACAAAGAAGATATTTCTGATATGATTGACCTTCTTAAGCCAAAATATTTTATTCCAATTCAAGGACTTTATCGATATTTAGTTGTTGCTTCAAATATTGCGGCTAATAATAAAATAAATAGGCAAAACACAATTATTTTACAAAACAAAAGAATAGCTAATTTTATTGACGGAAATTTATTTTCACGTAAAAAACTGACAAAAGGACAAGATGAAATTTATATTTCAGGCTATGGAATTGGCGATGTTTCTTTTGAAGTGCTAAAAGAACGCGAATCATTATCTCAAGATGGACTAATAATTGTTTCCTTTTTGTTCAATCCTATTTTAAAAAAGATTGTCTCAAAAGTTGAAATAACTGATCACGGAATTTTAAGCCGTGAAAACCGCGAGTCATATCACGAAATAATTCGAAAAATTATTTTTGATAATTTTTCGAATATTAAAAAAACAAATGATAAAATATTAAAAGAATTACAACAAAAAACTCAAAAAAATATCAAAAAAAAGATTTTCCGTATTTTTGATAAAGAACCCAATGTTTCTGTTATAATTCATAACATTTATCCAGAAGAAAAGGAGCTAAAAATGAAAAAAATGCTATGAAAAGACGCCCAGGAAGAAATTAAAACTGGTGTTGTTTACTTAGAATTTGCGGTTGACTGGTGTGGTGATTGCAAAATGCAAGAGCCTGTTAATGAAGAACTTTCTGAGTATTTTAAAAATAGAACTGACGTAAAATTAATCCAAGTTAATGCAGAAGAAGCGCAATTATTTAGAAAAAAAGACACTGAATACGAAGTTCTTTTCGTGCCAACTCACTTCGTTTTCAAAGACGGTAAGCCAATTTTCAAAAAATTTGAATACGCTCCAGCAGAATTACTGATTGAAACAATTGAAGAAGCCTTAAAAAAATAAATAACAAAATTTAAATTTTCACACTACTAAAATTAATTATTTTTTAGTTTTTTTGTTATAATTTAACAACAATGTCAAGGTTAGATGCTAAAAAAGAAAAATATTTAAAGCAGATAGTTGAAAATTTTATTAAAACCGGAGAATCAATCGGTTCAAACGCTTTAAAACAAAATTACAGCATAAAAAAATCCTCTTCACACCTTAGAATGGTAATGAATCAACTTGAAAAAGAAGGTTTTTTGGAAAAACCTCACATTTCAAGTGGTAGAATCCCAACACTAAGAGGGTTTCAGTATTATGCTGAATTTTTGTCATTCGACGAAAATGAAATTTTAGCAAATAAACTAAAAGACTTGTTTGCCCGCCGACGTGTCAGCATTGAAAATACAATTTCTGAAGCCTTTAATTTGATTTCTGAATCTGTTGGCACTACAATAATTACCACAACAAGCAACGAAAATGACCGTTTAATGTCAATAAATTTGACGCAAATATCACAAAATGAAGGAATTGTTGTCGTTGTTAGCTCTAGCGGCAGCGTTGAAAATAAAAAAATCACATTTTCACCTTCAATTTCACTGCAGGATGTCAAAATTGCAATTCGCCTATTTCAACAAAGGCTAATAAATACTCCACTGTCAGAAGTTTCATCAAAATTAATCATTTTAAAACAAGAATTAGAAAAACAAATTAAACATAGTGACGAACTTTTGCATCATTTTATACATAAAATTTTTAACTTCCAAATCCAAAATAAATCAGACGTTTATAATAAAAATATGTTAATCTTAGATAGCGAAATTTCTAGAACTAGACTTGTTGATTTGCTTAATTTGATTGAAAAAAAGTCGATTTGAGAAATGCTAGACGAAAAAACTACCACCGAAGATGAAACCTTAAAAATCAGTATTGAATCGCCTGAAACCTCATTTATCTCGAAAAAACTTGAAAAATCGTTTGCAATCAAGGAAATTAGCATGATAGGATCAACGAAAAAAATTAATTATTCTGCAGCGCGAACAGGCATAAAACTTTTAGAAGATTTTCTATCAAATAAAAACAAAAATAGAAAGGAATAATAATGATTTTTGAGAATTCTGAAGATAAAAAAACTAATCTAAACAACAGTGAACAACAAGAATCTGAAAAAATTTCTAGTGAGTCAGTCGAAAATAACCTTGAAAATTCAGCCCAAAAAATAGAAACTGAAACAGAAAATAATGAAAAAAACGGCAAAAAATCACGTCGTTTTTTAAAAAAAGAATCTAAATTAAAAGACCTTGAAAATCAAATCCAATCACTAACCACAAAAAACATTAGTCTTGAAATTGATTCCTTAAAATTAAAAGACAAAATCAAAAAAATTGAGGATGACTTTAAATCTCAAGTCAAAATTTTCGAGGAAAAAGCCGCTCAAAAAGTTAAAGATATTAAAGCCGAACTTCAAGCTAAATTTGAAAACGACCAAAATCACATAAAAAAATACAGTTTACAACCCTTTTTTGAAGAGTTTATTTCGCCATTTTTAAACCTTAAAAAAGCAATTTCATATGGTCTAAACGCAGAAAATCCCGAAACTTCTTCATATGTAAAAGGATTTGAGATGCTTGTTGGCCAAATTGAAAATGTTATGGAAAATTTTGGAATAACAAAAATAGCGCCTGAAATAGGAGGTTTTTTTGATTCCTCAGTACACGAAGTTTATGAAGTTTCTGATGGAGAAAAAGATAAAATTTCTGACATAATTTCAATTGGATATAAACTTCATGATCGAGTTGTAAAAACAGCGCTTGTAGTTGTTGGAAACACAAATGAACAAAAAAATTAGTAACCAAATATCCGAATTTTTTATCAAAAATAATTTAATTTTTGATAAAACCAAGATAATAGTTGAAAAATCGAAGAATTTTGGTGACTTTAGCACAAATGTAGCTTTAATTTTTTCAAAACAAAACAAGTTAAAGCCCTTGGAACTTGCAGAAAAAATTAAAAACTGATTGAACCAGCAAGAATTAGGGCTTGAAAAAATCGAGATAGCCGCACCTGGATTTTTGAATTTTTTTGTTTCCAAAACAGAATATTCAAAAATTGTTAAAAAAATAATCGATCAAAATGAAAATTTTGGTCGAAGTTTTTTATCAAAAAAAATAAATGTCGAGTTTGTTTCGGCTAACCCGACTGGATTTTTACACCTTGGCCATCTCAGAAGCGCTGTTATTGGTGATATTTTGTCAAATATTCTTGAATTTTCAGGTAATTCTGTTCTTCGTGAGTATTATGTAAATGATTTTGGGTCTCAAATTGACAAATTAGTATCTTCAGTTTTTGCCCGTTATCAGCAAATTTTTAAAGACATTCCTCTTCCAGAAGAAGCTTATCTTGGTGAAGAAATTATTTTAATGGCCAAAAATTTTTTTGACGAATATGGTAATAAATTTGAGTCATCAAGTCTTGAAACCCCTGAAATTTACAGCATTTTTCGCCAAAAAGCTCTTGATTTTTTTCTCACTGAAATAAAAAAAGATTTATCAAATTTATCAATTAAATTTGATAAATTCACGTCCGAAAGTGATTTATTTTTATCCGGAAATGTTCAAAAAACCCTTGAAAATATAGGTTTTACCTATAAAAAAGACAACGCACTTTGACTAAAAACATCAGATTTTGGCGATCAAAAAGATCGCGTTTTGATAAAAAATGGCGGAAATTACACTTATTTTTCAAGTGATATTGCCTATCATTTACACAAAATTAATTCAGAATTTAAGCCTGATATTTTAATAAATATTTGAGGAGCAGACCATATTGGTTATGTTGACCGTGTAAAAGCTGCCCTAAAAATTGCTAATCAAGAAAATAAATTGCAAATTTTGCTATATCAACTTGTAAAATTAGTAAAAAACGGCAAAGAATTCAAAATGTCCAAAAGAAAAGGGCAAACTTTTACAATCAAAGACCTTCTTCAAGTTGCAAATGCTGATGCAATTCGTTATTTTATTGCTGAACGGGGGTATAATTCGCTTGTAGAATTTGATGTAGACTTAGCGAGTAGCATAGATTCACAGAATCCGTTGTTTTTAATCCAATATGCCCATGCTCGTGCAGTTAATTTGCTGGCTAAATCTAATTTAAATGTCGAAAATTTAGGCACATTTAAATTAGAAAATGAAACTAATTTAATTTCAAAATTAAACCAATTTGAGGAAATTGTTTTAAAAATAGCAAAAAATTATAAAATTAATTTGCTACCAAAATATTTACTAGAACTAGCTAACCTCTTTAATTCTTTTTATTCTAACACAAAAATATTGAATAATTCAGACACAAATAATCTTTTATGTTTAACAAAAGCTGTCTCAATTGTTTTAAAAAATGGATTAAAATTACTTGGAATAAAGGCAAAAGAAAGGATTTAAAAGATGAAAACTATAATTTCAATAGCAATAAATTTTCTAAAAAACCGAGAATCTGCCCATTTTAGCGACATTTTTCTTGAAGTTCAGGTGGCCTTGATGTCAAAATGAGAAAATCAATTACCTAACTTATCCACAGATAAAATTTTAACTTTAAAAAGAGGTGAGCTCTATAAATTATTAACAATTGATGGTAGTTTTGTTGCTTTGGGCAATAATTACTGAGCCCTTAGAAGTGATATTTTAATTTAATTTATTTTTTTAAAGGTGTAAAATGAATCTACAAAATACAAAAGCAATGTTGGAAAAAGCCCGTAAAAACAAATACGCAATTCCACATATTAACATAAATAATCTTGAATGAACAAAAGCCGCACTTCTTGGTGCGCAAGCTAAAAAATCTCCTTTAATAATCGCGACTTCAGAAGGTGCGCTAAAATATATGGGAGGTTTAAAAACCGTTTATAATTTAGTGACAAATTTAATTGAATTTTTAGAAATAACAGTCCCTGTTGCGCTTCATTTGGATCATGGAAGTTTTGAAACTTGCAAAAAAGCGCTTGAGACAGGATTTACTTCAGTTATGTATGATGGCTCAAGAGAAGAATTTTCAAAAAATTTAGAACTAGCAAGAGAAATTGTTGAACTTGCAAATTCAAAAAATGCAACAGTTGAAGCTGAAGTTGGCCAAATTGGTGGTGAAGAAGACGGAATTGTCGGAAATGGCGAGATTGCTGACGTTGATCAAGCATACGAAATTTCCAAAACTGGAATTACTTGCCTGGCTGCCGGAATTGGTAATATTCACGGTGTTTATCCACCTAGTTGAAAATCGTTAGACTTTGATGTTTTAGACAAAATTTCTGAAAAAACTCAACTTCCACTTGTTTTACATGGTGGTAGCGGTCTTCCAAAAGATCAAATTCAAAAAGCAATCAAATTAGGAATTGCAAAAATTAACGTAAACACTGAACTTCAACAGGCCAACGCGGCTGCTGTAACAGATTTTGTTGTTTCTGGAAAAATTAAAGAAGGCAAAAATTTTGACCCTCGAAAATTATTAGCCCCAGGAACAAAAGCGATCCAAGAACTTGTTGAGGCTAAAATTGTCGAATTTGGTTCAGAAAATCAAGCATAATTTGGATGATAGAATTTAGCGTATCTGAAAATCAAGTAGGCCAAAAACTTATTCAATTAGTCAAAAAATTGCTTTTGAATTTCAATTACAACGAAATTCAAAAGCTTTTTCGTAATAAAAAAATTAAAGTTAATAATAAGCCTGAATCACAAAAATATTTGCTGGCTTTAGGTGACAGAGTTTTGATTTTTAACTCTAAAAAAGAAGTTCAAAATCAAAAAAAGTTGCCTAAAATAAAGACAAATTTAAAAATAATTCATCAAGATTCAAATATTTTGATTGTTGAAAAACCTAAGGGTTTACAGGTTCATGGTGGTGACAGAAACCTTGATTTAGCCGTTTGAAATTATTTAAAATTAGAGAAAACCGACGTTTTTATGCCTTCACATGTTGGTCGGCTTGATAAAAAAACATCTGGAATTATTTTATACGGACTTAACTATAAAAGTGTTGTTGAACTTAATAAAAAGCAGAAATTTTTTGAGAAAATTTATACCTTCGAATCAAAGATAAAGCTAAAAAAACCTATAAAAACCGATCTTTTTATAAGGAAAAATGACCTTAATAAAAAAATGGAAGTTTGCAAAAATGAAGCAGGATGTCAGCTTATTTCTACGACATTTTTTTCTAAAAATAACAGAAATTTTGCGATTTTACATACTGGCAAAAAACATCAAATCCGAGTAACTTTATCACACTTAGGTTTTCCAATTTTTGGCGATGAAAAATACAATGGCGAGCAAAAAAATCGCTTATTTTTGCATTCATTTTCTTTAAAATTCGATAATTTAGACGGCTTTTTATCTTATTTAAACGGCAAAAAATTTGTCTCAAAACCAGAATGATGAAAACCATAGACTTTCATCATTTTTTATTTAAAATTCAAATTAAACCCTAATTTCTAGTATAATTTTAAATTTAACATAAATTAAAATAACAAAATTGGAGGTAAAATGGATAGAGAAAAAATAATCAAACTTGCAAAATCGCTTTATTTTGTTCCTAGTGAAAAAGTAATTGAAACCGTTTTACAAGAAAAAGATCAAATGCTAGAACGAATTAATTTTTTGCATACTTTTGATACAAAAGACGTTCCTAGTTTGGAAAAAATTAACTCTTTTCCAAAAGGAATTGAAATTTTATTCGATGATGAGCCAAATTTTTCTGATTTTAGATCTCAACTTTTTACAAATTCAGTCCATGCAAATCAAAATGAAATTATAACCAAAAAGGTGATTGATGACTAAATTTGAACTAAATATAGACCAAGCGACTGAAAAATTAAAAAAAGATGAAAATAATGCTGTTTTTTCTTTTTTTGAGCTAAAAAATCAAAAAAAGGGAATATTGTCAGGCATGTTTTTTAGCATAAAATCAAATTTTGCCACCGTTGAAGGAGTCTCACATGGTTCATCAAATTCGCTTATTAATTTTAGACCTGGATATAATTCAACAGTTTTTCAAAAATTAATTGATCAAGGAGCTCAGCCATTAATTAAAGTTTATAACGACGAATTAGGTCTGGGTGGGAAAGGTCTTTTTTCTTTTTTTGGTAAAATTTTAAATCCACTTGACAAAACCAAGTTAGTTGGTGGTTCATCTTCAGGAAGTGCGGCAACAATTGACTCTGTCCATTTTGCAATTGGCTCAGACACTGGTGATTCAATAAGAAGACCGGCTAGTTTTGTCGGAAAAGTCGGTTTTAAGCCTTCGTATGGAGCCGTTTCTCGTCACGGTTTGTTTGCTTATGCAACTTCTCTTGACACAGTCGCTTGACTTACCCACAATGTTAGTGATTCGATTTTGGTTTCTCAAACTGTTTTTGACCAAGATGAAAATGACTTAACTTCTGTTGAAGTTGAGATTCAAAAAGTTGAAAAAACTAAGCCAAAAAAAGTTTTATTCTTGAATTTTGATGACGAAATTGAATCTTATGTTAAAGAAAAACTCTATAAATTACAGCATATTTTACAATCTGAGGGCGTTTTGGTTGAAAACATCATCCCTGATTTAAATTTACTAAAAACAATTTTACCAGTTTATGAAATTATTTCTTATTCAGAGGCTACTTCAAATTTGTCAGCAATAAACGGTTTAACTTTTGGAAATACAGACAAAAATCTAAAATGAGAAGATATTTTCTTAAAAACAAGGACAGACGGATTTGGCTTTATGCTTCAAAAAAGACTGATTTGAGGATCTTTTTTCCTTGAGCAGAAAAATCAAGAACATTTTTTCATTAAGGCAAAAAAAATTAGAACCCTAATTAAAAATTATTATGAATCACTTTTAAATCAGTTTGATATAGTGCTTTTCCCTGCTTTTTATGGCGTTGCACCTGATGTTTTTGGAAAAAACAGTGAAAAAAGTGACCAAATTACCAATTTTATACTTGCAATTTCTAATTTAGTCGGAAATCCTTCGATAACAATCCCATTAGGAAAACACAAAAATTTACCTTTTAATCTAGCCATTGATTCAAAAATTAATTCTGATGCAAGTTTATTAGGTTTTTCACTTTATATTGAAGAAAAAATAGGTGACATTAATGTTGAATAATAAATATTTAGTAACTATTGGGGTCGAAATTCACTTAGAACTTAATACAAAGGCCAAAATGTTCTCAAATTCGCCAAATTCAAGTGGTCAACCTAATAAATTTTTTAATCTTTTTGACTTAGGTTATCTTGGAACATTGCCAAAAATAAACAAAAAAGCTGTCGAAAAAGCAATAATTTTAGCAAAATCCTTAAAAATGGAAATTCCGTCAGTTTTAGCTTTTGACCGGAAAAATTATTTTTACCCTGATTTGCCAAAAGGTTTTCAAATTACCCAGCAATTTTATCCAATTGGAAAAAATGGTTCAATAAATGTTGGCGATTTTAGTGTTTTGATTGAAAGAATTCACCTTGAAGAAGACACGGCCAAGCAAATTCATAAAGAAAATCAGACATTTTTTGACTATAATCGCTGTGGTGTTCCTTTGATTGAAATAGTTACTTATCCGGTGCTAGATTCGGCCGAAAAAGCTGCTCAATATGTTGATGAAATCAGAAAATTAGCTTTATTTTTAGGTATTTCTGATGCAAAACTAGAAAATGGTTCACTTCGGGCTGACATAAACATTTCAGTTCGTGAAAAAAATCAAGAATTTTTTAACCCAAAAGTTGAAATTAAAAACATAAATTCAATTTCTAACATCCAAAAAGCCGCCCAACTTGAAATTGAAGAGCAAATTAATACTTATGAAAAAGGTCAAAAAGTTTCTCAAGTTACTAAAAAATTTAATGATAAACTAATAAAAAATCAAACATTGAGAACCAAAACGGATGCCATAGATTATAAATATTTTCCTGAGCCAAATTTACCTTATATTGAATTGACAAAAGAATTTATTGACTCTATCCAAGTCCCGCTTAGTCCTTTAGAAATCCAAAAAAACCTTGAAAAACACGGTGTTTCTACATTTTATATTAATCAAATTTTGAATAATTTTGAATTTTGAACTTTTTTAAAAAATTCAAATCCAGAAAATTGATCCCAAAGTGTTAAATTATTTTTTGCTGAAATAGTTCCAATTATTAACAAAAACGGCTTTGACCAACTTAATATTGACTCTGATTTTTTTGGAAATTCAGTCAAAAAACTGTTAGAAAATCAAATAACTAACAGTGATTTTCGACAAATAATTGAAATAAAAAATAACGAACCTAACCTAGAACTTGATAGCATTATTAAAACAATTTTGGACAAAAAATTATCTGATGACGAGATTAAAAGTCTTTTGGCTGAACTTATTAGTCAGGAAACTAGTCAAATTGAGCAAAATAAAAACAATAAAGAAAAATTATTTAAAATTTTGATAGGTAAATTAATCAAAAAAACAAAAGGTAATGCTGATCCTAAAAAAGTAAATTTGATTTTGACTGAATGGTTAAAAAATCTTTAAGAATAAAATCATTTTTAAATGAATTTTTTTGCCTAAAATTACATATAAACATATAAAAAACAGCGATTTATGATATAATTATGTATCTATAAACAAAAATAAATAAGGAGAAAGGATGCACGAAAAAAACAAAAATTCATTAATATTAGCACTGACCGCTGTTGGTGGTGTTGCTATTTTTGCGACAACGATTGGACTTGTAACTCGAATTCGCTATACAGGAGAAAATCCGCGAGCTGAGTTAGAAAATTTAGTTTCTCGAATCCAAAATGTTGCCTTTAAATCCGACGTCTTTGATGATTCTACAACATATAGTCAAATAAAAGCACAACTTTTTGACGACAGTGGAAAATTATTAGCAGGCACAGATTTAAATAAATTTATATCTTTTTACACACAAGTTAACTCCAAACTACGCAAATTTGAGCCAACTTTTGCACCAAATAAACCATTTTTAGAGTTTGTTGACTTAATTCCAAACGATAATGATCAAAGTTTTGAGCTTCGTTTCCGCGCAAAACACCAAATTGACAATAATCACACAGCATTTTCAACAATTATTTCTAAAAAAGTTTCATTTGCACAACGTTCACAATTTGCTCTTGCCGAATTTAATTCCAATTTAGAAAAAATTACTAAAAGCTTCAAAGAAAACATCCAAAATTTAAGAAGAACAGGATTTAGCTCCAATTTTTCAAGTCCTAATTTAATTGATCAAAAAATCGCATCCTTAACCCGTGTTGAGGATTTTGCCGCTGATGTTAATAAAGCTGGAACTCAACTTGAGGCAGTTGAAAAAATATCTCAATATTTCCCGGATTTTCAAAAAATAATTAACGAGTTAAATTTTGATCAAAATAATTCTTTCCCTTTTAAACAAGGAACAATTTACAATTTTAGTTTAGAAAAACATCCTGGAACAAATAATTTTATTTCAGTTGATTCAAACTCAGTTCCAAGTTTTTTAGTTAAAGCTGAATTGACTGATGATGCAAAATTTGAGCTTAAAAATTTCAACATTGAGGACGCTCAGTTAATTGAAAAAATTGACTTAGTTCCCCAAGTTAGTTCAGGTTCTGAATCAAGTCAAGATGCAAATAATGAAGGAAAAACCGATGAATCTGGCGAAAAACAAGTAAAAAAAGCAACTTATTTTGCTGATTTAGATGACATTTTATCTAAAATTTCACTCAGAAAATTAAATTTTCTTGATTTTAAAGTTGCTCCTGGGCAAATTGCACAAACCTCTACAACTGTTGCGGCTAGTTCACTTTCTTCATCAACTTCTGAGCCATTAGCACAACTTCAGCAAGTAAATTCAGTCCAATTATTTCAAGAGCAAGTGCAAGGACAACAAGAAGGACAAGGGCAAACAGGAACACAAACACAAAACGGAGACCAAGCACAAAATGGAGGGCAAGCTCAAGCACAAGATGGAGTTCAAGCACAAGGAGCTGAAGGTGGTCAACCCCAACCCGAATCCTCAGAACAAGTTCCCGCTCCTGAAACAAAAACCGACAGTTTTGAACAATTTGCTAACAAACTTACCGTTAATTCGACTACTTCGATAGAATTTTTAGAAAAAATAAATAAAGATCTATATAAATCAAATCAAGATCAATCTAAATCTGTTGTAAAAGCCATCGAAGATAATCTTTTAATAAATCCGATTTCTCTTGATTTTGGCGAATTTTCTCCATATTTTTCACAAAAAAAAGTGTCAGGAGTTGATTTTCAGCTTGATATTAATCGTGCAAAAGCAACATCAAGTACTCTTGAAATTCCGGTAAATATTAACCTTTATTCAAGTTTTTTTGGTGATAAAAATCCTAGACTATTAAAATCAAAAAAAGAAACTTTTGAAATAAAATATTTCAAACAAAATGATGGAACAACTGGTACAACTCATCAACTTGACAAAAATCGTCAAGATTTTTACTTTATTAATTCTTTACCAGAACAAACTTCTTCTACTACCACTTCATCAACTCAACCTAAAATTCATGAAGAAAAAATTGTAACCGCAACTTCATTTATTTCCAAAACTGAGTTAGAAAAATTAATTGAAAACGATAATCAAAAATCTGAAGAATTAAAGCAAATTTTATCAAATCAGTTCCAGTATGGATATGACTTTAATCCTCATGAATCAATGCTAAAATCATGAACAGGAAATCAAAAGTTCCCTAAATTACATGATTTTTCTGATTTTCAATCTGATGATCAAACAAGCACACACTTTGGAATTAAATCTTTAAAGTCTAAGAAATTTTTCACAAACGAGCATGATGTTGCTGCTTTTTATGCTTATTTATTAAGTATGGAGCCAACTGAAATTTTAGAATATCTTTTTGAGATTGCAAAATCAGCAAACTTAATTGATCCTAATGAAAAAATAAATGTAAATGATATTAAAGAAGGTAACATTTTTAGAACTGCAGAAGGTATAAAATTTAAATCTAAGTCTAACATTATGGGTCTGGATTTTAACGGTCATGTTAAAACTTTCGATAAAAGAGGTTGAATTTCTAACTTATTTTTACCAAAAACTATCGCTGATAAATTCAAAGACAACCGTGATGATGACAAAATTTTTGAAGAACTTAACAAAATAAGTCCAGCAAAAATTCAACAAGATTCTTCAACAAACACAAGCACAGCCGAAGATATCTACAAAGATATTCGCGAAAACACTAAAAAAATTAATCAAGCTAATAACAATTCAAGTTCAGGCGGTGGAGTCTTAGCATTAGTTTCAACCGACACTACCCAAACTCAACAAGCCGCTAAACCTGTTGAAGAATTAGTGAAAGATTTTTATTCAACAAAAACAGAAAAACTGACAAATTTAAAAGATTTATTACTTGCATTTTATGTTAAGGCTAAAGAACTTAATAATTTTAGAGCTTGAGCAAAAGTTAGTTCAGGTTTAGATTATCAAATAGTTTTTGAAAAACAAACTGGAGCAGCAAATTATTCAACAGGAACCGATATTCCGGACGGATCTGAAGGGTACAATCTTACTTATTATTACAAAATTTTCAATAAAGAAACTAAGGTTGAAGAATATCAAAGTCCAAAAACAGCTTTAAAAATATTAGTTTCTAAAATAGATCAAAAACAATCTGAAGAAAAAAAGACCCTAAATCAAGCAGTTTTGAGTATTCCACCTTCTTATTCTTTGATTCAATATGAAAAAGCTGAATTTGAAAAAATAGCTACCCAAACTAGTGGTGATCAAGCTTCAAAAAAAGCTTTTGAAGAAACAAAAGAATTTAAAGAAATTCAAGAAATTATTAAAAAACAAGATCCAAATTTAGTCCTTAGTGTTAAATCTGAAACAAAAGATATTTTCCATCCTGACACAACAAAAATAGTTCTCCTTGAAGTTACAAAAAAAGTTCAAAGTGAAACTGAATCTACCGAAAATTCAACTCAAAGTAGTGAAAAATCTCAACTTAATTTCCAAATTAGAATTCAAAAACTTCCAGAACCAGCTAAACCAGAGGCTTCAGAAATGACTAATCCAAGCGGTTCAGAAGCAACAGCCGCAACAACCGAAGCAAACTCAACAACTTCAGCAACCCAAACAAGTTCAACAACTTCAGAAACAAGCTCAACAAGCTAAATAACCCAATACAACCACATAATTTTTAGAAAGTAGAAAGACATGCTTAATAAAATAAACAAAATAAAAAATGCAAAAACAATAATTTCAACAGGTTTTTCGATTACAGCAATTCTTACAACGATTGTTGCAGTTCCAATTGGTCTAACAATTTTTGAGCGTTCATATAGTTCACAAATTTTTGGTAATGTTGATAAAAATGAGGTTGTTAGTCTAAAAACTCAGACAACTTTTAGCGAGGAAGATTTTATTAATGCCCTTAATAATCTAAAATTGCACGATGAGTACAAAAATTTATCAGCAAAAACAGCCCTTGCACTGGCTAAAAATCCTTCATATGCATTTAATTTTTTAAATGCATATGACTTTAGTCCAATAACAAAACATAATTTCCGGGTAGTTTTAGACATTGAAAAAGCAAATCCATCAGGCACTGAAGTGAAAAATGTTGTAGTTTATGCTCATTCAGATCCACTTAAACTTACTTATTCAAAACAAGTTGACCTTAAAGGTTTTGCTCAAAGTGATAAGTCTGATGGTGATTTAGTTGGATTCCAAATTGATCTTGAAAAATCAAATTTAGAACTTTCTGCAGCAAAAAGTTCTAAATTGACAGCTTCAGAAGTTGCTTTTAAACTTGACAATGATTTTCAAGCTTCATACAAAATATCACGCTCAAAATCTCAAGCATTTTCTGATGCTTTATTCCAAAATGGCTTAACTTATAATTTAGTTAACACATTAGGTTTGCCAACAATTTTGGAAAAAGGTTATGTTTTGTCTCCAAAAACAGTTGAAAACCAAAAAGCTAAACAAGAAAAAATGGTTATGATAGGTGATTCAGACACCAAAAGAGTTGATAGCTTAATGAATGTTAAAAACTTGGTTTTCAAAAATCATGACGATAAAGTTGGTACTCTTTCAATTTCTTTTGAGCTAATTGACCCAACCGGGAAAATTGTCAAGGAATTTGACTTCCCAATTTTAGGAATTAAAAAATTAAGCGTTGATGTAAAAGATGTTGAAAAACAAATTCTTTCACAATTTAGTGATTTAGTTCAATTAAAACCTTTGGTTCAACTAGCGCTTGTCAAAGATAATCAAAGTTTGGCTCAAACTATTTACACCGATAATAAGCCCGTTAATCTCGCAGCACTCTTGAGTAAAATTACGCAAAACTCTCAACAAATTGGACGACATAATCAAGTTTCAACCCAACTTTTCCAAGATCCAGGGCAAAATTCACAAGCTAATGATGACAAAGTTGAAATAAACCGCCAAGATTTTAGTACTTTTTTCAATTCAAAGTCTGATAGAATCCAAATTCCTGAACTTGATGGTTATTTTGTTGAAATTAACAAAATTGATTTAGCAAAAAATTTATCCCAAGAGCAAAAAGATAAACTTTTAAAAGAAAATAAGGTTTCTTTTGATGTTGATTTTCAAATAAAAAAACAACTAAATATTCAAGCACCTTACCTTGAAAGTGAATTTGTTAAGTCAAATTATCCGGAAGTTCTTAAATCTTCACTTGCCAGTTTAGGAAAAGGAAATGACTCTAAATTTGTTTTAGTTGATCTTGGTTCTTCAAAATCTACTCTTGAAGTTCAACTTGATTATGATGAAAATCAGCGAAAACTTCTAAATTCCGCTCTAAAACAAAATTCACAAATTGACTTTTCAAATCTTGACAAAATTGACTTTCAAGATCCAAAAATTCAAAATTTTAATCCTCTAGCTAAAACTTTTGAATTCAAGGAAAATCCTAATGGCCCAAAATTAACTTTAGAATATGTTAAATCTCTAGTTTCAGAAGTTGTTGAAGATGCTAAAAATCAAAAAACATTTGATCAAGTAGCTAGAAAACTTTATTTCTTAGATCACGGATACCAACCAGAAGATGTTGCTAAATTAGAAGAATACAATAAAAAATATTCAGCAATGTTTTCTCAAAGTGAGAAAAAATCTGAAGAAAAAGATAAAAAAGAAGAAAAATCAACACAAGATCAAACTTCAACTACACCTCCGGCTTCAAATTCAACTCCAGCTCAAGGTTCAACTTCAACTGAAGGAAATTCCCAAGCAACAACTGGTGCATCAACAGGTGCTGCCACTTCTACAACGGCTCCTGCAGTAACTACTGCTGCAACCCCTGTACAAGCATCTGCTCTTCAAGATCCACCTCAAGAAACAACAACCACAACACCTGAAAAAGATAAAACACCAGAAAAAACTGAAGTTACAGATGGTTTAGGTATTAAACTCTGGTCATTTTTACAAAAATCTAACTATCCACAATCAGAAAATTCTGATATTTCTTATGATGTTGTTAAAAATTCTAACAGCCAAATTGATGTAGTTATGAGTTTTACTCCAAAAACAACTGGAGAAACTACATCAAAACCAGCAAAATTAATTTTTTCAATTCAAAATCTTGAAGACAATCAATCTTATGATTACTTAGTTAAACATAATCCGCTACTTCTTTTTGATTTTAGAAAAAATCAAAAAACTGAAAATGGAGAAGTTTCAAAAATTTCATCATTAAATCGAACTGACGTTGAAATTGAACTAAATAGTAAAACAAGTGAAGAAACAGAAGAGCCTGAAGAGCAAGAGGAAGAAGTTTCAATGCCAGCCTCAATGCCGGTTGCGGAAACTACTCAAACTAGCGAAACTGCCGCCGCCGCTCCTTCAACTCCAGTTCAAAATACCGCTACCCCAGAAGATGGAATTATACTAAACAAGGCTGTAATTTTAGGAAAAGATAATCAACCCGCGCTTAAAAATGGTGTTGTAATGTTAGCTTTTAGCCTAAAAAACATTGCTAAAAACAAAAAAACTCATTTACTTTCATCTAAAGAAGGTAAAGGCTTATTTATTTCAAAAGTTGATTCTAATAATAAAGAGACTTTAGTAATTGGTCTAGACCAAAACGGTTCTAATGCTGCCTCAGGTGAAGCCGCCCACCCAGTAGTTGGTTTAATTTCTGGTGTTCAAGGTAATGCAGCTGGACTTTTTGAAATTAAACAGTCTAAACTTGAAAAAAGCACCACAGCACCGCTAAGTTTTGATATTTTTTCACAAAAAAACATCAATTTAACTAATCAAAGTGCTAATTTTGATTTACTTAAAGAAGATGACTTATTATTCTTAACTATCTCTAAAAAAGATGCTAATTACACATTTACTTTAAGTTCATTTCGTAACCCATTGTCTCAAAAAATTGTATCTAATTTAAATTTAGAAGACACATTCCGTGATACATATAATGGTCACCTTGATTGAAGCTATTTAGGTCCAAACCCAAAAAATGAATCTACAGTAACTGTTCGTGGTCTAGCAATTTATGATTCTGTAGATTCTGCAAACCAAGAATCAATCTCTCAAGAACTCACAAATGCATTTATTAAGGAACTAACTAGATAGTTTTCCTGTCTGTAAAAAAAAAAAAAAAAAATATTTTGCAAAAAAATTTTTTTTGTGATATAATTATAAACATAACAGTAACAATAGCAAAAGGGATCACCTGAACCCATTCCGAACTCAGTAGTTAAGCCTTTTTACGCCGACGATACTAGAAATAGGAAAATAGGGAGTTACTGTTTTTTTTATTTTCTTGAATAAATAAAAAAACAGTAAAATAACAAAAAATAGTTAAAATAAGCCAAAAAACGCTTAAAAATAGCCCAAAAAGAGTTAAATTATGACTTTCAGTCAACAAGCAAAACTTGAAATTTTAGCAAATCGACTAACTCGACCAAAATTTAATTCCTTAGTTAAAGGTTTAATTTTTTCATCATCACTCGATGATGATCCAAACTTTTTTATACTAAGAATCAACAAAAATGAAATTAATTCTCGATTAATTGATATTTTTCAAAAATTTCAATTGTTTTTTTCAGAAACTAGAAAAAACAAAAATTGGATCTGTATTGAGAAAAAATTAATTAAAATTGATAAAACACCTGAGAATATTCAATATTTTTTTGCCGGACTTTTCATAGGAGGAGGATCGATTTCACCGCTAGGGTCAAAATCTTACCACCTTGAAATTTCATTTTTGGATAAATCAAAATGTGAAAAAGTTTTAAATATTTTGCGCCAGAATCAATTAGAGTTCACTTTTAAGCAAATTTTTTATCAGAACCGCTTAAAAATTTACTTAAAAAAAGTTAACGAAATAATTTATTTTTTAATGGCTATCGGCGCACTTGAACAAGCTTCAAAACTAGAAATTTTGAGAATTGAACGCGATCATTACCTTAACGCTAACAGAATCACAAATTTTGACATAAAAAATGCCAAAAAGATAAGTGAATCATCAACAAACTTTATTAAAAAATGAAATTTAATTAAAAAATACAATCTAACATCGCAATTTAGCGACCAAGAATTAATTTTCTTTGAAATCCGGCAAAAAAATCCTGAATTAAGTTTGCAAGAAATTTGTAAAATTCTAAAAAAAGAGTATAATATTATTAGAACAAAAGCAGGCCTAAACTATTGGCTTGTCAAGTCTAATAAAATTTTAGAAAAAGGAGTGAAAAATGCTCAATAGAATTATTTTTGACCGCAAAGACTGACGTGCTTATAGCCGAGCAGACGAAGCTACAAAAAAACTAACAAATAAATTGTTGTCTTTTTCCATTATGTGATTAGGGGTTGCAATTTTACTTGTTGGCTTAATTACGTTTGCAATTTTATCAATAGACTCATTATTTGGTGCTTATGTAAGAATGCTTCACAGTATTACATCAAGGTTTACTGGTCTTTTACTATTTTTTCTTTTACTTATTGCAGTAAATTTTGGACTGTCATATTATATAGGTAAATGAGCATTAGCCGATAACCCGCCAACAATCGTTCTTGTTTTGCTCTTTTTTGTTTTTGTAATGGCTAATTCTTTCCTTATTCCAATGATCTTCGCTTATCAAATAGCCTTAGGACAAGGTAGCTATATAATGATTGCAGTTGGTGGTGCTGGTGGTTTAATGGCCCTAATTGGAATTTTAGGTTATTTCCAAGTTATTAATTTTGGTAAATTACTACCTTTAATTTTCATTGGTCTTTTTATTGAATTAATTCTTTTAATTGTTTCCTATTTTGTTTTTTCTTCATTCGTAGACACCTTATACTCATTTGTTGGTATTACAGTTACATTAGGAATGATCGGATATGAGTTTTGAAGCATCAGAAATCAAGCATCTACAATTTTAGCCAGTTACAATAGTCATACAGAAATTAAACGTGTTTTTTTAAGATTAGCAATCTGAAATGCACTTAGTTTATATATTTCTTTCCTTCGTTTAGTATTGCACATATTAAGATTTTTGAACAGACGTTAAAATATATAATTTAGCTCTATTTTCAAATATTTTTTAAGGATTTTATGCAAAAAAAAGTAATTTTAGTTGATATTGAGATTGACAAAGGTTCGAACATTAAATATGAAATTGACCCCAAAACTAAAAAATTAGTTGTTGATAGAATTCTTCGTGGTGATTTTGTTTACCCAGCTAACTATGGAAGCATTCCTGAGACACTAGATTGAGACGGCGATCCATTAGATGTTTTAGTTTATTCTAGCCAAAAATTTTTACCTGGATCACAATTAAATGCTAGAGTTTTAGCCGCCCTTGAAATGATAGATGACGGTGAAATTGACACAAAATTAATTGCAGTTCATCATGATGACTATCGTTTAGATCATATTAATTCAATGGACGATCTACCTCAGGAGTGATTAGATTCAATTCATTATTTTTTTAGCAATTATAAAAATTGAAAACGCCCCGGAATTACAAAAGTCTCAAAATTTATCTCTCTTGATGAGGCAATTAAAGAATTTGAAACTTGCACTAAACTTTATGAAGATTTTCACCATTATTCAAAAGAAGATTTTCTTAAAACAATGCAAGAAAAATTCCCAGAAAAATATCAAAAATAACCCAAACACATTTTTTTGTTAGCAAAGCAAAAAAATGTGTTTTTTTATGATATAATAAAAAAACAACAAAAAACATTATTTAAACCCAAGAGGAGAATATGAAAACTAAGTGAAACAAGTTTTTAAAACTAGGTTTAGTTATGCCAATTTCTGTAATTGGAGTTATTGCTAGTTGCGGTAATGGTCACTCAAATGATGAGGGAACTAAAAAAACTCCTGAAACACCAACAAACCCAGGTTCAGGCCAAACACAAAGCATTAGCGATGTTTCCAAGATTTCTGAATTAGTTTCATCCCGTAAAGCTGAAATAAGTGCAGCAAAAGCAGATCCTTCCAAACATTTTGCAATGAATATGGCAATTGTAACAGCTGATGGAACTGTTACTGACAAGTCTTTTAATCAGTCAAGTTGAGAGGCGATTCAACAAATGGCTGCAATAACAGGCGGAGAAATCACCTCCATTGATAGCAGTACTGATAGTTTATCACAAAAATATAATTCCTTAATTAACACAAATAAAAACATTTGAGTTCTTTCTGGATTTCAACATAATGAAGCTTTACAATCTTGACTTGCTATTCCAGAAAATAAACAATCATTTACTAGTAAAAAAATAATTGTTATTGGAATTGACTTACCTGGTTTGGATGATGTAATTCCACAAGGTCAATACATCCGTTTAAATTATAAATCTGAAGAAGCAGGATATCTTGCAGGTTATGCAAATGCAGCGTTTTTAGCTGCTAAATATCCAAATGATGCAAATAAACGTTCTGCAATAACTGTAGGTGGTGGAGCTTTTGCCGCTGTTACTGACTTTATTGCTGGATATTTGGCCGGAATTAAGGCATATAATGCCGCAAATCCTACCAAAAAAACTAAAATTACCGCTAATACAATCAAATTAGATACAAATTTTGCTGTCAATGCAACAAGCAAACAAACACTTGAAGGTTTAGCGGCAAATGGTTCTCCTTCAACATTGCTAGCAGTGGCCGGTCCACTAACGGGTGTTTTTGCAGATATTGCCGCAGGAGATCATGATCGTTTTTTAATAGGGGTTGATACTGATCAGTCACTTGTTTATACAAATGCAACAAGAAGATTTTTCACATCAATTTTGAAAAATTTAGGATATTCGCTTTTTTCAGTTCTTGCCGATCTATATACTAAAAAATCAAGTTCAAAATATTTAGGCGGATTTGTTCAATCTCAAAAAAATGCATTTGTAAAACTTGGATATAAGGATAAATTTGTCGACATTGCCGATTCAACCCTACCAGATTCAGATAAAACTTTAGCCAATAAAGCAATCGAAGATGCAAAAAAACATTTTGAGGAAAAAACAGCAAACTCCACTGATGTTCGTAAAACATTAGAAATTCCAGAAATGGACAAAGATCAACAAGCTCGAATTAATAAGCTTGTTTCTGAAATTAATAAGTAATTTCAGACCTTTTTAAAACCAAGAAAAAATCCAGGCTATTTTGTCTGGATTTTTTAAATTTTTTTGCTAAAATTTAATTAAATGGACAGAGAAGAAAATGTAATTGAGTTTATTGGCGTTTCAAAAAAATTTGGCAACTTTTTTGCTAATAAAAACATTAGCTTTAAAGTTAAAAAAAACACAATCCATGCACTAATTGGGGAAAATGGTGCCGGAAAATCAACACTTATGTCCACTCTTTTTGGAATTTATACACCAGATGAGGGACAAATAAAAGTAAACGGAAAGCAATCGTTTATTGACAATCCTAACCGTGCAAGCGACTTGGGAATAGGAATGGTTCATCAACATTTTAAACTAGTTGATGCTTATACTAATTTTGAAAACATTATTTTAGGACAGGAATTTACCCATCGCGGTGTTCTAAATCGACAATCTGCCCGTGAAAAAATTAAAAAAATACAGCAAATTTACAGTATTGAATTTGATTTAGACCAAAAAACTGGCGATGCCTCTGTGGTTGTAAAACAGAAAATTGAAATTATAAAAATTTTATATCGCGACTCAGATATCTTAATTTTTGACGAGCCAACAGCAATTCTATCGCCACAAGAAATTGATTCCTTTTTAGATATTTTAAGATTTTTTATTAAAACCGGTAAAACAATAATTTTTATATCACATAAATTATCTGAAGTTAAACAGGTTGCAAATTCTGCAACCGTTTTGCGTCATGGAGAAGTCGTTGCTAATTTTGAAAATCTCGAAAACATCAGTATTTCCGAGATGACTGCGGCAATGGTTGGTAAAAAAGTTGTTAGCTCAAAAAATTTACTCAAAAAAGATTTCACTCAAGTTGGGCTAAAAGTTGAAAATCTTAGCGCTTCTTTTGATAAAAAAATCGAAAATTTAAACTTTGAAATTCACAAAGGCGAAATTTTTGCAATTGCAGGTATTGAAGGCAACGGTCAACTTGAGGTTGAGCTTGCAATTTCAGGTCTAATTCATTCAACAGGTAAAATTTTGGTTTATAACCAAAAGAACGAACCTATAAACTTAGAAAATTCAAGTGTTGCTTCTCGTTTTGGTTTAATTTCTTATGTTCCTAGTGACCGTCATAAATACGGAATAGTTTTAGATTTGCCAAATTTAGATAATTCAATAATAAGAAACATGAGAAATGAAAAATATGTTTCAAAAAAATATATAAAAACTCAAAAAGTTCAAGAATTATACGATAAAATTGTTGAACTTTTTGATGTAAGAGGTGATAAAACTGGCCAAAAAAATTCCCGACTTTTATCTGGGGGTAACCAACAAAAATTTGTTCTAGGCCGCGAAATTTTAACTGATCACGAAGTACTTTTAATAGTTCAGCCAACTCGTGGACTTGATATAGGGGCAATAAATTTAGTTCATCAAAAAATTCTTGAAGAAAAAAGCAAAAATAAAACAATTTTACTCATTTCATATGAGCTTGATGAAGTTTTGGCTCTAGCTGACACAATTTGCGTTATCAACAAAGGGCAAATTTCTAAAAAATATTTTGCAAATGAAATTGACCGTTATAAAATAGGTAGACTAATGGCAGGTTTAAATCATGATTAAGAAAAAAATTAATTTTTCTATTTTTTCTAATTTTTTCTTTAAAAAATTAGAAAAAAACACCTCTAAAAGCTTATCTGAAAAGATTTTGTCTACTTTTTGGGCAATTTTCTTTGGAATTTTAGTTTCTTTTATTTTTATTTGATCATTTGGATACAATCCGCTAAAAGTTTATTATACTATTGTTTTTAAGATCGCTTTTGCCTGAAATGAAGTTAGAAATTTGCTATTAATTACATCAATTTTCATTTTTGCTAGTATTGCAATTGCAATTCCTTTTAAATCAGGGTTATTTAACATCGGTCTTCCGGCACAAATGATGATTTCAGGGATAGTTTCCTTGATGATTGTTTTAAATTTGACATCAATTAATATTTATGCTCGACTATTAATAGCCGCGCTTTTAGGTATTTTAACAAGTGGAATTCTGGGTGCGCTAGTTGGTATTCTTAAATCTTATTTGAAAATAAATGAAGTTATTTCAACAATTTTATTAAATTGAATCATTTTTTATATTGGTAAATTTTTCCTTACTTCAACAAGTCTTGACATTGGATTTAAAACTACAACACTAACATCTCAAACTATAAACGAGCCGGCATTTTTAACATCAATATTTTTAACCCGTAATTTTTCAATAATAATGTTATTTTTAGCATTATTATTTGCATTTTTAATTTGATTTGTTTTGCAAAAGACTTCAATTGGCCTTTCAATAAAAATTACTGGACAAAATAAAGATGCTGCAAATTATGCCGGAATTAATAACAAAAAAACAACTATAGCCGTGATGACTTTTTCCGGAATTGTCGGCGGAATTGCCGGTTTTGCCTGATATGTTTTTTACAGAAGATCCTTTACAATTCAGGCCGGAATGCCACGAGAAGGTTTTGATGCTATTTTATTAGCACTTTTAGCCTTTAATTCACCTTTTGGAATAATCCCAATATCATTTTTTTACTCAGTTCTTCTAATTGGAACAAATGCACTTGAGGCTCATTCAATCGCCCTAAATCAACAAACAACACAAATTATTATTGGAATTATAGTGTATTTATCTGCTATATCCGTTATTTTCATTCATTTTAAACCTCTAAAATGAATGATGAATGTTTGATACTTATCCAGAACGGGCCGATTTTTCAGTGCTAAAAATGCAAAAAATATAAACATTAAGCCAACAAGCCCTGTTCACAGTAATTTAAGTTTATTGTTCATAAAACCTGAAAAAAAGGAAAAATTTAATAATTTGCAAACAGAAATTACTAAATTTGAAAATATTAAAGCAGAACTTTTAACTTTATTTTTAGACCAAAAAGTTAATATTTTTTGAATTTACCGAAAAATTCAAAAAATAAACATTAAACTTTTTCTGTTAAAAAGAGCATACTTAAAAATTAAGAATTATGACAACACTAAAATTTGAAAGCAAAAAAAGAAAGAATTAAAAAACAAATCTGGACTAGATTCTGCACTTAAGTCAAAAAACGTTGAGGAAAAATTAGCCTTTTTTGAGCAAATTAACCAAAAAAGGCGTAAATTAAATATCGAACTAAATGAGTTAGGTTACTTTGATGCTAAAAATAATTTTAATGCCTTTTGACAGCAAATTATTGAACATCACTTGCAGTTTCGTAGTCTAAAATCTGAAATTATTCAAAATTTTAAATTAGACCAAAAAGCTAAAAAACCTTTAAAAACGGAGGAAAAATAATGACCTGAGAAACAATTATTCCAATTTTAGCACTTTTCTTTGTTTTTTTCTCAATAATAACAACCGGATCGATAGCTGGGCTCTATAGTGAAAAAGCTGGGGTTGTAAACATTGCAATCAACGGAGTTATGATTATTGGGGCTACAGTTTATGGTCTTTTTTCAATTCTTTTTGATGTTTCAAACATGGCGATGCAACTGATTTTAATCCCACTTGCAGCGCTTTTTTCAGGATTATTTTCGCTACTGCATGGGTTTTTAACGATAAAACTGAAAGGAAATCATATTATTTCAGGGGTAGCGCTTAACATTTTGGCGCCAGCAATTGCATTTGCACTGCTTAAAATTTATGGAAACAGTAGCCGCTTTGAGTCACCAGTAAATGAACTTGCCTTTGGTCCGCACAGAACATTTTTAAACATTTTTTCACTAAAATTACTAATTGTAACAGCGCTAATTTTTGTAACTTGGTTTGTTTTTTCCAAAACAAAATTTGGACTTAGATTTTCAGCTGTCGGTGAAAATCCACATGCTGTTGCTGCTGCCGGAATTAATGTCAATAGAATGAAATGGCTTGGAGTTTTTCTTTCAGGTTTAATTGCCGGAATTGCAGGCGCTTTTTATTTCCAGTATTTAGGCTCTTCTTTTACAGGCGATGTTCAGGGGCTAGGATTTTTATCACTAACAATTTTAATAATGGGCCGTTGGAAAATAATTTTAATTGTGATTTATGGCTTAATTTTCTCATTTTTATACACAATTTCAATTAGTCTAGCCGGAAATTTTGGTGACTTTTTAGCAATTATTGAAGCAGCACCATATTTAGTTACAATTTTAATTCTAGGCCTTACTTCAAGAAAAGACTTAGCGCCAAAAGCACTTGGAATACCTTATGATAAATCTTTAAAATAAAACTTAAAAATTTATAGTATAATTCTAAATCCTTATTAAAAAATAAAAACAGCATTCACGAAAAAATATTTCAAGGTTTTATTATGTACAAAAAATTTTTCGAAGGTATTATTGAAGTTATTACCGGCCCGATGTTTTCAGGCAAATCTGACGAACTAATTAAAAGAATAAAAATTCTAACTTATGCAAATATTAAGATTTTAGTAATAAAACCTTTAATTGACAACCGTTTTTCTGACTGCGAAATTGTTTCGCGCTCAGGTCTGAGAATTCCAACTTTTAGCGCTAAGACAACTCAAGAAATAAAAGATCTATTTGCAAAAGAAAAATACGGGGCAATTGCAATTGACGAGATTCAATTTTTTAACGAAGATATTATCCCCTTTTTGGATAAAATTGCAAACAAAGGAATCCGGGTGATTGTCAGCGGCCTTGACCAGGATTTTCGCCGCAAACCCTTTGGAGTTTTGCCAAATTTAATGGCAATTGCCGAAAATGTGACAAAATTACAAGCAGTTTGCACAATTTGCAAGCGCGCTGCAACAACAACGGCTCGCCTGGTTAAATCAGAAAAACAAAACTTAATTGGTGATAGCGCCGAATACGAGGCGCGCTGTCGTGCCTGCCATAACTTGTAAAAAAAAAAAAAAAAAATATTTTTTCTACTATTTCAAATTTTTGTGGTAAAATTATTTTTTGCAAGCGCAAGTGTAGTTTAATGGTAGAACTTCAGCCTTCCAAGCTGACTGTGAGGGTTCGATTCCCTTCACTTGCTCCATATCAGGTTGTCCAAATTCTCACAAAAAGCGCGAAGGCGCTTTTTTTATTAACATTTTATACATTATTTTTTCAAAATAATGTATAATTTAAAAAAGATTTAATTTCTTAAAAAGGAACAAAATGGAAATAATTTCAGGAACAGTAATAGACAAACTTGGTTTTCATGCCCGCCCTGCCTCAAAAGTTGCAAAATTAGCAACAACATTCAAATCACAAATTAAAATCATATCTGGTGAAAAATCAGGTAATGCCAAATCAATCATGAATATAATGGCTCTTGGAATTAAAATGGGATCAGATTTTACCATTGAAGTTTCAGGTGAAGACGAAATTGACGCTGCAAAAGCAATCAAAGAACTAATTATTGCTGAAAAATTAATTCTTGAATAAATCAGAAAAACACTGTATAAACAGCAAAAACCGTGCATAAAATAAGCCGACAAAACGTCGGCTTATTTTATTTTTTGACAGATTTTGCCAAATCTTAGCCATAATTGAAAAAAAATATATTTTTCAATTATTTTCTAGCAAAAACTATAAAATAATGTAAAATTATGGTAATTAATTTGATTTTTGCGTTACCAATTTATCAAATTAATTATTTTATATTAAAAAAAGAAAGGAGAAAAATGTCCATTTCACTTAAATCAATTTTTAGTGAAAAAACAAGAAAGAGCACCAACAACTCTGGCGCTGGGAAATTGCGTAAAATTTTGTCCAAATTATCGGGCGCTTTTATGCTTCCAATCTCAGTTATGTCCATTGCTGGTCTGCTCTTAGGAGTAGGTGCTGCGATTGCAAACAACGCCAATTCCGACTCACTTAAACAATTTGGGCAATTTATCCAAGCCCTAGGTGATGCTGTTTTTGCCGGTTTACCAGTTTTATTTGCGATTGCCTTTGTTATTGCCTTTACTGATGAGTCCGGTGTGGCTGTTTTTGCAACATTAATTGGATATCTTGTTTTCTCATCAGTCCAAACAGTCTTTATCACTGATGTTGATATTCCTGATCCTGCTGATGCTAAAAAAAGCATTGGTAAAGGGGTTTCTATTTTATTCTCTGGTGCAGGACGTGATCCAGCCGGATTAACAAGGCTTGTTGGTGGCGCTCTCGGATTTAGGGCGCTTCAAACCTCAGTTTTTGGCGGAATAGCTGTTGGACTTGTCGTTCAATATCTATATAATCGCTTTCATACAATTCAATTACCACAAATGATTTCATTTTATGGTGGTAAAAGATTTGTTGCATTAATTACAATTCCAGTAATGGGGCTTTTAGCTTTTGTTTTCCTAATTTTCTGACCATGAATAGGAATTGGGCTTAACCTCTTTGGTGCTTCACTTGCAAAAGTTCCTTATGGATTTGAGTCATTTATTTTTGGTTACATCGAAAGATCTCTAATTCCTTTTGGTCTACACCACGTTTTCTACGCACCACTTTGATTTTCATCAGCCGGAGGAGACGCAGGTGCAACTATCGCTGACTGAGCAAAAGATCAAGGAATTGAAGTTATCCAAAAAACTGCAGAAGCTGCAAATTCAACACAAGTAATTTATGAAGTAGTTGCTAATGGTAAAGTAATTCCTGGTGATTCACTTAAAGAAATTTTACTTGACCATGCTCAAAATAAAGATAAATTTGTTGGTGACTCAACAGCATCAATTTATTTATTGAAATTTGCTAACACAATCGATTACACCGAAGATGGAAAAGCAGTTTCAATCCCATTATTTACCTTTTTAGAAAACCATGGATTCAAAGTTGGTAGATTTGCTGACGGTAAATTCTCAGGAATGATGTTCGGTCTTCCAGCAGCTGCAGCAGCCATGATTATGGCAGCGCCAAAAGAAAATCGAAAAGTTACTGCAGGAACTGTTATTCCAGCAGCAGGAACTTCATTTGTAACTGGTGTTACAGAACCGATTGAATTTACATTCCTATTCTTATCTCCACTACTTTTCTGAGGATTCCACGCATTTATGATGGCCCTTTCCTTCATGTTTGCGAATTTAGCCGGAGTTCACATTCCAATGGTATTCTCAGGTGGAGTTCTTGACCTTTTAATTTATGGAGCCGTTCCTGTCCAAAAAGGTACTAATTTCTGGTGAGTTTTAGTAGTAGGACTTGCTTATGCACCAATTTACTACTTTGTTTTCCTTTTTGTTATCAAATGGAAAAACCTTGAAACTCCAGGAAGAGGAACAAACACCAAATTATTTACAAAATCTGATTATTTAGCACGTAAAGATAGTTCAAAATCTGCCACATCAGTTGACCCACAAGTTCTTGCGATCGTTGATGGATATGGTGGAATTGATAATATTACCAATTTTAATAACTGTGCATCACGTCTTCGTTATGACATTAAAGATTTATCACTTGTTGACGAACAAAAATTAAAAGCTGCCGGCGTTGTTGCTATAAAAGTTGAAGGACAACACCATGTTCAGGCAATTTTAGGGCCAATCGCTGAGCAAATGAATGCAAAAATTAATTCTCAACGTGATTTAATTAAAGCTATGTCTCAAGACGAAATTGACGCAATTTTGAAAAACAAACCAGCTAAACCTATGCCAGAAAAAGTTGAAATGACTAAGTGTGAAAACAAAACTTGCCACTTGCCAGAAGAAATTTATTCTCCAGCAACAGGTGAATTAATTGAATTAGCACAAGTAAAAGACGGCGTTTTTTCTGAAGAAAAATTAGGAAAAGGTTTTGCTATTCGTGTTGGAAGCACCGGTAAAAAAGACATTTTTTCACCAATTAATGGTCAAATTAAAATGGTCTTTAATACCAAACACGCAATTGGATTTGCTTCTAAAGACAATAAAACCCAAGTTTTAATTCACATCGGAATTGATACTGTTGAACTTCATGGTCAAGGTATTGAGGTTTTTGTTGAAGCTGGCCAAGATATTAGTGTTGGAGATAAAGTTGCTAGCGTTGATCTTGATTATTTAACTCAATCAGGAATAAAAAATACCGATATTATCGTTGTTATTCTTCACGAGTCAGATAAAAAGGAATTCGAATTTAAAGTTCCTTTACAAAACATTAATCAACTCCCAATGCTAGTTGGTCAATCATTACCAACCAAAAAACAATAAAATTGGTCTCTAAATTTTAGAATATTTTTGTAAAAAACCGCGATTAACCTCGCGGTTTTTGTTTTAAATTAGTTTTATTTGACTAAAATATACAATTAACTTTTAATAGGAAATTTATCAAGTCCTTTTGTCAAAATTTATAACTTCTTTTGTTAAAGTCTAAGCAAATACCTGACTTTGCTAGTTTGAAGGTAAAAATTCACTTTTTAGTGAGTACAAATATGTAAAAATACCCTAAATCCGTGTTTTTGACCTAAAATCTTAATTTTTATTACTTTGAAATTAAGGTTTTGCAAAAAAAAAAAAAAAAACGCTTGGTCTAAAATAAAATTGTGTTATAATAAGTGTCACTAAGAATGAATTAATAAATTTAGATATTGAATTAAGGAGAAATTAGTTATGTTTTTGTCATAAAAAAATCAGAAAATGCGAAATATCCATCATGTTTTTAAATATGATGGAATGCCTTAAATTTAACCGTTTAGAAATCTACAAATTTATGGCTTTTGATTATGGCTCTTTCAAAACTTCACATATTTTTTTAGGCTCAATTTAAATAAAAACGAGTTTTCTATTTACATTGAGTTTAAATAGTAGTTGTATTTTTTTATGTTTTTGTTATTTTATCCATAAATTAATTTTTGCTACTGTTTCAAACTAAAAAAGCAGTTTAAAAATTTCATAATTTAGCTTTTCAAGTTAAAAATTTAGCTTTTTTAGTTTGCTTTATTTGATTAATAAGTGATTTTGCATTCATGAGTGTTTAGTTTTAAAATTCAGTGTTTTTGCTTTGATAGTTATTTTTCCTGAGTTTGCCATTTTGGTGGTGTTCCTATTTACTCAAATATTTGAAATAGGTGTGATTTTTACTTTTACTTCTTATTAAATCACTAATAAAAAAGGTAATTAACTTTTGCCAAAAAAGTTAAAAAGTGTCCAAGCCGGACACTTTTTAAGATTATCTCATCAAATTATGAACACTCCCGTTTCAAGCAAACAACTAAACATTAAAAACTACGGTTTGATATTTACTTTCGGCATAAAAAACCTTGCAATTGAATTTTTGTATTTATTATAAACTGCTTCAATTGTGTTTTTAATAAGTAGAGCTGATATTTTATGCAAAAACAATTGACTTATAACAATAATGATTAAACCTAACCCAAATATCGCAAAGTGAATAGAGAAATAACCAGTTTTAATAGGAAGAACTGCAATAATTATTGTTAATATTGGCAAGGAAATAAATGAAATAAATATATAAATTATTTGTAAAATAAAGATTCTATAATGAACGTGAAATAAAAAGATTTTTTTCTCCTTCTTGAATTCAATCTCATCAGGATAATTCCACATATCACGAATAATAATTCATCAGCGAGGTTCTAACGATCATTTTTCATATTTTTCTTCAAATTGATTGTTAGTTAAATTTAACGCTTCTTTTTTATATTTCTTTATAAATCAAACATATTTTATTAAATAATATAAAAATAAAATAAGTAATGCTGAAATTACACCCCAAATAATAATTTTACCTCATAACGTTGGATAATTAATAAGGAAATCGTTGTAACCGGCAGTGAGTGTTAAAAAAAATGTTTCTAAAAAAACAATTAAAAAGAAAAACAATTTAACTGCCCAGTTAAAAAAAAGATATTTAAAAAGAAGAGTTATTGCTTTCATGAAAAATTAATATCCTCAAGCAAGTATTTCCTCAATATCAAATTTTGAAAATTTATTATATTTCCTGATAATTTATTTATATTAGCTATAATTTTTCTAATTTTTTCTTTAAGATCATTTTCTAAAGCCCTTCCTGCAGCTAAAATATTTATTAATTCTAAATTTTTCATTTCACCTCTACATTTACTATTTCTATAATTAAACCTTATTATATATTATAATATTAAGTACAAGTTTAAAAAAAATAATAAAAAATTTTTCCTAAGTTAATATATTAATTTCAGACACATTCAAAAAAGGTGTGTTAAAATGAAACAATACAAATTTACAGTTGAAGACAAATTTAAATACATTAAAATTGCCGAATCTAAAGGGCTAAAAAACGCAATTTTGGATTTTGCAGAAGAATTTAGAGAAATTTACAAAAACAAATCTAAAAGTAAAAAAGCGGATAAAGAATGAATGTTGCATATATACGCTAATAATTTGATAAGAAATTGGCAAAAAAGTTTTATAATAATGATATGAAAAGTTTAATTAGTACTCGTGGAAAAATCAAATCTCCACGCAAACCAAAAAAGAAATATACAATTAACGATCTTTCCGAAAATGATCGTGGAATTTATCAAGAAATAGTGGAGAGGGTTCTTAAAAGATCCGGAATTGACCCCGCAATTATTCTTGAGGAGCTCAAAAAATTAAAACAAGAACAAGAGAAAGATAAAGATAAAATCGAAAATTGCACTAGAATTTGTAGCGTTTTTAACGTTAATCGCACTTCTATTTATGAGAAAATAAGGGTGAAAAAACCACCAAAGAAAATGATTTATGATGAAGACTTACTTGAGTGAATTCGTGAAAATTTCTATTTATATCGAAAGGTAAAAGGCCGCGACATCCTATATAATATTTACATAAATCAGGGAAATTATGTAAGCACGTACGTGTTTCAAAAACACTACGAATTTTTAGGATTAAAATCAATTGCTTATAAAAAGCAAGGAAAACCGGCACCAAAAGAGAAAAAGTTTACACGAATTTGGACTGAAGATCATATCAAAGGTGAATTTAGCTCAGAAAATTTTGGTGAAAAATGATTTGCTGATATTAAATTTATCAAAATTAACAACGAATGATTTTACCTACACTCAATTATTGAAACAAAATCCAATTACTTGCTCAATTTTTCGATTTCTAAAACAAGATTTTCAGAAGAAACTATAAACTTAGTAAAACAAACAATCAAAAAGTATAATATTAAACCAAAATTTTTCCATTCAGATCATGGCGTGGAATATGCGAACTACAAATTTGCTAATTTTTTAAAACAAAACAATATCCAACAATCAATGTCACCAAAAGGCAATGCCCTTGCAAACAGACCTATTGAATATTTTTATGCAGTTTTTCAACGAGAATTGCTTAATATTGAGGGCGAAAATTTTGAAAATGTAGCTATTGCTTATCAAAAAATAAGTGAATTTATTGATTGGTATAACTATGAAAGGCCTCAAAGTTGCTTATCATATAAAACTCCAAGCTATTATATGAGGTAAATTATTTGTCCAAATTTTTTAAAATGAACATGCTAGAAAAAATTAACAAAAGTGGTGCAATCAAAATCATAGGTAAAAAACTAATTGTCTGAGATTTTTCTACTTATTTATAAAAAATTTTTCCATCAATAAATTAGAAGAAAAAATTAACGAAAGTGGCAGAATCAAAATCATACATAAAAAAGTAATTGTCTGAATTTTTCTATTAATTTAGCTAAAAAATTTAGTAGGTTAGGATATAAATTTTTTCTGTAAACATAAACATTTTTTATTTAGCATTTAGTTTTTATTTATAACTTTTTAGGGTATAATTTAATTAGTTTGTGCAACAAGGGGGTTTAGTATAATGGCAGTACCATGGACTCCAAACCCATCAGTGAAGGTTCGAATCCTTTAACCCCCGCCAAAAAATTATTTTTAAAATACGAAAGGTGACAAGATGCAAACAAAATTCAAGAACAAAGCATATAATTTAGTTTCATCATTAATACAACCAGGAGAAAAACTAGAATTTACCGTTAGTGATATAAATTTTGATGTTGTTGACTTTAAAAATTTTGGAAAAACAACACTAATCTCGATTTTTCCGTCAATTAACACCAAAATTTGTGATGAACAAACAACATCCATCCGTGATTTATCAAGGAAATATTCACAATTTAGATTTATTTCAGTTTCACTAGATCTTCCTTCTGCGATTGCTCAGTGAAAAAATGCAAATTTATCCGAAAATATGGAGATATATTCTGACTATCGTTTGCGTAGTTTTGGACTAGCTACTGGATTTTTAATTGATGATGTATTTTTATTAAATCGTGGTTATATTATTGTTGACTCTGAAGGAAAAGTTTTAGTTGTTGAACCTAATTCTGATGTTCACGATCAAATTAATTTTGAACAATTAGAAAAACATCTTCAAAACCTTTCATAATTTTGCTAAAAACTTAAAAATTAATTTTTATTTACATATTCAAGAAATGCACATTTAATTGTGTATTTTTTATTTATTTTTTAAAAATAAAAAAAGTGGTATAATTTATAAGACAAAATAAAATAGGAATAACAATGAATGACCTTACAAAAATTCCCGCTGACCTAATAAATGAACGCCCTTTTAAAGAAGGTGAGGCTTTTTGGTTAATTCAGGATTGAATTCCAATTTATGCCCTCACAGTCGTTCTGGGTATGGTTGCGTCAATTATCACAATTTATTTTTTCTGAAAGCGCGAAGGTTACAAATTTGATCATTTAGCCGCGCTGATTTTTATCACAATTCCTATTTCTATTGTTGGAGCTCGTTTTGGATATATTCTTGAGCGTTTAGTGGTAGGGGATTTAACATCATTACAACAGTGATGAAATATTCGCCAAGGTGGACTTTCAATTCAATGAGGTGTTATTTTTCCAACTGTTGCAAATTTAATTTATGCTTATCGAAAACGGGCTAGTTTTGACTGACGAAAAGGCTTTTCTTTTATCTTGCCAGCGGTTTTAATTGGCCAATTTTTAGGAAGATGAGGAAACTTTACAAATCACGAAGTCTATGGATTTCTTGATCCTGAAGGTAAAACCGTAAATTGATTAGGTGATTTTATTCGAAAAAATATGTTTATTGCCGATAAACATGCGCCAAATGGTCAACTCCGTGTTCCATTATTTTTCTATGAATCACTAACTTCGCTATTTGGTTACTTGGTAATTGTATGAGTTTTAAATCTTTTTTCATGACTCAAACCAGGTTCAACAGGGGCGCTATACATTTTATATTACGGAATTGTTCGGGCTTCTATGGAATTTTTACGGCAAGAATCATATGTTTATTATTTTGTAATTGCAATTTTGATGATAATTCTGGGAATTTTGTTGTTCATCCGCTTTCAATTTTTCACAAATTACTATGTAAAAATTGAAAACAAAAAGTTAAAATTAGCATTTTCTGAAAGATACACAAAAGAAAACAGACGCTATATTGGTTTGCCTTGAATTAGATGGAATCGTAATGTTTCTGATCTTGCAAAATCAGAACCAAAAACCATAGAGGCTTAGTCAAAATTGAAATTTTACAACGAAAAACATTAGTTTTTAATGTTTTTTATAATTTAATATTATATAATTATTTATAATCGTTAAAATTTTATTCTTAAGGGGTCTAGTCATGGAAAATTATGATGTTATAATAATCGGAGCAGGTCCGGCTGGTCTAACAACCGCTCTTTATGCTTCTCGTGGTAATTTAAAAGTTCTAATTTTGGAAAAAGGAGCGCCAGGTGGGAAGCTTGTTTCACAATCTAAAATTGAAAATTGACCTGGAGATGAGTTTATTGATGGTGCATCTTTAGCACTAAGAATGTATAAACACTCACTAAAATTCGGAACAAAACACCGTTATTGTGAAGTTGATTATATTGAATCTAACTCACCTTTTGACCATAAAGTTATTTGTAAAGACGGTAAAACTTTCACAGGAAAATCCGTTGTTGTAGCTTCAGGAATGGTCGAAAGAAAACCGTTAGATATTAAAAATTACCTTGATTTTGAAGGTAAAGGTGTTTCTTATTGTGTTGTTTGCGATGGCCCTTTTTATGCCAATCAACCTTCAATTGTTATTGGAGGAGGAAATTCTGCTGTTGAGGAATCAAGTTTTTTAGCTTCAATAGCCTCAAAAGTTTATGTTTTAGTTCGTGATGACAAATTTATTGCCGAGCCACTTTTAATAGAAGAACTCAAAAAAAACAAAAATGTTGAAATTTTATTTAACGCTAAAGTTTTAGAACTCCGTGGAGACGGTGCACTTGAGTCAGCAATTATTGATCACAACGGTGAGCAAAAAACACTTGAAATTAAGTCACTTTTCCCATACATTGGGTTTTTGCCTGCTACTAGCTTTTTGCAAAAAAACCATAAAGAAATTCTTGATAAATTTAATTTTATTTCTGTTGACAAATACGGACAGTCAAAAATTCCTGGCGTTTATGCTGTTGGTGATGTTGTTACAAAAGAAATTAGACAAATTGTTACTGCCGCAAATGATGGTGCAATTGTTGGTAAAATTTTAACTAATCGAATTAAGTAAAAAAGGTTCCTATATAGTGAAAATAGTTAAGAAATTTTCCAAAACGAAATTTTTAACAAAAAAATCAAAAATTTTACTAGGGCTTACTTTATCCGCATCATTTCTTGGTGTTTTAGGAATTTCAGTCGGTATTTCTTATGGTTTTGGCTTAATTAAAAAAAATTCTTATCAAACAACTGTTGAGGATTTAAATAGAACAATAACTAAAATTAATGCTCTTAGTTTTAATGCTCAAAAAGTTTCTCCTTTTTCAACTTACGCCTCACTAAAAGAAGAGTGAAAAAAAATTCAAAACTCACCAAACCAAGGTGATTTTTTCGATCTTTTTAGCCTTGAAAATAAAAGATTGCAACCATATAAGTTACCAAACGGAATTTGACTTGAGTTTGTAGATGTAAAACCAGATGATGCCAATCAACAATTTAATGTTGAATTTTTACTCAAAACTCATAATCACTCGAGAATTATAAAATCTGACATAAGAACTGACAAAATTTCTATAAGTCCTAATTCAACTTTTTTTCTGGAAAATTTTTACCAAGCACTACAAATAAATCTTCAAAATATTAGACCATTTTCTAGAGGTGAGCAAAATAAAATCTCTCCTAAAATTTGGCTTGCAAGCGACTTTTTAGCGGAAGCAAATTCTGAGCAAAGTGCAGAAAGTTTTATTAAAAAGGTTCATGATTTTTTCGACTTTGACTTTGAGTCAATTTTAACTAACAAAAACTTTGCTATTAAACACGAAAATAAGTTAGTTTTTCCTTACAAAATTGAAATTATAAAAAATAATAAAAACACTTGAGTTCAACCTTCACAATTGAACTCAGATTTTTTAGAAATACAGGGTAAAATTAGCTTCACAGAGGAAGCTAAGCAAGTATTTCCAAAAAATTTTAATACAAATATAACTAAAAATTTTACTTTTTTACTTTTTGATTCAGCTAAAAATAAGTCTGCTTTCGTTGATCCTAAAGTTTTTATACAAATTCCAAAACTAACAGATCTAAAAGTTGATCAATTTTCACACGAAAATCAAGAAAACAAAGTTGATATTTCACAAAAATCAATATCTTGAGTTTATAACTTCCTTAAATACAACGAAGAAACAAAAGCATTAAAAACACCTGAAGAAGCAAAAATAGCTCTTAATTCTTTTATTAATTCAGATTTACAACTTGATTTTACCGATTATGATGACTTAGATCCAAAAATCAAGCAAAAATTTGGTTTTAATATTATAGTTGAAAAAATTCAACTTGATTCAGACGAGCAGTCATCGCTAGTTCGCATACCGTTTGAAATTTTTTATCCCCTTAATGATGAAGGTTCAGAAAAATTAACTAAAAGTTCCGAACTTGTTTTAAGAAATTTTAAAAATTCTGAATCCCAAGATGTTTCTACATTTGACCCTAAAAATTTTAGCCAAATTCCAGTTGTTAATTTAGATTATCCTACCGATAAAAATAAAAAAGATGAAGTCTTTTCATCTTTTGATTATGTTTCAAAAGATGAAATTCAAAGATTAATTGACTCAAATGCACACGAAGAAATTTATAATATTTTAATAAACTCTTCAAAATTTAATCTTAACTTTCCGGAAACTCAGATTTTAAATTCCTGAACTTTTAAGTACGATTTTCCAACTCTTTCTGAGTTTTCCAAAAGAACATTAACTCCACAAACACTAGAAAATAGCACAAATACGCGTGCTTTTTTTGAAAATAATCAAGAATTTATATATTTTGTAAAAAATATTTTGACCTTACCTAAAGAAGAAGCTCAAAAATATCTTAGAATTCTTTTTAATTCCCTTGCAGAATTAAAATCTGACACATTTGACGAAAATCAGCAAACTTCTGAAACTCAAAGTCTTGATTCAAACCCAAAAAATGAAACTGTTGCCGCACAAGCAACACAATTTCAGGAAACAGAAACTGAAAATTCTACAAACAACACAAATTCTCAAGGTTCTCAGCAACCCGAAAATCAAGGAAATCAACAACAAAACTCAGAAAGTCAAACTCCTGATACTAATTTTGCCCCAAAAATTAAGACTATTAATGAGAAAATTGTTTCAAATCTTCAAAATCAATATCTAATTACGGAATTTAGCGATTTAATTTCTAAAATTGAGGCCTTAAACCAAAAAAATGGACAGTCACAAGCGGAACTAAATGCT
Organism: Mesomycoplasma ovipneumoniae ATCC 29419; assembly: GCF_028885435.1. Classification (NCBI taxonomy): domain Bacteria; kingdom Bacillati; phylum Mycoplasmatota; order Mycoplasmoidales; family Metamycoplasmataceae; genus Mesomycoplasma; species Mesomycoplasma ovipneumoniae. Next base: position 47,134 of record NZ_CP118522.1, read on the forward strand.
CAAACATTTTCTGAATTATTTATAGAAACTTATAAAAATAATAGTTTAGTCAAGCAGTTTGAAACACTTGGCGAAAATCTTTCTTATAAAATAGTTTTTCTAGCCAATCAACAATCAGAACAACTTGATTCTGAGGGTCAACCTTCAACTCCAAAACCAGTTGAGGTCGCTGATCAAGAAACTTCTGAAAATGATAGTAGTCCCAAAAAAGAGATTTTTACACTAGGTTATTATTATATTTTCACTTCTGCTACAAATAATAAAATTGTTTTTAGAACCCCAATTAATTCACTAAAATTAGATGTTTTTGCAGATCAAAATCCTCAAAGTGAAATTGAAGTCTTGTCCAATGTTGTTCTAAATTTTCCACAAAATCTTTTAAAATTAGAGCTTGATGAGTCTAATTTTGCAACCGCGCTTACATTTTCTAAAACCGCCGAAGAGGTTCTAAATTCTGAGTTTAATAATAAAGATAAAGATTTTAAAGAAACACTAGAGAGTATGAAAAAACTTTTTGGTTTTTCTACTTTTGTTCAAATTTATCCTTTATTAAACGGACATGGCCTTATATATAAAAAAGATAGTGTTTTTAAAGATAAATTTGGAAATTTGAAAATTAGATTTGCCGTAAAAAATCTAAATTCTACTGAAAAATCTCAAATTTTCATTCCAAACACTGTGAATAATGAGCAAAATAATCCTGATAATTCAGTGCAAAATCCTTCTACTCCTCAAGATTCACCTTCACAACCAGCACCAACCCCGTCAGTTCCAGCTTCACCTTCGACCCCGCCAGCACAACCAACTCAACCGCAACAAACTCAACAACCTGCAACTCAGAGCACGCAGCCGCAACTTAAAAATAATCTAGATCCTTTCATACCACAAGACAATGAAGCAAAATATCCGCTTATTTTTACAGTAATCAGACCAAAAAGGCAGTTAAATCGAAATTAGGAAAAAATGAAAAAAACTAAAATAGTAAGAAAAGTAAAAAAAGTTTCACACACCAGATCTTTAATGATTATGGCGACTTGGCCTATTGCAATTGGTGCAATTTTAGGTTTTTCTTATTTAACTTATTCGCTGGTTGAGTCAAAGTATTTTGATGTTGTTGATCAGCGAAATTTAGAAAAAACTGAAGTTAATCAGAGAGGGATTCAACTTTCAAATGAAGAATTTGGAAAAATTGTTGATCAAATGCAAATTGACGAGAATTTTTCCAAATATTCAGCCGAACAAATTCTCGATTTATCTCGTGATTCAGCGTCTAATTTTCATCTTACCACAATTTTTAACCTTACCAATTTTAGTTCAAAATATCCTTTTTTAAAACTTAATATCAACCCTATCAATAAATCTGATGTTGAAAATGATGATCTAGTTACAAAAGTTGTTAATAATAATTTAATTAACGTTGTTTTTTCGGCGCATGATCAATTTACAAATAAAACTTATTCAAAAGTTCATTCAATTCGTGGCTTCAATGGCAAAGGTGATATTCCATTTATAAGCTTTAATATTGACCAACAAAAGTCCGCTTTTATTTTACAAACAGCACAAATAAACCAAAAATGAAATGCACTTTCGTTTATTCAAGTGCTAAATTCTGAGTATAAAAATACAAAAGATGCTAAAAAAACCCTTGAAAAATTTGGTTCTTTTTTATTTTTAGACTCAAATGATAATTTAGTAAATTTTCCTGCGGGCACCTATTTTGATTTTGAAACAGACTCATCTGGAAACATAATTTTTAAAAATATCGACGACTCAAGTGGTAATTTGTGAATTTCCTTTGGGATTTTTGACTCAAATAAAACTAAAATTCGGACTTTTGATTTAAAGGTTTCAAATTTACTAGATTACGCACAAGTTACTAATTATCTTAATAATTTAATTAAAACTAATGATGAACTTATCATCTTGAAAGACGAAAAAATTCAAGAAATTGTTACACAAAATGTATCTTTATCTACCTTTTTAGTGTCCCAAACTGATCATAGCAATCTCTTTGATATATCAAAATTACAAAATTTATTCACAAATTCCTTACCAAATTTTAATGTAAGACTGTTTGGAACAAATATTCAAATGGACCGAATTGGTGAAGTTGAACTTATGGTTCAAATCGATTTTAAGGCTAAAGAAATTGAAAAACTAGCTCAAAATCAGGTATCTTTATTTCAAGATGTTGGCGAAAATAATTCTCAAAACTCAAGTCAAGAAAATCTAAATGATGCTCAAACTCAGGAAAATTACCGTAAATTTAATTTTATTTACACTTTAAAACCTTTCAAAAACTTAGCACAAAGATATTTGGATTCTGTGATTAAGGATAATGATCTCTACATTGTAAGACAAAAGTTTAATTATTTAGATGGCGCAGAAATTATTAATAATTTAAGGTCAATTAATGCTAGTTTTTATTCTTTTCAGGAAAATAGAAACACAAGTAAGGGCTTGGAAATTGTTAATTTAGAAAGCAGTCCAACTTATGATAGTTTAACTAGTCAAAGAGCAATTGTGACGTGATTTAAAGACTTTTTTAAAGATTCATTAACATTTCCGTCCTGAAAAAAAACTGATGAAAATGAGAAACCTGAAGAAGTTTTATCAAAAATTTTTGCTAAAATGAATGACATAATTAACTCTAAGCAAATTTTTTCTTACGGTGTTAAATATAATTTATTTTTTGAAAGTTCTACTGGCCAATTAACAATAACAATTAGTATTTATGACAGATTTAATAAAATTTTAGGTCAAAAAGATATAAAAATAAGTGGTCTGTCACCAACAAATCCTCAATTATTATTAGCCAAAGAAAATCAAGCAAATTTTTTTATTGACGGATCTGGCGGATATAATGTTGGCGAATCTGATGAAAGTAATTTATTTCACTCAGAAATTAAAGGCCTAAAATCAATCACAAACCCTCAAGTTTCGCTTGGCCTTGACTCTTCAAAAAGGCGTGATAAAAAAGTTAAACTTGTCAGAAATTCAGGGATTTTATATCCAAGTCTAAACGACAATTATTTAAAATTATTTTATAAAAGTGACGAAAATTTTGAAAGAACTGTAGCTTTTGAAGAAAATACTCCATTTTTTTATTCATTCTCAGTCCAAAATAACTTAGAACCTAACCAATCTAAAATTGTCCTTAAATTTATTACAGAACAAAACGGGGCTTCTGATCAACAAACAAATCAAGATCCTAATTTAATTTGAGTTAAAAAACTATCTAAAAAAAGTGATTTAACAAACTTAAATTCAGATTCAATTCCTGATAATACGCCAGTTTGGCTAATAGGTGTTTCAAAAAAGGCAGAAATCGAAACAAGTAGTACAAATACAAACCAAAATGGAAAAATTATTGGTATTTTGCCTGTTGATGAAGGTCAATTTACTAATTTTGTTCTTTCTTACAATGCTCTTAATGAGAATTTATCTTCAAATTCTGGGGGAACTCAAACTCAAAATCCTCAAAAGATAATTGTAAAAATTGCAACTTCAAAATCCAAAGATCAACCTCAAATTGAACTAGAAAAAAACTTTTGATCCACCCAAAATGCTTCTTCAACAACTTCAGGTTCTTCAACAACTTCAGGTTCTTTGACAACCTCAACAGGTCCAGCTTCAACATCAACAACAGTTCCAACTGCCTCAACAACATCTGCTTCCACAACAACAACAACAACAACAACTTCTTCACCCGCTTCTTCAACAACCCCTACAACCCCAGCAAAAACTTTAACCCTTCATTTTGGAGATGAAGAAAACAACAAAAACTCCGATAAATCAGAGGTTTTGTTTAGATATTTTATACAATTTAATAACCAATTTTCCAAAAAAGAAGATTTTGAAAAAGCCTTTGCAACAGCATTAAAATAAAACTATTTTTCTTTTTCCAAATATAGATTATTTTGTTTATAAAACAATCTATATTTGGAATTTTTTGTTATTCATCAGTCTCCCAGTTTGATGCAAAATTCACTTTTTAGATAATAAAAATATGCAAAAATACCGGTAAATCCAGGTTTTTTGACGCTAAAACCTTAATTTTTATAGTTTTGAAATTAACCTTTTGCAAAAAAAAAAAAAAAAATGCTTGGTCTAGGAGAAAATTCTGTTATAATTAGTTTCACTTAAGAATAATTAATAAATTTGGATTTTAGAATTAAGGGGAATTAGCTATGTTTTTTGCATAGAAAAATCAGAAAATGCGAATTATCCATTATATTTTTAGATATCCTGAGTTTCCCAGTTTCATAAGGTAATTTTAAAAAAGCATCTGGTTTTAGGTACTTTTTAAGTTTTTCGGTAAAAGTTAATAACAATTTTTTTACTGATTTATTAACACATCATAGTAAAAAATCATACCTATTTCAAATATTCGGATCACTAGGAACACCATCTCGATTTTTAAATGTTATTTGCTGATCTAAAGTGTTAAATTCAACCCTTTGCCTTAATTTTTGCAACATCGTTACTAAACCAATTTCAGTTAATTGATTGTTTTCAAATAACTTGTTATCACTAATATGTTTGTTGATTTTAAATATTATAGTTTTTAAAATAACTAGTGAGATAAAACACAAAAGTGTATGAGCTAGAATGTGCTCGTCAATTCTTAAAAATACGAGTAGAATATTCAACAAACCTTTTAGACTTCTAAAATTAGCTTCAATATTCCACTGTTTTTGGTATTTTTCAACTATGTCTAAGACATTTAAATTTAATATATTTGTTTCATAAACATAGTAACCATCAAATTGTTTGTCTTTGTCAATTTTATTTTGATCTAATTCAAATTTCATGTTTGAAATTTCCTTAAAATATTTAGGTTTTTTACCAAACAATTTGTTTACCTCAATAAAACCGTCTTTATTTTGTTTTTTAATAAAACTTTGGATTTGCTCTTCACGAGCTTTTCTGTCTTTTATTGCTCTTTTTTGTACTGTAAGTAATAATTCTTCTTCTAATATTTTCGGTGTATGTTTTATTCTTATAAGATGAATAAAATTCTTCTTTTTATACTTAAAATCCGCACTTACATTAACATAATCGCTTGGATCTAGTAAATAATTTTTAAATTTTTGAGTCCCTACCTTTGCACGATAAGAAATAATGAAATTATAGTTTCTTGATTCAAGAAATCGAATATTTGCAGCAGTTGACATGCCGCGATCAGCGATTATTGTCATATTTTTGATATTATATTTGGATTCAACATCTAATACAAAAGGGATTAATGTACTAGAATCGCCGGTATTCCCTTTAAAAACTTTAATATGAAAAGGAATACCATTTTTATCACACGCTAAGCCAATGACAATTTGGTCTTCTTTGAATTTAGCATCTTTAGAATAACCAGGAATTCTTAATCCATTTCTTTCAAATGTCTCAAAATAGACTGTTGATGAGTCAAAATAAAATTCACTGTCCCTTTTTCCAAGTTCGCTTATAACCATTTTGTTGACACTATTTAAAAGTTGATTTTGTGACTCATAGACAAGATCTAAAAGTCTATAAAAGCTATTTTTGGAAGTATTTATTTGATTTGAGTAGTCATCCTTTTTATCAAAAGCATTAATAATGCTGCCAGGATCAGTGATCCGTTTTGAAATTAAGTAGTTAAAAATTTCCTTCATATTTTTATGTCTACTTTTAGGAAGTGATTCAAAAATATTGTGCTTTTCAATAAGTTTTTCAATTAATTCCCGCCAACAAAAACCGAACGCTTCGATTATGCTTGAATTTTTAATAGAATCAAGTAAAATAGCCTTGACTTTATCTTTGTCATCTAAATTTGAAAACAATTTCAATTTTTCTTTGATAATTTGAACAGCATTTGGATTAATTTTTTCCAAATTCCGCTCATTTCCTAAACTAAATCAACGTTTTGGACCTTTGGAATAACCTTGTGTTCAGCCAACATATTTATATGGTTTATCTTTTGAAGATCCTCAAACACTAAATAAAAACAAATTTTGTTTTTTCATAATGTATAATTATACCATAAAATTACTTAAAATGCTACCAAATGCTACCAATTAAAATTAAGGTTTTACATTCAAAAAGCACCGATTTACGGGTCTTTTTCATATTTATATTCACTAAAAAGTGAATTTTTGCCTTCAAACTGGGAAACTCGGGAAAAAAAATGCTTGGTCTAGGAGAAAATTCTGTTATAATTAGTTTCACTTAAGAATAATTAATAAATTTGGATTTTAGAATTAAGGGGAATTAGCTATGTTTTTTGCATAGAAAAAATCAGAAAATGCGAATTATCCATTATATTTTTAGATATGATGGAATGCCTTAAATTTACCCGTTTAGAAATCTATAAATTTAGGGTTTTGTTTATTGTTCTTTCAAAACTTCATATGTTTTTTTAGGCTCAATGCAGATAAAAACGAGTTTTGTATTTGCATTGAGTTTGAATAGTAGTTGTATTTTTTATGATTTTTGTTATTTTATCCATAAATTGATTTTTGCTAGTGATTTAAAATAGGTAATTAACTTTTACCAAAAAAGTTAAAAAGTGCCCAAAACTGGACACTTTTCAAGATTATTTCATCAAACAGGAAAACTCGGAACTATTTTTCTTTTTCCAAATATAGATTATTTTGTTTATAAGACAATCTATATTTTGAATTTTCTGTTATTTCCTTTGTAACTATTTTTTGAGCAATAAAACTTTCTATATTTTTTTTGATAAATCTTTTGATAGGACGAGCACCAAAATTTTTATCATAACCAGAGTGAATAATTCAGTCAACAACAGAATCATTAAAATCTATCTCAAAATTATTTTCTATTAATCTTTTTTTGAAAGTATCAAGTTCTAGGTGGATAATTTCAGAAATTACCTCGTGATTTAAAGGGTTAAAGACAATAATTTCGTCAATTCTATTGATAAATTCAGGTTTTAAATATACTAATAATTCATTTTTGATGTTAGATTCGTCAATTTTTTTACCTTCAAGAATTTTGTTAGCGCCAATATTTGAAGTTAAAATAATAATTGTGTTGCGAAAGTTTACTTTTATAGATTTGCTATCAAGAAGCTCACCGTTATCAAGAATTTGTAAGAAAATATTAATAACTTCAGGATGAGCCTTTTCAATTTCATCAACCAGAACAATTGAATATGGATTTTGTCTAATTTTGTTAGTTAAAATTCCACCTTGTTCAAAACCAATATAACCTGGAGGAGACCCAATTAGCTTAGAAATACTATGTTTTTCCATATATTCTGACATATCAAGTCGAATAATTTGATTTTTATTGTCAAATAAATTTTGGGCAAGCGCACGAGCAACTTCAGTTTTTCCAACACCAGTAGGACCTACAAATAAAAAGGATGCAATTGGTCTCTGTTCGTCATTAATTTTTGCTTTAAATCTTAAAATGGCTTCTGAAACTGATTTTAAAGCTTGATTTTGTCCCTTAATGACTTTTCTAAGATTTTCCTCTAAATTAATATATTTTTGACTTTCGGATTCTAAAAGTTTGCCAATTGGAATTTTAGTTCAATTTGAGACAACTTTTGCAATATGATTCTCATCAAGAACGTTTGAAAATTCAGTCTGTTTTTCCTTTAATTTTTCCAATTCTTCCATAATTTTAGGAATTTTTACATACTTTATTTGCGAAGCACCCTGATAATCACCTTGGTCCATTAGTGTGTTTTGTTTGTGTTTTAATTCTTCAACTTTTGTTGACAAATTTGCAATTTTTGAAGCTAAATTTCGCGAGTCATTTCATTCTTTTTGCATTTGGTCAACCTGATTTTCAACCTCAGCTATTTGTTTTTTGAGATCTTTATTGTCCGAATTTGTCGAATTAATTTCCATCATTTTCAAATTAATTAACTTGCGCTTTGCTTTTTCAAGTTTTTCTGGTTGGTAATTAATTTCTACTTTTAAAGAAGCAGCCGCTTCGTCAACCAAGTCGATGGCTTTATCTGGTAAAAAACGGTCAAAAATATATCTATTTGCCATTTTTGCTGCAAAAATTAAAGCTGAGTCAAGAATTTTTACCTGGTGAAAATTTTCAAATCGCTCCTTAATTCCGCGCAAAATATTGATGGTATCAATAACTGAAGGCTCTGAAACCTCAACTTTTTGCATTCTTCGCTCGAGCGCTCCATCTTTTTCGATATAAAGTCGATATTCAGAATTTGTTGTTGCGCCAATTAATTTAATTCCACCTCGAGCCATTATTGGTTTTAAAATATTTGCAAAATCCATTGAGTCAGATCCAGATGAACCTGTTCCGATTAGTAAGTGAATTTCGTCAATAAAAATAATAAGTTCATCAGATTTTTGTTCAATTTCAGTTAAAATTGCCTTAATTCTTCGCTCAAATTCACCCTTATATGAAGCTCCAGCGAGAATACTTGTAAGGTCAAGTTCAAAAATTTGCTTATTTTTTAAATTATCAGGAACTTGTCCTGCAATTATTTTTAGCGCCATTCCTTCAACAATTGCTGTTTTTCCAACACCGGGATCACCAACTAGAACAGGGTTATTTTTTGTTTTTCTTGACAAAATTTTTATAATTCTTCTAATTTCAGAATCTCGCCCAATTACAGGCTCGATTTTGTTTTCTTTTGCTAATTTAGTTAAATTTCTTGCATATTTTTCAAGATTTTCGAGTTTAATTTCCATTTTTTTCTTCCTTATTTTTATTTTTTACATTAATGCAAAAATAATTATAACATATTTTTGTCACTCGTGGCAATTAAGTGCCAATTTTTTTTTATTTAAAGTAGAAACTTAAAAAAATAACGCTATTATTTTGGTTAATTTATGTTATAATTTTTAGTTATATCATGAAAAAAATTGTTATCGGGAATTGAAAAATGAATCAAATCAGAAAGGAATTTTATTATTTCCTTTATGAATTTGAGAAGCTTTTTAAAAAAAATCCAGGAAAAGTTGCTAAATCAATGGAGTTTGCAATTGCTCCTCCTTTTACTTTATTAAGTGAAATTTCTGAATCTGAGGTTAAAACATTAAAAATAGCTGCTCAAAACGTTAGCCAGTTCGAATCTGGGGCTTACACAGGTGAAATTAGCGCTAAAATGTTAAAGGATTTAGGTGTTAGTTACATAATAATTGGTCATTCTGAGCGAAGAATGTTTTTTAATGAAACTGATGAAGTTTTAGCTCAAAAAATTTGACAAGCACAAAAATACAGCATGACTCCCGTGTTTTGTGTTGGTGAAACATTAGAGCAATATGAAAATAAATTAACTAAGGAAGTTATAATTTCACAAATAAATGCCGTAAAAGACGTGCTAAATTTCGAAAAAGCGATAATAGCTTATGAACCAATTTGAGCAATTGGAACCGGTAAAACTGCATCTGCTACAATCGCCAATGAAATTTCGTCCTTAATTAAAGAAGAATTTGGCAAAAATGTTAGAGTTATTTACGGAGGTTCTGTTAACTCGAAAAATTATGCAGATTTTTTAAATTCAGAACTTATTGATGGTATACTTGTTGGTGGCGCATCATTAGATCCTAAACAATTTTATGAAATGGTAAAATTTTCTGATGCATGCCCAACAGATCCACTAAATTCTGGCATTTTAGAAGACGATAGTCATTGTGGATGTAATGATATCGATCTAGACGAATAATTTGCCTGTTTTATTAGTTAAATTTATGCTTGGTTTTAATAGTTTCGCGAATTATTGCTAGGTTTAAATTTGTTATTAATTTATTTTTTAAAGGAATTGAAATGATTTCAAAAGCGAAAAAACAAGAATTAATTTTAAAGTTTGGAAAAAACGCTAAAAACACCGGTGATACAGCCGTTCAAATTGCAATATTAACTGAAGATATTGAAAAATTAAAAGTTCATTTTGAAAATAATAAAAAGGACAAACACTCAATGCGAGGTTTTATTGCAAAAGTTAATAAACGTAAAAAATTACTTTCTTATTTAAAACAAAAAAGTTTTGAAACTTACAAAGAGACAATCGAAGCTTTAAATATACGTAAATAATTTTTAAATTTTTATACCAAATATTTTTAAAGTATGGTATAATTTAATTTTGCACAAGTCAACCGCTGGTATTTTTAAGTTTTTAATTTAAAAATACTTGAGGAAAGTCCGCGCTAGCACTACCTGCGATGGTAGTAGTGTTCATGTTGGATCTAAGAAATCCAAGCCTAGACGACAAGTGCCACAGAGACGAGTTTATTTGTTTATTATTTTATAAATTTTTCATAATCATTGTTCACTCCTAAAAAATCCTAACAAATAAAGTGAAACGCGGTAAACTCCATGAGCTAGAAACCTAAATTTTGGTAGGGGAATCCAATTTGGGAAACGAACTTAAATTGGAAGGTTGTAAAAGACCTAGATAAATGGTTGACTAATACAGAACGCGGCTTATTAGTGCAAAAAACAGCGAAAATTCGCTGTTTTTTATTTAAATGTACACTTTTGTAATTTTTTGCTCATTTTGTTTAGACTTCTAAAATCTTATTTATCACAAAATAAATTTGCACATCATACAAAATCATGATTTTTAAAAACATGCAAATTTTACTGATTTTTGGATTTTTAATAGTTTTATGGTAAAATTTAATGGTAAAAATTTACGGAGGTTAGAAACAATGAGATCGAGGAACATCTTAAATTGAGTTAAAATTAAAATTTTAAATTGATGGTCTTCAGTGGTCAAGGTTGACGAAATTGTTGTTTTATTTATAAAAATATTACATCTTTTTGTCGCTGAACACTAATTTAAAGAAATAAAAGCCACACGTCGTGGTTTTTTAGTCCAAAAAATTATCAGATAAATAATTTTTGTGGTATAATTTTAAATAAATTTTTGTGGAAGGTTTAAAACCGTTAACCACTAAGAGAACTAAAAAATAAAAGGATGCTCGAAATGGTAAAAAAAAATGTAGTTAGAGTTGCAAAATTGCAATTCAATGCCGGCCAAGCAAAACCCGGACCAGCTCTTGCAGGTCTTGGTATTGTAATGCCTGAATTTACAAGAAAATTTAACGATGAAACAAAAAATCGTGGAAGCGAACCAGTTCCTGTAAAAATTACTGTTTTTAAAGATAAAAGCTTTGAATTTCAGTTATATACAAGCCCAACTTCTTACAAAATTAAACAAGCTGCAAAAATCGAATCTGGATCTAAAAAATCTAAAGCTGAAAAAGTAGCTAAAATTACTCTTGCACAACTTAAAGAAATTGCAGAATATAAATTACCAGATTTAAATACTGATAATATTGAAAAAGCAATTCTTACAGTTTATGGAACCGCCAAACAAATGGGTGTTGAAGTTGAAGGTATCGAAGAATTTTTACAAGGAGTTAAATAATGAAAAAAATTTCACGTAAATTAGCTCAGTCTCGTGAATTAGTTGATAAAAATCATTATTATTCACTTGAAGAAGCGATGGAATTGGTTAAAAAAACATCATATACTAAATTTTCTGGCTCTGTTGATTTAGCTATTCGACTTAATTTAGATACTCGAAAAGCTGACCAACAATTAAGAGGTTCTGTTGTTTTACCTTATGGAACCGGGAAATCTGTGCGTGTGCTTGTTGCAACTGATTCTTCAGAGGTAGCAACTAAAGCTAAAGAAGCAGGTGCTGATTTAATTTATTCAACAGCTGAACTTGAGCAAAATTTAAAAATTGATAATTTTGACTTTGATGTTATTGTTGTTGAGCCTAAATTAATGCCAGTTTTAGGAAGATATGGGAAAAAATTAGGGCCAAAAGGACTTATGCCTAACCCAAAAACAGGAACAGTTACCCCTACACCAGAAAAAGCTGTTGCTGAAATTAAAAAAGGTAAAGCAAATTATCGCGCTGATAAATACGGAATTATCCACTCATTAATTGGAAAAACCAACATGGAAGCCGATCATTTAGTCCAAAATGCTAAAACTCTTTTACAGTTAATCCGTAAATTGAAACCAAATTCAGTTAAAGGAAATTATTTTAAAAACTTAACAGTTTCAGCTTCTATGGGTCCTTCAATTAAAATTCGCTTTGACAATTTGTAATAAAAAATAATCTATAAAATAAAAAAACCCTTTAAATTTAAGGGGTTTTTTTATTTTTGAGCTTCGAAAAATTTTCAAAAATTTATTATTAAAACAGGAAAGAGATTAAACTGTTGTTTTTTGATGTTTATTAACAAACAAATGAAGTCTAGAAATTTTTCGTGATGCTTTTCCTTTGTGGAAAACACCTTTTGATTTTGCCTTTGCAATTTCTTTATGAGCTTTTGCAACTAATTCATTTTGATTTTCTGCATGACTTGTAACAGCTAGTTTAGCCTTTTTGATTGCTGTTTTTACACGAGATTTAATTGCATTATTTCTTGCTCTTGCTTTTTGCATTTTGGTGATTGATTTAATTTTGGATTTTATATTTGCCATTTTTTTCCTATATTTATATATAATAGTTTATTTCAGCCCTTTAAAAAACGGTACTAAAAATTATACCATAAAAATATGTTATTTATACTTAAAAAATGAATTTTTAATCTCTAGACTTAATAAAAAAATTTAAACTTAATAAGACTAATATTCAACTTTAAAAATTATTTTTCTAACTGTACCAATTTGTCCAGTATATTTTGGTAAATGAGCATCGCCAGGTAGAAAAATTAAAAATTCGCCTTTTAACGGTCTAATTAAATTTCGGGTCGAATCTTTTTTATAAAGAGCTACATCATTTTCTTCAGAATAATCAGTTACTTTATTGACTAATTTCTCTGAAAAATCAAAGAAATATTGTTCTTTTTCGTCAATTACTACATGAACATCTGCGTATCGTTTGTGATATTCATAGAGAGCGTTTGTATCATCGAAACTTTCAAAATCAACATGTATAACAAAAATTCTGTCTTCATCAATTACAGTTTTACCTAGTGGTAATTTTGCTAGGTCAGTTTCTTTTAGATATTTTGCTAATTTTGCAAAATTTTCATTTAAACAACTATATTTGCTAAAATTTTCTAATTTGTCATAAATCATTTTCCACCCCTCTTTTATTTATATTTTTCTTAAATTATAGCAAAAAAAATTGATCTAAAAAAGAATAAATTTCAAATTAAACACTTTAAGTAAAAAATTATCCGATTAAAATATCTTCAGTTATGTATGTTTTATTCTGTTTGCCGATATTATCACCTTGTCAAACGTAAATAAATGAAGTAATTCCGAGCTGACCAATTAGCATAATAATCATAAATCCAATTTGAGAAACAACAGATAAATCTCGAATCAAACCGGTCGACAGACCCGAAGTTCCAAAGGCCGACATGACCTCAAAAATTAAATGATAAATTCTATAATCACCAGTTTTTTCCTGGTTTGAAATACTATCTAGCGAAAAACTCGAGAGAAAAACTACCGCTATTACTAAAATAAATGATATAAAAAACACAGTCGCGGCTGAAACAATTTTATCAGTTGTGATTTTTCGCTTAAATATATTAACATCACTAGTTCCCCTAAGTTTTGACAGAACCACAGCTATAAAAATTCAAAAAGTTGTAACGCGAATTCCTCCACCTGTAGAAGAAGGCACAGATCCAATAAACATTAATAAACTTGTTAAAAATGTGCTTGGTTGAGTTAGTTGTTTTAAGTCAAATGTGAAAAAACCGGTTGAGCGAGTCATAAAATTATGAAATAATAATGCAAATGATTTATCAAATCAGTTGCCATTTTGCTTTTGATTTCAAAAAGTAAAAGGAGAATTTGAACTAGCCTCAAAAGTAATTAAAAGAATAAAACCAATTAGGGCAATAACAAAATAGCTCAAAATTGAAACTTTAGTAAATAAAGAAAATCTAAATCTTTTTATTTTCTGTTTAGAAAGTTTAAGTTTAAAAAAGCTAAAAAAGTCATAAATTACCGGGTAGCCAATTCCTCCTATTATTGTCAGAATTATTATCATAATTTGCAAAAAATAAGCGTGATAATAAGGTTCAAAACTATTTGGTCCGATTATATCAAAACCAGCATTATTAATTGCAGAAATGCTATGAAAAACAGCAAATCTTAGTGACAAAGATATATTTTTATAAGGTGATTTTTGAAATGAAAACTTTTGTGGATCAGCATCATAAAAATAAAAATAAAGACTAAGAGTAAGGCTACTAATCAAAACAAGAATCATAAAAAAATTAATAGAAACCTTAATTACGCCCTTTAGTTCGCTTAATTTACTTGAACCTCTTTCGATTTTTAAAATTTCACGTGACAAAATGCTTAGTTTTTTTCCAAATAAATGGTTAAAAATGTAGAATTTTATTGCAAAAATTCCAATTCCACCCATAGAAATCAAAATTGCAATAATAGCTTGGCCAAAAACATTAAAACTTGTGCCAGTGTCAACCAAACTAAGTCCAGTATCACTAAAGGCAGAAACTGAAGTAAAAAGAGCCGAAAAAAAATTAATTTTTTCTGAATTTTCAGAGTGTGAAAACGATCCTGTTAGAATTCCGGCCCCAAGAAGAATAACTAACGTGTAAAAAGTAAAAATAATATGTATCTTTTTAAGAGAAAAAATGGACCGCAGAAAATTTTTGATATTAATTTTCAAGTTCATTATTCCTCGTTTTAATGGTGACTAAACTAAAAATAGTTAGTAATTTACTTATATAAAACAAACAAAAAAGCTAAATTATTATATTATACATTTTTTTTCAAAAAAACCAAGTAAAAACAAAAAAACTTAAAAACAGACAGAAAAACTACCCTATAAAACATTTCCATTTAGAAACCTTCAAAAATTTTCTGATTTTTGAACTAATTTATTGTTTTTTAGATAAAATTTAAGCAAATGAAACGAGCAAATATTTGTATAATTGGTGCCGGACGACTAGGTAGAGCAGCAATAACCCAACTAGCAGAATCAGGCCACAATATTATTGTCATTGATAAAAGAGCTGAAAATTTAAAATTTATTCGTGAATTTGCAACTGTAGAACCAATTATAATGGACGCTAGCGACATAAATGCAATTCGTAATGAAGTTGGACTTGAAGATATAGACACAATAATCGTTGCTACTTCAGATAATATTGAAATTATTGCGACTTTATTAGAATTACAGACAGAAATTAATTTTTTTAACAACTTAAAAATAGCCGCGCGTGCTGTTAATAAAAGACATGCTCGTGTTTTAAAACAGATCGGTGTCGACTGAATTATTAGTCCTGAAGAAGAAGCGGGAATTAAAATGGCGCTTTTAAGTGTTGATAAAAATTTCCTGAATTATGCAGATAATCTTAAAGAAATAGCAAATGGAATATTTGCTGGAAGTGTTAATGTAAAATCACCAAACTACATTAATAAAAGTATAAAAAACGCTAATTTACGTCAGTATAATGTCAACGTTGTCTTAATTAAAAGAAATAAAGAAACAATTTTGCCGGCAGCAGAGACAATAATTCACCAAAATGATGAGATAACAATAATCGGAAAAATCGGCGATGTTACAACAGTTTTGCAAAAAATGGAGTCTATAAAGAGCTAAAATTGGAAAATTTTAGGAAAAAGTGCTTTAAAAGTTCCTGGAACAACGGTACAAAATTTTATTTTTGCTAAATTCGCAAAAACTGGTTATATTACAACAGTTTTGCAAAAAACGGCGCCTATAAAGAACCAAAATTGGAAAATTTTAGGAAAAAGTGCTTTAAAAGTTTCCGGAGTAACAGCATAAAATTTTATTTTTGCTAAATTCTTGTGAAAAGTTAAAAATATAGTATAATTTTTCAATAATCATGGATTTTGGAAAATACTATTTATATTTACTAAAATATTACATGTTTGCGGCATCTCTCTTTGATGATGCTGCTTTTTTCCATGAATCTGCATCAGAAGATATTTTCGATAAATTCCCCACCACTCTTCATTAGAGAAGATTTTTTTCTTCAAAGATGAAGTTTTCATATTTTTTTTAGAATAAAATTACATTTTTTTATTTAAATTAGATATTGTTTTTAATTTTATCTACTCAAGAGGGAATTATAAAATGCAAAAATTTCACAAAAGTGAAACAATAATCTCGCTTGTTGATGTTGATAAGGAATTTGGTGATAAGAAAGTTTTAAATCAAATAAATTTGGACATCAAAAAAGGTGATTTTGTCACTCTTTTAGGCCCATCTGGATCTGGGAAAACTACAATTTTACGCCTAATTGGTGGTTTTGAATGAACAACCCGAGGCGAAATTAAATTTAATGGGGTTGATATTAAAGATGTTCCAGCCCATAAACGTGATACAGCGACTATTTTTCAAGATTATGCACTTTTTCCACATTTGTCAGTTAGAGGAAATATTGAATTTGGCCTAAAATTAAAAAGAATTAAGAAAAGTGACTCTGAAATTCCACAGTCAATTTGGAAAAAATTCGAAGATTTAAAGCAAAAATGGCAAGCAAAACAGGACAAAAAAATCACAGAACTTAATAATTTGCAAGCAAACCTAGAAAAACAGCTTGAAAATCCTAATTTAGACAGCAAAACCCGTAAAAAATTACAGGATAAACTTGATGATTCAGATTTTAAATATTCTAACTGGGAAAATTATGTTTTTTACAAATCTGTAACTTTTGAAAAAAAATACCTTACTCGTAAAATAACAAAGACAGAAATTGATAACGAAATTAAAGATATTATCGAACTTGTCGGTCTAAGTGGCAACGAAAACCGTGCGATTTCAGAGTTATCTGGTGGAATGAAACAGCGAGTTGCACTAGCTAGATCGCTTGTTATTGAGCCTGAAATAGTTTTATTAGATGAGCCATTATCAGCTTTAGATGCAAAAATTAGACAAAAAATGCAAGTTTTTCTCAAAAAAATTCAGCAAAAATTAGGTCTAACTTTCATTTTTGTAACTCACGATCAAGATGAAGCCCTTCAATTATCAGATAAAATTGCCGTAATTCGCAACGGAAAAATCGCTCAATATGACGTGCCAAAGAAAATTTATGACTATCCTGCCAATAAATGAGTTGCTAATTTCATCGGTGATTCAAATTTTTTTGAAGCAAAATTTATTGGGAAAAATAAGGTTGAAATTCTTGGAACTGAGCTCTATACAATTCACACAGAATTTAATTATGGCCAAAAACTGGATGCACTTATTCGTCCTGAAGACATCGATATTGACTTAAATTCTGGATATTTTAAGGGAAAAGTGGTTCAAAATATTTATAAAGGCTCATATTACTGACTAGATATTCAAGTTGGATCAAAAATTATTTACGTTGAAACTAACGATTTTTACGATCTTAATACCGAAGTTTATCTAAAATGAGACGATGATGCAATTCACTTAATGGAGATTGAAAGTGGAAACTCTTAGCTTTTTTGATAAATTTTGACAAAATTTCAAAAAAAATTTAAATCCACGCATCAGTCTTGTCCTCCCTTATTTTGTATTTGCCCTAATTTTAATAGTTATTCCACTTATTTTACTTTTTGTTAAATCTGTAAGTCCACTTTCGACAAACGGCAGTCCATTTGACAATCATCTTTTAGTAAAAGAGCAGACAACTTGGCAAATTATTGCCCGTTCAATTTTTGTTGGTTTAGTCAGCGCCTTTATTTGCTTAATTTTAGCTTTTCCTTATGCTTTTATTGTTGCAAATTCAAAATCACGTATTTTTAAAATTTATTCTTTATCACTGATAATTACCCCCTTAATTATTTTTACAATTGCAAAAGTCTTCTCATTAAGGGCTTTATTTTTGGCAATGTTTGACGAAGGATCGCTAAATAATAACTCTTTTATGATTCTTGGTCTAATTTTTCTCAATTTTCCTTTTATGGTAATTCCACTTTATACAATTTTCAGAGATATGCCTAAAAACTTAATTGAAGCTGGCACAGATTTAGGATACTCAAAATTTTGAGTTTTGATTAAGGTGGTTCTTCCTTATAGTTTTCGGGCAATTAGCTCTGGATTTGCGATTGTTTTTTTAATGGCAGCAACCTCAATAGTTGTCTCAGATAAATTGTTACCAAACGGATCACAAAATCAACTAATTGGAAATTTAATTAATAATTCCGCAAACACAACAAACCCTTTTGATCTAGCTAGAGTTTCCTCGCTTGTTTTAGTCACACTTTTAGTTTTTATTGGAATTTATACACTAATTCATTTTACGCCGATTGTTATTATGAAACTTAAAGGATTTAAATATGACTAAAATTATTGATTTTTTTCAAAAACACGAGATTTTGAAAAAAACTTACGTTTGATTTTTGATAATTATTTTTTATATTCCAATAATTTTTGGTTCTATTTTTTCATTTAACAGTCCGTCAAAAAAAGGTTTTGTCTCTTCAACATGGAACAAATTTAGTCTGCAAGCATTTGACGAATTTGCAAAAGATACTTTTGCATCAGCGCTAATTAACTCATTAATTATTGCATTTTTTGCTGCAGTAACCGTTGTTTTCCTTTCACTTTTAACAGTTTTTGCCCTCTGAAGACAAAAAAATAAATCAGTAAAAATTTATGTAAATGTCACCTCAAATATTCCTTTAATTAATCCAGATGCTATCACTGCAGTTTCACTTGCAATTATTTTAGGTTTCATATTTGGTTCACTTTCAGCGGCTTATGAAGGTCTGTATCGGGCAATTATTTCCCATATTGTCATGACTTTACCTTACGGAATTTTGATAATGTATCCAAGAAGTGAAAAATTTTCGCTGAGTTTATATGAAGCTGCCCAAGATTTAGGCTACTCAAAAATGAAGGCATGATTTTTGGTTTATTTAAAACACATGTTGCCAGCGATAATTTCGGTTTTTCCAGTTGTTGTTTTTCTTTCTTTTGATGATTTTATAATCACAAAAATTACATCAAACACCCAAACAGTTGGAACGCTTTTGTATCAAGGAACTTTTAAAACTTGAGCGCTAATGTTGGGAACAATTATGCTCTTTATTTCCGTGATTTCTAATTTAATTTGACTTTATTATAAAAATAAAAAGGAAAAAACATGAAAAAGAATTTAGTCAATTTTTTTGCCAAAATAGCACTTGCTCTTTCGGTAGTTAGTGTTGTTTTTATTGCATCTTTTTCAAAATCAAGCTTCCCTTTTAAACCAGTTGTCTACAATTTTGAAGCTTACATTTCTGATTTTGGTCGCGATGTAATTAACAAAGATTTTAATTATCGCGAGTTTGGCGATGTTAGCGAATTTACTAAAGCAATTGAAGATAATCGCACAATTGCTGGCGTAGGTTCAGATTTTCAAATTGCGCGTTTGGCTCAAAAAGGTCTTTTACAAAAAATAGACTATTCAAAACTTTTTCCAAATTGAGAGCTAACTAAAGTTTTTCAAAAACCGCAAAATTATGCCACTTTTTCTTTGGCCCAAAGACAAGAATTTATCAATAAAAAAAGGGCCGCTTTTGAAGAAATGTTCCGCCCTGAAATTGTTGAGCATATTGATAAATATGACCAATTCATGAAAGATGCCTATGATCCCCAAAAAGATCTTGACACTGATAATGACGGAATTCAGGACCGTTTTTGAGAATTTTTCATACCTTATTACACCCAAGACAAAGTAATTGCCTACACAATTGGTGATTATGATGTTAATGGTAAAAGAAAAAATCTCCGTAAATTCCAGAACAATTGAACTGCTAAGCAAAAAGAAAAAATTCAAGAAAAAGGCCTTAAATTTGAAGATCAAAGCCTTAGCGGAATTGGCAAAACTTTGCGAAAAAATGGCTACAGTTTTTTTGAGTGAACCGAAGCTATGAGAGATAATTTGTTAATTGGGGCTGAAAAAACTAATCAATATGGACAAGTATTAACTGAAAATAACTATAAATCTTTTGTTGATGGCTTTATTGACTATATCGGTGAAATTTCCGGTTTTGACTATTTTAATTTGCGACACAATGTTTTTAAAACTTCAGGACTTGACTTGGCCAATTCAGTAATTGATCCTTCTTTGAATCAAGATGTTGGCTTTTTATATAATGGCGATTCTCTTGATGCTCATTATTCTAAAGATAATTATGAAGAACTCGAAGAGGAAAATACAATTGCAATTATCCGCCCAAAAAATAATTTAACTTTGCTTGATGGCTGAATTATTTTGAAAGACACCTCGCCTGAATTGACTGACAAGATTTATAATTCACTTTATGAAGGAATTTATAAAGGCGAAGATTTTGACTTAGAAGAAATTGTCCAAAAAGCAAAAGTCGAGGTTGATTTTGCTTTTGTCCAAAATAGTGACACAGAAAAATTTGAACCTAAAAAGGGAAAAGGTTTCTATTTTGACTATGAATCTATTCCTTTTTTAGCAAATTTTGACTATATAAATTACACCCCAACATTTAAAAAATCCTTTGAATTCTTTAAGAAATTCTACTTTAATGATGCAGTTGAAACTGTTCGCGAAACTCTTGATGGCGAAGACCAATCAGTTTTTGTTGACCTTAATGATGAAATTATTGATGATGAGAAAAACTTAAATTACAACAATATAAAATCTGAAACTTCATCAAACAGATCGCTTCGAGCTTTAAATATGTACCTTTCTCAACAACCTGAACAAACTCTTTATGGGAATATGCCAACTGAAAATAACACTGACGAGGGTAGATATCAGATAAATTACACTTTTTTAATGCCCTTGGACGAAAGACTTGCTTCTCAAATTCGCACTTACTATAATTTAAAGACAAAAAATTAGTACTTTTATCGATAAAAGTTTCTAATTTAACATTTTTACTAAATATTATTGTAAAATTTACCTTATGTTCAAGTTTAAAAAAATATTAAAAACACTAACGCTTTTATCACCAGTGATTGCACTTTCTGCATGCGGCCAAACCCCATCTCAGGCAGAACAACTTCTTGCTTCGATAGATAAAACTGATTCAAAATATGTAAAAATTGATGAGTCAACAAATTCTTTTGTGCTTGACCTGACAGATTCTGGGCTAACAAAAATTGACAAATCTGCATTTTTTAGTCTAAAATCACGGATTTATCAAAAAACTACTCTTCAAAATCATAATCAAACTAATCAAACTAATGGTGTAAACACTCAAAAACCACAAGAAACAAAGGTAAATTTTTATTTTTTGTCAAAAATAATTTTTCCAGAAACGCTAACTGAAATTGAAGATTATGCATTTTATGCCGATAGTGCAAATTTGACTGATAAAGAAAAAATTCAGGAACTTGATTTTTCAAAGGCTACAAATTTGAAAAAAATTGGTGATTTTGCTTTTCAAGGAAATAACATCACAAAATTAGTTTTACCTTCATCTTTAGTTTCAATCGGTAAGCAAGCTTTTGCTAAAAATAATTTAGAACAGGTCGATTTTTCAAACTCTAAGAATTTAGAGATTATTCAAACTGGCGCTTTTTTTGATAATAAAATTAAAAATCTTGATTTTAGTCAAAATGTTAAATTAATCGAGATTTTCACTAGCGCTTTTGAATCTAACAAAATTGAAACCGTAAAATTCAACAAAAGTGCAAAACCAGTTACAATTGGAACATCAGCTTTTAAAGAAAACGTTATAAAAAATAACGAAAATTTCGAGAACCTTCCTGAATTAAGCTCTCTTAAGTCACCATTTAATTAATTTTTTTAAACTAATTGTTATATAAAGGGAAAACATTAACTAAGTTTTCTTCTTTTTTAAATAATTTTTGGGCTTGAGCAAAATTATTTAAAATTATTTGATAATCAACTTGATCATCTGACACATTTTTGCTCTTAATATCTGAAATTTCAGAGATTAATTGGCCGTCATGAGCAAAGGCACTAAACTGTGAATTTTTACTATAACTAATAAAATATTGTCTTTTTTCCTTTTTTTCAAAGGATAAAAGGCTAAAAGTTGAACAAGTTCAAAGATTTATATCGCCTAATTGGGCAAGAGTTCTAAAAAATGTCAGTCCAACCCTACATCCTGTAAATGTTCCTGGCCCTAAATTAATGTAAAAATCGCTAAAATCTGTAATTTTTAGATTATTTTTTGACAAAATATTTCGAACTAATTCAGGAAGCAAATCAGCTTTATTTTTAATTTCAACTATATTAGAATCAACAAGCTCAAAATTTTTGTCAAAAATTGCTAAAACTAGGTCTTTACTTACACTATCAATAAAAAATTTCATAATTAAAAGTATATTTTAATACAAAATTTTGATTTTAACTATAAACATTAGAACGAAATTCTGCGGGGTATCTTTTTCATGTCAAAAAGTATTTTCTTGGCTTATCAGGTTGAAAATTTACATTAGAAACTCTAATTCGGTATTTGCCGTCTTCAAAAGCTTTAAAGCTAATTTTGTCAAACGGGCTTATATCTGAGTTTGCTTCAATAATTTTTTCTCAACTTCCGTGAAAAATTTCGATTGAAATATCAAAATCATTTGTTTTATAATTTGGTTGGCCGTAAATCAAATTACTCGCTCCATCACGGAGTGTTTTACCAAAATTATAAAAAAAACCGCTGAATCCCGATAAGTATTCCCCCACAACTTCTTTCTCAGAAAATCTATCACTAAAAACAAGTGCTGAAAATTTTTGACCTTTTAGAAGTTCAACAGGCTCGCTTACATAATCATTTCCGTCATAATTATTGTATAAATAATTGTCTTGTTCTAGGGTAAAATAGGCATCTTTGTAATTTATAAATCCAAAACCTTCACTTGAATGCGCACCGTTAAATCCTAAATTGCTATTTTCTGAGGGTTGAGCCGTTAATGATAAAGCTGAAATTATTTTTAGATTCCTTTCTTTTAAACTTTCATAAGAGTCAAAACTAGATGAAAGTGCGCTAAAAATAGCCGAAATTAGGAAAGCTGAGTAAAATTTTATGTTTGAATCACGAATATTTAATTGATAGGCAAATTTTAATTCCGGAAGTATAAAGTGGTTTGATTTTACCACTCCAGAACTGTTGCCAAAATTTTTGACATAATTAAAAAGTCGCGAATCTTTCTTGAATCTGTCGTCTTGTTTTGCAAAAAAGCTGAAATTACTGTTAATTTCATCGCCTAGAGTTCTGCTTCCGTCAAAAAAATTTATTATTCCAGTTTTACCACTTCAATAATCAAGAAAATCTCCTAATTTTATTAAGTCTCTCCCATTTGAAAAATATTCATTTAAAAAAGTTCTTTTTTCTTTATACAAGTGTAAAACCATCTCGACCCCTACGGTTTCAAAATGTGAAAGCCCTTTTGCTCATTGTTCTTGAGTTTTAAAACGGTAAATAATTAAATTTGAATTAGGGGCAAAAAACTGAAAAATTGCCTGTAAATTGTTAAAATCATTGTTATTTTCGTCCCCGTTTTCTTCAATAAAAACTCCAACTTTAACATTTCTATTTACTTTATTTAAATTTGCATCAAAATTTAAGTTTGAGGCAAGCTTTTTAAAATCAAAACTTGAGTTTTGATACTGGTGAAAATTACCAGATTTTTGGCTAAAAAGCAAAAAAGGACTTAATATTGTTAAACTAGGCAAAATAAGTCGCTTAAAAATTCCCTTAATTTTCATCATGATCTCCTTCTTCTTTTTCTTCACACATAATTAAATAATCAAGCTACTTTTTGACTAAAAAAAGTAAAATCGACACTTTTTTCCTAAATTTTTCCTTTTTTGTAAATAATCGATTAAAATAAAGTATAATTAAATAAAATTTTTTGAGATAACATGAAGTCAACTATTCTAATTAAACTTTCGGGTGAAAGTCTAGCTAACAAACAAAAATCACTCGCAATTGATTATGAACTTGTCGGTCGAATTGGCCATCAACTTAAAGAAATTCAAGCATTGGGTTATAAAATTTTAATTGTGATTGGCGGTGGAAATTTTTGGCGTGGAACTTCCGCTGCAAAAAATGGAATAAATCGAAATACTGCCGATTATATTGGCATGCTTGGGACAGTAATGAATGGACTGGCACTTGATTCAGTCTTTCGCGATTTGCAAATTAAAACTCGCGTTTTGTCTTCAATGAGTTTGGATCCTCGAATTTGTGAGTATTTTGTTCGAGAAAAAGCTATTAAATATCTCTCAGATGGTCATGTTTTAATTCTTGTCGGTGGAACTGGTCGTCCATTTTTTACAACAGACAGTGCCGCTACCCTTTTTGCCTCTGAAATGGATGCAAATTTAATTCTAGTTGGAAAAAATAATGTAAACGGGGTTTTTGATTCTGATCCTAAAATTAATCCAAATGCGATTAGATATGATAAAATTACTTATGATCAAGTTATTGAAAAAAATCTAAAAGTAATGGATTCAACAGCCTTTTCGATGGCGCGCGATAACAAGATTAGATTATTAATTTTCGACATTAAAGAAGAAAACAGCATTGTTAAATTAATAAAAGGTCAAATCAAACATACGGAGGTCTATTAAAATGAAATCTGAAATTGAATTCAATTTTTATAAAGAAATTCTAGAACAAAAAGCGCAAGATGTTTATTCCTATTTGGAGAAAAGTTTCCAAAAAGTAAGCGTTGGTGCACCAAACCCCCAATTAATTTCCCATATTAAAGTTAGTTTTTACGGGACATTAACCCCAATTAATGAAATTGCATCAATTTCAACCCCTGTACCTTTACAACTTTTAGTAAGACCGTATGAAATGTCACTTGTAAAGGAAATTGCAACCGCAATAGTTGCATCAAAAATTGATGCTCAAGTTCAAAAAGAAGCTAACCAAGTCCGTATAATTTTTCCTGAACCAACACAGCAAAAACGCCAGGAAAGCGTTCATTTATTAAAGAAAATTCACGAAGAAGCCAAAGTTAAAATACGTCTAATTCGTCAAGATGTTAATAAATTAATAAAAAAAGAAGAGCTTTCCGAGGATCAAGAAAAAGACTATCTCAACCAGGTTCAAAAAACAATCAATTCACAAATAGAAAAAATTGATGAAATTTATGAAAAAAAAGTAAAAGAAATTCAAACTATTTAAAAAATGCGGGCATTTTTCCCAAATTTTACATCTAAGGAATTTTTATATCGCTTTTTATCCTCAGTTTTTATTATCGCAATAATTGCTCCAATTTTATTTGTAGGTTATTATTGACATTTTTGGGGACGAATAATTTCCTTTGGTGTTTTAGCATTTATTTTATTTTATAGTTTATACGAAATTTTTTTTCACTTTCAATCCAGAAAAATTTTTGCTGCAATATCTGCATCATTAGGTTTTTTACTGTTTTTATTACCTTCAAATTTTAATTTAAATCAGATCTATTTTTCTAAAGACGTCGAGTTTAGTTGAAGTTCAGTAGAATTTTTTGCAAGAGAACAAGTTTTAGATTATCATATTTTCTTTGCCTTACCTTTTTTAATAGTTATTAGATTTATGGATTCTAAACAAAAAACTAATTCTCGTTTTTTCTCTGATATTTTACTTAAATTTATAATTATTTTTATAGTTACATTATTTTTTAAATTTTTGTGAATATTAAACACATTTAATGTATTTTTAGTTATTTCTTTGGCTTTAATTGCCGTAATTTCCGACATTTTTGGTTATATTTTTGGTTCAATCTTTGGAAGAAAAATATTTGCTTGAAAATTTGATTTTTCTCCCAAAAAATCAATGGAAGGATTCATTTTTTCCTTCATTTTTTCCTTAATTTTTACTTTATTAATTTTTTTACATCTAAATTTCGGAATTAGTTTGAATAATTGACTACTGTTTAAAATTTTGGCAATAATTTTTCTACCAATTATAGCTATTTTTGGTGACATATTTTTTTCTGTTATAAAAAGATATTTGAATATAAAGGATTTTTCACAAATTATTAAGGGCCATGGTGGAATTTTTGACCGTCTTGACTCTATTAGTTTTGTTTTTTTATCATTTTTTACAATTATTCTAATAATTTAATTTTTTTCTTTTTTAAAAAAGAATGAGGGTGGCTATGAATGTACGATTCAAAAAATTTTGTGAGTGAGTTAATTGGCAAATACCGCCAGATTGAGATGATGTTTGAATAATTCAAAAAGAAAATTCAAACCAAGATAATACCTCAAATGAATTTTCGGCAATATTTAAAAAAACTACCCTACCAAAATTTTTTGACTTATATTCATTTATTAAGTTAATTTCGACAATTAATAAAAAATCCTCAATTTCAAGTTGTAAAATTAATTTTGATTATGAAATTGAACAGAATTATTTTCATGAACATGAGTTATTAGAGTATCTAAATGGTTTAATGGAAAAGATTTCAAAATCTAAGAATTTTTTTACAGATAAAGAAATCGTAATAGCCGGTCCAGCTAAATTTAAAATTTTCTTTTCAGATCCAGAAAGCTTTAATTCTTTTAAAGAGCATGAAAATAAATTGCTGAAAATAATAAAAAAAATTGGTCTAATTCATTTAGATCTAATTTTTATACTTGAAAACAGGCAATTACCACCTCAAAAAGAATTGAATATACCTATAGAAAGTGTTTTGGACACTTCACCACCTCAAACTTCTATTCGCAAGAAAAAAACCTCTAAAAAACATAGTAATTTTGAGCTTATTAATTTAAAATTCATTCGCTCACATAAGAATCCTAATGTTGAATTCCACGGTGAAATTTATAAAATTTCAACAATAAAATCAAAAAACGGTGGTCAAATTTTAAAAATTTATGTAAATGACTATGAATACACAGAAGCAGTTGTTGTTGATAAATTTTTGCGAGCAAATCAAAATGTTGACCTAAAAGTTGGCGATTTAGTAAAAATTCGTGCTGAAATTAAAGACACAACTTCGCGATATAAATCAAATATTGATCTAACTTTGTGTGACATTACTAAAATAGAAACATCTGACTTTTTCCCTGACCAAAATATTGATACTGCTAATGAAAAAAGAGTTGAAATTGCCGCTAGAACTTGAAAATCAACTATGGACGGAATCGCAAGTGCAAGTGCATATGTTCGTCATGCATTAAAAAATGGATATTCGGCAGTTGGAATAGCTGATTTAGATTCAGTCCAAGCTTTTCCTGAGTTTTATGCTGCTATTAAATCGACAAATATTAAGCCTATTTACGGTTCAACTTTTTCAACATATCCATCAAAAATTGAAAAAGTTTTAAATTTTAATGGTAAAAATCAGCAACTAAATTCAGCAAGATTTGTCATTTTCGACTTAGAAACAACCGGACTTTCATCATATTATAATGAAATTATTGAATTTGGTGTGCTTGTTTTTCAAGATGGAATTGAAATTGAAAAACATCAGTTTTTTATTAAACCATCACAAAAAATACCACATTTAATTACGAAAATTACTGGAATTACCCAGGAAATGATTGATGAATTCGCGATTTTGCCAGGTGATGCTGTTGAGAAAATAGAAAAAATTATTAAAAATTCTGTTCTAGTGGCCCATAATGCAAATTTTGACTTTAATTTTTTAAATCAATTTTTTAAAAAACATGCACAAAAATCAGTAGAAAATCCGATTATTGATACGCTCGAAGTAAGTCGTTTTTTGAATCCTTCTGAAAAAAGTCATAGTCTTAAAAATGTTGCAAAAAGATTTGAAATTTACTATGATGATGAGGTAGCTCACCGGGCAGATTATGATGCTCAAATTTTATCCAATGTTTGGAGAAATTTTCTTAATACATTACAAAACCAAAATATTCATGATTTAGAGCAACTTTCATCAGTAAAAAACTCAATTTTTGATATTCGTCCAGAAAAAGTTTTCCCAAAACAGTTGACAATATTAGCCAAAAATCAAATCGGGCTAAAAAAACTTTATAAATTAGTATCGCTAGCAAACACAGAAAATTTAATTTCTCGTCCGCTAATTTTTTATGACAAAATGGAAAAAGACCCTGATTTATTGGTAGGTTCAGGAGGAATCGATTCGCTTTTGATCCAGAATTTACTCTATTTTGGACCTGACAGTGTTGAAAAATTTGAAAAAATATTCGATTTTATCGAAGTTCCACCTCCAACTGCGTTTGTTCATTTAGTAAAACGCGAAATTTTTACACAAAATCAGATTGAAGATTTGATAAAAAACCTGTTGAATTTGGCAAAAAAATTAAAAATTCCAGCTGTTGCAATTGGTGATGTTCGTTATTGCCAGTCTCGTGAAAAAATTTTTCATGAACTTTATATTTATGCAAAAGGTGTTGGCGGAGTCAACCATCATTTGTTCGATCATCAAGAAAAAGAACGAAAAGACCCTAAAAACAGTCATATTTTTCCTGATAAACATTTTTTTACAACTGATGAGTTAAAAAAACAGTTTGAATTTTTGCAAAATCCTGAATTAGTTGATGAATTTGTGGTAAAAAACTCTAATTTAATTGCTAATTCAATTTCAGATAGTATTGAAATTATCAAACCTGGCCTTCACCCGCCAGAATTTGATAATTCTGAAGTTAATTTAAAAGAAACTGTTTACAAAAATGCATATAAAAAATACGGAAATCCATTGCCAGAAATAATCAAAACTAGAATAGAAAAGGAACTTATTCCAATCATTCAGCACGGTTTTCACGTTGTTTATTGAATTTCAAAGCGAATAGTCGATGAAGCCAAATCTCAAGGTGCAATTGTCGATTCTCGTGGGTCGGTAGGTTCTTCTATTGTAGCATATTTGACTGGAATTACAGATGTAAACCCACTTTTACCGCATTATTTGTGCCAAAAATGCTCTAAAGTGGAATTTTTTGACTCACAAGAATTTTTATCAGGATATGATTTACTAGACAAAGAATGTCAAAATTGTGGTCAACTTATGGATAAAGACGGTCATAACATCCCTTTTGAGACTTTTTTAGGATTTAATGCCGAAAAAGTTCCTGACATTGATCTAAATTTTTCAGGTGAAACGCAACTTAAAATGCATGATTTTGTTCGTGACCTTTTTGGAAAAGATAAAACATTTCGTGCTGGAACTATTTTGACAAATGCCGAAAAAACTGTTTTTGGTCTAGGGAGAAAACTTGGCGAATTTAAGGCAATGTATGATTCAAAATTTGATCTTAACCGTGAAGTTTCATATTTTACAAATACATTTCTCGATTTTCTAGCCACAAAAGCCCAAGGTGTAAAACGAACATCAGGAAAACACGCTGGTGGAATTATAGTCATCCCTCAAAACCGTGAAATAGAAGATTTTACCCCTATTAATTTTCCGGCAAATAATGAAAAATCTGACTGAAAAACAACGCATTTTGATTATAATGCGCTTCATGATAACCTTTTAAAACTAGATATTTTAGGTCATGATGATCCGACAATTTTGCTTCATTTAGAGGAAATTACTGGAGTAAAATCGGATCAAATTCCAAAAAGTGACCATAAAATCTTATCACTTTTTACCTCAGCAAAAGAATTAGGTATACAACCAGGTCAAATGCTTGGCGAGCAGACAGGAACAATTGGAATTCCAGAATTTGGGACTCCTTTTGTTAGAAGAATGCTTCAAGTTGCAAAGGTAAAATCTTTTGCTGATATTGTTGCAGTTTGTGGTCTTGCCCACGGAGGTGGAGTCTGGCAAAATAATGCTGAAGTGCTAATTTCCAAAAAAAACCACGCAATTAACGAGGTAATTTCCTGTCGTGACGATATTATGATTTATCTTTTAAGAATGAAACTAGATCATCTTGATGCTTTTAATATTATGGAAAAAGTTCGAAAAGGAAAAGGACTTACACAAGGCGAAATTGATATTTTAACTGAAAAAAAGGTGCCAACTTGGTATATTGACTCATTGCAAAAAATTGGCTATATGTTTCCAAAAGCCCACGCGGTTGCTTATGCAATGAAAGCTTGAAAAATTGCATATTTTAAACTATATCACCCACTTGCATTTTATTCATCATATTTTTCTATCAGACCTGATGTTAAAGATATTGATACATTAATTCAACCGGCGGACAAAATTGAGGCTAAAATTCTGACACTACAACAAAAGCAAACAAATCAAAACGGATCAGGCCAAGCTTTAACCCCAAAAGAAAAGGATTTAATTCCCTTTTTAGAAATCAGTCTTGAACTAAAACTACGAGGATTTGAAATTGAAAATGTTAATCTTTTAATGTCAGATGCTCAAAATTGAATTGTTAATAAAGAAAATAATTCATTAATTCCACCATTTATTTCAGTTGATGGAATTGGTGATATTAATGCCCGAAAAATCATTCAAGCCCGTAATTTACGACCTTTTTCGTCAATTGAAGATTTTCAAACCAGGACAGACACAAATAATACAGCGCTAAAAAAATTAATACAATTGGGAGTTTTTGATAAAATTTCTAAGACAACACAAGTAAATTTATTTGATTAAGTAAAAACAACAAAAAGCGAGTAAAATTATGAATATCGGTGGCAAAGTTTTATGCAAAGTCAAATCTTTACACAAAACATATTTTTGGGTTTCAATGCCTAAAGACTATGTTGGTGTTGTTTTTTTAGATGCAAAACAACTAACAAAAGGCCGAAAAATTGATAATTATTACCAAATTGGCCAACAACTTATTCTAAAAATTGAAACAATTTCTCATTTTAACAAGAAAGCATCACTTTCAGATAGCCGTAGAGTAATTTACTACAATGATGCCGAATATCTTTTAGAAACTCAATCGGGATTTAAAAATCT
This sequence comes from Mesomycoplasma ovipneumoniae ATCC 29419, assembly GCF_028885435.1. Lineage (NCBI taxonomy): Bacteria > Bacillati > Mycoplasmatota > Mycoplasmoidales > Metamycoplasmataceae > Mesomycoplasma > Mesomycoplasma ovipneumoniae. The sequence goes on from NZ_CP118522.1 coordinate 77,795, forward strand.
ACAAAAATTATGCCAGGAGCAAATAAATTCTGAGTCTAAGTTTAGAAATAAAATCACCCGACTTTCCCAGTTTAATGAGATAATCTTAAAAAAGTCTCGTGTTTTACGCAATTTTTTAACTATTTTGGCAAAAGTTTATTTCTGACCTTTTTACCTAATTTACCGATTTATTAAGAAATCAAAGTAAAAATTATATCTATGTCAAATATTCGGATCACTAGGAATACCAAGTGATTTTTAAATATCATTTGCTTATCTAAAGTGTTAAATTCAACCCTTTGTCTTAATTTTTGTAATCAAACTGGCAAACCCGGAAAATAACTATAAAAGCAAAAACACTAAATTTTAAATCTAACCCAAGTAACATCGAGTTGATCATGGCTTTTTAATATAATATAGTATAATATAATTAGCTACTTTTTATATCTAATGATAAATTTAAGGAGGCTTTAAATGCTTAAATTATCCAAATTTAAAATCATTTTTGGAATAACAACTTTTGCGACAGCTGTTACTTTGCCTTTTTTAATATTAAGTATTAATCAAAAAACTGTCAAAAATGATAAAAATATATCTGAGACAACTTTCTCTAAAACATTAAAATCCGAATCTCTGAAAGTAATTTCAGCTTTAAAACAAAAAAATGCCGAGTCCTTTTCTTCTACTAACGAAAATACTGAAGCACGGATTAAGGATTTTTCAAAATTTGAAAAAGATTTTCAAGATTTTATCGATGAAGTTTCACAAAACCCGAATTTAAACTTGGAAAAAATTGCTAAAGAAAAATTACTAAAAAAAGGTGTTACCGCTGATAATATTGAAAAAATATTTGCTTCAAAAAATTTAAAAAATGATAAAATTCAAAATCAAGAATTACTTATTAAGCCTCAATCCTTTTCTTCTAAGAGTGCTCCTAATTTAAAAATGAAAGAATTTGCGGATAAACTTTGGCAGCAACACGTTTTCAATGCCGCATTTGCCGCAATAAATTACGGTCTTGCAGTGGCTTATGGAGTTATTTGAATGTTGGGATCAGCATTTGCTAGCACTATTGCTGGCGGTGTCTCAACATACCTTTCAGTTCTATACAAAGATGCTTATAATTCTCTTGTGTATGACAAAAATTGAGATGCTATTAAAGAAACAGACGCTATTTATTATACTAAAGAAGCATCTAAAGCATTATCTCGTTATAGTATCGTATCAACACCACTCAAAATTTTAGAAATGTGGAAAAAATTAAGATTAGGACAAAAAGCAGTGATGGTTATTCTAAATTCGGTAAAATGGGTTAATCCCCAAATTGTTATTGTGTTATCTGCAATAGATTTTTTCCAATCAATGGCTTCCTTAGGTTAATTAATTAAAAAAATGAACTTTTGATCAAGAGTTGAAAAATTTCTAAACCTTAAAATACCAAAAAAATTTTCAATAATCCCGTTTTTGTCTAATGTTTTGTATTTTAGACTTTTTTTCTTTTTAGTTTTTCTGTTTAATCCTTATAAGCAAAAAAAGCACTATTTTTTGCTTATTTTGTTTTTTTTAATAAGCTATCCATTTCCTTATTTTGCAATTGTTTCAATGCTAAGTTTGAGTCATAATGGAGATTTTTTAAGACATTTTTATTCAAAAATTTTTAACAATTTTTTTATTTTGCATTTGTTTGAAATAATTACTTACTTAATTTTTTATTTCCCTTATTCATATGTTTGTAGTTTTTTACAAAAAATATTCCGTTTTTATTTAATAAAAAAAGTGAAACAAAAATTAGGTCGACTAAATCCAGAAAATAAATTCGGTTTTTTAACTAGCTTTGATTATGATAGATATTATAAATTTGCGTGTCAAAGAAAACTTTATTCACGTTTTTTTGACATGAATGATTGACATAAATATGACCAAATTGTTGAAAATATTATTAAGTCAATAAATAATTCTGGATGATATACAGATACTTATCTACCAAGATATTATGCTCATATAATTTTGGAAGTGTTTTTATTTAATTCTGATAATTCTAATAATTCAGAATCAAAAATCAATCCAAAAAAATGAAAATATTTTTTAATATTTTATTTCATTTTTACAGCATTGCATTTTATATTTACATGATATCCACTTTGATTAGTTGCTGGATATCATTATTGAGACCAATTAAATGCGAATCTATATAAAGAACTTTTTCGAGAAGATGTTGCTGTTTGATTACTACCACTCTTATTTCTTTTTCTAGGTTATGTCATTATTCCTGTGGTTCTTTATTTCCCAAAAACATCGCTGACATTTTGACTTTTTGAAGGGTAAAAATTATTAAAATTAGCAGAAAAAATTCAGATAACTAGTTTTTATCTATGATTTTGATTGTGCCACTTTTGCTAATTTTTCTACTAATTTATTTTGTTTTGAGTCTTCCCGAGTTTACGAGTTTGATGAGATAATTTTAAAAAAGTCTCGGGCTTTCTATGCTTTTTTAATTTTTTTGCCAAAAGTTAATTACAAATTTTATTAGTGATTTATTAAGATATCAAAGTAGAAATCATGGCTATTTCAAATATTTTGATTACTAGGAACACCATCGCGATTTTTAAATATCATCGCTAATTCTATGTGTTAAATTCAACCCTTTGTCTTATTTTTTGCAATCAAACTGGCAAAGCCATGGAAAAAAATAATTCATTAATTTCACTATTTATTTCAGTTGATGGAATTGGTGATATTAACGCCCGAAAAATCATTCAAGCCTGTAATTTACGGCCTTTTTTGCCAATTGAAGATTTTCAAACCAGGACAGAAACAAACAATATAACACTAAAAAAATTAATATAACTTGGAGTTTTTGGTAAAATTTCTAAAATAACACAAGTAAAATTATTTGATTAAACAAAAACAACAAAAAGCGAGTAAAATATGGATATCGGTGACAAAGTGCTATGTAAAATCAAATCTCTACATAAAAAATATTTTTGGGTTTCAATGCCTGATGGCTATGATGGCGTTGTTTTTTTAGATGCAAAACAACTAACAAATGGTCGAAAAATTGATAATTATTACCAAATAGGCCAACAACTTATTCTAAAAATTGAGACAATTTCTCATTTTAACAAAAAAGCATCACTTTTAGATACCCGTAGAGTAATTTACTACAATGAAGCCGAACATCTTTTAGAAACTCAATCAGGATTTAAAAATCTACAAAAATTATGCGAGGAGCAAATAAATTATGAGTCTAAGTTTAGAAATAAAGTCAAAAATAAACCTGAATTATAGTGAATTTCAGCAAAAAGTTGCTGAAATTCACGAAAAAATTAATTCAAAATCTAGTCCTGATATTAATTTTTTAGGGTGAAATGATTTTCCTAATTCCGCTGTTAATTTTGATGAAATCAAAAAAATGCAGCAAAAAATCCAAAAATTACATGAAGACTCTATTAATATTTTAGTTGTAATTGGAATTGGTGGTTCATATTTGGGTGCAAAAGCTGCTATTGATTTTACAGCTGGTCTTGGCCCTTTTGATAATAAACCTGAGGTTATTTTTTTAGGGAATTCGCTATCATCAACAGATTTAGCCCAAAAACTTGAATATTTAAAGACAAAAAAATTCGCAATTAATGTTATTTCCAAATCTGGATCAACAATCGAGCCAGCAGTAACATTTCAAATTTTATACCAATTTTTAGTTGATCAAGTTGGTGAAAAAGAAGCAAAAAATAGGACTTTTATTACAACAGGTTTTAAATCTGGCGAACTTTTAGAAATAGCGAAAGCAAATAATTTTGAAACATTTGAAGTTATTGACTCAATTGGTGGCCGTTTTAGCGTTCTTTCATCTGTTGGATTTTTTCCAATGATATTTGCTGGAATTGATGTTTTTGAGGTAATTGAAGGAGCAAAACAAGCGCACAAGAGTTATTCAAAAGAGCTTGTTGAAGAAAATTTAGCCTATAAATACGCACTTTCTCGTTTTTTGCTTTACAAAAATCACGACTATAAAACTGAAATTTTAGTTTCATATGAGCCATTTTTAATGTATTTTAATGAGTGGTGAAAACAACTTTTTGGTGAATCTGAAGGAAAAGATTTAAAAGGAATTTTTCCAGCTTCTGCAATTTTTACTACAGATTTGCATTCACTTGGTCAATTTATTCAATCTGGAACTAAAAATTTTTTCCAAACCGTTATTTATATAAAGAAACCAAAATTTGACATTGAAATTCAGAAGTTACCAACTTTTGAAACAAAAATTAACACACTTTCAGGAAAAACCTTAAATGAAATTAATTATCAAGCATTTTTAGCAACAACACTAGCGCATTCAGAACAAGGAAATAACCCTAATTTTGTAATTCAAGTTGAAGACAGCTCGCCAAAAACATTCGGTCATTTAGTAATGTTTTTTGAAAAAGCATGCGCAATGTCGGCTTATTTGCTCGGTGTTAATCCATTTAATCAACCTGGCGTTGAAGATTACAAAAAAGAGTTAGTGAAAAATTTAGGCTGATCTAAGTAATTTTTTAGCGTTTTCCTGATCTTCCCAGTTTGGTGAGATAATCTTAAAAAAGTGTCCGATTTTTTGGGCACTTTTTTAACTTTTTTGGCAAATTCAGGAATAATAACTACAAAGCAAAAACACTAAATTTTAAATCTCCTGAGTTTCCCAGTTTCATAAGGTAATTTTAAAAAAGCATCTGGTTTTAGGTACTTTTTTAAGTTTTTCGGTAAAAGTTAATAACAATTTTTTTACTGATTTATTAACACATCATAGTAAAAATCATACCTATTTCAAATATTCGGATCACTAGGAACACCATCTCGATTTTTAAATATCATTTGCTGATCTAAAGTGTTAAATTCGACCCTTTGTCTTAATTTTTGCAACATCGTTACTAAACTAACCTCAGTTAATTGATTGTTTTGAAATAACTTGTTATCACTAATATGTTTGTTGATTTTAAATATTATAGTTTTTAAAATAACTAGTGAGATAAAACACAAAAGTGTATGAGCTAGAATGTGCTCGTCAATTCTTAAAAATACGAGTAGAATATTCAACAAACCTTTTAGACTTCTAAAATTAGCTTCAATATTCCACTGTTTTTGGTATTTTTCAACTATGTCTAAGACATTTGAATTTAGTATATTTGTTTCATAAACATAGTAACCATCAAATTGTTTGTCTTTGTCAATTTTACTTTGATCTAATTCAAATTTCATGTTTGAAATTTCCTTAAAATATTTAGGTTTTTTGCCAAACAATTTGTTTACTTCAATAAAACCATCTTTATTTTGCTTTTTAATAAAACTTTCGATTTGCTCTTCGCGAGCTTTGCTGTCTTTTATCGCTCTTTTTTGCACTGTAAGTAATAATTCTTCTTCTAATATTTTCGGTGTATCTTTTATTCTTATAAGATGAATAAAATTCTTCTTTTTATACTTAAAATCCGCACTTACATTAACATAATCGCTTGGATCTAGTAAATAATTTTTGAATTTTTGAGTTCCTACCTTTGCACGATAAGAAATAATGAAATTATAGTTTCTTGATTCAAGAAATCGAATATTTGCGGCAGTTGACATGCCACGATCAGCGATTATTGTCATATTTTTGATATTATATTTGGATTCAACATCTAATACAAAAGGGATTAATGTACTAGAATCGCCGGTATTTCCTTTAAAAACTTTAATATGAAAAGGAATACCATTTTTATCACACGCTAAGCCAATGACAATTTGGTCTTCTTTGAATTTAGCATCTTTAGAATAACCAGGAATTCTTAATCCATTTCTTTCAAATGTCTCAAAATAGACTGTTGATGAATCAAAATAAAATTCACTGTCCCTTTTTCCAAGTTCGCTTATAACCATTTTGTTGACACTATTTAAAAGTTGATTTTGTGACTCATAGACAAGATCTAAAAGTCTATAAAAGCTATTTTTGGAAGTATTTATTTGATTTGAGTAGTCATCCTTTTTATCAAAAGCATTAATAATGCTGCCAGGATCAGTGATCCGTTTTGAAATTAAGTAGTTAAAAATTTCCTTCATATTTTTATGTCTACTTTTAGGAAGTGATTCAAAAATATTGTGCTTTTCAATAAGTTTTTCAATTAATTCCCCGCCAACAAAAACCGAACCTTCGATTATGCTTGAATTTTTAATAGAATCAAGTAAAATAGCCTTGACTTTATCTTTGTCATCTAAATTTGAAAACAATTTCAATTTTTCTTTGATAATTTGAACAGCATTTGGATTAATTTTTTCCAAATTCCGCTCATTTCCTAAACTAAATCAACGTTTTGGATCTTTGGAATAACCTTGTGTTCAGCCAACATATTTATATGGTTTATCTTTTGAAGATCCTCAAACACTAAATAAAAACAAATTTTGTTTTTTCATAATGTATAATTATACCATAAAATTACTTAAAATGCTACCAAATGCTACCAATTAAAATTAAGGTTTTACATTCAAAAAGCACCGATTTACGGGTCTTTTTCATATTTATATTCACTAAAAAGTGAATTTTTGCCTTCAAACTGGGAAACTCGGGAATAACTACAAAGCAAAAACACTAAATTTTAAATCTGACCATCACGAAAGAAAAAATACAACTACTATTTAAACTCAATGCGAATAGAAAACTCATTTTTATTTACAGTGAGCCTAAAAAAATATATGAAGTTTTGAAAGAACAATAACCAAAAGCCATAAATTCAAAGATTTCTAAACGGGTAAATTTAAGGCATTCCATCATATTTAAAAACATAATGGATAATTCGCATTTTCTAATTTTTTTATGACAAAAACATAACTAATTTCCCCTTAATTCAATATCAAAATTTATTAATTTATTCTTAGTGAGTCTTATTATAACATAATTTTATTTTAGGCCAAACATTTTTTTCAAAAGGTTAATTTCTAAACTATAAAAATTAAGGTTTTAGCCTAAAAAAAACAAGCATTTACGGGTATTTTTTGCAAATTCACATTCACTAAAAGCGAATTTTTGCCATCAAACTGTCAAACTCAGGAGTTAAAAATTTAGGCTGATCTAACTAATTTTTTTAGATTTTTGCTCTAAAAAATAAACAAAATTAAAAAATAAACTCGGAAAAAAAGCCAACACCTTACTGTTAACTTTTTTGTCTTGGTTTATTTTTGCCTGGTTTTTTCAAAAATTTTCTATAAATTTATACACTTTTTGTAAAATTTACGATTTCTATAGTCTTTGAATTTACTTTAAGTTTTTATTACGCGTTATAATATAAAGTAATTTTTGAAGAAAGGTTATTTATGAAAAAAATAACTATTTTTGAAGCTTTTGCTGGTCTAGGATCACAATTACGTGCGCTCAAATTGGTAGGAAAAACTCTAAATTTTGAAGTTGAATCATTAGGAATTATTGAGTGATATATTCACGCTATTATTTCTTATCAAATTATTAATTATGAAGTCTTACCAGCAGATACAAAAACGCCAATAGAAGTAATTATTGATCAACTTTCTTCATTAAGCCTTTCAATAGATAGCAAAAATTTAGTGTCTAAAAATTATTTTCAAAAAATGAAGGAAGATAAATTGCGTAAAATTTATCCTTATTTTTTAAAAATGCTCAATAATCCGTCTCTCACTCACTCACTCTCTCTCTCTCTCTCTCTCTCCTTCTAAGAATAATAAAAATAATTATTATCCTTGATATTCAGATATTCATCAAGTTAATCAAATACCTAAAAATATAGATATTTTTACTTATTCTTTCCCTTGCCAAGACTTATCGACACAAGGATTACAAAAAGGTCTTAATCCTTCAACAAGAAGCGGGCTACTTTGGCAAATCAAAAGAATTTTAGAAAATAATTTAGATAATTTACCTAAAGTTTTGTTGATGGAAAATGTAAAAAATTTAGCTAGTCAAAAATTTCGTGCTGAATTTAATAATTGAATTAATTTTTTAAAAACTTTAGGCTACAAAAGTAAATGAAAAATTTTAAACTCTACTGATTTTGGTTCATCTCAAAATAGACAAAGAGTTTTCATGGTTTCTTGGTTGACTAATAAAAAATTTGAATGACCAACCCCAATAAAACATAACAATAATTTAAAGAAGATTTTAGATTTTACTCATGTACCAAATGAAGAAAATCTAGCTAGCAAAATTTCTAAATATCAACTAACAACCCCTAGAATAACAAACTCAAGTATTAAGAAAAGGGAAATTATTAATTTTACTAAATTTAATTCTGAAAACTATATTTATTATCCTGACTTTTTCGGGCCAACACTTACAGCATCAGGGGCTAACTCTAGACTTAAATTTTTGATTCAAGAAAACTACATAAGAGAAATAAATTTCTATGAGTCCTTTAAATATATGGGTTTTACAGCGTGTGATGCTCATAAAATTTATAAAACAAATTTAGTTCCACCAAAATCTATAATATTTTTAGCTGGTAATTCAATATCTATCGAAGTTCTAAAAGCACTATTTGAAAAAATTGTTTTGCTTTTAGAAAAGGAGTAATAGATGAGCGCAACTTTGAGATGGAGTAAATTAAAAATTAAAAGCAAACACTTTTCAGAAAACAAAGATAAACCACAATTTAAAGGGGAAATATTTTTTGTTTATGATATTGAAACTTTAGTAATTCATCATTTTTATATTAAAATTAATAGCTGTGTCATGTCTAAATTAGTAACTAAAAGTCATAGAGAAAAACATGAACAACACGATATTAATGAAACAAGTTGTTGCTATTATAAAAAAAGGGAAGATTTTTTTAATAGTCTTGAGCAAAAAGTTGTTCAAAAAGATAGACCACCTAGATCTAAAATTTATAATCAAGATGATTTACAAATCTTAAATAAAGATGAAATTGCAGAGTTAAATAAACTATTATCAAAACCAAATTTTTTAACCACAATTAAAAATTTATATAAATTTATCTATGGTTCCAACCCAGGTGGTGAATTATTTATACCTGAAAATGCTCCTATTATTTTAGATGATGAGGAAAATTTTGATAAAAATATCAGTTATTTTGCACTCTTTTTCACATATTATTCTGATTTTAAAAATAATAATTATGAATATGATGAATATTATGGTATTTATAAGGATGATGATTTATTCGAAGATGGTGAAAATTATTTTGATAGATTTAAAGATGCTCCTAAAAATTCAAAACTTCATAAAGTTTATCAATCATTAGTAAAACTCACTAGCAAAAAATCCAGTAAAGAAAGTGGCAAGAAAGTTTTAGCAGAAATTAAAAAGTATTTATCATTAGATCAAATTAATTCTTTAGTAGAAAAAGAAAGAACAAAAATTCAAAAAATTAAGATAGATTCTATTAATATTCTTGATTTGGATAAACAATTTTATTTAGACAGGGCACATATTTTCCCAGTTGAAAGAATTAAAGATGAAATAGTAAAACTAGTAAATAGGGAAAGCTATAAACTTGCCAGTCATGAAGTACAACGCTTTGTTAAAAAAATCACAGAAGCTCATAATTTAATAGCTTTAGATAAAAACTCACATACTCAGTTTGATAGAAATAAATTTACATGAGATTCCAAAAATGGAAAATTGGTGGTTAAGTGTTGCAACTCACCACAAACATGCGAGCATATATCTAAAAAAATTACCGATCTTCCAAAAGAAAAAATTACTGATGATATTTTAGATAATCTCTATTTAAGAAATTCTGGGAATATTTAGTTTTTTTGGTTCGCTAAGTTTTCCTTATTCTGATTTATCTTTAGTTATTTCGTAATATCTCTTAGCTATTTCTATTAATTCTTCTATTGTAAATTCGTTTCAATCAGGTTCAATTTGTTTTTTAGGTTTGCGACTGCCCGGCTTTTTGTTGGCACCCTTTTTATTTAATAATTGATCTTGCATACCATTATTATAGCATCGAATATTTTTTTCGATTCTTAGATCTAGATGTTTTCTGGTTATAAAATTTGTATCTGGCGAAATATCATTTATATAATTTATTGTTTGTTTTAATCCAAATTCACTGTTAATTTTATAAATCATATCAAACTCGTCTTTTATAAAGTGTCTTGACATTAGTATTCTCCTTTTTGTTGCATTTGAAAATTTAAAAAAGCTAACACCCGAAGTGTCAGCTTTTTTAAATTTTAATCGCTAACAATAACTGTTGCATATTTGCGCTTTCTAGTTTTATGAAATTTTACAATTCCATCAGCAAGTGCAAATAAAGTATCATCGCCACCAATTCCAACATTTAATCCAGGGTAAATTTTAGTTCCCCTTTGGCGGTAAATTATTGAACCAGTTAGCGCAAATTGTCCATCAGCGATTTTTTGACCGAGTCTACGACCTATCGAATCACGGCCATTCTTGGTAGAACCACCAGCTTTGGTCTTTGCCATTTCTAAATTATCCCTTCAATTCTGTTATTTTTACGCGGGTAAAGGGTTGTCTGTGCCCTAATTTACGTTTGTGAGTTGATTTTGGATTGTGACGGTAAACGACAATTTTTTTACCACGGCCTTGTTTTTCGACAACGCCAACAACAGTTGCATTTTCAACAAAAGGAGTTCCAATTTTTCCATTAATAAAAAGAACATCTGTGAAAATTACATTTTCACCTTCATTTTTATCAATTTTTTCAATAAAAATTGTTTGATCCTTTTCAACTAAAAGCTGTTTACCACCGGTTTTAATAATTGCAAACATAAGATGCTCCTATGAATAATCATCCTAAAGGCACTAAATACTGATATTATTTAGATTTTAACCTTTTTGGTATGGGATGGTTTAACAAAATAAACAAAGAAATTATACCACTTTTATTAAAAAAGCAAAAAAATTATTTTTTTAGTTTGTTATAATTTGACCTATGAAATCTAGCCTAACTTTTTCCACTTTTTTAGAACAAGAAAGAAACAAAACTTATTTCCAACAGCTTGAAAAAACACTAGAAATTGAATACAAAAATTATCAAATATACCCGCAAAAACAAGACTTATTTCGTGCCATCGAGCTAACAAGTCTTGAAAAGTTAAAAATAGTAATTGTCGGCCAAGACCCTTATCATCAAAAAGGACAAGCAGATGGACTCGCTTTTTCCAGTCGCGCAAAAATTTTACCACCATCGCTTAAAAATATTTTTTCTGAAATAAAAAAATCATATCCAAACTTTTCAAAAACAGACGGAAATCTGCAAAATTGAGCAAAACAAGGTGTTCTTTTATTAAATACAGTTCTTTCTGTCAGAGAATCAAGTCCTAATTCACATGAAAAAATAGGATGACAAACTTTTAGTCTTAATTTAATAAATTTTATTGTGGCCAACAAAAAAGACATTGTTTTTTTAATTTTAGGTCAAAAGGCTAAAACTTGCCTTAAAAATGTGGACTTTTCTGTTCAAAAAGTGTTTTTTTATTCACATCCTTCGCCTCTGGGTTTTTGAAGGTCGCTAGAAAATTCAAGAGTTTTTGAAAAAATCAATGATTTTTTAAAACTAAAAAATAAAGAGCAAATTAATTGGAATTTATAGAAAAAAGTGTATAATTTTATATCAAAAACGTTTAAAGGAATTTGTTATGCAAATATTAGAAAAATTAAAAAAATATTGCGATATTGATGGAATGTCCCGTTATGAGGATGAAATTGTTGCTGAATTAAAAAGGTCAACTGCTAATCTTGATCTAAATTATTCTCGTGACGGTTTTGGGTCATTAATTATGCAACAAAAAAAGCAAAATTCTGGACCTAAAATAGTTGTTGCAGCACATATGGATGAGGTTGGCTTCATCGTTTTAGACATTACCGAAAAAGGTTATATAAAAGTAAAATCTGTTGGTGGTATTTGAGGAAACGCTGTAATTGGTGCTAAATTTAAGTTAATAAACTCTTTAGGCCAAGAATTTTACGGTGTTGCTGGTCATACTTCGATTCACATTATGGAACGCCAGAAAATTGAAAAAGCTTTGATGGTAAAAGATCTTTATTTTGATTTTGGCTTTAGATCAAAAAAAGAAGCCCAAGATCTTTCCGTTGAAATAGGAAACAGAATTTACTTTAATAACCCTAGTTTTTTGATGCATAATCAAGATTATTTTGCATCAAAAGCGATAGATAACCGTGCTGGAGTTGTTGTAATTGACGAACTTGCTCATCGTTTGCATAATAAAAATTTAAAATCTAATCCAATTTTAGTCGGAACTGTTCAAGAAGAAGTCGGTTCACGTGGTGCAAAAATGGTTGCAAAAATGATTAAAGCTGATGTTGCTTTTGCAATTGATACAGGTGCTGCCCATGATACTGAGGATGCAATCCCTGGCGTGCAAAAATTAGGAGCCGGAGTTGCTATTGATATTGCCGATGGTGGCGCACTCATGGATCCAAGACTTGTTGACATTATTTTTAAAATTGCCAAAGAAAGAAACATACCAATTTACCGATATGTTTCTCAAGGTGGAGGGACTGATGCAGAAGAACTCCAATATTCAGGATATGGAACTCCGACAGTTAGCATCTCGATTCCACAGCGCTATTTACATTCAACATATGGCCTAATTAGTATTTCTGACATTAAGGCTGCAACTGATTTAATCGAGGCTTTTATTTTAGAATTTGGCCAAGAAGAAAATGAACAATTAATTTATAAATAATAGTTTAAAATTCTTTTTGTTATATTTAAAATTTAACAGTAATTAAGTTAATAAATAAAATAAATTGGTTGTTTTAGTGCTTTTTCTGCTTCTGCTTTAGCAAGTTTTGAGTCATCTCATTTTACAGTATGACCGTCACTTTTAATTTCACCAGATCCTGTTGTAAAAGTTCGATAAACAGCGGCGATTCCGAGTAAAGCAGGTGCTATTTTTCCAACTGCAGTTGCTACATTTGAAATAACAGCAAAAGCACCAGCTCCGCTAGTTTCATGTTTATCTTTTTCGCTTAATTTAACGAAATTTTGGTTTGGTTGTTTTTTCATTATTTGTATCTCCTTTCACCCAAAGTTAGTCAAAAGTCCAAAATAGGTCTAAAAAAGGAAAAATTTAGGAAAAAAGTGCAAGTTTTCATATTATCCCGCGATGAAGCATTAAAAATAATTAAAAATTCAGAATTTTTGCAAGGAAAAATTCTGAATTTATCATCCTTTAATTTTCAAGAAATTGGTGATTTTGCTTTTTCAGGAATGAATTTAGAAATAAAAAAACTAATTTTGCCAAATTCACTTTTAAAAATTGGCGAGTCTGCTTTCATGTTAAATAAAATTGAGGAAGTAGTTTTTGGCCCAAATGTTGAAATTATTTTAGACTCAGCTTTTGAATCTAATTTAATAAAAAATATTAAAATTCCTGAAAAAGTAACTGTATTAAATAGCTCAGTTTTTGCAAATAATCAAATTGAAAACCTCCTAATTCCTGAATGAGTTAGCCAAATTAAATCTGATTCATTTGCCGACAATGCGATCCAAACCATTAAATTTAATTCAAACAAAATTAATGTTGATATTTACTCTTTTGTTGGAAACTCACCAAAAAAAATTGATATTTTTGGTGAGTTTTCTTTTAAAAATGATAGTAAATTGTTGAATTTCTATAAAGTCAAATTTGATTTTTTTAAAAATTTTGACAAATTTGAAAATAACTTCAAAATTATTGTTGAGAATTTTGAAGTTAGCCAAATTTTCTTATCATTCAACTGAGAAAATTTGGAGACTATAAACTTAATTTCGTCTCATTTTCAAACTGAAAAAGAGCTTGAAATTTTTATTAACAAGTCAAAAATAGATAAAAATCTTCATTTTGAAGGTTCAGGGCCTGATTTTTTGAAAAAAACATTAAAAATTTGCTAATATTTTTTTAGTTTGATATTATAATTATAAATAATTTTTTATATATTTTCAACAATTCGAAAACTAAAAACAAGGACACAAACAAAATCATGAATGCAATGAAAAATTATATTTCAAAAAGAACGAAAATAATTGCGACAATCGGCCCATCAACCCAAGATTATGAAGTTTTAAAACAATTAGTTTTAGCTGGAGTTAGCGTAATTCGGGCTAATTTTTCTCACGGAACATACGAAGAGCAACGTCAAAAATTCGAAAATGCTCGCAAAGCTTCTCAAGAACTTCAAATTCCAATTTCAATTATGCTTGACACAAAAGGACCTGAAATCCGTGTAGGTAAAATTCTTAATGGTTCGCAAAAAATTCTTGCAAATCAACATTTAACTGTCCTAACTGATAAAGATTCTTATGAAAATTTTGAAGGAACTGACCAAGTAATAACTGTTTCACACGAAATTGATAAAGACTTAAAAGTTGGCGACAGAGTTCTTTTTGATGATGGAAAATTACAATCAGAAGTTGTTGAAATTGAAGATGGAAAAGTTGTTGTAAAGACAAAAAATTCCCACATTTTAAAACCAAACAAGCGCCTAAATATGCCTGGGGTTCCTTTTTCATTACCTTTTTTATCTCAAAAAGACATTAACGACGTGCTTTTTGGGATTTCAGAAAATATTAATTATGTTGCTGCATCCTTTGTAAATTCAGCTGAAAATGTTAAGGAATTACGTAAACTTTTAGATGAAAACGGTGGTTCTCACATTCAAATAATTTCAAAAATAGAATCAACATTAGGTCTTGAAAATATCGATGAAATCATCGAGTTATCTGATGGAATTATGGTAGCCCGTGGTGATTTAGGACTCGAAGTTCCTTATGAAGAAGTTCCTTATCAACAAAAAAGAATAATTAGAAAATGTCGTTTTGCAGGTAAAACTGTTGTTGTGGCAACACAAATGCTTGATTCAATGGAAAAATCTTCTCAACCAACTCGTGCTGAGGTTTCTGATGTTTATTGAGCAACTGAATTAGGTGCTGATGCGACAATGTTATCTGGTGAATCAGCCCAAGGACAATTTCCTGTTGAGTCAGTTCAAGTTATGGCCGTAATTAATAAAAGAGCCGAAAAAGAGTTCTATAATAAGCTTTTTTATACAAAACAGTTGGCAGTAATTACTAAAAATTCAAAAGGTCCTCGAGCAAAAATTGCTCACAAATTAGCTCACCTTGCTTATGAAAATGAAATAAAATATACTGTTGTTTTATCAAGAACTGGCGAACTTTTAAAAGCAATAGCTAAGTTTCGTCCAAATACCGCCGTTATTGGTGTTGTAAATAATGAAAAATTAATTTCAGGATTTGGAATAACATCTTCAGTTTTTGTTTCAATTAATTCTATTTCTGAATTTAACGCGATAAAAAGCGATTTTAATTTAGCGCGTAATGTTTTAAAACCATTTGGAGCTGAAAAGGGAGACACCTTTTTAGTAGTTGAAAACGAAAAAATGGTGCAATTTGTTTATTAATTTTTAAATTTTTAAAAATTTGCTTTTGAAAATTTAAAAATTAAGTATAATTATAATGCAAATTTTTATTTGCAGAAAGTAGATTTGCTCTCACCTGAAGATCGCAGGATCTTGGGTTTACCTAGCAAACAAAGATTATTATTTTTTTGTTTAAATTATAATTTAATACTTTTTAAGATTTTTGTATAAACATAGTAAAAACCATTGAAAATGGAGATAAATTTAAATTTTGAATCCTAAAAATCTTTTTCAAAGAAAGCCACAACAAGATCACCAAATTAACGAAAATATCATGTTTCCTAACGTTTTTTTAGTTGGATCTGACAATGAAAAAATTGGAAAAACTCCGACTAAAGAAGCGCTTGAACTTGCAAAATCCAAAGGACTTGACTTAGTTTTAATTTCAATTAAAGAAGTAAAAACTAAAGATGAAAAAGTTCAAAAAGTTCCAATAGCGAAAATTCTTGATTATGGTAAGTTTCGATACGACATAAAAAAGAAAAAAAAGGAAGAAAAGGAAAAGCAATCCTTTACTAATAACCGCGAAATACGGGTTAGTTTTAATATTAACAAGCAAGATATTCTTGTAAAATCAAAAAAAGCTAGAGAGTTTATTCTTGATGGCGACCGTGTAAAAATTGCTCTTCGTTTTCGTGGTCGTGAAATTACCCGAATTGATCAAGGTAAAATAACACTTGAGATATTTTTTGATCAATTGAAATACATTGCCAAAAAAAGCAAGGAAATTTCACAAAACGGTAATTTTTTAGTTATGCATCTTGAACGTGATCGCAAAAAACTACCTAAATTCACTTCTTCAAAACAGCTAAAAGAACTTTTAGAATACGAAGAAATTCAAAATAAGGAAAAAAATGCCTAAAATCAAATTAAAAACAAAGTCAGCTTTGAAAAAAAGAATTAAGGTTACTGCAACCGGAAAAATTAAACACGGACATGCATATCGCTCACATTTAGCGCAAAATAAATCTACAAAACAAAAGCGTCAATCAAGAAAAGCTACTTTAATCGATCCTTCAGATTACAAAAGAATAAAAAAACTAATTTAATTAATTCAAAGAATTCACTAAATTTTTTGAAACTACATTATATAAAAGGAGAAATTTTATTATGAGAGTCAAAGGTGGAAGTGTAACGCGCCAGCGTCGCCGTCGTTGATTAAAATTAGCAAAAGGTTATTGAGGGCATAAATCAATCGGATTTAAAGTTGCAAAACAAGCAGTAATTAAATCTTGAACCTATGCTTTTCGTGATCGAAAACAGCGTAAACGTGAATTTCGAAAATTATGAATTAGTAGAATAAATGCTGCAGCTCGTGACCAAGGAATTTCATATTCGCAATTAATGCATAAAATCAAACTTGCTAACATTGAAATTAATCGTAAAATGCTTGCTGAAATGGCAATTAGTCGCAAAACTGAATTTGATAATATCATTAAAATTGCTTTAGAAAAAGGTCAAAAATAATCCCTTTCTTATCACAGGAGGAAAAAAATGGCAAGAAAAGACCCAATTTCACAACGTGGACCAATGAGCGGAAATAACCGTTCTCACGCCCTAAATGCAACAAAACGTAAATTTAATTTAAATTTACAACAAATAGTACTAAAAACTGCCTCAGGGCAAAAAGTTCGTATTAAAGTTTCAGCTAAAACCAAAAAAACCTTACAAAAATGAGGAAAAATTTAAAATCTGAAATTTTAAATAGAATAAAACTACCTTAAAAAATAAAGAAACAAACACATTAATTTAGACGCATCAAAAAAGGTGTGTCTATTTTTTTTATTAATTTATTTTAAATTGCAATTTATTCTTTTTAAAATTAGTAAATTATGTTAAAATTAATTTAATAATTTTATATAGTTTAAACAAATTTAAAGGATAATTATGAAAAAAATATTACCTTATGGGATGCTAATGCTCTTGAGTGCAAGCCCAATCATTATAGCAGCTTCAATTAACAAGCCAAACACACAAAATTATAATTCATATGCTAATATGAATTCGAAAAAAGATAAAGTAAACGTTTCTTTATTACGCGAAGAAGCAAAAAAAACATTAGATCATATTAGAAAATTAGATGCTGAAAACTTTAGCGCTAATTCTGAGGAAAACAATCCCATAAAAATCGCTGATTTTACAAAATTTGAAAATGATTTTAATTCTTTCATTGATAAAATTGAAAAAAATCCTAGTGCAGATTTAGAACAATTAGCAAAAACACAGTTAAAAACAAAAGGGTTGGATTTAGACAAAATTATTAAAGAAAACTCTAAAAATCTCAAAACTGAATCTTCCAAAAACACCAAGATTAATTCGGTTAACTTTTCTTCTTATTCAAGTAGTGATTCTATGACCTTTGAACAATTAGCAAATGAGATTTGAAATGGTCATGTAAAATCATCAGTTTTTGCTGCTATCAATTATGCTCTTACAATCGCTTATGCCTTTTCTTGAAATTTTTTTGCTGTCGCCGCATCAGCAACAGCTGCTGGAACCTTAACTTATTTAGCTATTGAATATAAGCGAGCTTATAACGACATGACTAATGATTCTGAATGACTAAGGATTAGGTATCAAAAAATTAAGGAATTTGAAGATTGAAACAAGAGGGTATTTATCCCAGAAGTAAGAAAGGCTAAGACGCGTATTTATTCAATACTTAAAACAATTGACGTCTTAAGAAAAATAGTATTAAAAACTAGACCAATTTTAGTTTCTGCTAGTTGAGTGAATTGGAAAATTAAACTTGCCCTTGCTGTAATTGATGTTATTCAAAATATAATTTGAAGATTTGTATTATAAAAATATAGGACAACTAATTTAATTAGATAATGTTTGATAAAAAAAGTTTAGAAAAATTTTTTAATCTAAAATTTAATAATTGAATTTTTTTTATTCCATTTTTTGGTACTAATAGCTATTATAAATTATTTGATTTACTTGTAGAATACAACAGTTTTGAGGGGATTTTATACTATAAAACCAGACTAATTTCGAGACTTTTCTATTTAATTCTTCATTTATTTTCAATCATTTTGACCATTTCATTATTTGTGTTAATTTTTGTTTACAGAGTTCATTTTTTTTCTTTTGGTGAAAATTTTGTTTTTAGCCTAGAAAATAAACATAATTATTTTTACGACTATAATATTTGATTTCCGAATATTATGAATGTGGCGATATATTCTTTCATTGCGTTTTTTGGGTTTTTTTTAAATGCTTTTTGAGCAAAATTTGTTATTTACTTTTTTAAGAAATTTTTATACCGAAAATATGATTTGAAAAATAAAACCACAACCTTTGAATTTTTACAAAATTTTAATTTAGAATCTTTTGTAAATTCCGTTCTTGTTGACACTGAAAATTGTAAAAAAAAGAGGAAGAAATCAAGAAAAATTTGTTGAAAATATCAACATAACTACCCAATAATTAGCCTTTTCACAGAAGTAATCAACTCCCCTAAGCGTACTAGACGTTCTTTTAAATATCATTATATTAAGTTAAGGAACCGCAAGGAAATTAGTGAATTTAACTGGGTTGTAACTGTGGTTCAAAACTATTATTGATTTTATACATTTATTTTTGCTTCAATTTTTAATAAAAATGAAAAAAATTTTAATAGAAAAAAGTTTTTCTACTATTTATTTAAAATTTTATTTTTTTATATTTTATCAATATGAATTCTTCTTTTGTCAGTAATTTTTGTATTCTTTAATCATTTTCTTCTTGATGAACAAACATTTTGGTTAAAAATTTCAGCATTAGGATCTGTTATTATTGTCATTTTTATATCCGTTGTTATGCTAGAATCTATATTTATTGAGTGGTCATATCGCCGCATTAAAAAGCGATTTTTTGATGCTAATCTAATTAAGTCTGAAGAGCAAGATTCAATATAATTGTTTTTTTTAAGGACATTATCTAAATGCCACAAATTAGATTTCTATTTGAAAAATCCATAATAATCTAAAACACAAAATTATGAACACTCCCAATTTATAATTTTATATATTTCAAATAAATTTAAAGGACACTTAGTATAATTGATATAATTCAAATTGCAACTTGAAATTTGTATAAAAATAGAGTTTAATCAATTTAATTAGATAATGTTTAATAAAGAAAGTTTAGAAAAATTTTTCAATTTAAAATTCAATAATTGGATTTTTTTTATCCCATTTTTTGGTACTAATAGCTATTATAAATTATTTGATTTACTTGTAGAATACAACAGTTTTGAGCCGATTTTTTACTATAAAACCAAGTTAATTTCGTGACTTTTCTATTTAATTCTTAATTTATTTTCAATTATTTTAACTATTTTATTATTTGTGTTAATTTTTGTTTATAGAGTTCATTTTTTTTCTTTAGGCAAAAATTTTGTTTTTAGCTTGGAAAATAAAGATAATTTTTTTTATGACTATAATATTTGATTTCCGAATATTATGAATGTTGTGATATATTCTTTCATTGCATTTTTTGGATTTTTTTTAAATGCTTTTTGAGCAAAACTTGTTATTTACTTTTTTAAGAAATTTTTATACCGAAAATATGATTTGAAAAATAAAGCTACAACTTTTGAATTTTTGCAAAATTTTAATTTAGAATCTTTTGTAAATTCCGTTCTTGTTGACACTGAAAATTGTAAAAAAAAGAGGAAGAAATCAAGAAAAATTTGCTGAAAATATCAACCTTGGGAAACAAGAATTAGTAATTTAAGAGAAAAAATTCCGTCCCCTAAACATGTTTTATTTACTAGACGTTTTGTTAAATATTATTATATTAAGTTAAGGAACCGCAAGGAAATTAGTGAATTTGACTGGGTTGTAACTGATGTACAAAACTATTATTGATTCTATACGTTTGTTTTTGCTTCAATTTTTAATAAAAAGGAAAAAAATTTTAATAGAAAAAAGTTTTACTACTACTTATTTAAAATTTTATTTTTTTATATTTTAACAATTTGAATTTTTCTTTTGTCAACAATTTTTGCATTCCTTAATCATTTTCTTCTTGATAACCCGACATTTTTCTGAAAAATTTCATCAATGGCAGTTGTTATTTTTGTCATTTTTGAATTCGTTGATATCCAAAAACGTATATTTATTGAGTGAACATATCGCCGCATCAAAAAGCGATTTTTTGATGCTAATCTAATTAAGTCTGAAAAACAAGATTCAATATAACTGTTTTTTAAGGAATTTATCTAAATGCTCTAAATTAGTTCAAAAAATTCAGATTATTGCATTTTATCTATGATTTTGATTGTATTGTTTTAGTTGATTTTTCAGTATTTTATTCCTGAGTTTGATAGTTTGATGGCAAAAATTCATTTTTATTGAATACAAATACGCAAAAATACCAGTAAATACGGGTTTTTGAGGCTAAAATCTTAATTTTTATAGTTTTGAAATTAACCTTTTGCAAAAAAATTTTAAAAAAATGCTTGGTCTAAAATAAAATTATGTTATAATAATCCTAACTAAGAATGTATTAATAAATTTTGATATTGAATTAAGGGGATTAATTATGTTTTTGCCATAAAAAAATCAGAAAATGCGAATTTTCCATTATATTTTTAAATATGATGGAATGCCATAAATTTGACCGTTTAGAAATCTACAAATTTATGGCTTTTAATTATTGTTCTTTCAAAACTTCATATATTTTTTTTAGGCTCAATGTAAGTAAAAACGAGCTTTCTATTTGCATTGAGTTTAAATAGTAGTTGTATTTTTTTTCGTGATGGTCAGATTTAAAATTTAGTGTTTTTGGGTTTGGGTTGATAGTTATTTTTCCTGGGTTTGCCAGTTTGATGGTGAAAATTATGTCAAAGGGATGAATTTAACACCTTAAATCAGCGTCTAAATTACACTGTAAAATGCAAAATTAGGATTTTAAAGTTTTTAGATTTTGTAATTTTAATGCACTTAAATTTTCTTTAACTGTGAATTTGTTGGTGATTTGTCTAAAATTGATAGATTAATTTGTCTCTTTTTTAATTAAAGTAACAAAACTTATTTCGTCTTCACCTTTGAGTTTAATTAATTTTACCCCTTTTGTCCTACGACTAATTATTGGAACGCTATCAAGATCAATTCTAATTGCAAAACCTCTTTTAGTGATAATTATTGCTTCCTGATCTGGACCAATTGTGCCGACAAAAATAAGATCTCCGGCCTTTTCGTCGTCTAGACCTTTTAGTCCTTTAGTTGCTCTCCCAGTTAATCGATATTCTTCAACAGGAGTTTTTTTCCCGTAACCATGTTTACTTAAATTAAAGACAAAATCATTACCAAAAGTGTAACAAGCGCCAACTATTTTGTGTCCTTCTTCAAGAGCGATTCCTTTAACTCCGATTGAAGCCCGACCGGTATTTCGTAATAATTTAATTGGCCAACGATTTACAAGTCCTTGGGATGAGGCTAAAATAATATTGATTTCAGAACTTGCTGGTACAATAAAGGCTGATTTTAAATAATCTCCCTCAACAAGTTTTAGAGCTATTTTTCCATTTTTTGGAATATAACTAAACTCTGAAAGTTCCGTTTTTTTAATATAACCAAAAGCAGAAACTGTGATAAGTCAATGATCATTGTATTGTTGATCTCAAGGAATTAAAGCGCTAATATTTTCATCTTTTTGCACTTGTACAAGATTTAAGAAAGGGAGACCTTTTCCTTGTTTTGAACTATCAGGAATTTGGTGAGCCCGAAGTTTGAAAATTTTAGCCCGTGAAGAAATAATTAAAAGATCGCTGTGGGTGTTTGTAATGCAAACAGATTTTAGCTCGTCATCTTTGTATAAATTTGAAACTGAAGCACCAAAACCACCACGATTTTGTAGACGATATTCTTCTAAATTTAACCTTTTTACATAGTTATTTTGCGTCAGAGAAATAATTACTTTTTCATTAGGGATAAAATCTTCTTCATTAAGTCGTATAATTTCGGTAATAATTTCAGATCTTCGTGGATCACTGAATTGTTCAGCGGTTGCTTTGTGTTGGGTAATAATCAATTCAATTAGTTTTTCAGGAGATTCAATTATTGACTTAATTTCGTCAATTTCGATTTTTAGACTTTCAATGTCGCTAATTAATTTTTCGATTGCCAAACTAGTTAGCCGACCAAGACGCATGTCAATTATTGCTTTTGTTTGGACAGGATTTAAATTATAAGTTTGAGCTAATCTTTCTTGAGCAATTTGGTCTGAACTTGAAGATTTTATTATAGCAATTACATTATCAATATTTTCAATAGCAATTTTTAAACCGCTTAAAATATTAAGTCTTTCGCTAGCTTTTTCCAGGTCAAAGTTCAGCGCTCGAAGATTAATTTCTTTTTGGTGTTCAAGATAATGAGATAAAATTTCCTTTAAATTCATTAATTTTGGCACACCTTTTACAAGCGCAAGCATATTTATTGAATAACTAATTTGTAAATCGGTGCTGTGATAAAGTTTATTTAAAATAACTTCAGGATTAAATCCTTTTTTAATATCAAAAACAACACGAATTCCGTGACGAGTACTTTCATCACGAATATCTTTAATTCCAAGAATTTTCTTATTTTTTACTAAAAAAGCAACCTTTTCGATAATAGAAGGTTTTTTAACTTCATAAGGAATTTCGTAAAAAATAATTCGCGATCTACTTGAATTTAAATGTTCAATTTTTGCTTTTGATCTAATTCAAAAAGTACCTTTTCCGGTTAAATATGCTTGATTTATGCCTTTTTTTCCCGAAATTATTGCACCTGTTGGAAAATCTGGACCAGGAAGAGTTTCGATTAATTCATTAATGTCAATATTTGGATTTCTTGCAAAAGTAATGAAAGTTTCAATAATTTCACCTAAGTTGTGCGGAGGAATTTTGGTGGTCATCCCAACAGCAATCCCAGAAACCCCTGAAACTAATAAATTTGGAAATCGTGCTGGTAAAATTTCGGGTTCCATTTCACTTGCATCATAATTAGGTCTGAAATTTACAGTATTTTTTTTAATACCTTCAATCATTTTATTAGAAATTTTTGACAGTCGCGCCTCAGTATAACGCATTGCCGCAGCTTCATCGCCATCAATTGAACCAAAATTACCGTGTCCATCAATAAGTGGGTAGCGTAGTGAAAAAGGTTGAGCCATTCGAACCATTGAATCATAAACAGAAGCATCACCATGTGGGTGATATTTTCCAAGAACATCACCGACAATTCTAGCTGATTTTTTATAACTAGTTCCTGAAGTTATTCCAAGTTCGCTCATTGTGTATAAAATTCGTCTATGAACAGGCTTTAGTCCATCGCGAACATCAGGCAGAGCTCTTGAGACAATAACTGACATTGAATAATCAAGAAATGAAACTTTCATCTCATCTTCGATTTTAATTGGAACAATATTGTCAGTTACTGTTTCTAAAATTGTTGGTTTAACTTCGTAAATTTTATCTGAGTCATCCGATTTGTCATCTTCACTATTTAAGCTAGAATCAATTTCTTTGATTTCTTCGTTATCTTTATGGTTTTTATTGTCCTCAATCATATATTTCCTTTTAAAGCAATACTAATTTTAAAATTATACCATAATTTCAGCCTTTTTTTGAATTTTTGGTTGAAAAACTTTGAAAATTTTTAATTATGCATGCCAACATAATTAAAAAAATTATTTTGATTTAGATAATAATAAATTTAGTTTTGGTGTCAAAAAGATTCTGTACAAAAAGTTGAAATTCAAACCTTAGATAAAAAACAGCACTCAACTAAAAAAGTGTCGTAAAATACAGCATTTTTATAATAAAACTAAAACTGTAATAGTTAAAATTTTGGTCCTAATAATTCAAGAAAATTCCTTTAAAAAATAAAAAAACGAGCTTTGTAAGGCTCGAAATTTTCTAAAAATTTGCAAAAAACTTGCTAAATTAAGTTACACTATTCAAAAACTAGTGTTGGTGAAGAGTTAAAAGAATTAAAGCAAAAACAATTCCGGCTGCAAAAAGAATAAGCGAAATATGCCATTGTTTCGAGGAATTATTCCTGAGGTGAATAAATTCAGGAACTAATTCGATTATTACCACAAAACTCAAAATTGCTCCACCAGAAACATTGAAAAATGGAATTAGTCAACCAGTTTGAATAAAAAATCTATTCAAAAAAGCACCTATTACGATAATTGGAATTAAAATTAGGGTTGTAATAAGGTTGTAAATTACGGACTTTTTAATACTTTGACCATATTGAACTTGCCGATAATGAATAATTAAAATTTCAATTAACATATGAGCGACAAAAGTTCCAATTAAATATCAATTAACTTCTTCTCCTGCAGTCACCCTGGCAATGACAGATCCTAGTATAAATCCATCAATTGTTCGGTGCGAAAGTAGAAGTAAAATTGCAAGTCAAGCAGATTTTGGACTGTCAATGTCAGAAAAATTTACAATATGATCGCTATGATCGTGCTGTTTGTGATCCAAGTGCAAATCTTTTTTAAAAATGCGAATAAAAAATCAACGGGCAATAAAAACGCTTGTCAGACCTAAAATTGAACCACCGCCAATTATTAGAATTTTAAATAAGTTTTCTAGATCACCATAGCTATGAGCGAAATTTTCAGCACCATTAAATCCTTCTTGCATAAGTCCGACTGTTGCAACCATTAACAAGAGTCCGGTGCTGAGTGAATAGAGATAAATATTTGACGTTCGTTTAATTCGCGGTTTAACAATTGCAATTAAAAATACGATGAAAACCGGAACTGCTAAAATAATTAAAAGGAAAATTAGTAAATTTACAGTAAGGGAAAGATAAAAATCCGGATGTTGGTAAAAAATTGTTAATACCTTCTCTCTACATAAAAATAAATACTAAATTTTACAAGATAAATATTTTTTTTAACTAAAAAATATTAAAAAAAAATTAAAAATTAAAAAATGCCGTAATCTACGACATTTTTATTATAACTACTTATAAATTATTGGAGGTTGCAATTAGGTATGGTGGCTCCGACAGGAATCGAACCAGTGACACACGGTGCTTCAAACCGTTGCTCTACCAACTGAGCTACGGAGCCATGGCGGTCTAGACGGGGATCGAACCCGCGATCTCCTCCGTGACAGAGAGGCGTATTAACCACTTTACTACTAGACCTTGGTTGCGGAGGTAGGAATCGAACCTACGGCCTTTGGGTTATGAGCCCAACGAGCTACCTCTGCTCTACTCCGCTGTGTTAAGAAATTTTTAAAATAAATGGCGGGCAATGAGGGATTCGAACCCCCGCGGGCTTTCACACCCCTGCCAGTTTTCAAGACTAGTCCCTTCAGCCACTTGGGTAATTGCCCATTTTGGTGGATCTAACTGGATTCGAACCAATGACCAACCGGTTATGAGCCGGATGCTCTAACCGCTGAGCTATAGATCCAGGCGATTTTGTTATATATTATATGATGAAAATTGGTGGCTCCAAGGAGATTCGAACTCATGACCTTCCGGGTATGAACCGGACGCTCTAACCAACTGAGCTATAGAGCCAATGGTGGAGAGGAAGGGAGTCGAACCCTCTACCTCCTGCGTGCAAAACAGGCGCTCTAGCCAGATGAGCTACCCCCCCAAATGGTGAAGAAGACAGGATTTGAACCTGCGACCACTACGTCCCAAACGTAGCGCTCTACCAAGCTGAGCTACTTCTCCAATTAATAATTATACACTATTTTTTGAAAAAGCAAAATTTTTTTATTTATTTTTTTTATTTTTAAAAATAAAAAAAATGGCGATCACGAGAGGATTCGAACCTCTGACCACAAGCTTAGAAGGCTCGTGCTCTATCCTACTGAGCTACGTGACCACAATTTACAATTATACCACTTTTTTAATAAAAAGATTTATAATTTATTGCATGAAAATAAATTGATTTCCAGGCCATATGGCAAAAAGCATAAATGACATAGAAAATAAAGCGCGAATAGCAGATCTTTTTATTTTAGTTGCGGATGGCAGATGCCCTATTTCTAGTCTAAATGAGAATTTTTTGCAAATTGCAAAACAAAAAATGACACTAGTAATAGTAACAAAAATTGATCTAGCTGATAAAAATAAATTCACTAAAATAAAAAAATTTTTTACGGATAAAAAATTTTTTGTTCTCTTTGTAAATTTGCGAGATTATTCAGCTAGATTAGAAATTATATCATATTTAAATAAAATTTTTAAAATAAAACAAGAAAAAAATTCAACTAAATTTTTTTCGCCAAGTCTAAAATGTTTTGTTGTCGGAGTACCTAACACTGGAAAATCAACGCTAATAAATTTAATCACAAAATCACAATTAAAAGTAGGAAACCAACCGGGAATAACGAGAAATAATCAATGAATTAGCTATGATAAATTTCTTTTTCTTGACACCCCAGGTATCCTATTGCCAAAAATGGACGATCAAATTTTAGCCGTAAAATTAGCTATTATTGGTTTGATAAGGTGAGAAATTCTAAATATTAGTGACCTTTTTATTGAAGCATACAAAATAATTTCTGAACAATATCCAAATTTCATAACAGATTTAGAACTAAAACCCTCGCTAATTGATTCAGAAATTGAAGAAAACTTGTTGATTTTATGCAAAAATAAAAATTTTATAAATAAAAGCGGTCTAGATTTGCCTCGTTGCCGAAAGTGATTTTTAATGCATATTGGCAAACAAAAAATTACACTAGATTAATTTTTTAAGATAATTAAAGTTCATTAAAAAAATTTTTTTAGAATAGTTAATTTTTAAAAATATCTAAATTATTGTGTTAATTTAGGTACAAAAACGGGGCGTTTTTCTTGCTTTTGTGACCCAAAAGCAAGTTTATTATTTTAGATTTTAACTTTATGCTTTTTAGGTTTTTTACTTTTAGAACTAAAAGAAGTCTATAAAATGGTTGCTTAAAATGCTAATGAGTTTTTACCACAAACTATAAACAAAAAATTATTTGTCTGATTTTTCTACTAATTTAAACTTATATATGGTTTTTTCTTTTGCGTTTTCTTTTTATTTTTCTTCATACTTATCTAAATAATTGTTTTTTAAATCTTCCATTAGTTCAAGTCGACTAACGTTTTTATCAAAAACAATGCTTTTATTCTTAGGAAAAGCCAAGATTTGGAAGGCAACTTTCTCAAAACTAGATTCAGGAATTGTATTAAAATTTAGTGTTAAATCCGTCTCAAAAATTGTTGTCAAAAAAATATTATTATTTTCTGTTTTTCTAAAAACCAATTTTTCTCATTCAGCCCTTTTTGAAAAATTAGTAGGGGGCGATATGGGCTGGAGGACTGTTCCCCAAAATCGTTCATAACCAATTCGTTCCCAAGTTTCGTAAATAAAAATATTATTATTTTTCAGAAATTCATCAAGTTTTTCGCCGTTTAGAAATTTTTGTTCAAAATCAGAAATTAGATCATTTTGGTCAATTTTTAATTTAGGATCTAATTTTGAAATTCGGTCGATAATTGTTGTTTTAAATTCGTTAATATTTCTAATAATTGCATGTTTTTTTGGTAAAAAACTGTTAGATCAAGGATTAATTTTATTTGTAATTAAATCAAGAATTTTTGGCTTTAAAGTTTTAATATTATTAATTTCTTGGCTAAAATCGATAATTTTAAACATAAAAGAGGGGGATAAACCGCTAATCTCGTTTTTTGACAAATTGTACTTTTTTGCGAGTTTATTATAAATTTTTCTAGCTTCTGTTTCAATTAATATTTTCTTCTTTTCATAATCTATAATTTTATCATTATCACCAGCATAAATTTTTTCATCAATATCCCTAAAGGTGATTGTTTTATTTTTAGGGTAGACTATAACATTAAAAAAAGGCGAATCATCAAAAACTACAGTGGGTTGAACTAATTCTCCTTCTTTAACAAAATCTGGTACAAATCTTGTTGCTATAATGTTTGAAGAACCATTTTTTTCAAAATAATAGTAGGTAACACGAGTTGGTCTTGAATATCTGACACGTTCGCGTATTATAATATTATTTTTTTCTAAGACTTTTTCAAGAAGTTCTCCTTTTAGAAATTTGTCTTCAAATTCTGACTTGAGTTCAGAAGTATTCATTTTGGCAAAATTAGGATTATTTTTTATAATTTCTTCAGTTCTATCAACAATATTTTTTTGAAATTGTTCGAGGTTTTCAATTGTTATTCTACTTTGTTCGCCAAGGAATAAAAATTTGTCTCGCTGCTTTTCGGGTTGATTATAAAACAGATTTAAGGCTGAAAAAGTTCCGTTTTTTGCATTAAATTCTTCATAATGCTTTGCTAGTAAATTTAAAAAATAGTGAGAATTATAATTTTTTGGATTGTTAATTCCGTCATCTTTGTTAAAAATTTCTTTATTAATAAAATGAATTAAATTTCCGCAGGAAGTTAAAAAAAATGCCGGAATTAAAAGGGTTGTTCCCAAAAATTTAGTGAGAATTAGTTTATTTTTCATTATTAACCAAATAAGAAAGCGCTAATTTATCTTCAACAGAATTATCAAAAGTTACAGATTTAAATTTTTTGGCATAAAGCCCCCAATTAAAATTATTTATAAAAATTATAACATGTTTTATGTTTTTAATTTAATTATATTCATTTTATTATCACTTTAATTTTTTTATTGAAAACCCGACTTCTACTTTTAAATAAATATTTTATCATTATACTTTATTAACAAATTATTACTAATAATCATGACCCTTATTTATTAATAATTTTTAATATTCTAAAAAATTTTAAAATTCCACAATAAATTATTGACCTTTTGCCATAAAAAAGAAAACAAAATTAAACCAGACCCTTAAAAGTTACTTTTCATATAAAAGCCCAAGTTTTATATTAGGTAAATTATTTATCCAAATCCTTTAAAATGAACATGAGAGAAAAAATTAGCAAAAGTGGTGCAGTCAAAGTCATAGAAAAAAACTATTTGTCTGATTTTTTCTACTAATTTAAACTTATGTGTGTTTTATTGCTATTTTTTTGTCTTTTTCTTCATACTTATCTAAATAATTGTTTTTTAAATCCTCAATTAGTTCAAGTCGGCTAAGGTTTTTATCAAAAACAATATTCTTATCCTTAGGAAAAGCCAGAATTTGGAAAGCCACTTTATCAAAACTAGATTCAGGACTTCTAACAAAATTTAGTGTTAAATCCGTTTCAAAAATTGTTGTCAAAAAAATATTATTATCTTCTGTTTTTCTAAGAAGTAATTTTTCTCATTCCACCCTTTTTGGATAATTATTAGGATCCGGTATACTATGGGGAACCCATCTTCAAAATGATTCATAACCAATTCGTTCCCAAGTTTCGTAAATAAAAATATTATTATTTTTTAGAAATTCATCAAGTTTCTTGCCGTCAAGAAATTTTTGTTCAAAATCAGAAATTAAATCATTTTGGTCAAGTTTTAATTTAGGATCCAATTTTGAAATTCGGTCAATAATTGTTGTTTTAAATTCGTCAATATTTTTAATAATTGCGTGTTTTTTGGGTAAAAAACTGTTAGATCAAGGATTAATTTTATCTGTAATTAAATCAAGAATTTTTGGCTTTAAGGTTTTAATATTATTAATTTCTTGGCTAAAATCGATAATAATAGACATAAAAGAGGGGGAAGAAGTGCTAATCTCGTTTTTTGACAAATTGTACTTTTTTGCGAGTTTATTATGAATTTTTCTAGCTTCTGTTTCAATTAATATTTTCTCCTTTTCATAATCTATAATTTTATCATTATCACCAGCATAAATTTTTTCATCAATGTCCCTAAAGATGATTGTTTTATTTTTAGGGTAGACTATAACATTAAAAAAAGGCGAATCATCAAAAACTACAGCGGGTTCAATTAATTTCGAATCTATAACAAAATCTGGTACAAATCTTGTGGCTGTAATGTTTGAAGAACCATTTTCTTCAAAATAATAGTAGGTAACACGAGTTGGTCTTGAATATCTGACACGTTCGCGTATTATAATATTATTTTTTTCTAAGACTTTTTCAAGAAGTTCTCCTTTTAGAAATTTGTCCTCAAATTCTGACTTGAGTTCAGAAGTATTCATTTTGGTAAAATTAGGATTATTTTTTATAATTTCTTCAGTTCTATCAACAATATTTTTTTGAAATTGTTCGAGGTTTTCAATTGTTATTCTACTTTGTTCGCCAAGGAATAAAAATTTGTCTCGCTGCTTTTCGGGTTGATTATAAAACAGATTTAAGGCTGAAAAAGTTCCGTTTTTTGCATTAAATTCTTCATAATGCTTTGCTAGTAAATTTAAAAAATAGTGAGAATTGTAATTTTGGGGATTGTTAATTCCGTCATCTTTGTTAAAAATTTGTTTATTAATAAAATGAATTAAATTTCCGCAGGAAGTTAAAAAAAATGCCGGAATTAAAAGAGTTGTTCCCAAAAATTTACTAAGAATTAGTTTATTTTTCATTATTAACCAAATAAGAAAGTGCTAATTTATCTTCAACAGAATTATCGAAAATTACAGATTTAAATTTTTTGACATAAAGCCGGTAGTAGCCTGATTTTTTTGCTTTGAAATTGATTAATTCATCATTGCTTTTAGAGCTTGTTGACCAAGAAACATCAACTCAATTATTATTTGAATCAAGTTTTTGCAAATACAAATCATAATCTGAAACAAAATTGCCATTTTGATTTTTTTTAGTAGTTTCTAGCTTTAAACGTTCAGAATTAATATGTGTTTCAGACCATTTGTCAAAGTCATTTTTATGTTGGTTCATCTTAGATTTTGCATCTAAAATAGCAGCGGCGCCTGCAACTGGTAAACCAACCGGAGTAAAAGGTGTTAAAAATCATCATCAACTTACGTAGCTGCTCTCGTTAGGCGCAGCTACTTTATTCTTTAAAAGACCAGCATTAAACATTCAAGACAAAGAAGCCTTAATTTTGTCGTTTGAATTTACTCAGAATGGTTTGCTAGTAAAAATTGTTTCCTGGTCTGATTTTTTTTGGTCACTAATAAAGTAGGTATTTTCACTAGCTTTTAACATATTTTTAAAATCGGGAGTGCCTGAGCCATATTTTTCAAAATAACCACTTCGCTTTATAGTTAAATCGCTATAATCTGGGGAAATTGCCGAAGCAGATAAAATCGCTTTTAATGCTATTAGTCTATTGTCATCATTATCTAAATTTGGTTTTTCTCTTAGGAATGTTGATATTAAACCAGTGACAATAGGGGCAGCAAAACTAGTTCCTCTAACAAAACGATCCTTAAAATTAGTAACAGGATTATAAATCCGTCCGGGAGCGACGACTAAAGGTTTAGCCAATTCATAATATTCTTGGCCAGTTTTATAATTTGAATAGTCAGCAATTTTGTTTTTCGCAATTTTTCAAGGCTCAGAATTATCATCGAGTGCGCCAACAACTATAGAATTTAAAGATAAACTTTTCTTATCTATTCAAGGGTGGTCTTCATATTTCTCATCAGAATATTCCCTTGCACCGTTACCAGCTGCAAAAACGTTAATAACACCATATTTTCTTGCTAAAAAATCAAGAAAAAAGGCGTCTTCTTTATAATCGTAAAAATCTTTCCCTGTGGCCCCATAACTGTGATTTATTACCCTAACATTATTGGTTTCAACCATTCATTCAATTGCTTTTTGTCACTGACTGTTAGTAGTAAATATAGACAAATAGGAAGTTGACTTGGTATCAATGCCTAGTTTACTACCTAATATTAATGATACTAAAGTTGAATGATATGGTTCGTTTTCATCATACTTCGTTGTAATTGGTTTAATTCACTTATTAGTAGATCCCAAGTCGTTAATATGAATGTTATTATCATTAAAATAACTCTTAAAATTATAGTTAAATTCATCCTCAACTTCAATTGCACCAACTTTTGTTTGTGGTGTTTTATAAGTTGATTTATCCTTTTTAGCCTGTTCTTCAAAATTAACAATCTTAATATTTTTTGACATTGATTCTTTAAACTTGTCAAATCCACTTTTAGGTAAATATTTAGATAAATAATAGTTGTAACCATTTAGAAATTGATCATTATAATGAAACCAACTTAAAGGCTTTGTTTTTTTATTTCCTTCATTTTTATATACGATGTAACGACTAATGAATGAGTTTTCTATTGAATTTTTTACAAAAAACTCTCTATCATTCTCGGTATCAAAATAAAACCATACAATTGGTAATATTTTACTACTCTTCACTTCTTTGAATTTTAATCCTGATTTTTCTATTTTTTTAATAAATTCAAGATTAAAATTGCTTATTTCTTTAGACTCAGTACTCAAGAAATTAGGGTTTAATAGTAGTTTTAATTCGAATTGATTATCAAAATCATCAATTTTTGCCGAGTTACTTAACTGTTTTGCAAAAGGCTCTCTTATATCAATTTTATTACTAAAATTTGAAGAATATCAATATTTTTTAGTATCAAAATTTATAAGAAAAGAGTGATATATTAAAAAAATTGATGGCCAAAACACCAATAATAAAATTATTTTTTTAAATTTCGCTAATTTCATTTTTCACACCCAATTAAAATTATTTATAAAAATTATAACATCTTTTGGCTTTTTAATTTAATTATATTCATTTTATTATCACTTTAATTTTTTTATTGAAAACCCAAACTCTACTTTTAAATAAATATTTTATCATTATACTTTTATTAACGAATTATGACTAATAATCATGAGCTTTATTTATTAATAATTTTCAATATTCTAAAAAATTTTAAAATTCTCACAATAAATTATTGACCTTTTGCCACATAAAAGAAAATAAAATTAAACCAAACCCTTAAAAGTTACTTGTCATATAAAAGCACAAGTTTTTATATGAGGTAAATTATTCGTCCAAATCTTTTAAAATGAGCATGCTAGAAAAAATTAACAAAAGTGGTGCAGTCAAAATCATAGAAAAAAATTATTTGTCTGATTTTTTCTACTAATTTAAACTTATACGTAGTTTTTTGCTATTTGTTTGTCTTTTTCTTCATACTTATCTAAATAATTGTTTTTTAAATCCTCGATTAGTTCAAGTCGGCTAACGTTTTTATCAAAAACGATATTCTTATTCTTAGGAAAAGCCATGATTTGGAAGGCAACTTTCTCAAAACTAGATTCAAGGCTTCTAACAAAATTTAGTGTTAAATCCGTTTGAAAAATTGCTGTCAAAAAAATATTATTATTTTCTGTTTTTCTAAGAATCAATTTTTCTCTTTCAGTCCTTTTTGAAAAATTAGCAGGGGGCGATATAGGGTGGAGAACACTTCCTCAAAA
The DNA here is from genome assembly GCF_028885435.1 of Mesomycoplasma ovipneumoniae ATCC 29419. Classification (NCBI taxonomy): domain Bacteria; kingdom Bacillati; phylum Mycoplasmatota; order Mycoplasmoidales; family Metamycoplasmataceae; genus Mesomycoplasma; species Mesomycoplasma ovipneumoniae. Next base: position 111,491 of record NZ_CP118522.1, read on the forward strand.
TGGTTCATAACCAATTCGCTCTCAAGTTTCGTAAATAAAAATATTATTATTTTTTAGAAATTCATTAAGTTTTTCGCCTTTTAGAAATTTCTGTTCAAAATCAGAAATTAGATCATTTTGGTCAATTTTTAATTTAGGATCCAATTTTAAAATTCGATCAATAATTGTTGTCTTAAATTCTTCAATATTTTTAATAATTGCGTGTTTTTTGGGTAGAAAACTATTAGATCAAGGATTGATTTTATTTGTAATTAAATCAAGAATTTTTGGCTTTAAAGTTTTAATATTATTAATTTTTCGGCTAAAATTGATAATAATAGACATAAAAAAGGGGGAAGAAGTACTAATCTTGTTTTTTGGCAAATTATACTTTTTTGCGAGTTTATTATAAATTTTTCTAGCTTCTGTTTCAATTAATATTTTCCTTTTTTTCTGTTCTTTATAATCTATAATGTTATCATTATCGTCGGTGTAAATTCCTTCGTCAATGTCCCTAAAGGTGATTGTTTTATTTTTAGGGTAGACTATAACATTAAAAAAAGGCGAATCTTTAAAAACTACATCGGGTTGTTCTAATTCTCCTTCTATAACATAATCTGGTATAAATCTTGTGGCTATAATGTTTGAAGAACCATTTTCTTCAAAATAATAGTAGCTAACACGACTTGGCTTTCAATATCTACCATGTTCGTTTATTATAATATTGCTTTTTTCTAAGACTTTTTCAAGAAGTTCTCCTTTTAGAAATTTGTCTTCAAATTCTGACTTGAGTCCAGAAGTATTAACATTTGCAAAATTAGGATTATTTTTTATAATTTCTTCAGTTCTATCAACTATATTTTTTTGAAATTGTTCTAAGTTTTCAATTATTAGATCATCAGGTTCGCGAAGGAATCAAATGTTGTCCCGTTGTTTTTCGGGTTGATTATAAAACAGATTTAGGGCTGAAAAAGTACCGTTTTTTGTATTAAATTCTTCATAATGTTTTGCTAGTAAATTTAAAAAATAGTAAGAATTGTAATTTTCTGGATTGTTAATTCCGTCATCTATGTTAAAAATCTGTTTAGTAATAAAAGTAATTAAATTTCCACAGGAAGTTAAAAAAAATGCCGGAATTAAAAGAATTGTTCCCAAAAATTTAGTAAGAATTAGTTTATTTTTCATCATTAACCAAATAAGGAAGTGCTAATTTATCTTCAACAGAATTATCAAAAGTTACAAATTTAAATTTTTTGACATAAATCTGATAGTAACCTGCTTTTTCTGCTTTTTCTAATTTCTTTTAGTTTCCAATAAAGTAAGTATTTTTGCTAGCTTTTAACATATTTTTAAAATTAGGAGTGCCTGACCGATGCTTTTCAAATCTTCAAAATAACCAATTTTGTTTTTGGTTAAATCACTATGATCTGCAAAAATTGCCAAAACAGATAAAATTGGTTGTTACCTTCATTAAATTCTCCTTATAATTTGTTCTTATATTTTTAACAAATTATATCATGATCTTCAAAAACAAGAAAGTAAAAAATAAAAAAATATAATTTCATAATATTTTGTAAAAAAATTATATTTTTTTATTTTAACAGTTGTCTATATTTATAAATTAATAAATTTATATAAAGTAGCACTAATCCCTATAAAATTCCAATGACATCATCAAGATCAAAAAATCCAAAATCCCTGCTGTCGCTACTGTTTTCTAAATTATCACCAACACCAAAAAATTTATTTTCAGGCACTACTCCATTGAACAAAAAAGTTGCACTTTTGATAAAAGTTGCAACTTTTTTATCATTTATGTAAATTTCATTTTCTTTAACAGTTATTTTATCACCTGGCAGACCTAAAATCCTTTTAATTAAAACTATTTCTTTGTAATTAAAAGCGACAATATCGTTTCTTTTTGGTGATTTTACCCTATTAATAAAAATTTTTTGCCCGTGTTGAAGAGTTGGGAACATCGAGTTACCTTCAACATCAACTAACCTAAAAATAAAAGTAAAAAGAATAAAAACTGTTAGGGCAATTGAAAAGACTAAAGCTGACAAAACAAATAAAAAAGTTTTTTTATTAAAAAATTTTTTCTTTGGCTTATCAGTTACAAAATTATTTTTTTCCATAGTTGAATCATTTTTCATTTAAGTATTACAGGAATAATTATATATAATAGTTGCTTAGCTAAAATTTAATTTGTTAAAAAATATTTTTTAGTGACAAAATTTCGGCTTGAGACAGTTTACGTTTTTCACCTGGCTTTAAATTTCCAAGTTCAATAGTTGCAAAACTTAATCTTCGGAGCATAAGTACTTTTTTGGAAACAGATATAAAAATTTTTTTAACATGATGGTTTGAGCCTTGCCAAACTTTGACAATATATGTCCGCGAAGCAACTTTTTGAACTTTTTGAATAGATTTTACATTATCTAAATAAATTTCATTGTTATTCAAAAAGTTGATTTCCTCATCATTTAAATTAAAATCAGTTTTGACTAAATATGTTCTCTGGATTTTTGAACTAGGATGAAGTAATTTATTGCTAGTTTCGCCATCATTTGTTACCAAAATTAGACCAGTTGTTTCAAAATCTAGCCTGCCTACTGGAAACAAATAGGAATTTTTATCAAAAAATTCCATTATTATTGGCCTATTTTGTGGATCAGTTCGACTTGTAATATAATTTTTTGGTTTATTTAGCGCATATCAGACGATTTTTGGTTTTTTATTTATTTTTTGACCGTCAAACTCAACAACATCTAGATCAGAAATTTTTTGGCCTATTTGTGCAAATTTGCCATTAATTTTTATTCGTTTTTCATTGATTAATATTTCGGCTTTTCGTCTGGAGGCAATTCCCATTTGCGATAAAAATTTATGAATTCTAACTGTTTTCATGATTTTTAATTTGTTTTTGCAACAAAAACAAAGGAAGGCTAATACAAATTACTCGGTTTGGGTGACTTTTAACCATAAAAAGTGCATTTAAATCTCCTAAAATTGGGATAATTTTTTGAGATTTAATCATTTCTTCATAATTTTCAAGCAAAATTTGCGCTTCACTTATGGTTTTATTAATTAAAATTTTTTCAAATAAATAACAACTTGCGAGCAAAAGAGCACAACCAGAAGCGCAAAATTGTATTTTTTTAATTTTTTGACCAATAATTTCTAAGTCTAACTGAGCCCAATCATCACAGTTATTGTTAATTTCAGAGCTTGTTGACTTACAAATTCGTTTCTTTTCTTTGAATTTTTCATTAGCTTCGACAATAATATTTCGTCGAAAAATAAAATCATTATACAAAATCTAAAAACCTCTTTTCTTCTAAGTTGCCAATCAAGTTGTCAATATCAGCAAAATCATTGTAAAAACCAAGCGAAACTCTGATGAAACTATCATTTTTTAGTACTTTTTTTAGTAAAGGAACACAAAAATTCCCACTTCGAACATAAATATCGTTATTTCCTAGGTATGATGCAACATCTTGAGCACTAAAACCTTTAATATTGAAAATTATAATATGGTCGCCTTTTTTAGAAAAAATTTCAATATCATCAATTTTTTCTAATTTTTCATATAAATAATCGGCCAGAATTTTAATTTTTTTATAAATTGTTTCAATTCCGATTTCATTTATAAAATCAATAGCAGCATTTAAGCCCCAAATTGCAGCAAAATTTAGTGTTCCGGCTTCAAATTTACGATAATCATTATAAAAAAGCAAATTTTTGTTGTCAAATTTTCGAATTATGCCCCCTCCAAATTTTACAGGTTCTAGTGACCCCATCAAATATTTTTTTATTGCAAGCACACCTAATCCAGTTGGTCCGTAAAATTTATTAGAACTAAAAGCCAATGCGTGGCAAAAATTCATACTAACTTTTTGAAAATTTATTGATTGTGTTGCATCATTTATTACAAAAGCGCCGTGTTTTATAGCTTTTTCTCAAATTTTAGCTAAATCTAGATCAACTAAAATTGAATTATTTGCCTGACTTAAAGCAATAACAGCTGTTTTTGGTGAAATTTTGTCAATTATTTTTGTGCTATAAACAATTTTTGCGCCCACCTTTTGAGCAATTTTGACTCAAACAAGTAGATTTGAAGAATGATTTAAGGGTGATAGTAAAATTTCATCTCCCCTTCTTATGAATTTTTTAATCATGTTGGCAAAAAGATTTATCGATTCTGTTGTTCCAGAAGTAAAAATAATTTCTTCAGCAAAACCATCAATTAATTTTGCAATTTTTTCGCGAGTTTGGTTTAAAATCTGTAAATTTTCAAAGGCGATTTTTGAATTTGATGAGTGTGTATTAACGGCACAATTTGTGTAAAAATGGTTAATTTTTTCAATTACAGATATCGGCTTTTGCGTCATTGCTGCTGAATCTAAATAAGTTACTTTATTTAAAAAAGGAAAAAACTGTTTATAATTAGTCATTTTTCTTGATAAAATGCAAAAAATACTCGATATTTTTTGATTTTAGTCCTTTAATTGGTGATTCAGTTGAATTAACAAAATCAAAGTCATTTTTAGCAAATTCAACTAGTCTGTTAATTAAAAACTCATGAAATTCAGGGGAAACATAACCCCCTTTTTGGACATATTTTGAGCTAGCCTCAAATTGAGGTTTAAATAAAGCAATAAAACTTTGCCCTTTTTTTAACAGATTTTTTACAACACTAACAACAATTTTAAGACTAATAAAGGAAACATCGCAAACAATTATGTCAATTTTTTCGTCAAAAAAATTGCTTGTAACATATTTAATGTTGGTTTTTTCTTTTACTGAAACTCTAGGGTCCATTCTTAAAGAATAATCTAATTGATTCAAACCTGAATCAAGTGCAAAAACTTTTTTTGCACCTTTTTCAAGGCAAATTTGTGTAAAACCGCCTTTAGAAGAGCCGATATCTAGAACAATTTTGTCATTAAAATCAAGTCCGAATTTTTCGTAAGCTCAAAGCAATTTTATCGCGCCACGGGAGACATATTTTTCCTTTATTTCAACTGTCACTTCGTCTAAATCTTTAATTTTATATGCTGGCAGAAGGCATATTTTATTATTGACTTTTACATGACCAGTTTTAATTAATGATTCGGCTTTTTCAAAACCCATGCTTAGAATTTTACTAAGTAGGTTCATTTATTTTCATCTCCTTAAAATTTCAATGATTTTGATATTAAAATTTGGATCAGTTTTTATTCATTCAAGCGATAAATTGTTAAAAGCGTCTCTTCGACGGTCTTCAAAGTCGAATAATTTTTGTCTGAATTTAAATCTTTGTAGGTAAATTTGTCAACTATAAAACAAAAAAATTGCTAAATTTTTATGAATTCTTAAGTTTGAAAGTAAATTTAAGTTTAAAAACTGTTTCATGCATGAAATTCAATTTTCAACTTTGTAAATATTATTAACTAATTTTAAATCAAGTTGGGCACATTGTTGATTTGAAACACTAATTTCTAAAATTTTTGAAAGGTTATAAAATAAAAATTTAAATTTTTTTCCAAGTATTTTTTTATATTTTCAAAATTTAACCTCAATTTTAATATGACTTTTTATTTCATGTTTATTTTTGAGGTCTAAGAAGATTCTTGTTTTCATAATAATTGTATACTTTTTGTAAAACAGCATTTACAAAACTAAATTCATCACCACCTTCAATGCTAAAAATTTTAGTGATTTCAATAGCCTCATTAAAAATAATTCGGCGAGGTTGGAAAAATAATTCGGCAGCTCCCAAAAGCAAAATTGATCGAATTAATGGCAACATTCTGTCTCAACTTCAATTAGATTTTAATTGTAAAGTAATAACTTTTTTCAAAAAAACGTAATTTTTCTTGACAAAAGTAAGAATTTTTAACTGGTCAAAAGTCACTTCAAAATACTTATTTTTTATTTCATCAATGTCAATATTTTTATCAAAAAGTTGTGAACCATAAATAATTGAAATATTGGCCATTCTTTTGATTCGTTGTTTGGATAGACTTTGAAACTCAAGACACTGATCTTCTTCGTCGTCTTCAGAGATTTTAGTATGCTTATGTTGATGATTTATTGACTCACTATTTGAGCAAAAAGCTCGGTTTTCATAGGTTATTTTCATTAAATTACTATTATGTTGACAACTTTGGGGTATCAAGATCTCGCAGTTTGTTAGGCCGTCTTGAGTTTCATTTTGACTTGAATTACCAGGTAAATTTTTAGAACTATTGCAGTCGAGCGAACTTACAAAAAGAGAGCGTTGTTTTTGTAAAACGTGCGCAAATTCCTTTGCTTCTAGATCGAAATAAGGAAGAGTATTTTTTTTCTTATTCCTATATTTTTGGCTTTTTGCCGAATTTTTTTTGTTTAAATGATTCATTTTATTCCACTTTTTTGCTTTTACTGGCTGAATAATTGAGCTTAAATCTGACTAATTATAAAAAAATAATAAATTATACTTTAAATTTAATAAAATTTTATCATTTTTCAATATATTAAAAAGAACTTATAGCAATTATTTAGCCCTTTTGTTGGAAAAATTCTGAAATTAAAATATTTAAAACTGTAAGTTCAAGGAATAATTATTCTAAAGAGTCAAAAATATCTTCACCTATTTCTGCTAGCTCAACTTGAAAATTTCTGGCAATTATGTTTCCGATAGTTGCAAGTGAATCAACTGGATTTTTTAATTTTTTGGATTTTGATGTGAATTTTTTTGAAAAAATTGTTAGTGGTAGAGCCTCACGTGTGTGATTTGTGCCGGGAAAACAAGGGTCATTTCCGTGATCAGAAGAAACAATTAATAAGTCATCATCTTTTAGAGTATTTACTAATTTTGCTAGTTTAATGTCAAAATTATTTAAATTTTGACAATAGCCCATAATATCTCGACGGTGGCCATAACTTGAGTCAAATTCGACCAAATTCACAAAAATAAATTGATTTTTCGTGGATTTGGAGGCAATATCAATTGCGATATCCATATTATTTTCATCACTGTCAGGCCCAAAAATTTTATCAAGTCCCTGTTTTGAAAAAATATCACCAATTTTACCAACTCCGATAGTTTCAATTCCTTTTTGCTGTAGTCTATCAAGAATTGATTTTGGCGGTGTATTTGCATAGTCATGTCTATTAAAAGTGCGTGTAAATTTTCCGTTTTGACCAATATAAGGGCGAGCAATAACGCGAGCTACGTTTCATTCTGGCCTTGAAGAGCAAATTTTTCTTGCAGCTTTTGCATAGCGATATAGATTTTCAAGCCCTAATGTTTCTTCATGACCACAAATTTGTAAAGTCGAATCAGGCGAGGTATAGACAATTATTTTGCCCTCATCGATAGATTTTTGTCCTAATTCTGACAAAATCACAGTCCCGCTAATTGATTTATTGCCAATAATTTCTCGATTATCAAAGGCTTTTTTGAGCTCTCTTATTAGTTCATTAGGAAAACCCTGATCAAAATTTGGGTTAGGCTGAACAGTTTCAATTCCCATCATTTCTCAATGACCCGCGAGGGTGTCTTTTGCATTTGATTTTACGATAATTTTTGAAACATAAGCAAGTGGTTCTTTATTTATTTTGCCACTATTTTCGATTTTAGCCACATTAGAAATTCCCATTTTTTTTCAAAAAGGAATTCTTAATTCACCAGTTTTTGAAACACAATATAAAGTATTTGCGCCCGAATCGCCAAAAACGTCTTGAAAACCATCGTCCCCAATTCCAAGCGAATCAGTTACTATTAAGAAAATTCGATTAAATTTGTATTGTTCCATAATTTTTTGTTAGTTTTTCCTAAATTTTTCTATTTTTTAATATTTTAATTAATTTTACAACAATTAGGGCAGAAGATGAAAGTATTTTTGCAAAAGGATTTAAAAGATTGTGGATTGGCGGTTCTTCAATCAATTTATCATTTCTTTTATGATAAAAAAATATCAATAAACTCTTTAAAAACAAAAGCTTTTTATTCAAATGACGGGATAAACATCGCTAATTTAGAGCGATTGGCAAAGGAATTTGGAATTATTCTTGAATCTTACGGTGGTCCTTATGAGAATTTAAAAACCTTAGAGATTGTAAAACCAACGATTATTCTAATTAAAACTGAGGATTTAAATCATTATGTTTTATTGACAAAAGTAAAAAAATCAAAATTTGAAATTATCGATCCCTTAAAAGGAAAAGTAAAAATCAAAGCTGAAACAATGGCAAAAATTTTCCAAAATGTTGTAATTTTTGCCCAAAAAGATCCTGAATATAAAAGATCAAAAATAAAAGATAAGTCATGGAATAATTGGTGGTTTTTCCTTGAGTCAAAAAGTAACTGATATCTTATTTTTTTATTTTTTATAACTGCAGTTAGTAATTTTTTATCTTCATTATTCATGAAAACAATAATTGACAAGGTTTTGCCACAACAAGATATTGGCCTTGTCATAAAAGTGAGTATTTTCTTTGCTTGGATTGTAATTTGGCGAATTTTACAGGATATTATTAAAAAAATATATATTCATAAAATTGAACTTAAAATCGAAAAAGATATTTTTGATCGCTTTTTTAACGCTCTAAAAACAGGTAAAAATTTTCAACTTTTAAAATTAGACAATCATGATTACATTAGAAGAATCAATTTAATTCCAAGTTTTGCAGCTTTTTCGGCCAGTTTTTACTACCATATTTTTAACGAAGTTATTACTTTTTTAATTTCATTTTTTATATTGTTGTGGATAGACATTAAAATTTTGGGTTTAATTATCGGAATAGGTATAATTTACCTTTTTATTAGCATAATTGTGCGAAAAAGTATCTCAAAAAATCACCAATTTTTAATGGAAGATCAACTAAATAGTTTGACAAGCACAAATGACATGATTTTTTCGCTTGAAAATTTAAAACGTGATGATGTTTATAAAAATTTAAAACATCAATTTGATGAAAAATATTACCGTTATAAAAAAACAGAATTCAATATTTGGAAAAAAGAGAGTTATTTATCAAGTTTTAATAATTTTCTTTTTTCAATAGCGCCGATTTTAATCGTGGTTATTTCCTCTTTTTGAATTTTTGACAAAAAATTATCAATCGGAGAATTGCTGCTTTTTTTAAGTTTTTTCAGTTTTTTTATTAATCCGCTTTCTTCATTTGTTAATATAGTCACTAATTTGCCAATTTTTTTAAAGGAATTTGAGCTTTTAAATTTTGTGCTCAACATTGAAAAAGAAACAACTGGCAAATATCACCAAAAAATTTCAGATATAAAACTAAAAGATTTAAGCGTGAGTTATTATAAAAATAAGACACTTTTTTACATTGAAAAAATGCAAATCAAAGAAAATTTGCACATAATTGGAAAAAATGGAAGCGGAAAGTCTACATTTTTGCGACTTTTAAACCAGGAAATTGTTTATAACGGTGATTTTTTAATTAATAATCTTGATTTAAAATATTATGACCAAAATGAATTACGCAAGAGAATTTGCTATATAAAATCGCAAAATTATTTTCCCAACATCAGTGTTCTTTCCTTTATAACAAATGAAAATCCTGAAAAAATTCAGAATTTAATTAATAATTTTCAACGATTTGACATTCAAGAAATGCTTTATGAATGGCAAATTTCCCTTGATTCAAAATTTATTAATAATGGCTCAAATTTTTCAAGTGGGCAAAAACAAATAATTGCACTTTTGCAACTTTTGACCAAGGATTTTGACTTAATTTTACTAGATGAAGCTTTTGAAAATATCGATGAGAAAAATTTCGAATTTTTAAAGAAAGTAATCTCAAATTACCAAAAAAATGCAATGTTTATCGAGATCTCTCATTCAAAAAGATATGTAATTGAACAAGGAGAAACTTTTGACATCAAAGATATATCAAAACAATAAGATAACAATAATAATTAGTGTCTTTTTGCTAATTTTGATGGGTGTAAGTTTTTACTATTTTTTTCAAATAAAAACTTACAGGACCGTTAATTTTATTTTAGAAATTGATGAAAAACATAAAACATTTGCAACAGTAAATTCAGACATATATTATTTAATGGATAAAGATTCATTCGCCCAATTTCAATTCCAGGACCGAGTAATTAGACTTGAAATTACAAAAATTGTTAATGTAAAACAGAATGAATTTGTTATTGAGTTCACAAAATCGCTGTTATTAAAACCAAAAACTCAATTGCCGGCAGTTCTTTTTTTAAAAAATACAGGTAATTTTTTAGATCTTTTTACAAAATAGAATAAAATTAAATATAAATGGTGAAAATTCTAATTAATTTTGAGAATCAAAGTAAGGTTAAGTTTAAATTTTTAAAGTTGTTTAAAAAGATTTTTGAAATTTTTGTAAAAAATGAAAATTTACAAGGTGAAATTAATCTAGATTTAATGCTAATAAGTGAAGAAAAGGCCCAAAAACTAGCCCTTAAATTCAAAAATAAAGACTATGTTCCTGATGTTTTATCATTTCCAAGTGGTTTGAAAATTCAAGAAAATAATTTGCAAATTCATTTTTTAGGCGAAATTTTTATGACACCATCAAAAATTCAAAAACAAGCAAAAGACTATAATCACACTCAAGAGCGCGAATTTTCATACCTTTTTGCTCATAGCCTTTATCATTTACTAGGTTTGGATCATGATAATGATGAAAATAATAAATTTATGCACGAAAAAGTAGAGAACATTTTAAAAAATTTGGAGATTTTTCGCTAATGGAACAAATATTTGAATCCCTAAAAAAACTAAGCAAAAATTCCTACTGTCCTTATTCCAATTTTCCAGTAGCCTCAATTTTGCTAACAAAACAAGAGCGCACTTTTGAAGGCATTAATGTTGAAAATGCCGTTTATCCTGCAGGAATTTGTGCCGAAAGAGTAGCGATATTTCAAGCAATTGCCCAAGGAGTTAATCCTGAAGATTTTAAAGAAATTCATATTTATAGCCCAAAATCTAGTAAGTTTATTGTCCCTTGTGGTCAATGTTTGCAAGTTTTTGTTGAATTTTTTTCTGAAAATGTTAGCATTTTTCTTTATAATTCAAAAGCAGAATTTATTGAGAAAAAATTAAATCAACTTCTCCCTTTGCAATTTAAAAAGGATTTTTTATAAATATGGATACAAAAACATGTTTTGTTGCAGTTATTGGCCAACCTAATTCAGGTAAATCTTCACTAATAAACTCGATTGTTCAATTTCCAGTTTCAATTGTTAGTCTAAAAGCCCAAACTACTAGAGATGCAATTAACGCAATTTATAATAAAGATAATCTTCAAATAGTTTTTGTTGACACTCCCGGTTTTCATAATAAAATTAATAATTTAAGTAATTCTCTAAATTTCGCAATAAATTCGACACTTGAGGGAATAGATCTTGTTCTTTTTTTGCACCCAGTTAACGAGCCAATTGATGAAAATACACAGGCATTTGCTAAAAAAATTTCAAATATTAAAAACAAAATCGCAATAATTACTAAAACTGATATTGAAGATGGCGAATTTACTTTTGAAAATCAGTCACAAAAAATGAAAGAATTTGAACTTGAATTTGACAATATTTTACCTTTTTCAACTAATTTTGAGGATTTACGAACTAATTTATTAAGTCAAATTGAAAAATATGCCTATCCCTCAAATCATTTTTTCAATAATTTAGATGTTACTGATCAAAGCTCACGTTTTTTTGCAAAGGAAATAATAAGAAAACAAATACTTTTGAATGTTGATGATGAAATTCCGCACCAAACTGCTGTTGTCATTGACAATTTTGATGAATCAGAAAAAAATTGTATTCGAATTGATGCAACAATTTATGTTGGTAGAAAGTCGCACTTACCAATAATTATTGGTAAAGCTGGCTCAGTTCTTGGACAAATTGGCACTAACGCTCGCAAAGAACTTGAAGAGATTTTTGGCAAAAAAGTTGTCTTAAAAAACAGAGTAGCTGTTGCTAAAAAATGGTTTAATGACCCTAAAATGATTAAGAAATTTGGCTATTAAAAATTTAAATTTGTATAAATTTTCCCTTAAATAAGTAATTTGGCAACTATTGCTAAACAGCATTTTTTGGTGCTAAAATTACTAAAAAAAATTATTAAAATTTATTAAAATAGATTTTAATTTTAATAAATTAAATATTTTACAATTTTGCTGTAAAATATTTAACTAAGCAAGCATTCTTTTTTAAAATTATTTAAAAAGCTTGCTGTTCATAATTTATTAATTTTAACTTCAAAAAAGGAGTAACATATGAAAAAATTTGATGTTGCAGTAATTGGTGGTGGCCCAGGTGGATACTCTTTGGCAGTTATTTTAGCTAATAACGGCAAAAATGTCGCACTTTTTGAATCAAATGTCTTAGGCGGAACTTGTGTAAATAGGGGCTGCATTCCAACTAAAACAATTTTAAAGTCTGCAAAAATAAGACAATTAATGTCCAATTCTGACAAATACGGTTTTGAATCTAGTCACACATTTAATTTAGAAAAAATCTTTGAAAATGCCCGTAATAACAGTAAAAAATTGCAACAAGCAATCAAAGGCGCCCTAGATGGTGCGGGCGTTTCTGTTTTTAACAAAGAAGCAAAATTAGTTTCTAAAAACATAATTAAAGCTGAAAACAACGAAATTTATGCCGATAAAATAGTTCTTGCAACCGGAAGTAGACCAAGAAAAATACAAATTGAAGGCATTGAAAACGCAAATGTTTATACTTCTGATGATTTAATTTTAGATTATCACGATTTTGATGAATTAACAATAATTGGTGGCGGAGTTATTGCTCTTGAGTTTGCTAGTTTTTATGCTAACTTTGACAAAAAAATAACTATAATTGAATCAAATAATCAATTATTTGGTAATTTTGACGAATCAATAAGAGATGCTGTCAATTCAATTATCCAAAGAGATAAAATAAATGTCATAACAAATGCAAAAGTTTTAAAATACGAAACTGATGGTCTGCTTATTCAACAAGGCGAAAATACTTCTAAACATAAAACCCGAAATATTTTACTTGCAGTTGGTAGAACTGTTAATAATGAATCATTTTCTGAGTTAAATCTAGAAAAATATGACAATGGTGTTTTAAAAGTAAACGAATTTTTCCAAACTTCTGAAGAAAATATTTATGCAATTGGTGATTTAAACGCAATTATGATGTTATCAACAAGTGCATATAAACATGGAGATGTTGTTGCAAAACATATTTTGCACCAAAAATCTGATGAAAAATTTGTAAAATCCAATATTCCGTTTGCAATTTACACAAATCCAGATATTTCATTTGTTGGAAAAAGTGAAAAAGAGCTAGAAAGTGCAAAAATTGAATTTGAATCAGCGCAAGTTTTTGCAAGAAATTTGCCAAGAGCCCACGCTAACTTAGATTTTGAAATTGGTTTTGTTAAAATTAATTACGAAAAACACACTTACAAAATTCTATCAGCAACTATTTTTCTTGAAGATTCAGCGACATTGATTAACCAAATAGCATTAGCAATAAGCAAAAATATGACAATTTTTGACCTTCAAACTTCAGCTTTTACCCACCCTACACTTGCTGAATCCGTTTATTATATTTCTAGAAATATCGCTTTTAGTAAAAAATCCTAATAATTACTGTTTTTTAGACTAAAATTTCAGTTAAAATTTTAGGAAATTAGTTTCTTTTTTTCCTTAAACTGGTTAATTCTAAAACCATTGTTTCTTATTGAAATTAATTGTACTTAAGTTTTCTTTAAATTAAAAAGATCCAGCAAACTAAAGTAAATTAGCATATTCCCGAGTTTCCCAGTTTGATGAAATAATCTTGAAAAGTGTCCGGTTTTTGGACACTTTTTTAACTTTTTTGACAAAAGTTAATTACAATTTTAAAACACTGGCAAAAATCAATTTATGGACAGAATAACAAAAACCATAAAAAATATAACTACTATTTAAACTCAATGTAAATAGAAAACTCATTTTTATTTACATTGAGCCTAAAAAAATATGTGAAGTTTTGAAAGAGCCATAATTAAAAGCCTTAAATTTATAGATTTCTAAACGGTTAAATTTAAGGCATTGCATCATATTTAAAAATATGACGGAAAATTCGCGTTTTCTGATTTTTTAGCCAAAGAACATAAGTAATTCCCCCTTAATTCAATACAAAATTTATTAATTTATTCTTAGTGAGGATCATTATAACATAATTTTTTCCTAGACCAAGCATTTTTTTACAAAAGGGTGATTTTAGAATAATAAAAATTAAAATTTTAGCATCAAAAAACGCGGATTTACCGGTATTTTTGCATTTTTATGTCACTAAAAAGTGAATTTTTGCCATCAAACTGTCAAACTCAGGATCCAGCAAATTAAACTAAATTAGCATATTAATTTGCGAAGATAAAGTTTTTTAATAAATAATAAAATATCCAGGCTAATTTTAAATTAATTTTTTTGTTGCAATTTTGATCAAAATTGCCTTAAATTTACAGAAAAAATATCAAGCTCACAAATTCAAAGTGGGTTTTTTTCTACTAATTTAGATTTTTTAGTTTTTTTATTTTTATTTTTTTTTAGTATAATTTTTAACTTATTAAACTAAAATCGAAAGGAAACAGTATGAAATTCAAAAATGTTCAAAACTATCCCGTTAGAAAAAGATTAAAACTTATATCATTAGGTTTATTACCAATAGCTACTGCAGTAACGTTTGTTGCGTGTGTTTCTCAGGACTCAGCAAAACTACAATCATTCAAATATTTAGCGATTGGTGATTCTGTTACCGCCGGATTTAATCAAGAAACTTATCGCGATTTTCAAGGTAAGCTTAACTCGCAAGGGGGGGGCGTAAGTGGCCTTTCGTATCCTTCCTTTTTTGCGCACTATTTGCAAAAGTTGAACAAAGATTCGCTAGTTTCATATGATAATTTGGCCTTTTCTGGTGCAACAGTAAAAAATTGACTTAATTTAATTAATCCTACAAAATATACAACAGGAAAAGTCGCTGATAATCCTTTTGTCCCTAAAAATAACGATCAAAATACAAAATTTAATGATTTATCTACCGTTTTTGGCAATTTTAATAAATCAAGTTACCCTGAATTAATTCAGAAAATTAAAAACGCTAATCTTTTGACAATGACTCTTGGTGCTAATGATATTTTCTTAGTTGCAACTAAATTTGGCTCACTTTTATCTCCTGAAACATCCGGAATTAAAGAGGAATTAGATAAAATTACAGTAGAATCAGCTCCAGCAACAACTCAAGAAACAGCTCCTGCTGATCCTAAGAAAGATGCTAAGAAAAAAGAGGATTTAAAACCCAAAATAGCCAAATATATAAAAAACGAAATTTCAACCAAAATAACAGAATTTAAAGCAGATTTAGAAAAGCTTTTAAAAGAATTAAAAGAAATTAATCCTAATTTACATATAAATTTACTTGCATATAAATTGCCAAACTCACTTTTAGTTCAAGTTTTAAGTAACCTTTTTGCTAATGATTTTGGTCTAGAAAAAGATTACTTCCAAAAAGTTACAACTGAAATTAATACTGCAATTCGCCAAACAGCCCAAAAAGCTAAAGTAAATTATGTTGATCCATTTGATGCAGAAATTTGAAATGATTCTGATACAAAATTAGGAGCAACAAAATTTGATATCCACCCTCAAGTTAAGGGATATAAAAAAATAGCTGAACAATTACTGCTAAAATTAGCAACTGATCAATCTCAAGCTGGCACTGTTGTTGATAACATTAAAAAATCTACAAAATTCACTGATAATGATTCAGGAAATTTAACATATAGACATGTTCTTGATCTCTCCAGTGTAGCAAAAACTAACGAAGAATTATTGAAGAAAATAAATGATAATAAATCCGAAAATGATTTCATTGATGAAGAATCTGAATTTGAAAAAACCCAAAATTCAGTAATCGAGGGCGATAAAAGAGATTTAGCTGATTCAATGTTATCAGTTTTGAGCTCAAATATTTTTGGAAAATTAGATTTTAAAGACTTAGTTAAAAAATCAGGACACTGACTAGCAGGTTCTTTTGTCAAATTTATTCCTGAATCAGCATCAGAACAATCTCTTGCAGAAGTTTTAAAATTACTTGGAGATTTTGCTAAACCTTATCTAAATAAACCAGATACTGATATAGTTAAAGTTGCGCTTAATAAAGTATTAACTGATCTAGAAAAAAATACAAAAGACTCTAAAAACCACTCAAAAATCACATTTCCTTCAATAATTAAAAGCATTATTTCTACCTTTGTTTCAAATCTTGATATTGCGAAAGTTTTAGTGGATTTACCCAAGTTAACAGGTAAAGGATCAACTTCATCATCGTCAACTCCTTCAACTTCAAGCAACTCAACTTCAACTCCATCAACTTCTGCTTCAACAGGTTCAACCTCTAGTTCTTAATCAGACCCTAAAACACGTTATTAAAAATTAATACTTAAAAACATGGCATTTTTTAACGTCATGTAAATAAGTAGAAAAATCTCAGACAATTAGTTTTTTACCTATGATTTTGATTGCACCACTTTTGTTAATTTTTTCTAGCATGTTCATTTTAAAAAATTTGGACAAATAATTTACCTCATATAATAGCTTGGAGTTTTATATGATAAGCAACTTTGAGGCCTTTCATAGTTATACCAATCAATAAATTCACTTATTTTTTGATAAGCAATAGCTACATTTTCAAAATTTTCGCCCTCAATATTAAGCAATTCTCGTTGAAAAACTGCATAAAAATATTCAATAGGTCTGTTTGCAAGGGCATTGCCTTTTGGTGACATTGATTGTTGGATATTGTTTTGTTTTAAAAAATTAGCAAATTTGTAGTTCGCATATTCCACGCCATGATCTGAATGGAAAAATTTTGGTTTAATATTATACTTTTTGATTGTTTGTTTTACTAAGTTTATAGTTTCTTCTGAAAATCTTGTTTTAGAAATTGAAAAATTGAGCAAGTAATTGGATTTTGTTTCAATAATTGAGTGTAGGTAAAATCATTCGTTGTTAATTTTGATAAATTTAATATCAGCAAATCATTTTTCACCAAAATTTTCTGAGCTAAATTCACCTTTGATATGATCTTCAGTCCAAATTCGTGTAAACTTTTTCTCTTTTGGTGCCGGTTTTCCTTGCTTTTTATAAGCAATTGATTTTAATCCTAAAAATTCGTAGTGTTTTTGAAACACGTACGTGCTTACATAATTTCCTGATTTATGTAAATATTATATAGGATGTCGCGGCCTTTTACCTTTCGATATAAATAGAAATTTTCACGAATTCACTCAAGTAAGTCTTCATCATAAATCATTTTCTTTGGTGGTTTTTTCACCCTTATTTTCTCATAAATAGAAGTGCGATTAACGTTAAAAACGCTACAAATTCTAGTGCAATTTTCGATTTTATCTTTATCTTTCTCTTGTTCTTGTTTTAATTTTTTGAGCTCCTCAAGAATAATTGCGGGGTCAATTCCGGATCTTTTAAGAACCCTCTCCACTATTTCTTGATAAATTCCACGATCATTTTCGGAAAGATCGTTAATTGTATATTTCTTTTTGGTTTGCGTGGAGATTTGATTTTTCCACGAGTACTAATTAAACTTTTCATATCATTATTATAAAACTTTTTTGCCAATTTCTTATCAAATTATTAGCGTATATATGCAACATTCATTCTTTATCCGCTTTTTTACTTTTAGATTTGTTTTTGTAAATTTCTCTAAATTCTTCTGCAAAATCCAAAATTGCGTTTTTTAGCCCTTTAGATTCGGCAATTTTAATGTATTTAAATTTGTCTTCAACTGTAAATTTGTATTGTTTCATTTTAACACACCTTTTTTGAATGTGTCTGAAATTAATATATTAACTTATTTTTTAACGTCATGTTTTTTTATTTAAAAAATAATTTATTTTTTCCGAGTTTCCCAGTTTGATGAGATAATCTTAAAAAAGTGTCGGGTTTTAGGAACTTTTTAACTTTTTGGCAAACCCAGAAAAAATAACTATCAAAGAAAAACACTGAATTTTAAATCTAACCATAATAAAAGAAAAAATACAACTACTGTTTAAATTTAACGCAAATAGAAAGCTCATTTTTATTTGCAGTGAGCCTAAAAAACATATGAAGTTTTGAAAGAACAATAACTAAAAGCCTTAAAATTTGTAGATTTCTAAACGGTCAAATTTAAGGCATTCCATCATATTTAAAAATATAATGGATAATTCGCATTTTCTGATTTTTTTATGACAAAAAACATAACTAATTCCCCCTTAATTCTAAAATCCAAATTTATTAATCATTCTTAAGTGAACTTTATTATAACACAATTTTATTTTAGACCAAACATTTTTTTTTTTTTTTTTGCAACAGGTGAATTTCAAAACTATAAAACTTAAGATTTTAGTGTCAAAAACCCAGGATTTACCGGTGTTTTTGCATATTTATATTCACTAAAAAGTGAATTTTTGCCATTAAACTGGGTAGCTCAAAAAAAAAAAAAAAAAAAAATCATCTTCTTAAAAATGGAGATGATTTTTGCTATTAAAAAAATAATTCATTTTTTAAATCCAATAACTAGACTTAACCGGAAATTTTTTTGTTAATTCCTGAATTTTTAGTTTAATTTCCTCAATTTCAATAGGATTTAAATTTTTCTTTCTTAAGACAAAATCAATAATTTCAGCAAGAATAGCAAATTCTTTTTCCTTAAAACCACGAGAAGTCATTGCTGGAGTGCCAAAACGAATTCCTGAAGTTACAAAAGGACTTAGACTATCATTTGGAATTGTATTTTTATTTGTAATAATATTTACTGATTCAAGTAAAATTTGTGCTTGTTTGCCTGTTAGATCATAGGTTTTTTTAACATCAACAATAAAAAGGTGATTTTGAGTTTTTCCTGAGACAATTCTTGCACCTTTTTTTGCAAATTCGTTAGCAAAAAAAGCGGCATTTTTAACGATTTGCTGGCAATAATCTTTAAATCAAGGCTGGAGGGCTTCATTAAATGCAACAGCTTTTGCGGCAATTGTATTAAAAAGTGGACCGCCTTGAATTCCGGGAAAAACAATTTTGTCGATTTTATTTGCAATTTCTTCAATGTCTGTTAAAATCAGGCCACCTCGAGGTCCACGCAGAGTTTTTTGGGTTGTTGATGTTATTACATGAGCAATTCCAACTGGCGAAGGATGGACGCCTGCAGCAATAAGGCCGGCAATATGGGCAATGTCAGCCAACAAATAGGCTCCAACTTTGTCGGCAATTTGCCGAAAACGCCCAAAGTCAATCAGACCTGAATAAGCCGAATAGCCACAAATTATTAAATTTGGCCTGGTCTCAACAGCGATTTTTTCAATCTCATCATAATCAAGAGTTTCATTTTTATCAAGAAAATAGCTAATTCCGGTGTAAAAAATTCCGGAAAAATTAACTTTATATCCGTGAGTTAAATGGCCCCCTGAGCTTAAATCAAGGCCAAGAATTTTGTCTCCAGGTTTTAAAAGTGCGGCAAAAACGGCTGAATTTGCACTTGAGCCTGAATAGGGTTGGACATTTGCAAATTTTGTCCCAAAAAGTTGCTTTGCCCGTTCAATTGCAATTAATTCAATTTTGTCAATAAACTCACAGCCACCATAATAGCGTTTTCCGGGATAACCTTCGCCATATTTATTGCTCAGACTTGTTCCATTTGCGCTTAGAACATCTTGCGAAGCATAATTTTCGCTGGCAATTAGCTCAATTTGGTCGTTTTGTCTTTGACTTTCTAAGTTAATTAGCTCAGAAATTTGTTGATCTTTAATATTAATTTTCTTGTACATTTCTCAAAAAACATAGAAATTATACTATAAAAATAAGGTAATATTCGAAAAACGCCCAACATTTTGCAAAAAATTTTTTTTGCATTTGCTAAGCAAAACATGGTATAATTTTAAATTTACTAGAAGGGGAAGTCATGAAAATACGTAGTTTTTTTGCTAGGTTGTTTTCGCTTAATAGTTGAAAGCGTTTTTTTCTTGCTTTTTTAACATTTTCTTTTCTTGGAAGTGGTGTTTTTCTCGTTTCAAATTACTATATTTCTCAGAACATCAATCGCTCAATTGAATATGGTGGCGGGGCTGAGGTTTTAGTTCAAGTTAAAACTTTGGACGGAAAAATTCCATCTTCAAAAGTTGTTCAGGAGGCAGATTCGGCTATTTTCCAGCGGCTAACCGGCGGGGCTAATTTGAATGGTACCAACGTTTTTACCGAAGGTGAAGGACGAATAAGAATTTCACGTAATAAAATATCAAATAACCGTGAATTAGAGCAATTTATTGAAGAAATTGTTAATAAACCAACACTAACAATTACAGATGTTAATACAAATCCCCTTTTTTTTGACGGTAAATTTGAAACAAACCTTAGTCTTGAAAACGGCGATGAGTCAAATTGGTTAGTTCCATTTGCTCCAGGTTCTGCCCTTTCACAGCCAAATCCCCAAAATCCATCAAGTAATCAAGTATTAATCGAATTAAAAGACAACAATGCTCAATTAGAGTGAACTAAAGCCACTGAACATATTTCAAAATTGCCCCGTGGTCAAAACAGAATTTTAATTTGGTCTAATATTTCTGAACTTAAAAAAATTGCTCAAGAAAAATTCCCGCTTCAGTGGGAAAGGGCTAATAAAAATATATATAATTTTTTGCACGTTGGTGAAAAAACTACCCCTGATTTTTTGCCAGACCGAAAAATTTTACAACCTTCACTTAAAAAATTCCAAATTGATGCAAAAAGATATTTAATTTCTGATGCAACAGTTAGTCAAGCTTTAAATGGAAAATCCTTTGTAATTACAGGTAATTTTTCTCCTCAAGAAGCAAAACAATTAGCACTTGATATTAATTATGGGACTGCTGATTATAAATTAGATTTTTTGTCAGCTTCATTTGTTAGCAAAACCAAGTCTGAGTCAGCCTTTATTGCTGGATGAATTGCAATTGGTCTAGCAATTGCGATAATTTCGCTATTTTTAATTGTAAATTACGGGATGTTAGGAATTGTTGCAACAATTTCACTTTCGCTTTATGTCTTTTTGACATTACTTTTTTTCACAATTGTTCGAGGCGAATATTCTCCAATAACTATTTCAGCGCTTGTTGTTGGAATTGGGATGAATATTGACGCAAATGTCATTAGTTTTGAATTATTTAAGTCGAGAATTTATGCCGGTAATTCGGCAATAAAAGCAAACTCCCAGGCTAATCGAACCTCTTTTAATGCAATTATTGACTCAAATGTTACAACACTGATAGCCGCACTTGTTTTGTTCTTTTTTGGAACAAAAAATGTAAAAAGTTTCTCAATTACTCTTATTTTTTCAATTGTCTTTACACTAATAGTGACAATTGGATTTACAAAATTTTTCACAAGCTTTATCCTTAAAGCTGATTATTTCCAAAAAAGTAACAGATTTTGACTTTTAGGTATAAAAAATTATTACTTGAAAAAATATGAACGAGGTTACCAATCAGTTTATTCAAGAATTAATTATGAAAAAATTTATAAATATTCTAGATGGACTCCGCTTGTTTTGTTTGTAGGCTCAATAGTGGTTTTTGCAACTTTTGCCGGAATTTATAAGTCTTTTGGTTCAGGATTTAATTTAGCTATTGACTTTAGTGGTGGTACAAACTTGCTAATTGAAACCTCAAATTCAAGTTTTGACTTGATAAATCAAGAAAAAGCTAACAAAATAATTGATTTTTTAAATTCACATAATATTAATAGTACAAATTCGCAAATAATTTTAAATCCGTTAAATGAATCATCTTCTATTTTTAATATTGAAGTCAAAACCCAACTAGATTTAGCTTCTAGACTTTCTGCCCTTAATTCAGAAATTCAAAGCAATTTCTCAAATATTCGAATGACAAATTATTCAATTTCAAATGAAGAAGCACAAAAATTAATTTTTAATGCAATACTTTCAGTTGGCTTAGCACTTGTTTTTGTAAGTATTTTTACACTGATTAGATTTAAATGAACTTTTTCATTTGCAATTATTCTTTCCCAATTATTTAATGTTTTAATGGTATTTTCTGCGATTATTATCACTCGAATTCAAATATCTCAAAATTTGGTTGTTGCAATTTTAACTCTAATTGGTTATACCGTAAATGATACAATTGTTGTCTTTGACCGTATTAAGACAAAATTTAGTGAAACAAATCACGTTGATGTTTACAAAAGTGAAAAAATTAAACAAATTTCACTAGAGGCAATCAAAGACACAGCCAAAAGATCTATTTTTACATCTCTAACAACAATTTTTACAATCATAGTTTTAATGATTTTTTATGAGTCAATTGACGTAGTTTTCAGTTTAACAATGCTTATAGGTGTTATAATCGGAACATATTCTTCATTATTTGTCGCAACTAGAATATGAAATAAATTAGAAGCATATCGAAACTATAAAAAACAAAAAAGAATTAACGCTAAATACTGAAATATCCAAAAAGTTCATGAACAAACATTTGCAAGTATTAATGACTATGAGAAATAAGTAACCAAAAATTAAAATAATTACTAAAAAATATCTATTTTAATTTTTGGTTTTTATTTTGTAAAATTTTCTATGGTTCAAAATTAAAGGTTAAAAATGAAATCATTCTTAAATTCAAGTCCTAAGGGTACTTATGATATTGTTGAGCAAGAAAGTGAAATATTCCTAAAAATCCGTAATATTTTTTTCCAATATGCTGGAAAATTTAATTTCGCATATATTGAAACACCAATTTTTGAATATGCAGAAATTTTTGAAAAAACTAGTCAAGATTCAGATGTAGTAACCAAAGAACTCTATAAATTTTTAGATAAATCAAATCGACAATTAGCTTTAAGGCCAGAGGGAACTGCGCCAATCATGCGAGCAATTTGACAGCACAAATTGCACCAAGTTGAAAAAAAATTTTTTTATTTTGGTCCCATGTTTCGCTATGAAAAACCACAAAAAGGACGTTTTCGTCAGTTTTATCAAGCCGGATTTGAAATTACTAACTATAAACCAGAGTCATTTTTTTTACAAGTTTTAGAAGTTATTCTTTTAGTTATTAAAATTCTTGAAAATCTTAAAATTCAAAACTACCAACTTAAAATTAATTACCTTTCAAATTCACAAACAAGACAAGAATATTCTAAAGCTTTAAGTCAATATTTTGAAAAATATATCGATAAACTCGAGCCTATCTCTAAATTGCGCATTAAAAATAATCCTTTGAGAATTCTTGATGACAAGATAGAATATTCTAAAGATTTTGTTAAATCAGCCCCAAAAATAAGTGACTTTTGATCAACAGAGGATAAGAAAAATTTCAATTCAATAATTTCAATTTTTGAAAAATTTAAAATTAATTACGTGATTGACTACTCATTAGTTCGAGGGCTTGATTATTATGATGAATTTGTTTTTGAATTTATTGATAATGGCAAAATTTTAGGTTCAAAATTAACATTCGCTGGTGGAGGTTGTTATAATAATTTACCACAAAAATTTGGGATGTCTAATTTTAAAAGTATCGGGGTTGCCTTTGGAATTGAGCGTCTAATAGAAATTTTTAAATCTAATTCCCCTACTAAATTAACAAATTTAGATTTTTATTTAATCGGCTTTAGTAAAGATGAAATTCTTAAAAATTTTGAACTTGCAATTTTACTCCGCGAGCAAAATTTTCGAGTTGATTTAAATAAATCGCCTCTATCAATTAAAGATGGATTCCAAAAAGCAAAAAAATCAGGTGCAAAATTTGCTTTTTTCTTTGAAAAAGACGAACAACCTGGCCAAATATCAATCAAAAATCTTCAAACATCTATTAATAAAGTAATTTCACTTTTAAATATTGATTTTAAATTTTTAAAAACACTTATAGACGGAGAAACTCATGTATAATTCAAAAAATTTATCCAAAGATCAAATTGGAAATATAGTCTCAATTCAAGGCTGAGTCCAAAATATTCGTAAAATTAAAAGTAAAACCTTTGTGGTAATCCGTGATTATCACGGAATTTTTCAAGTAATTATTGATGAAAATACCAAAAAAGTCGATAAATATTCAAAAGAATCTGTTGTCCGTGTTGAAGGTATTTTATCACTAAGAAGCAATCCAAATACAAAAATTCATAACGGTGATCTTGAAATAAACGCAATAAATTTTGAAACACTTTCATTTTCACAGCCAATTCCGTTTGAAATTCATAATGAAGCTCACGCCAATGAAGATTTACGTTTGGAATACCGATTTTTAGATTTACGCCGTGAAGTAATGCAGAAAAATTTGACTTTTCGCTATAAAGTTTTTCACTATATTCGCTCTTTCCTTTTTGAAAATAATTTTATTGAAATTGAAACTCCGATTTTGTCAAAATCAACACCTGAAGGAGCGAGATCTTTTTTAGTTCCTACTCGACAAAAAGGAAAATTTTTTGCCTTACCGCAATCACCTCAAATTTATAAGCAACTTTTAATGGTTTCTGGATTTGAAAAATACTTCCAATTTGCCCGTGTTTTTCGCGATGAGGATCTAAGAAAGGACCGCCAATTTGAATTTTGTCAACTAGATTTAGAATTTGGTTTTAGTAATTTTGAAAAAATCTCCAATCAAATTGAAAACCTTATAAAATATTTGTGAGAAAAAATTTACTCTAATTCAAACATTGAATTTCCGCGGCTTGACTATGATTTTGTAATTGACAAATATGGAACCGATAAACCTGACTTGCGATTTGAAAATAAATTATTTTCACTTGATTTTCTTGATGGTCAAGACCCACTTTTTCAAGGTAAAACTCGTGGAATTTTTCTTGAAAATGTTTTAATTTCAAAAGCAGATTACCGAATTTTTTCTGAAAAAATAAGACAACATAATGCAAACAGACTTTTATACATTCATATTGAGTCTGGAAAAATTTTGTATTTTTCTTTTAAAACTGATGAATCTGTCTTGAAATCTAAGCTTGAAAGTTGACTATTAGACAACAATTATCAAAACGGAACTTTATTTTTAATTTCTGATAATTATCAAGAAACATCATTAGCTCTTGGGGCTTTACGGAATTTATTAGCACAAAAATACGACCTTATTATCAATAAAAATGAATTTAAATTTGCCTGAATTATTAACTGACCACTTTTTGAACTTGATTCAAATCAGCAAATAACTTCTGCTCACCACCCTTTTACAGCGCCTGTTGTTGAAAATATTGAATTTTTAGATACTGACCCTATAAAAGTTCGCGCTCAGTCTTATGATCTTGTGCTTAATGGTTTTGAACTTGGTTCTGGTTCAATAAGAATTAATAATTCTGAATTACAAAGTAAAATTTTTAGAATTTTAGGTCTTAATCAAGATCAGATTAACCTTCAATTTGGCAGTCTTTTAAAAGCTTTTAATTTTGGAGTCCCACCTCATGGAGGCTTTGCTTTCGGTCTTGACCGTCTAATTATGATTTTATTACAAACTAACTCAATTCGTGATGTTATTGCTTTTCCAGTAAATTCAAAAGGTTTGGACTTATTGCTAAATTCACCTTCATCAATAAATCCTGAGTCATTATCTGAATACAATATCAAAATTAGTGTCATAGATAAAGAATAATTTCTAAAAAAGCTTACAAATTTTGAATAAATAGGACAAATTAGAATATTAATTTAAGCAAAAAGCAACTAATTTTTCCCGAGTTTCCCAGTTTAATGAGCTAATCTTAAAAAGGTGTCTGGTTTTGGGAACTTTTTTAACTTTTTTGCTAAAAATTAATTACCTATTTTAAAACACGGCAAAATCAAGCTATGGACAAAACAACAAAAACCATAAAAAATACAACTACTATTTAAACTCAATGCAAATAGAAAACTCGTTTTTACTTGCATTGAGCCTAAAAAAACATATGAAGTTTTGAAAGAACAACAACCAAAAGCCCTAAATTTATAGATTTCTAAACGGGTAAATTTAAGGCATCCCATCATATTTAAAAATATAATGGATAATTCGCACTTATTTTATTATGTCAAAAAACATAATTAATTCCTCCTTAATTCAATATCGTCAATTTATTAATTTATTCTTAAGTGAGAATCATTATAACACAATTTTATTTTTGACCAAACATTTTTTTTTTTTTTGCAAAGGCTTAATTTTAAAATAATAAAAATTAAGATTTTAACCTCAAAAATACCCGTAAATCTGGGTATTTTTTCATATTTGCATTCCTAAAAAGTGAATTTTACCATCAAACTGGAAACTCAGGATTTAAGCAAAAAGCAACTAATTTTTGCCTTTTAAATAGCAAAAATTCCTAAAGAATTAAGCCTTGAACAGCTTTAAATCTTTAGGAATTTATAATGAATAACAAAGAGATTTGGCAAATTTAGATAAAATTTAGCCCTAACTATACAAGTAAATCCAAAAATTAGAATTGCTCAAATTTTAGCAATTTAATTACCGGTTTACGATAACTTAGTCAAGAAATTATTAGGTAAATTACCGAAATAGATCCAAACATTATAAGTCATATTATTATAAGTAAAGCGCCAACTTGGCTCAGTGAGGGTAGTAAAATATCTTGGCCAATTATTGCGGTATAAATTTTTCCCATTGACGGAATGAAAACAACTGAATTAATAAATAAAATAAAGAGTGAAATTATAATAATATTTAGTCAATGGTAAAAGAAAATTTGCCAGGTTTTAGCATTTAGTGCCTTAAGAATTCCAATTAATTTCATTTTTGAATCACTCAGATTTTTACCATAAAAGACTGTCTGAATTAGCAAAATTATAACAAATAAAACTAAAATAGCACCAATAACTATATTTGTAAATGATTGTGTATTTAATATTGATTTTGTTATTCCACCTAGAGACGATTGGACTTCAAATTCTTTGTTGTTTTTAGCAAAGTTTTCAATATTATTAGCTAAATCATCATCAATATTAAAATACAGTTTCAATACTCAAGGGTCAATTTTTTCTGGCTTATTGTTGTCAAGATTTTCATTTGGCCCGTTGTTTTTTTGGACAGGTTTTGCTAGTTCAAAAAATTTATGATGTAAAAAGCTAAAATTTAATCTATCTAAAGTAGATAAACTACTTATACCAACTACTTTTAGATCTACGGCTGTGTTTCGAAAACTTGTGACACTAATTTTTTGATTGTTTGGTTGTTCTATATTAAATTTTGTTGCCAGCGATTTTGAAATTATTACTTCATCTTTGTTTTGAATATTTCTGCCTACTAAATTTTTGTTGTCAAAAATAAATCTATTTTTAAAAAAATCACTTTCATCGATATAGTCAACAGAAGAATCAAACTCTACTTTATCGCCATAAGTGAAAGTAACCTTAGGAAAGCTAAAAATAGGAACGATTTTTACAATTTTTGGGTTATCTTCTTTAAGTTTTGTGATTTCATTAGTAGAAAATGTGTTTATTTCTGCATTTGATTTTTTGGTTATTACAACCGAATCTAATTGATATTCAATCGTGTTTTGCAAATTAGTGCTGCTAATATTTAAATTTAAGACCCCAAATAATAATGTCCCAAAAAAACTGGTTAAAAAAAGCAATAAAAATAAAATACTTGAAGTAAGTTTTGATTTAAAATCTGTGATTGTTAATAAAAAACCTGTCTTAAATTCTTGTTTAATTTTTGAAAGTTTTGAATTTTTAGCTGTTTTTTGATAGTTTAAATCGCTGTTTTTAGCTGTGTCTTTAGTAATTAAGGACTGATTTTGGCCATTTTTGTCAAAAATTTCCTCAGAAATTTTGTTTTTTTCAATATAAACAATTTTGTCGGCATATTTTTTTGCTAAATCAAGGTTATGACTGACTACTAAAATAGTTTTATTTTTGGAAATATTAGCTAAATTTTCAAATACAATTTTTGCATTTTCAATATCTAAATTTCTTGTTGGTTCATCAAGCAATATAAAACTACTATCACGTGAAAGTGAGCGTAAAATTGCAATTCTTTGCCTTTCGCCGCCAGATAAATTATTTACTTTTTGTTCAAGTTGTTCAGTTTTTATCGACATTAAATTTGCATTTTGATTTAATGCATTTTTGTCTAAAAGTTTATTTATTACATTATTTCCTATTAAAATATTGTCATTAGATGTAATTTTTTCAATTAAATTAAAATCTTGAAAAACAACATCAACTAATGGTTTTTTAATTTCAGAACCATTTTCATCAAAAAAAGAAATGTTTCCACTATCTTTTTTTGTAAAACCTGCAATTAAATTAATAAGAGTTGTTTTACCAATTCCGGATTCACCAACTACAAAAGTTACTTTGTTCGAAGGAATTTCAAGATTTAGTGAACTAAAAATAAATCTATCATCAATTTTTTTTGTTAAATTTTGAATTTTTATCATTTTTCCTCAGGCCTAAAATTAAAAAACTTGTAAATCTTTTTTATATAAATATAAAAAATCACGAACGGGATTTTAGATTATCTCAATAAAGTTGCGACATCTTTTCGATATGTTTTATAAGAAATTAATAGGTAAATAAAAGACATAGAAACAAAACTAATTAACCAAGTTAAAAGAAAAATTACGATAATTTGCGAATAATCTGGTTGAAATAAGTTTTGATTCAGAACTATTTTATAAATTTCCGGGACAATCAAAGTTGATAAAATTATACCTACAAAAAATACAAAAACACTAATAATTATTAAATTTAATCAATGGTACATGAAAATTTCTAACGTTTTACCGCCTAGTGATTTTAAAACTGCTATCGATTTTTTCTTAAAATTGGAAAGATTTACAGCATAAACGCTAATAAAAATCAATAAAGTAATACCAAGAACTATAATTGAAGCAAAAATAATCGCAATCAAAGTAAATTGAGAGGCAAATAAAGAATGTCTTAGTTCATCAATTCCTCCAGAGGTGGAATAATAACGTTCGACACCAGATTTACTATATTTATCTAAAAAATCCTGAATATTATTATAAAGATTTTCATGATTAAAAAAGACTAAAAATTCACTAGGTTGTACTTGGCTGAAAAAATTTTCAATTTCACTGTTAAAAATTACTACATTCTCGGGTTCTTCTGAAGCATTATTAGTAGTTTTATCGGCATCAAAAATACCAACAACTTTAAAAATATAACAACTGCGAAAAGTAGTATTAATTTCTATTAGTTTTCCAATTTTACTAGTAATATTAGAGCTAACTGCAATTTCGTCGAATGATTGAGGTAAATTACCTTTAGTTAAATTTATTGAATTTACCTGACTTGAATTTTGATAAAAAGATTTGGTAATAGTCGGATCAATAATTGTCGTATTGTCATTTGTTCCTGAAGTACGAGAGTCAAGAGAATAATAATTATCTGGCAAAATATCAAATCTATTAAAATTTTTGGATCTTTCTTTATACCCCTTTTCAAATGTTGTCTTTAATTTATTTGTATGGATTAAAGACAACAAAGGTTGATCAAAACTTTTTTCTTCAATTACTCCAACAATTTTTACTTCTTCAAAATGCTTAGAAAAAGAAATTTTTATTTTTTTTCCTATTGGGTTTGTGATTTGAAGTTGATTAATAATTTTCTCAGGTAAAATAACTTCGTCTTGATTAGATATAAAATTATTATTAAATTTTTGGCTTTTAATAATGTCAGCGAATCTATTTTTAAAAAAATCTGACTCATCAACGGGGAAAATTGGGCCTGTTGAAACTTTTTTATCATCATAACTGAATTCAAATGATTGTAAATGAGTATATATTGGTATTATTTTCTCTATTTTTGGGTTTTCTTTTTTAAGTTTTTCTAATTCATTAATATTTAAGGAAGAAAGCCCCTTTTCGCTTACGTTTAAGGTGTCTAAATTATATTGAACAACGTTGTCAAAATTAATATTTTTAGCGGAAATATTCAAGTTAACAAATAAAACTACACCAAAAATCATTGCTAAAAATGAAAGTAAAACAAGAATAAAAGTAGTAATTTTCGACCTAAAATCAGCAAATGACAAAAGTAAGGCAACTTTTGCTTTTTGGTAAAAAGATGGTTTTCTATATACTTTATTTTCAGAATTTGCTAAAAAATTATTCGTAGATTCTTGTAGATTTTGTTGAGGTTTATCTTTATTTTCTATTGATTGAATATTTTCTTTTTCTACATAAATAATTTGATCAGCATATTTTTTTGCAAGTTCTAAATTATGACTTACAACTAAAACAGTCTTATTTTGTGATATTTTAACTAACAAATCAAGTAATGCGATTGAGTTTTCTTTATCTAAGTTCCCAGTTGGCTCGTCAAGCAAAATAAAATCGGCATTTCTTGATGAACTTCTTAAAAATGCAGCTCTTTGCTTTTCGCCACCTGATAAATTTTTAGCTAATCGATTTAATTTTTGACTATTTATGTTAATTACACTAGCTTCGTTTTCAATTTGGTTATTTTCAACATAACGATTTAGAATATGATTTGCAATTAAAATATTATTTTTAATTGAAAGTGATTCTATCAAATTGAAATCTTGAAAAACAACGTCTACCAAAGGATTTTCAATTTCATTACCATTTTTAAAAAAAGAAATTTGACCACTATCCTTTTTTGTAAAGCCAGCAATTAAGTTAATCAGGGTGGTTTTCCCAATCCCTGATTTTCCAACAATAAAGGTTATTTTATTTGAAGGAATCTCGAGATTTATTGAATTAAAAATAATTTTATTGTTAAATTTTTTTGATAAATTTTGAATTTTTATCATCTAAATAAACCTCTTGTTTGGAATTAAATGATTCAATAGGAACTTTGCTCATATTTTTGAGGTAATTAATAAGCTCTTTAGCATAAAAATCAATACGTACCGACATATTTGACATTAATATTGAGTTCGCTGTTGTTAGTTTTTAATATTTGTGTTTGTTTTTTAGGTTTTAGCAGATATTGTGAATATCAAAAAGTATGCAATTATTAAGTCACTAACTTAGATTTTACTTTGTTCATGATAAACCTCACATATTATTAATTTAATTAATAAAAAAATTATAACAAATTTTTAGTTTTTTGAATACATTTTTTTATTAAATGAAAAAAAATTTAAAAAAATAAAAAATCAAATATTTTTAAAATAAATTACACAAAAAATTTGAACTATTAGCTTTTTTATCAATGATTTTGATTGGAGCCTTTTATTTATGTTTTCCGAAATTTGAACTTAAAAAATGTGAAAATAATTTAGTCATATGAAGGCTTGGTTTTTATATGAAAAACGACTTTAAAGTCTTGAATTGTTATACAAAAATAAATGAACTTATTTTTTGATAAGCAATAGTAACATTTTCAAAATGTTGGTGTTAAACATTGACTAATTCTAGCTACAAAGTGCTACGAGAATTTAATACGAGTGTTTAAAAATAAATTAGTATACAAATTAAAATTTAAATATATAGGTTTTTTAATTTTTTGTTGTATAATTATATAATTAATAAATTAAAACTCTCACGAAATAGGAAAAATAATGTACAGAAAAAAAGCAAAAACCAACCCAATATTTTTATTCGGGGTTGGTATTTTTTCACTTGTTGTTGCCTCTTGTTCAACTTCAAACTCAAATTCATTTCAAAATTACACTGATCCAAATCAAAGTCTTCAAAAAAATCAGGTAGATAATTTTTTTCTTCAGTATCCTAATTTTCCCGAAGATATTAAAAATAAAATAAAAGATTCCTTAAATATTTCCTCACAAAATTTCTCAAATTCAGAATATATGCCCAAACTTTCTCAATTTGTAGAAAAATATTCATCAACATTAGATTTGTTTGGAAAATTCGAGTCGAATTTTAAATCTAAGACAATTAATGAGTCTTTTAGTGTTAACGAGGAAAAATACAATAATTTAAAAAGTGAAATTGAAACGTTTAATCAAAAAATTCTAAATTCATCTAATTTTGAAACTAAATTGGATGAATTTTTAGCCAAAATAAGTGAATTAAACGCAGAAATTACTAAAACCAACGACACCCTTAGTCAGGAACTTTCAACTTTTAGCTGATTTAACACGGTTTTAAAACACGCAAACCTTGTTAATCTTAAAGCCTTAAGTGCGCAAATTAATGACAAAATTACCACTTTATATAAAAATGATAATAAAGAAGAAATTGAAAATTTCACCTCAAATTTAATGATTTTGGAAAATATTATCACTCAAATTAAATCAATAAAAAATGAATATTCAACTGAGAAAAACGAAGCTTTCAATAATTTAATTACAAATTTTAATTCAAATATAAATTCTGATAACCTAATTAACAATGTTACTGATTCAATTGAAAATCTTAAAAATATCCAAACTAATTTAGAAAAAATTGTTAATAAGTCAGCTGAAAAAAACGAAAAATTACAAGAATTAAAAAAATCTGCTATTTCAGAAGTTGATAAAGCCACTAATTTATCCCAAAATGTTCAAAGTAATTTTAAAGAAAAAATAAATAACTCAATTACTGAATCACAAATTAGTCAAATTAAGGAATTTATTTCAGAATTAGAACGTGTTGCATCACTTCTATCTTCATTGAAAACAGAAAAAACAAAACTAGAAAATGATTCTAATTATTTAAATTCTGAAAATAAAACAGAATTAGATGAGCTAATAAGTTCGCTAAATTTTTTAGATCAAGATAATAAACTTGCATTAAATGATGAGATTTCTGATAATACAAAATATTATTTATCTAATGCTTTAACAGTTTATGAAAACGTAAAATCAGAAATAGCACGTCTTAATGGTGATGTTAAGTTAAGTGAAGCTAAAAAAACTTTGGAAAATCAATTATTATCAGACAAATTTAGTCCAGATTTTATTTCTAATATTAAAAAATTAGCAGATTCAAAAAAATTAGTTTCTGATATTAGACATATAAGTTCTAGCATTTTAAAATTAGCAGATTCCCTTGATTTGTATAATGCTGAAGTCAAAAATTTTCAATTATTATTAAACAACTCAAGTACATCTACAAAAAATAAGCAAGAACTTCAAGAAAAAAATAACAAAATTAAACAAAAATTAGACCAAAATCTTCGACTTAATGAATTTGATAATGAAAATTTGCCCGGATTTGTTGATGACTTTGCTAATTTAGTCACTTCATTTTCACAAACAATTTCAGATTCAAAAGCGCAAAATGAGCAAATTGTGCAAGAAAAACCACCAGCAAAAGTTGCGCAAAATTTATCAGATTTTAAACAACAGGCTCAAAATGCCCTAAAAGTTAGTCTTGATGACCAAGGTCTTGACCGTCATAGTATAAAAAAATATCTTACTTCTGCTTCTTTTAACCTTCAAAATGCAAGTCTTTGGTTAAAACAACCACAAAATGATGAAATAAATTTCAAATTATTAGATTTATCATTGGATAATAGCAACAGAAATATTTTAGTCCTTAATTATGAGGCAACTTCAGTAAAAAACCCTTCACATTCAACGATTTTATCTACCCAACTTCCAATTCCTAATAGTGATGTTGACTTAAATGAGATAATTTCTTCATTAAATATAGATTCTCTTGATGACTATTTTGATATTTACTATAATTCGTTCCTTGATTTTGAAAAAGAAGACTTCCCTAAGCAAGACGTAAAAAAAATTATTTTAGAAAATTTTTCTCAATCAAAACAAACAATCGGAAATTTTTTCCATGTTGCATTACCAGAGCGACCTGAATTAACCTTTACCAGTGATAATAAAATATCTTTAAAATTAGAGATTAAATTTAATAATCAAGTTATTAAAACAGTCACAGTAAAATCCAAGAACCCAGTTAATTTTAAACAAAAAGATAACTTGCCAGTAAAAATTGAATATACTCAAAACTTTAAAAACACCAGTTTTTATAAGCAAACTTACCTTACTGATTCCGAATATATAGATTATGACTTTACTAGATCAAAAGATCCATATGCTTATTTTTGGCAAGTCGAAGAACCTTCGGGTGGAGGCGGGGTTGGTAGTTATTGATTTTATAAATATTTATTAAAATCAGCCTTAGAAACATTGCAACAAACAGGAGAAATTCCTAAAAATAAAAAATTTAAAACTTTTAAAGATTACCCAAATGTTGTAAAGGTTTCAGAATTTGGTTTAGAAAAACCAACACAACCAGATGAACTAAGTAAGACTGACCTTGATAAAATTTTTGATAAAATTTTAAAAGATAAACAATTTTTTAACTATGAAATTCCTGAAAATTCGACAATTTCGTTTTCAACTTTTGATGTTAATAATGAAAAAAGAAGAGTTTTAACCTCAAGTACTACTCAAAGTATTTACCTAAAATTATTAATAAAAAAAGGCCAAGACACTAAAGAAGAAATTCTACAATTTGCGCCTAAAGATTTCTTAAAACCAATTTTATCACCACGTGATAAAGCTGATTTATCGTTAATTGAAAAAATTTTAAGCGATTCTACCGGTAAAGAATTATTTAAAAACACAAAAATTAATGATATTGATTATACGCACGGCCAAATTTCACTAGCCGGAAAAACGAATTCACAAATAATTGACTCGCTTAACAAGCTTTATACATTTGCTAAAATTGGAAAATTTGAAATTTTTGCAAAAGATGTTATTTCTACAAACATTTTAAAAGGTGAGGCAAAAATTTTCTTTTGATACAAATTTAACGGGTTGGAATTTCCGTTAATTGTTGAAGGAACTAAACGTACTGATGTGTTTAAAACTGAAAAAGCCATTAATTTTTCAAATTGACTGCCAGCCACTTATAGCGATATTAAGCCTAAAAATGGTTCTAATTTCACCAGTGAAGATTTTGTGCCTATTCCAGAAGAAACAGGTCAAAGGGATAGAAATGGCAAACTAGTTTCAAAACCCAATGAGATTTCCGCTGATGACAAATCAATAATTGATCAAATTAACAGTCGACACTTTGATTATCGTAGAGTAACAGGTGAATTTTATAAAAAAGCACAAAAAGAAATAAAATATAGACTAATTGACCCGGCTGATATTGTTGAACAAAAAGCTGAGTCAAAGTTAAATTATTTACTTCAAATTAAAGCCAACAATGAAACCGCTAGAAATAGTGATTTAGATAAGTTTAAAAATCAAGAGGTCAAACTTGAGGGTGAAGACAAAAAAAGTGGACAAAATAGCGAAAAATTACCAATAATTGTTGAAAAGCCAATATTTTTTAATGAGGATCCTCAAGTTTCACTTAACACTTCAAAAATTTTAAATAATTATTTTGTCTATTATTATGATGTTAAAACCACTAATACACTAGGGGAAATGACTTTCAAACTTGGTTTTATTAACAAACACAACACAAAAATCCGCTATAGTTCTAAGAAAGATATTAAATTACAAAACTTAGAAAATGATTATAAAAATAAACTTTACCCTGAAGTAATTCTAAATAAAATCAAATATTCTGATTTTGTTCGCAAAAATACTAGTTTACTTACAACAAATGTGTTAAATAATAGCGATTTTCAAAATCTCTTTGACATCAAAGAAGAAGCTCTTCGTTATAATAATTTCAAAATCTCAAAGCAAAATTTACAATTTCTTGAGACAAAAAAACATAATAATAAATTATATTTCCGTCTAAAATATGTTAATGGACCTCATATTGTTGAAGGTTCAACTTGATATTTTTTAACAAATGTTAATAGTCAAAATAATCAAGCCAATATAGATTTAGACACACAAAAACCATTAGTTACTTTATTTGAATCTGAAAAAGAAGTAACTAGAAGTCGTGAAATTGAACCTTATTATAAAGATTTATATTGAAATTACGATAATTCTACAAAAACAGCTAAATGAACATTAAAAGAAAAATATTTTTCTGAAACATTTTTAAAGAATAATCCTAAAAACCGGAAAATAAATCTGCAATTATTTGGAAATGCTTTAGTTCAAAATACCCGAAGGCTTACCCGAATTAGTGGTGGAATGGACTTAACCACAAACAAACCAACTAAAGGCGGTTATGATTTTGTTTTTGACTTTGAAAAATTAGCAAACGGGGAAATAATAGCAATTACTGAAAAAACCAAAAATGTGTTTTTTGAAGATTCAAACAAAAAATTTCAGGATTTTAGTTTCAATTTAAGCGCTCAATATATCAAAGGTCAAGGGATTGAATTTAAATTATGACTAAATGATCCTAATCTTGGTTTGATAGTTGATAATGTTTTTAATCATGTTGAACAAGGTGCTGGCTTCTATAGTAGCCCAAAATTTGACACTTTTGATCCAAAAAAAGCCTTTATTTTACATAAAGCCGGAGCAAGAGTTCATATTGAATATACAAACTCGCTTGAAAACGAAGATTTTGGTTCTAAAACAAATCAATTTGACTATAAAAATATTGACTACACTAATGAAGAGCAACCAATTTCATTTTTCAGCAATTCAGATGTTTACAATTTAGAAAAATATAATCCAAACCAAAATGTTCCTTATAAATTACATGAAGGATATTTACAAGATTTAGAATTTTTACATAAATCTTGAGATACTAAAAAATTCCCACTAGCAAAAAATCTATTAGGTAGAACCTTTGGCTTTAGTTTTGGAAGTGCAACTATGCTTGCAAAAGTAAATAATGATCCAGATGATGGTAAATTTTACATAATCACAAATAATCACGTCGAAGGTGGCGGAAATTTTGATTTAAATACCCTTTTTGGTAAAGATTTAACCCATTCTTTATCAAATAATCGTTACATGGCTATTGCAAGTAAATATTATTCTAATTCAATTGACGGCGGTTATAGCTATTGAGGAGGGCCGAACAGTGTCAAAAATGTTCCTGCTTGGATAGTTTGAACTGGCATTAAACAACCGGATGTAGATGGAAAAAATCCAAAAAATGTTGACATAACTGTTTTAATTGTTGATATTAAGCCTTTAATTAAAGCGGCTTATGAAAGCGGTGAGTTCCAAAAAGCAGCCTGATTATTAAATTGATATAAATTACCTAACTTAAAATTAAACTCAAATGGTCAAACAGATTTAACATTTTTTGGTCAAAATGTTAAACATTTTGGAATGAATGGATTTCCTTATGCAAAACAAAGCGGTTATGTAATTAACAGGGCTAATTCAGATCAACAAAATGTTACTATTTTGAATCAAAAAGGTTATACTCCATCATATTTTAACGCTGGTAATTCCGGAACTGGAGTATTAGGACCAGATGATGAGTATATTTCAACGATTAATGGAGGTTCGCCACTTACATTTTTACAAAGTTGGAATTATTCAACAGCAAGTTATAATTATTTTGGAATAAATTGACAAAATGAAAAACCACTTGAACTAAAAAGTAAATATAGCTTGTCATCAATGATAATGCGACTTAATGCTCAAAATCCGCGTGAATACAGTCTTCCTTGATTTTTCAAGGATTTTGAAAAGTAAAATAATTTTAAAATCACAAAAATAAGCTTATTAATTTAGTCTATTTATTTAAACTTTTCTATTTTTGCTGATTTTATTAACATTAAAACTAAAAAGTTCAAAATCCCGAGTTTCCTAGTTTGATGACATAATCCTAAAAAAGTGTCCTGGTTTATTAGTTTGGGCACTTTTTTAACTTTTTTGACAAACTCAGGAAAAATAACTATCAAAGCAAAAACACTAAATTTTAAATCTAGCCATCACGAAAGAAAAATCTACTACTAAGCAAACTAAAAAAGCTAAAATTTTAACTTAAAAAGCAAAATTATGAATTTTTAAACTACTTTTTTAGTTTAAAACACTAACAAAAATCGTAAAAAATACAACTACTATTTAAACTCAATATAAATAGAAAACTCGTTTTTATTTATATTGAGCCTAAAAAAATATGTGAAGTTTTGAAAGAGCCATAATAAAAAGCCATAAATTTGTAGATTTCTAAACGGTCAAATTTAAGGCATACCATCATATTTAAAAATATAATGGATAATTCGCATTTTCTGATTTTTTTATAACAAAAACATAACTAAGTCCCTAATTCAATATTAAAATTTATTAATTCATTCTTAGTGAGATTCATTATAACATATTTTTTTCTTAGACCAAACATTTTTTTTTTTTTTTTGCAAAATGCTCATTTTAAAATAATAAAAATCAAGATTATAGGTCAAAAATCGCGGATTTACGGGCATTTTTTGCATTTATATTCACTAAAAAGTGAATTTTTGCCATCAAACTGTCAAACTCAGTGCCTGCGTGAATACAGTTTTCCCTGATTTTTCAAAGATCTTCAAAAGTAAAATAATTTTAAAGTCCAAAATTAGTTTATTAATTTAGTCTATTTATTTAAATTTTTCGATTTTTGCCGATTTTATTGACATTAAAGCTAAAAAGTTCAAAATCAATTTAATCCAAAAAAGTCGCAAAAATTTGAAAAAAATACTAAAAAAAGAGTAAAATTTACTTTTAAAAGGTAAAATGAATTAAATTTTACTTTTTTATTTAATAAAATAATAAAAAAACACCATTGTAGTGCTATAATTTTAAATATTTGATTAAAAACCACATGGAGAAAAAATATATATGCCTAAAAATACTAATAGATTAGCAATAGCAATAACCGCTGTTGGCGGTGTTGCTATTTTTGCAACGACTATTGGGCTTGTAACTCGAATTCGCTATACAGGAGAAAATCCCCGAGCTGAATTAGAAAGTTTAGTTTCGCGAGTCCAAAATGTTGCCTTTAAATCTGATGTCTTTGATGATTCTACCACATATAGCCAAATAAAATCACAACTTTTTGACCAAAGTGGAAAATTATTAGCTGGCACAGATTTAAATAAATTTATATCTTTTTACACACAGGTTAACTCCAAACTACGTAAATTTGAGCCAACTTTTGCACCAAATAAGCCATTTTTAGAATTTATTGACTTAATTCCAAATGATAATGATCAAAGTTTTGAGCTTCAATTTCGTGCAAAGCACCAAGTTGATAACAACCACACAGCATTTTCAACCATTATCTCAAAAAAGGTGTCATTTGCACAACGTTCACAATTTGCTCTTGCCGAATTTAATTCAAACTTAGAAAAAATAACTAAAAGTTTCAAAGAAAATATCCAAAATTTAAGAAGAACAGATTTTAGCTCAAGTGTTATAAATCCAAGTTTAACTGATCAAAAAATTGCATCTTTAACTCGTGCAGAAGATTTTGCCGCTGATATTAATAAATCTGGAACTGAAGCCGAGGCTATTGAAAAAATAAGTCAATATTTCCCTGATTTTCAAAAAATAATTAACGATTTAAACTTTGACAAAAATAATTTTTTCACTTTTAAACAAGGAACAATTTACAATTTTAGTTTAGAAAAACATCCTGGAACAAATAATTTTATTTCAGTTGGCCCAAATTCAGTTCCTAGTTTTTTAGTTAAAGCTGAATTAAGTGATGATGCAAAATTTGAACTTAAAAATTTCAATATCGAAGATGCCCAATTGCTTGAAAAAATTGATTTATTGCCTCAGGCTAGTTCATCTGAGTCAGGTCAGGATCAAACTGGAGAAAAACAAGCTAAACAGGCAACTTATTTTGCCGATGTAGACGATATTTTATCAAAAATTTCACTCAGAAAATTACAGTTTACTGATTTTAAAGCTGGAAGTAAGCCAGTTGACACTCAAGTTCAAGCTCAAGCTAGCTTATTAACTTCTGAAGGTATTAAGCAACTAGTTCCAGTTGCCACCGATCTTACCCAAGCTCAGGCACAACCTCAAGCCGCGGAATCTGGGCAACAAGGAACCAACGGGCAACAAGGTGCCACTGGAGATGCTTCAGGATCAGCTGGAACAGGCACAATGGCAGGAGCAGCCGGCCCAGGAACAGCATCAAACGGGTCAACCGGGTCAGGTGTGGATGGTGCAGCATCAGGAGAGGCCTCAGGCGCAACCACAGACCAACAACCTTCTGTAACTACTCCAGCTCAATCTGAAGACAAAACAAAGGAATTAGTCAAATATCTTGAAATTTCAACTCGCACTGTAAATGATTTTTTCGCTAGTTTTAATAAAAAAATATATTCTTCTGTTAGAGAAAAATCTAAAGAATTAGTAGATAAAATAAATTCTGAATTATTAATTAAACCAATTTCCCTTGATTTTGGTGATTTTAATCAGTATTTTGACAAAAAACAACCAGAGGGTGTTGATTTTTATTTAGATCTTTCTAAAGCACAGGAAAAAGATGGTGTTAATCCAGAAAATTCAAATCTTGAAATTCCAGTTGTTATTAATCTTTATTCAAGCTTTTTTGGTGACTCAGAAAATAAACTTTTAGGATCTAAAACTTCAGTTTTTGAAATTCCTAATTTCAAGAAGGTTGGAGCAGGAACAGGTACAGGCACAACAAATATTGAATCTAATTTAGATACAGAGCGAAAAACATTCTATAATCTTGACGGTTTACCTACAACTTCTTCTCAAGCAACCGCAGTTTCTCAACCTGTTTCAACTCCAGTTGCTGCTTCAACAACAGCTAACACTACCGCAAATAAACAAATTAGAATTGGTTCAACAACAGCTTACATTTCTAAAACTGAATTAGAAAATTTAATCGGTCAAACTAGTCAAACTGGTGGTGAAACTGATCAAAACAGTGGCTCAAAAGCTCCTAAATTTGAAGAAATTAAGAAAATTATTGGAAATCCTTTCCAATATGCCTATGATTTTGATGCAAATGAATCAATGCTAAAAGCTTGAGTTGGACAGCAAAAATTCCCTAAACTCGAAGATTTTGCTAGTTTTATGGAAAATAATTTCATTGCATCAGATTACAAAATAAAATCACTCAGATCTGATAAATTCTTCAAAAATGAATATGATGTTGCTTCCTTTTATGCGTATTTAATCCAAAAAGAACCCGCTCAAGTTTTAAATTATCTATTTGAAATTGCTAAAGCAAATGGTTTAGTTGATAAAAATGCTTCAATTAATTTAAATGATATAGTAGATAACAATATTTTCAAAATTGCCTCAGATGTTAAATTTAAGACAACTCAAGACAACCCAGTTTATTCACTTGATTTTAACAACCAGTTTTTAGGTTTTGACTCTCGTGGTTGAATTTCTAATCTATTTTTACCGAAAACTGTTTGGCAAAAAACAAATACTTTAATTAATGACAGTGATATTTTTAATGAATTAAATAAATATTCACCTGTGAAGGTTGGTGCAAGTACATCTTCTGGTTCAGCGATGACTGGCTCAGGAACAGGTGATGAACTTTATAAAACATTGCAAGAAGCCGCTAAAAAAATTAAAGAACATCTAAAAACACAAAGTTCCTCAATTTTAAAAGCTGGTGCTGAAGGTGGATCTGGCGGTGGAGCCGGTGGTGGCGGAGGCGGAGGAGCTGGCGCTGGTGGTTCAGGTTCAACTACTCCAACTTCAATTGAAGCCGAAATCAAAAAATTCTTCGAACAAAAAACACAACCACTTAGCACTTTAAAAGATTTATTGCTAGCATTTTACTATAAAGCTAAGGAATTAACCAACTTTAGTGCTTGATCAAAATTAGGTAATGATCTAGACTATAAAATTGTTTTTGAAAAACAGACAAGTTCAGATTCAGCTTCAACTTCAGGTTCTAGCGAAACTCTTACTACACCTTCTGGACTTGAGGACTATAAATTAACCTATTATTACAAGGTTTTTGACAAAAAAACTGGCGTTG
Organism: Mesomycoplasma ovipneumoniae ATCC 29419; assembly: GCF_028885435.1. Lineage (NCBI taxonomy): Bacteria > Bacillati > Mycoplasmatota > Mycoplasmoidales > Metamycoplasmataceae > Mesomycoplasma > Mesomycoplasma ovipneumoniae. The sequence goes on from NZ_CP118522.1 coordinate 153,215, forward strand.
ATAAATATCAAACTCCAAAAATTGACTTAAATTTATGAGTTAATAAACAAGATACTCAAAGAACTGAAAGAGATGAACTAAATAAAGCTGTTTTAAGTATTCCGCCATCATTTTCACTATTTTACCTCAAAAAAGAGGATTTTGACAAGCTCAAAAAAGATGGATCTACTGAATCTGAAGGTAAAAAATTCGAAGAAACTGCAGTATTCAAAGAAATTCAGTCAAAAATTCAAGAAAACAATAAAGATCTCAAACTCTCAGTTGTTTCAATAGATGAAGATAAAATCAGTCCGCAAAGATTTAAAGTTGTGAATTTGCAAATCGAAAAAACTGCACCAACAACTACTGAAGGTTCTTCACCTGCTCAGTCAGTTAAGTCAAGTCTTAGTTTCCAAGTTAGAATTGCACTAGACGATACACAATAATAAAGAAAATTTCTACCATTTTAAAGGAGAAAAAATGTTAAATAAAGAAAATAAATCAAAAAGTATAAAAACAATAATTTCAACAGGTTTTTCGATCACCGCAATTCTTACAACAATCGTTGCAGTTCCTATTGGTTTAACAATTTTTGAGCGTTCATATAGTTCACAAATTTTTGGAAACGTTGATAAAAATGAAGTTGTCAATTTAAAAACTCAGTCTACCTTTAGCGAAGAAGATTTTATTAATGCCCTTAATAATCTAAAATTACACGACCAGTATAAAAATTTATCAGCAAAAACAGCACTTGCATTGGCTAAAAATCCTTCATATGCATTTAATTTTTTAAATGCATATGACTTTAGTCCAATAACTAAACACAATTTTCGGGTAGTTTTAGACATTGAAAAAGCAAGTCCTTCTGGCACTGAAGTAAAAAATGTTGTAGTTTATGCTCATTCAGACCAATTCAAACTTACTTATTCAAAACAAACTGACCTCAAAGGTTTTGCCCAAAGCGATAAGGCTGATGGTGATTTAGTTGGATTCCAAATTGATCTTGAAAAGTCAAAACTAGAACTTACAGGTACAAAAAGTTCCAATTTAGTAGCCTCAGAAGTTGCTTTTAAACTTGATAATGACTTTCAAGCTTTTTATAAAAGAACACGTTCAAAATCACAAGCTTTTTCTGATGCTTTATTCCAAAATGGACTGGCTTATAATTTAGTTAATACTTTAGGTCTACCTTCAATTTTGGAAAAAGGTTATGTTTTAGCACCAAAAACAGTTGAAAACCAAAAAGCTAAACAAGAAAAAATAGTTATGGTTGGCGATTCAGATACCAAAAGAGTTGACAGTCTAATGAAAGTTGAAAACTTAGTTTTCAAAAATCTTAACGATCAAGCCGGAACTCTTTCAATTTCTTTTGAACTAAAAGATCCATCTGGCAAACTTATCAAAGAATTTGACTTTCCAATTTTAGGAATTAAAAAATTAAGCGATGATGTAAAAGCTGTTGAGCAAAAAATTCTTTCACAATTTAGCGATTTTGTTCAATTGAAACCACTGGTTCAAATTGCACTTGTTAAAGATAATCTAAGTTTGGCCCAAATCGTCTACAAAACTGATAATAACCCCGTTAATCTCGCCACAGTCTTGAGCAAAATTACGCAAAACTCACAACAAAATGGACGACAGAGCCAAGTTTCGACCCAACTTTTCCAAGATTCAGGCCAAAATTCACAAGCTAATAATGCAAAAGTTGACATAAACCGCCAAGATTTAAGTGCTTTTTTCAATTCAAAGTCTGAAAAATTCCAAGTTCCTGGACTTGATGGTTATTTTGTTAAAATTAATAGCATTAAATTAGCAGAAAATTTAACCCAAGCGCAAAAAGATAAACTTGTACAAGAAAATAAAGTTTCTTTTGAGGTTGATTTTCAAATAGAAAAACAACTAAATATTGAAGCACCTTACCTTGAAAGTGAATTTGTTAAGTCAAATTATCCGAAAGTTCTTGAATCTTCGCTTGCTAGTTTAGGAAAAGGAAATGATTCTAAATTTGTTTTAGTTGATCTTGGTTCTTCAAAATCTAATGTTGAAGTTCAACTTGATTATGATGAAAATCAACGAAAAGTTTTAAATGCCGTTTTAAAACAAAATTCAGAAGTTGACTTTACAAATTTAGACAAAATTGATCCTAAAGATCCAAAGTTTGCAAACTTTAATCCACTGGCTAAAACTTTTGAATTCAAAGAAAATCCTAATGGTCCAAAATTAACTTTAGAATATGTTAAATCTCTAGTGTTAGAAGTTGTTGAAGATGCTAAAAAACAAAAAACTTTTACCGAAGTAGCTAAAAAACTTTTCATTTTAGATTTAGGAATGGAACCTGAAAGTGCCAGTGCTCTTCAAAAATATATAGATCTAAACAAACCAAGATTTGAGCCTGCTTCTAAAGACACTGGTAGCGAAAAACCAAAAGAAGGTGAGAAAAAACCAGAAGCAGAAACAGGCACAACGTCCGGAAGCCAACCAGCAGAATCTCAACCGCCAGCTCCGGCTACACCTCCTGCTCCTGCTTCACCACCTGCTGCCGCCCCTGCCGCCGCTACCTCAACCTCTGGAGCCCAAACAACAACATTCCAAGACGATCCTGCTAAAACTAAAGATGATTCAACTACTAAAACTGAAACAAATGAAGTTTCAACTTTTAAAGGTTTAGGTGTTGAACTTTGAGCATTTTTACAAAAATCTAATTATTCTGCACTTGGTCAAACTGATTATCAAGCAGAAGTAGTTACAAAATCTAATAGTCAAATTGATGTAATTCTTAGTTTTGGAAAAACTGAAACAGAGCAAAAAGATTCAAATCCTAAAGCTATTTTCTCAATTACACAATTAGAAAATGATGCTGATTATGATGTTCTAAGAAGTTATAATCCAACCGTATTTTTTGATTTTCGTCAAAATCAAAAAACAGATGGAAGTGACAAAATTACAAAAATACAACCACTTAACCGTGGTGATGTAACAATTGATCTTGAAAATGATAAAGAAAATGTTGCGACTAAAGATGGATTATTAGTAAAAAAAGCTGTTGAAATTAAAGAGGTTCCTACAAGTCCAGGTCAGGAAAATGCAGCTGAAACGACAGAAGCAAGTACAACAGTAGCAACTACTGAAACACCAACACCAACACCTACTCCTGAACCTAAAAAACAAATTCTTGAATCTGGAGTAATATTTTTAGCTTTCCAACCGCGTAATATTAACAATGATAAAAAACATTATTTAATTGCATCTGAAGACGGTAAAGGTATTTTTATTAAGAAAACCAAATTAGGCGACGGAAAAACTGAGAAATTTGTTTTAGGACTTGATGAAAATCCGGGTTATACTTCTTCTGATGGAAGTAAAAAAGTTGACTCAATTGTTGCTTTAATTTCCGGTGCTGATGGAGAAGCTGATACAAGACTCCAATTTAAAGAACCAAGTTCAGCTTCTAGTTCTGGTGGTGGTTCAGGTAGTGGGTCTACCGCTGAGGCAGAAAATATAGTTCAACTAATTTTTGGATTTGCTCCACCAAATCCTTTCAGACAAACTAATGTAAATAAGGAAGAAGCTGATGACTTTGACTTTATTAAAGATGGAGATTTAATGTTCCTAACTTTAATAAAAAATCAAAATAAATGGACAATTTGACTTACTTCAACGAAAGCAAAAAATCCTTATAGTCAAAGAATTTCTAGTTCTTTAGACCTAAGTTTTTCACGTGTTGATCACGCTAAAAATTTAACCTGAACTCATTTAGGTCCTAAAGTTGAAACAAGTTCAACCACATCCGGAGAAACTCAAACTCAAACTAACACTGCTCAAACTGCATCTCCAACTCAAATCTTGTTCAAAGGTTTTGCAGTTTATGACTCACCTACTTTAGCAACAAATGTTGAAACAGTTTCAACCTTAAATAATCTTTTTATTAAAAAATTCATTAAATAATTTTTTAATAAAAAATTGAGAAATTAAAAAGTAAACTTTTAAAGGCAAAAGTTTACTTTTTTACATTAATAACAACAGTTTACATTAAAATATAAAATAAATCATTATAATTATTATATTATGCAAAAAAACATAAATCCTTTTTATTCTGGAATTAGACTAATAGATCTTCCACAACCAGTTTTAATTAGTCTTTCTGTTATTTTCTTTGTTCTTGCGATAGTTTCAATTTCATTTCACAAATATACAAGAAAAAAAATTCAACAATACAAAGAACTTCAAATGGAAGATTGAAAAAGAGAAAATCCGGGCAAAAAACATTTTACTTACGAGCAGACAAAAATGTTTTTACCTGCTTGACAAAGAGCAAAATACAATGCCCATATTTTTTTGTGTGTAATTTTTGTTGTTGGCGGTTTTGTTTTTGTATTTGGCAACACCTTGACAACTTTATAAGTCTAATTTTGTTATTTTTGTCTTTAAAATTATTTTTTCTTAGTTTTTTCCAAAAGGTTCAAAAAATTGACAATAAAATTTTTCCTTTTTTACCCCCCAAATACAAAAAAATCCTATAAATTCATAGGGTTTTTTTAATTTTTCAGGCCAAAAAAACAAACAAAATTAAATTAAAAAATAAATTTTTCTTAAATACCTTTTCTTTTTGGTAAAATTATATTCCATTTAATTTTTTAATTATTTAAATAGCTATTTAGAGGTGGGAAAATGAGTCAAGAAAACAACAATTCAAAAATTAAACAAAAAAATGATTACTATAACCTTTCAGTTTCGCCTCTGGAATATGCCTATAACAATTTTTCGGGCAAAATGCGGTCAGTAAACTGAAATGTCATCAATGATCCTAAAGATTTAGAAGTTTGAACCCGTGTAGTTCAAAATTTCTGAATTCCAGAAAAAATTCCGCTTTCAAACGATTTAGAATCATGAAGAAGTCTGTCACCAGAATGACAACAACTTGTAACCCGAACTTTTACAGGTCTAACTTTGCTTGATACAATTCAAGCAACAATTGGTGATGTAGCCCAAATTGGTCATTCTCTGACCGATCACGAGCAAGTTATATATGCTAATTTTGCCTTTATGGTGGGAGTTCATGCTCGTTCTTATGGTTCGATTTTTTCAACTTTTTGTTCAAGCGAGGAAATCGAAGAGGCACACAATTGAGTAATAAATAATGAAAAATTACAAAAAAGAGCAAGAATCCTAATCCCTTTTTATGTTGGAAAAGATCCTTTAAAATCAAAAGTTGCTGCCGCACTAATGCCTGGTTTTCTACTTTATGGCGGTTTTTATCTCCCTTTTTACCTTTCTTCAAGATCAAAACTGCCAAATACTTCTGATATAATTCGTTTAATTTTACGCGACAAAGTGATCCACAATTATTATTCAGGCTATAAATATCAAAGAAAAGTTGAAAAACTAAGTCCTGAAAAACAAAAAGAAATGAAAGACTTTGTTTTTGATTTACTTTATAAATTAATCGACTTAGAAAAAGATTATTTATATGACTTATATTCTGAAGTTGGAATTGCTGAATCTGCAATAAAATTTAGTCTTTATAATGCTGGCAAATTTTTACAAAATTTAGGATATGACTCACCTTTTACAAAAGAAGAAACTGAAATTGAACCTGAAGTTTTTAGTCAATTATCAGCTCGGGCAGACGAGAATCATGATTTTTTCTCAGGAAATGGTTCTTCTTATGTAATGGCCCTTGCTGAAGAAACTGAAGATGAAGACTGGGAGTTTTAAAATGGAAAATAACAAAAAACCCTATGAATTAGGTGATTATTCTAAACCTAAAGGTGAAATTTTTCTTGTTTATTTCTCTTCAATTTCTAATAATACTCACCGTTTTATTGAAAAGCTTGGCTTTAAAAATCAAAGAATTCCAATTGATCTTGACTCGCAAATTGAAGTCAATCAAGATTATGTACTTTTTTGTCCTACTTACAGCGGCGGAAAAGGTGAAACAAGCGGTTCGGTGCCAAAACCGGTAATAAAATTTTTAAATAATGAACAAAACCGTAAATTTTGTAAAGGAGTTATTGCCTCTGGAAACACTAATTTTGGCGATACATATGCTCTTGCTGGCCCGGTTTTGTCAAAAAAATTGAATGTCCCTTTTTTATATCACTTTGAGCTCTTAGGGACTTCTGACGATGTTATTAATGTTAAGACAATATTAAATAATTTTTGGGAAAAATAAATGAAAACACACGACAAAAATCATGCTTTTAGTTCTAGTAGTTCTGAAAGTTATATTAGCCTAAATGCAAAGGCCAAATTATTTTCAAAAAATCCAGATGCATATAAATTTGATATTTTAGCCGGGCAAAAATATATTTCTGAACATATTGAGCCTCGATTTAAAGTATTTAATTCATTCAAAGACCGAATTAATTTTTTGCTTAGCCAAAATTATTATGACCCTGCAGTCATAAATCAGTACTCATTTGAACAACTTGAGGAATTAAATCAAAAAGCTTGAAGTTACAATCATTTTTTCCCTTCATTTATGGGTGCTTTTAAATTTTATTCTTCATATGCCCTAAAATCTGATGATAATCTAACATATTTAGAACATTTTCCTGACCGAGCTTTGTTAAATAGTTTATTTTTGGCTAACGGAAATTTTGAAGACGCCAGAGAAATTCTTGAGCAAATAATGTTAGGCAGATTTCAACCAGCTACCCCAACTTTTTTAAATGCAGGAAAACTAAGAAGAGGAGAGTTTGTTTCTTGCTATTTGATTAGAGTTGAAGACAATATGGAATCAATTTCGCGGGCAATTACAACTTCTTTGCAACTTTCAAAGCGTGGTGGCGGAGTTAGTGTTTTGCTGACAAATTTACGTGAACTAGGGGCGCCAATTAAAAACATTGAAAATCAAGCAACAGGTGTAATTCCTGTCATGAAAATACTTGAAGACTCTTTTTCCTATGCAAACCAACTTGGTCAACGTCAAGGTGCTGGTGCTGTTTATTTAAATGTTCACCATCCTGATATTCTGTCTTTCCTTGATACAAAAAGGGAAAATGCTGATGAAAAAATCAGAATAAAATCGCTGTCTTTAGGCGTTATAATCCCAAATATAACACTGACCTTGGCTAAAAACAACGAACAAATGGCACTTTTTTCTGTCTATGACACCGAAAAATTTTACAAAAAACCTTTTAGTGACATTTCAATCACCCAAGAATACTACAAAATGCTAGATAATCCCAAAATTAAAAAAACCTTTATTTCAGCAAGAAAATTATTTCAAACAATTGCTGAACTACAATTTGAAAGCGGTTATCCTTATATTTTATTTGAAGACACTGTTAATGATGCAAATGCTCATCCTGATCGGGTTGTAATGTCAAATTTATGTTCAGAAATTACTCAACCTTCAACTCCAAGTTCTTATTTTCCTGACTTAAGTTTTAAAGAAATTGGCCAAGATATCTGTTGTAATTTAGGTTCACTAAATATTGACAAAGCCATGGAATCAGGTAGAGATTTTCAAAAAATGGTTCACTATTCAATCGTCGGACTTGATAGTGTCTCAAGAAATTCTGATCTTTCAGTTGCCCCTTCAATTCAAAAAGGGAATAATTTAAACCACGCAATTGGACTTGGAGCTATGAATTTACACGGTTTTTTGGCCAAAAACCAAATAATGTATGACTCAGAAGAAGCTCTTGACTTTACAAATATTTTCTTTTATTGTCTAGCATTTTCTGCTTTTAAGTCTTCTTTAGAATTGGCAAAAAAATTTGGGCCTTTTGCTGGTTTTGAAAAAACCACATTTGCCAGCGGCAAATATTTTGAAAAATATACAAAAGTTGATAAGTCCACTTTTGTACCAAAAACCGCTAGAATTCAGCAACTTTTTGAAGACTATCAAGTTGAAATTCCCTCTCAACAAGACTGAATTGAACTTGTCGAGCAAATTAAAACTCACGGAATTGCAAATTCACATTTAATGGCAATTGCTCCAACTGGGTCAATTTCTTATCTTAATTCTTGTACTCCTTCATTGCAGCCGGTTGTTGCCCCTGTTGAAGTTAGAAAAGAAGGGAAATTAGGGCGAATTTATGTTCCTTCATATCAATTAGGACCAAAAACATATGACTTTTATCAAAAAGGAGCATACGAACTTGGACCAATTCCAATTATTAACATGGTCGCCGAGGCCCAAAAACACGTGGACCAGTCAATTTCAATGACATTATTTTTAACTGACAAAGCAACAACTCGCGACTTAAATAAAGCATATATTCATGCCTTTAAAAAAGGTTGCAAGTCAATTTATTATGTAAGAATTCGCCAAGATGTCCTTGAAGATTCAGAAAACTATGAATTTTGCGAGTCTTGTGCCGTTTAATTTTTCAAAATAAAATTATTTTGAAAAATTAAATTTAATATTGATTTTTAATTCTTTCAAGATTTTTATTGTACTTTTCCAAATAAGCTTGAGTTACTTGATCAATATTTCAGTTCAAAATTTCAATAAAGCCAAGGAAATATTCAAACAAATTCACAAGAGTTTCTTTTTCCTTTTTATGCAAAAACTCAGAGGCTAAAATAAAGACTTTTTTAAATTGTTCGTTAATATCTTCGTTCTCAACAAATTTTGTTTCAAAAACTTGTTGGCTCTGAAAGTGAATTCCGGCTGAAACAAGAAAATGAATTGCATCAACAAATTCTTCGATAGTTTTATCAAAATTAGACTTTTTGTTAATTTTTCAATATTTAAAGCTTTCAATTTCATTTGCAAATTCAGCAATTTCGACTATCGCAGCAATTATTACCTTATCTTGCCATTGGTGATCAACCTTTGTAATTAAATCATTACCATAACTATATTCAGCAAAAAGTTTATCTAAAATTTTTTGTTTTTCAAAAATTAGTTTTAAATCAACAATCATATTACTTCACACAAAAAAATATATAATTAATAAATGTATAATTATATATTTTTTTGTTTATTTTTCAAAGAAAAAAAATTATTTTGCATTTTCCAGAGTTTCCTGGTTTGGTGGCAAAAATTCACTTTTTAGTGGATAAAAATATACAAAAATAACGGTAAATCCGTGTTTTTTTAGCTAAAGTCTTAATTTTTATTATTTTAAAATTAGCCTTTTGTAAAAAAAAAAAAAAATGCTTGGTCTAGAAAAAAATTCTGTTATAATTAGAGTCACTTAAGAATAATTAATAAATTTGATATTGAATTAAGGGAGAATTAGTTATGTTTTTGTCATAAAAAAATCAGAAAATGCGAATTATCCATTATGTTTTTAAATATAATGGAATGTCTTAAATTTACCCGTTTAGAAATCTTTAAATTTAGGGCTTTTGGTTATTGTTCTTTCAAAACTTCATATATTTTTTTAGGCTCAATTTAAGTAAAAACGAGTTTTCTATTTACATTGAGTTTAAATAGTAGTTGTTTTTTTCTTTCGTGAGTGTTAGATTTAAAATTTAGTGTTTTTACTTTGATAGTTATTTTTCCTTTGTTTGCTAAAAAGTTAAAAAAGTGCCCAAAAAACAGACACTTTTTTAAGATTATCTCATCAAACTGGGAAACTCGCAAAAAAAATTATTCTGGTTTTTTTGAATTATTTAAAATAGTTTTTCGAGCATTTTCAGGCAAAGATTTGCCATATTCAAAGTAATGGCCAATTTCCTTAAAGGCATTTTTACTTATTTTTAATTTTTCAAATTCTTCTGGTTCGAGACTTAATTTTATTGGCTGATTTTTCTCAATTTTTTCAACAAAATCAGGATCAGGTACAAATGCTGAGGAAATTCCGACAAAATCAGAAAATTGAATAGCTTCGACTGTTTTTTCTAAGGAATTTATTGAACCACTAGCGATAACCGGGATTTTTCCTTGTAATTTTTCATAAACTACATCGGAAATTAAGCGGTTAAAATTATTTGATTTTGAACGAACTTTGTCACGAAAAACGTCAAAACCCCAACCGGCAATTGCAAGGTAAGAAATTTTTATCCCCCTTTTTTCGATTAAATCTAAGAAATCTAGGAAATTTTCGACTGTGTAACCTAAATTATCGCCTCTTCGTTCCTCAGGTGTTGCCCGGTAACCTAACAAAAAATTAGGATTTTTTGATTTTAAAATAGTTTTTTGTACCTTTTCTAATATTTCTACTAAAAACCGAGATCTATTTTCAATATTTTGACAGCCATATTTATCATTTCGCTTGTTAGTATAATGTGAGAAAAATTCTTGCGGTAATAATTTTTGGGCTGAAGAAATTTCAACCCCATCAAAACCAGCCTTAATTGCCCTTAGACAAGCATCTGCATATTGGCTAACAATTTTTTGAATTTGTTTTTGTGTAAGACGAAAAACCTTGTATTTTACAGGATAATTTCGCTTTTCAGCACTAGGCCCATAGCAAAAACCATCTTTTTCAATTTTTGAAACAGAGTGAGAACCAGCATGAATTAATTGCAAAATTGCGATACTTCCCTTTGATTTTATTGCTTTTGCAAGTTTTGCTAGACCTTCAATATCGCTGTCATTTTCGATACTATGACCATATTTGAACAAACTACCTGATTTACAAACATAAACTCCGCCTGTAATTGTCATTGGCGCACTATGAGCTCTAGCACTAAAAAAATCTAAATCTGCTTGGCAAACTTGGCCCTTTTCAGAAAGATTAAGATTAATTGGGCTAAAAACAAATCGGTTTTTTAATGTGAAATTACCAATTTGATACGGTTTAAAAAGTTTGTTTTTCATATTTAGTTTAAAAGTAAGTTACAAATTTCTTCTTCATCAATTTTTTGACTAAAATAATCATCTAATTTTGCATCTTTTAGCCGATTTAATAGTTGATCATGAGTTAATTTTGTCCCAATTAAGAAATTTTCTAACTCTAAAAGTGATTTTTTCGGGAAAAAATCGCCTGAAATTTTAATTTTGCTAATTTTTCCTTCATCAATTTCTAAAGAAAATGTTATTGTTCCAACTTTTGTTCTAATCGATCTGTTGAACGAATAATTTGGACTAAGTCCTCAAACAAAATCCCAATTTTTGTATTTTTCAGCAACCATTTTGTCAATTTGAACTCAATCACTATCAGTAAGTTCGTATTTTTTAAACTTTTCTTCTGAATTTACTTTCAAAAATTCAGTCAAAAATAAGTCTTTCACTTCAAAAATGGAAAAATTTTGGTATTCTTCTGAAAGCTTATTTTTCAAATTAGTTACCCGTTGAGAAACAGATTTTATCCCCTTTGCTTCAATTTTTTTCTGGTTTGGAGTTAGAATTTTGCCAATAAAATCAAAATCTACATCATATAAAAGTGAAAAACCTGCATAAATTCTATCATTTACAAGCGACATTGCCGCACCAGAAACTTTTTTTCTTCAATTTGAAGGTCATTTTTTCCACTAAATTGCACATTTTTTATCCCTAAGTTTTGCAAAACTTTAACAACCGGTTCATAAAATAGTGCATAATTTCCGAGTAAATTTTTATTTTTTTCATATGGGAATGAAAAACAAAAATTTACTCCATTTCTATCTAAATAAATTGCTCCACCACCAGTGTCGCGTCTAACAACTTCAATATTTTTTTGCTTTAGAAGTTCAAGGTTAACTTCAACACTTGGATTTTGGAAATAACCAATTTGGACATGTGGATCACAAATATAAGGAAAAACGATTGTTTCATCTAGTTTTAAGTTTTTGATTGCTCAATATTGAATTGCGAGCAAAATTGCACCGTCAAAAACTCATTTTCCATTGCGTTTTGGTTCGATTAAGTACATTTTTATTCCTGTTCTGTTATTTTTTGTAGAAGTAATTTAATATCCTCATGAAAAAAATAGGATTTTTCAAGAATATCCTTGTTAGTACGGTATTTTTTCTGATTTATAACTAGATATTTTGCATTTTTGAATTTTTTTGTCATCTCTTGAAACGGCAATTTAATTAATTGCGGGGTCGTAAATCCAACCCCTATTTCAAGAAAAACTAAGTTTTTATCTTTATTTTGTTCAATAAAATTATTGTAATTTGCTTTTTGGTTGTCGAAGTTTTGGTCTTCTACCATTCCTTTAAACGAAATTCTTTTGTTTATTTCTAAAAAGGCATTACATTCTGGGCATTTTGGCAATAAATTATAGTCAACCTTCATATTTTTTTGATTTTGTACCATTTTTAGAATCAATTCATCATCTTGGTATAAAAAATTTTTACACATTTTTGAGCACTGCATTAAATTATATTTACCCTGGATGTAAAAAATTTTTTGATTGTCAAATCCTGATTTTTCAAAAAAACTATCAGAATTTGTGGTTATTATAAAAAAATTCTTATTTTCTAAAATTTTTTTCAAATTCAAAAAACTTTCTGATTCTTTAAGATCTAAAAAATTAACTTTTGCAAATCTACTATGAAAAGCTCAGTATACTTCTCATGATCCAAAATCATAAAGCGAAGCTTGAAGCATATCTAAAAAATGGTATTTTTCGATAAAATCTTTAAACTTATCACTGAATTTTGATCCATAATAATTATTTCCATCTGCACTTGTTAGTCCTGAACCAACTCCAACAACAATTGCATCAGCTGAATCAAGGATTTTCTTAATTTCTATCGCTTGATCTAGTATACTAAAAGTCCTCAAGTTCATCAAATTCACTTTGGTCTATATCTTTTGCTTTAAAAAGTCAATTTTTATCTGACTCATGCGAATTCAAAATTTTTGGATCCTTTTCAGCTAATTGATTAAGTTCAATAATTCTACATTTTAAGGGTGTTTTTATTGAAAAAACAGTTTTTGATGCTTCAATTTTAGCGACAACATCATCTTTTTCTAGTTGTTTTTTATTAGTAAATTTTAAAAATCCGATTGTTCCAAGATCATCTTGTAATTCGGCCGTTAAATAGATAGTAAAAATTTCATTTTTTTGTTCAATTATCAAGAAATTAGCAATTTTTTTCATAGCAATCCTCTTAAATTTTTTGTTAATATCTAAAATGATATTACCACAAAAAAGCAACTAATGGCAAAAAATCTATAAATATAAATAAATAAGTTCAAAAATTCGATAAATTACTATATTAATTTCAAAAAAATCAAGAATACAGCGTCAAATTGAGAGAATGGAGAATTACATTTAAAAACAAAATTATAAACAGTCACTACTTTTTTATAAAATTATAAAAAATTATTGTAGATAAAATTAAAATCAACATGTTTCTAATTAAATAATTTTTACTTTCTTAGCAAATTATAGACTTTAATTAAAAAATTAATTTGAAATACAAAAATATTTTGTAAAAATGGTATAATAGTAAAAATATAAAAAAAAAAATGATTATTATTATTATTATTATTATTATTATTATTTAGAAAGGCACAATTATGATTATTTCAAAATTAAAAAAAATTTTAGGCTTCACTTTTATTGGTCTTATTCCTGTAACATTTTTTTCTTATAGTAGCGTCCACAACAACATAAATTTAACAAGCGAAAAATCGCAACCTCAATTATTTTCATATTATAAACCAGACAAAGCATGAAGAGCAACAAAAGCACAGCTTATTTTAAACGAACTTCGCGGATCAAATCACAAGGGACTATCTAAAAAAAATGATTACAATGGTTACAATAGTTACTTTAATCCAAAAGATTTTAATCCAGAAGAACTTGATTTTGAAGAAAATCACAAAATCCGAATAACCGATCAAGGAGAATTAGAAATTCTTATTAAGGGCGTTAAACAAGTTGTATATTGGGGCGGATTATTTTGGCAAGATAAAGCTGCGTGATTAGGAAGAGCAGAAATTCAGTACACCAAAAACAGAAATTTTTCCAATTATTATAATTATTATTATAATTATAAACCAGATGAAATTAATTTAAAGACGCATTCTTGAATTTCTGGACTAGCTACCCCGTCTTTTGTAATAAATGGTAAGGTAGCTTATGCTACTAAAAAAAGGGAAGTAACTGCTGAACTTGGTGCATCAGTAAAATTTGAATTTAATTCCTATGAATTAATAGAAACATTTGAAAAAAGAAATGCTGATAGACTAGTAATGAATTATCAAGGTGTTGGATGGAATTACAAAATATCAGATTTCGGTCAATATGCAACCGGATTAGTGATAGATGACTATGAATATACTTCAATCGCAACAAATAACCCGCTGATTCGCGACAAAAATTCAAATTACAGACCCGCCATATTCCCGCATTATATGGATAAAAAAAGTAAATTTTAATAATGATAAAAATAGAAAAATTAACTAAAAAAATTGATAATAATTTTATTTTTAATAATTTAAATCTGGAAATCCCTTTAAATAAAATTACATTTGTAATCGGAAAATCTGGAATTGGTAAATCCACGCTTATTAATTTAATTGCCGGATTTACAAAAAAAGACAGTGGAAAAATTTCTTTTTTTGACAAAAATGGTTCTGAATTGGAAAAACCATTAGTTGATGTTGTTTTTCAAGACTTTAATTTAATTGAGTCATTAAGCATAAAAAATAATATTTTAATAGCAAATCACATTTTGAATCGTGAATCAGATGATTTAGAAATACAACAAGCCGCGAATTCTATCGGTATTGAAACCAACAAATTAGATCAGCTAGCGAAAAACTTATCGGGTGGTGAAAAACAACGTGCTGCATTTTTAAGAAGTCTATCAAGAAAAAGTGATTTTATTTTGCTTGATGAGCCAACTGGTAATTTGGACCATGAAAATTCCATTGCCTTACTCGATTTGTTAGTTAAAGCTTCTGAAAGTAAAACAATTTTAATTGTTAGTCATGATTTAGAATTAGCAAACCAATATGCTGATCAAATTATTAATTTAGAAAATTTATCCGTTAATGTTATAGAAAATAACAAACAAATTAATGTTGAATCAAAAAATAAACACTCAAACCCAATATCAAACCAAGTCTATAAAAAACCTGGTTTCTTACAAAAATTTAAAGTAGCTTTATTGCTTGTGCTCGCGGATTTTAAGTCAAAAATTACGAGTTTTATTTTAGTTTTAGTAACATTTTTTGCTTTAATTTTTAGCATGGTTATTTTCATGAACTTACATGTTTCAGCAAAAAATATAGTCACTGACACGCTTGCCCAATCAAATTTTGATGCTATTGCAATTCGCGAAAAGGATATTATTTCTTTAGCCCCTGAAGAAATCGACCAACTTAAAAAGGATAACCCCAAAATAAAACACACTAGTTTACTATATAGTAGCCTTAAAGATTATACATTCATCTATAATGATAATGTTTCTCTCAATAATCGTTCTATTCGATCAACTGATGAATCCGATTTTTTTAAAAACAGATTTAGTTCATTTAGTAAAGATGGAAATTTTAGTAATAGGTTTATTACCAATCCAAATGAAGTTATCCTCTCACAAAAATTAATTGAAGAATTAGAAATTGATAATCCAATCGGAAAAACAATTAAAATTGTTCACCTTAATTCATTAAATTTAGGGGAAAACCTTGAAGATTTAGTTCCCTTTTCTGAATCAGCAACAATTGTGGGAATTTTAGATAAGTCTCTTGATGATGGTAACAATTTTTCGCTTGTTCACATAGATAAACTAAAGTCAGTTTATCAAAAATCAAAACCAATTGAAAAAGAAAGTAAATTTGATCAATTTGATTTTTTACCTGATGATTATTTTTCATTAGACTTTGAAAAGTATGTTTTTAGTAGGCCAACAACCGTAGAAACTGACGAGACACTTGCAAAACCCAATAAAATACATAAGTCTTTCTATGAGAATTCAAATCAAGCCAATTCAATAAACTTAAAAAATGGTACATTGCCTAAAAATTTTAATGAAATAGCAGTTAGCTCGAATATAACTGACAAAACAGGAAAACTTTTAAAAATTTCTAACAATAAAAATACTTTAATTTTTAAAGTTGTTGGAGTTTTTGATCCTGAAAAAGATGAGGAAAATATTGCTATTTTTAACAATAATATTGAAAAATATTCCAACGAATTACTTCCAATAGCTGCTGTGGTTTATTTTGATCATGATAATTTATATAATAATATTACTGAATTTTTAAATAAATATAGTAAACTGGGCGTTAGTCGTTATTACTCGACAAATGGCGGCCCGGATCAAATTCTAAATCGAGCAATTTCCTCTCAATATACTTTGTTATTAATTATTTTTGTGTCAATAATAATTTTTGGAATAAGTTTGTTAATTTTTGTGTCATTATATGCAACTAATCTTTCTAAATTCAAGAAAAAATCAATTGGTATTCTAAAGTCTCTTGGTGGCAAAACATCACAAATTTTCTTGTATCATTGATTAAATTTGGTAATACTTTCTGCTTTTGTTTTCGTTTTTGGTATTATATTTTCAATTTCTTTTGTGCCTTTAATTTATGGTGCAATTTCACATCAAAATTCAATTTTTCCTGATTATCAGCAAATTAGCGTTATTTTTATAATTATCTGGTTTGCTAGTTTCCTTATTTTATCAATCATATATTCATTAATTTCTTATATAACTTATAAAAAAGATATTGTGGCATTATTAAAATAATTTTTAAAAATTATTAAAATTATATTTTTTTATCAAAAGCCTTAATTTTATTATGTTGAATAAGAAGAATACAATAAACTCGGAGCAAAATGATAAAAATTGAAAATTTAACGAAAAAGATTGATAAGAAAATCATTTTCGATAATCTAAATCTTGATATACCTTCAAGAAAAATAACGTTTATAATTGGTAAATCAGGAATAGGGAAAACAACTCTTATTAATTTAATTGCCGGTTTTACTAAAAAAGATAGTGGAAAAATCTCTTTTTTGGATGAAAATGGTTCTGAAATTAAAAAACCATTAGTCGATGTTGTTTTTCAGGACTTCAATTTAATCACTAATATTTCATCAGAAAATAACATTTTAATTGCAAATAATGTAATAAACAGACTTTTAGACCCAAAAGAATTGCAACAACAGGCTAAATACGTGTCAATTGAAACTCAGCAATTAAAGCAAAAAGTAAATAATTTATCTGGCGGCGAAAAACAAAGAATAGCAATTCTCCGTTCGCTTTCAAGAGATAGTGATTTTATTTTGCTTGACGAACCAACAGGAAATTTGGATTTTGAAAACGGTGTTTCTGTATTTGAAAATCTAAAAAATATTGTAAAAAATAAAACAATATTAGTGGTCAGCCACAATTTAGAATTTGCAAAAAAATATGCCGACAAGATCGTTCGTATTGAAAAAGGAAAAATTTCCGAAGAAAATATTGACAAAACTGAAGAAAATTTAGCAATTAACCATGAAAAAAGTAGTCAATTAGTTTCTTTTAAGAGTTCCTCCTATTCGAAAATTGCAAAAATTAAGCAAGAATTAAAAACAGGTTTATTGCTTACTCTGTCAGACTATAAATCAAAATTAGTTTCAACTATTTTATTTGTAATACTTTTTCTAACAAGTATTTTTGGGACATTATTATTTGGTGTTTTAAATTTAAATATTTTTGCTTCTAATTCTCTTAAAGTTAATGAATTGCAACTTGATTCTGTTTTAATTAGCAAAAAATCAGAGAGAGATGTGGCAACCTTCACACATAATGACATTAATAATCTCAGAGAAAAAAATAAATCAATAAAAAAAATTATTCCTTTCTTTACTTTCCCATCATTAGGTTTTGAATATAATGACAAAAGAAAGCTTGGAGCACATATTGATTACATTGATGAAAGTGAATTTTTTAAAAATAGGTTCAATTTTGATCAAAAAAATTTAATAGGAAGAAACATTAAAAACATAGATGAAATTATAATTTCAAAAGAAGTGGCTACAGAATTAGATATCAAAGAACCAAAAGAACAAGAAATTGCTGTCTTAACTGGTCCCAAAGATAAAAAAACATTAAAAGTTGTTGGAATAAATAATTTGCTTAATGCAAAAAACTTAAACCTAAGTTTTTTGCATCATAAATTTGGTGAAGATATCGAATTACAAAAAAGCAAAAACAGGGAACCAGACAATTCACAAACCAGTCAGACCAAAAAAATAGAACCAATTATTTTAAGGTTGTATTTTGAAAATGATAATTTGGAAAATAATATTGATAATTTTATTGAGAATAATAAAGAGTATAATGTTGACTCCTCATTAAAAGGTGTATCAAAATTAACTTATAATTTACAAAATTTTATAAATATAATTGTAGGAGCAATTTTAATTGTTTTTATAGTAATTTTATTAATACAAACGATTTTTTATACAAAAAATCTAACTGATTCAAAAGTAAAATTAATTGGAATCCTAAAGGCGCTTCGCGCTAAGACATGGCAGATTTTTCTTTATCATTGATTAAATATAATTATAATTTCATTTCTAATTTTAGTCATTAACTTATCAGTGTCTCTCCCCTTAATTCCAAAAATTTACATTAAAATACTCGGTGAAGATGCCATATATCCTTCGACTTCACAAATAGTAATGTTAATTTTCATAATATG
Organism: Mesomycoplasma ovipneumoniae ATCC 29419; assembly: GCF_028885435.1. NCBI lineage: Bacteria > Bacillati > Mycoplasmatota > Mycoplasmoidales > Metamycoplasmataceae > Mesomycoplasma > Mesomycoplasma ovipneumoniae. The sequence goes on from NZ_CP118522.1 coordinate 171,678, forward strand.
AATAGCAATGTTTTTTATAATTTCATTTATTTACTTATTGATTTCATGGATTAATTATAGAAAACCTGTCACAAAATTGCTAAAATTCGATCAATTTTAACGATCATTTTTTAAAAATAGACAATTTACTACCAAATATTTTTTTCAAAATATTTGGTATTTTATTTTTTAGAGCGGAGATAAAAAATCGTTAAAAATGGCATATTTTAACATAGGACTTAATTATGCTGAGGCGAACCAAAAAGTGACTGAATTTTTTAAATTAATATATTAATTTAAGAGAAAATTTGCACTATTTTTTTCTAGTTTTATTCTGTTTCCATCGCCTTAACAGCCGAAAAATGGTAAAATATTACAAAATACAACTAAAAAGGCCTAAAATATGAATCAAAATAATCTCTTAGAAAAATATAAAAAGCAAATTGAGGAAATTTCCTCAAAAGAGCTAAATTCAGACCAAAAAAATTTAGCAATTCAAATTTTAGAAAAATTTGAACCAAGTAAACTCGAATATGTTTTTCAGTTTATTTCTCAACGAATCAAAACTGGATTTCGTTTTGATGCAGCTCCTGAATCTGATTCGAATCAAGTTGCAATTTTACAAAAAAACGATGAAAAATCTTTTGTTTTAGACAAAAACCAATCTGAAGAAAATACCTTAATAATAGGTGAAAATTATGATGCTCTTAAAAATCTTGTAGTTCTCGAGAGAGAGAGAGAGAGAGAGAGAGACCGCGCCCGGTTATGATGTAATTTACATTGATCCACCTTATAATACCCAGGCTAGTTTTGACGAAGGTAATCAAGTTGCAAACGATAAAGAAAATATCTTACCTTCAAAATTTATTTACCGAGATAAATATTCACGAAATGGTTGGCTAAATTTATTAAACGAACGACTAAATTTAGCCAAAAAACTTTTAAAACAAGATGGAATAATTTTTGTCTCAATTGATGATAATCAACACGCCTACTTAAAAGTTTTAATGGATGAAATTTTTGGTGAGGAAAATTTTGTTACAAATATTGTGTGAGTTAAAAAAAATAGTCCAGGTGGAAACACTAGTTTTGATTATAAAATAACACAAAACACAGAATATATTCTTACCTACGCTAAAAATTTAAACAAATGCAAGTTCAATTACCAAAAACATGATGAAAAAACTCTTAAAAAATTAGGTTATACGCTTAAAGATAAATATTTCGAGCAAAGAGGTTATTATAAATTGATTGACCTTCATCATACATCCTCTACTGGCGCATTTAAATATATAAAGTCTTTAGATTATCCTATTATTGCCCCAGATGGTACCAGTTTTACTTTATATTTAAATAAAAACAGCCCAGAATCAGCATGCTATACTTGAGGAAAAGACACTTTTGTCGAAGGCGAAAAACACGGATTTATTGAAATTGTTAAAAATTCTCGTGGCGACTGAGTCGCTAAACGCAAACAGTATCAAAATGTTAAATTTAATCCTAAAACTAAAAAAATTGAACAAATTCAAGCTGGTTTACCATTTAAAAATATTATTAGTGATTTTTATTCACTAAATGGAGGCCTAGAACTTAAAGAAATCTTTAATAGTAAAAATATCTTCGATTTTCCCAAACCAGTTGAACTAATTAGTCATTTAATTAATATTCATCCCAATAAAAATGCAAGAGTTCTTGATTTTTTTGCCGGCAGTGGGACAACTGGTCACGCAGTTTGGAATTTAAACCGCCAAGATGGAGGGGAAAGAACTTTTACTTTGGTAACCAACAATCAAAATAATATTGCAACAGATGTAACATACGAACGACTTTTCCGAGTTTCAAACGGCAAAGGAACCAAAAATGAAGAATTTAACTGAAGCAAAAATAACAAACCTTACTTGGAAAATTTAAAGGTTTTTGACATTTCTTATTATAATACTCAAATTTTTGACTCAGAAAGTGGACTTAATGATTTGGTTAATTTATTTTTAAAACTTTTTAAAGATTTTGATATTAAAGTCAGTTTAAATCATATAAACACTAAAAATACCAAGTATGTTGAACTTTTAAATCATCTTTTAGCGCTAAAACCACAAGAAAAGGATGTATAAAATTATGAAATTAACGCAATCCCAACTTAAAGTTGTTGAGCAATTAGTTGAAAAAACAACTTCATATCTCACTAATAGCGAAGAAATTGAGACAAAATTACAGAATGATAAAAACCAAACAAATCCAGCAAAGCTAAAAAATGCAATTTATTTTAAAGTGCCAACTGGATCGGGAAAAACTTTCATGATTCTGAACTATATTGATAAATTAATTCAATGAAATAAACAAGAAGCTGGTAAAGAATTAGTTTTTGTAATTGTAACATTATCAAGTGCTGAATTGCCTAAGCAAATGGAAGAAAGTTTTAATGAATATAAAATTTTTATCGAAAATTCAAATTTGAATATAGAAAGAATTGAAAGTCCTTCAAACTTGAAAAGAACGGCAAAAGTTGATAAAAACTATGAATTTTTTGCCACACCAGATTCGGTTTTTATTATGGGTGGAGCGTCTTTTAAAGAAAAATCTATTTTACGTGAACAAGGAGCAATTGAAGCATTTTTGTCCGAAATTAAACGAAAAGGGCAAATTCTTATTTATATAAGAGATGAGGCTCATATTGGTTCTGATATTAAAATTACTTCAAAGGAGAAATCTTTTGAAGAAAAAATGCAAAAAAATGCATCATTTATATTGAAAATGACAGCAACCCCAAAAACTGACTTGCCATTAGTTCAATTATCTGAAAAAGATTTAAGAAAAGATGATATTCGGCTTTTAAAAACTACAAAACATCATAATCTTGACTTAGAAACAGGTAAAGATTATGATGATGAAGAAATTTTGGGAATAGCTTGTAAAAAATTTAACAAAATCAAAAAACAATATAATGATAATATTGAAGAGCCTGGTTTAGTCGGTATTAACCCTGCAATGCTAATCCAAATTGACAATAGTAGTGAAAAAGATGACCAAAAAGCACAAAAATTTGATGAAAATATTGAAAAAATAATTAAAATACTCGAAAAGCATAATCTTAGTTGGGTCAAATATTTTGACCAAAATAAAAAAGAAAGTAATTTGCGTCAAAAATCTAATTTCACATTACGAGATATTTCTAAAAATATGTCCTCGGTTGATGTAATAATTTTTAAAATTGGCCCTGCAACAGGATGAAATATTCCAAGAGCATGTATGTTAGTTCAACTTAGAAATATTTCATCTTCTAATTTAAGTATTCAAACAATTGGAAGAATAAAAAGAAATCCTTGCCCTTTGTATGAAGATTTGAAACATAATTCCATCGCTCATGAATATTTTATCTATAGTAATGTCGACCCTAAAGATAAAAATGTGCTTAGACTTATTTTGAAGGAAGAATATAAAAATGACATATTTATATCAGGTCAAATCGAACTTCCTGGAACACCTGTTGAAAATAGAACTAAAATAATTAATGAAGATCAATATTATAACAATTTTGAAAATGAATTTAACAAATACACCAATGACAAAAAAGCTAGCGATTTTTTTAACTATCATTTGGAAAAATATGAAGAAGCCTATAATACCAATAAATTCATTTCTATCGATACTGAAGAATATGGTTCAGCAAGACTGATTAAATCAAAAATTTCCAACATTATTGAATTAGAATTAGCAATTATTAGACTTAAAAACAATTTAAAAAAATATTTTACTTCTAAAATTGAAGATTTTTTTGCCCAAATGAAACAAAAATTTTTAGCAAATAAAAAAACAAATAGACAAATTTTAGATTTAATTATTTTGTTAAAATTCGGGCGAGAGCTTGCTAAAATTTATAAAAAAACAATTAAAGACCAAGTTGAAAACGCTCAGTATAAACTAATTTTTGAAGATTTGCCTGAAGAAATTGAATTTAATAGTGCTGAAAATGATAAATTGGTAAAAACTAATGATTCTTCTTTTGGTTATGAAAAAATTGATGACAAAACATCAGAAGATAATCTTCCGTTAGATTCAAATGCAGAACAGTTTTTTGCAAAAGAACTAATAAGAATTAGTAAAGCAAAGCGAAATATTCATTTTTGAGCTAAAAACCCAATCCATACTAAATTAGGCTTTCAATACATTAACGGACATGAAATTGCAAAATCACATCCTGATTTTTTGGTTAGCAAAGATGGAAATTATTTTTATTTTGAAATCAAAAATTATAAAGATTTAGATCCTGAAAAAACCCAATTATTAATAAGCGGTTATAATCAATATTTCAAAAAAAATCAAATAAATAAAAAAAATTTAACTTTAGCTGTTTGTTGAGTTGATGTTCAACAAGGAGACCTTTATTTTGCTGGATATTCTAATTTAGAAGAAATTCAAGATAAAATTGATTTTAATGAAATAACCCAAACTGACATTAACGACATTGACAATAAAGAATTTGAAGATAAAAGAAAAAAACTTGTGCCAATGCTTTTAACCGACATTATAAATTAAATAATAAATAATCTTTCTTAAAAATCAAAAAAACCTATAATTCATAGGTTTTTTTGTGGTTTTCAAACAAAAAACTCTTAAATATTTTTTATTCTTCAAATATAAAATAAAGCCATTTTCAAATTTGAAAGTCATTTGAAAATGGCTAAATTTATCTAACTTTGTTTAGAAATTTATTTTTAGGTTAATTTTTAAAAAAAAGATAAAAACCTGAAATTATAAAGACAAAACCAAACACAATAAATATAAAAATTACAAGTCTAATTATCTCTTTTTTAAAATCTGATCAGTTTTGATTGCGTTTCTTTTGATAAAATCACAGAAAAACAGCAATCAAAAATAGAAAAATGGCAATTAAAATTGAAAAAATTAAATATAAAATCATAAGATTTTATGATAATTCAAGGTAAAAAAGCACTTTTTGGATCATTTTTTCAATTCCTTTTTGATTAATTTTTCTAATGTCATAACTTTTAGCATTTTCTTGAAAATATTTTTCAACTTCGTTAGAAAAACTAACTAAAAGGTCAGTGCCAACATTAATTTTATTAATTCCAAAATTGATTGCTTTTTTAATTTCTTCTAGAGAAAGGCCACTGGTTCCGTGCATAACAAGTGGGATTTTATAGTCTTTTTTAAAGTTTTTGACTAAATCTCAATCTAAGTTAGCCTTTTTTTTGTAAATTCCGTGCGCGGTTCCAAAAGCAATTGCAAGAAGATCTGGCTGTGTTTTTTGGTAGAATTTTTTAACACTATCAATTTCAAGAATTTGCTCAGTATTTTCTTGATGTCCAATTTCTTTGCCGCCAATTTGGCCTATTTCTAGCTCAAGAAAAACATTTTTTTTATCAGCAATTGATTTAGCTTTTAGTGATTTTTCGATATTTTCATTAATTGGAAGATTTGAACCATCAAACATTGCAGAATTAAAACCAAATTCAAGGTATTTTTCAAAAAGATTTAAATCATCACAGTGATCAAGGTGAAAAATAAATTTACCAGAGGAATTTTGAATCGCTGATAAAATCATAGGTGCTAAAATTTCAATGCGCGAATATTTTATCGCCCCTTGGCTTACCTGAATAATTAAAGGTTTTTGGGAAATTTCGCCTGCTTTAATTACGGCCAAAAGTGTTTCTAAATTTAAAACATTAAAAGCAAAAATTGCTTTATTTTCTGCATTTAGTTTCAAAAATACAGATCTTGGATCAATAAGTGCCATTATTTTCCTATTATTTTCCTATTATTTTGCGAACGTGATCGGCAACAAATTCAACATCAGTGCCAACTATAATTTGCAGACCTTTATTGCCAACACGAACAATTCCTCGACCACCAGCTGCAAGAATTTTTGCATCTAACTGATCATCTTTTTTATTATCTTTAACAATAAGTCGCAGTCTTGTTGCGCAATTTGAGACTTCTTCAATGTTTTCTTTGCCTATAATTTCAATAAAGTCTAGTGCCATTTTTTCATATTTGTCACTAACTTTATCAGTGTTTTGGGCTATATTTTCATTATGTGAGTCTGTTTTTTTAGTGCTGTCAGTTTCTAAATTTTCATTATTTTCGCTTATTTGTGTTTCAATTTTGTCTTCGCGACCTAAGGTTTTAATGTCAAACTTTTTAATGAAAAAGTAAAAACTTGAGCCTTGAATTAAAAACATTATTGCTGAAAATGCCCAAATTCATAGTGGATTTGCCAGAATTCCAGCATTTTTGGCAAAGGCTCAAGAACGTGGGAAAGAGACAATATAGTCAATAAATCCGGCACTAAATCCAATTCCGATACTCATTCCAGTTCATGTCACGAACATATAAATTAATGAAGTAAGAAAAGCATTTAAAAGTCATAAAAGTGGTGAAATAAAAATAAAAGTAAAAATTAAGGGTTCATCAATTCCAGTAAGAAAACTTACAAGTGTTGCCCCTGCCAAAAATGTAGTAATTGTTTTGCGATTTTCCCGTTTTGCGGCAAAAATCATTGCCACAGCAGCACCAGGAAGTCCACCTAAATATAAAGGGAAAAATCCAGTTGTAAATCCACCAGAACCAATAATTCCGGTATTAAATGCAGTTATATCTCCATTTACAGTATGAATATCGCCAGCATTTGCAATAGTTTTTCCCACTGAATCAACAACAGGACTAATTAATACACCTTCAATTGGCAATTGGAATCAAACAAAAGTATTTAGAATATGATGAAGTCCAAAAGGCTGTAAAAGTCGATTAAGAAATGCATAAACTGAGACATAAAATCCCCGGGCATAACGATTCGCGCTCTGATCTGAAAGGGCTGAACCAATTTTAATTAGTCCGTATTGAGCCCAAGGTCAAATAATTGCAAAAAATAACCCAAGCGGAATTATTGATAAAATTCCTAACATTGGCACAAATCGTCTACCACCAAAAAATGAAAGTGTCTGTGGTAATTTAACGTTTTTGTACTTATTATACAAAAACGCGACAACAATTCCGACAACAATACCGCCAATAACTCCCGAGTCTAACTGGTAGACGGGCTTGCCAGCTTTTAGGAAATACAAAAGTTGCGTCAGTCCTTTAAGTTCGCCCGAGTCGGCCACTAAAACTTTTGAATAAATTGCCTCAGCAAGTTGATTTTGTTTTAAAAGTGCTGTCATTCCGTATCAGACAACAGCACCAACAAGTGCGGCTTCGCCGCGATTATCTTTAGCAAAACCAAACGAGATTCCAATTGCAAAAATAATTGCCAAATTATCAAAAACAATTCCACCCGGAGTTGAAATTAGTCGCCCGATAAATTTTTGTGCCTCGGAAATTCCGATAGAACCATTTGCTGAAGGATCTTGAATCAGTGCGCCAATTCTTAATAAAAGTGCAGCAATTGGCAAAACTGCAATTGGAAACATTAGTGATTTTCCAAGTCGTTGTAATTGGTTTAAAATTCGATTGAAAACCGAATTTTCTGATTTATGTGATTTTTGTTTTGGAGTAATTTTTTTAATTTTACCAGAAAATTTAACGGTCATTTAACACCTCTTAATTTTTTAGTAAAAAATTGCTTTATCAAGTGTTTCTTTTGATAATTTAGAGGCAGCTTCTTTGTCTAAAATAAAAATACAATTTGGGTGCAACTGTAAAAAAGAAGCAGTAATTTCTGAATTAGGTTTTTCTTCTAACATTTGTTTTGTCACATCGGCTTTATGTGCACCAAAAGAAACCATAATTGCTTTTTTTGTGTGTTTTAAAATTGTTTGAATTCCCATTGTCATTGCTTGTTTTGGACACTGGTCAAAATCGGAAAATTTCCCTTTTTTAACCATATCAATAATTGTCTCATCTGTTAAATTAGTAACATGAGTACTTGAGTCAAAAGGTGTTCCAGGTTCATTATAGGCCATATGACCGTTGACTCCGATGCTAATATATTGTAAATCAATCGGATTTTCAGCGATTTTTTGCTCATATAGCTTTACTTCTTGTTCAAGATCTACCGCTTTTGAGTTAGGAATATTAATCTGGGAGACTGGAACATTAACATGGTCAAATAAATTAGTTTTCATTTGTTTGATAAATGCCTCTGGATGATCTTGGTCAATTCCGACAAATTCATCAAGATTAAATGTTGTAATTTTATCCCAGGAAGTCCCGTTTTGGCGGTGGTCTTCAATTAAAAGTTTATAAGTTTCAATTGGTGAAACCCCGGTTGCAAAACCTAAAACTGAATTAGGTTTTGTTCTGATTTGTTCAATAAAAAGGTATGCACAATATTTGTGTAGGTCAGTTAATTTTTTAAAAATTAATATTTTCATTTTAATGTTCTCCAATTTAAAATAGCAAATAAAAGTTGTTATTATTATTTGCTCAATTATAATTTTATCAAAACAGACAAAAAAAAAAAAAAAGTAAAAAAAAGTATAAGAAAGTAAAAAAAGTTAGTATATTAATTCAGACACATTAAAAAAAGGTGTGTCAAAATGAAACGATACAAATTTAGAGTTGAGGACAAATTTAAGTACATTAAAATTGCTGGATTTAAAGTCTTAAAAATTGCAACTTTATGTTTTTAGGAAGAATTTCCCGAGTTTGACAGTTTGATTGCAAAAAAATCACTTTTTAGTGAAAACAAATACGCAAAAATAGTGGTAAATCCGTGTTTTTTGGGGTAAAATCTTAATTTTTATTATTTTGAAATTAACCTTTTGCAAAAAAAAAAAAAAAAATGTTTGGTCTAAAATAAAATTGTGTTACAATGAGGTTTGCTTAAGAATAATTAATAAATTTTGATATTGAATTAAGGGGGACTTATTATGTTTTTGCCATAAAAAAATCAGAAAATGCGAATTTTCCATTATATTGTTAAATATGATGGTATGCCTTAAATTTTACCGTTTAGAAATCTAGAAATTTATGGCTTTTGGTTATTGTTCTTTCAAAACTTTATATGTTTTTTTAGGCTCGATGTAAATAAAAGCGAGTTTTCTATTCACATTGAGTTTAAATAGTAGTTGTATTTTTTTATGATTTTTGTTATTTTACCATAAATTGATTTTTCAGTGTTTTAAAATAGGTAATTAACTTTTGCTAAAAAAGTTAAAAAAGTGCACAAAACCGGACACTAAATTAGTACAAAAAATTCAGGCAACTAGTTTTTTATCAGTGATTTTGATTGAACCAGTTTTGTTAATTTTTCTACTAATTTATTAAATAATGATACAATTATTTAATAAATTCAAGTATTCTAAAAATAGCTTAAAAATAAAGGTAAACTTCAAAAATGTTATACAAAAATTTAAGAATTATAAGTCATTTAGAAGAATTTTTTGGCTGAATTGAGTTAGATGAGAGCGGAACTATTGTCAATTTAGGACGTGGAAATACCAATTTTGAAGGTATTGATTGTAAAAATAACATTTTGTTACCAGCTTTTATCGATTCGCACACTCATGGTGGTTATGGTTTTTCTTTTGAGGATTTTTCTAACCCAGATTGAGAAAAAAATTTTCTTGAGTATAAAGAAAAATTACATAAATTTGAAGGTGTAGCGGCTATTTTTGGAACAACAGTCACTCAATCTTGATCTAAAATTCAACACAATTCTGAGTTTTTTAGTTTTTTGCTTAAAAAATATCCATACTTTTTGCTAAATTGGTATTTAGAAGGACCTTTTATTTCTGTTGAAAAAAAGGGCGCTCATGATGCAAACTTAATTATTTCGGCTAAAAATTTTCATTTTGAATTTTTGGCAAAAAAATTTGCTAAAAAAATTACAGTTGTAGTTGCCCCCGAAAGAAACTCGGCAAAATTAATTGATTTTTATCACAAGTCAATTAATTTTGCAATTGGCCATTCAAATTGTTTTGACTTTGAAAAAGGTCATGAATTAAAAAACTACCGTAGATTTACACACTTTTTTAATGGCAGTTCTAACTTTGATCATAGAAGTCAATCGCTTACTAACCTAATTTTTGAATCAAAATTACCTAGAAATTTTCTAGTTGAGCTAATTACCGACGGACTTCATATTAGAAATTCAACATTAAAATTCACAATAAAAAATCTTAAAAAGGAAAATTGAATTGCTGTTTCAGATTCGCTTGCCCAAAAAGGACTTAAAGACGGATTTTATAATTTAGGAGACTTAGAAACTGAGAAAAAAGGCGATTTATTTTACTTGAAAAATTCACAACAAATCGCCGGAAGTGGTATGAGCTATCTTAGTATTCTCAAAAATTTAAAGCAAAACCTTAAACTTTCATGACAAGAAATTGTTTTTTGCTCTTCGTATAACGTTGCAAAAGCTCACAATCTTTTAGATTATTTTGGGACAGTCAAAGTTGGCCAAAAGGCAAATTTTGTTATTGTTGATGATGATTTTAATCTAAAGATGGTGGCAATTTTTGGTCAAATTTACACTCAGTTTTAAAAAATTTTTGCTTCAAGAATAAATTTAAAGATAAAGAATTTAAGTTTGATTTCAGAATTGTCCTGAGTTTCCCAGTTTGATAAGGTAATTTCAAAAAAGCATCTGGTTTTAGGCAATTTTTTAAGTTTTTTGGTAAAAGTTAATTACAATTTTATTAGTAATTTATTAAGATATCAAATTATTGATTGTTTCCAAATAACTTTTTTCAAATTTCATGTTTGAAATTTCCTTAAAATATTTAGGTTTTTTGCCAAACAATTTGTTTACTTCAATAAAACCATCTTTATTTTGTTTTTTCATAATTTATAATTATACCATAAAATTACTTAAAATGCAATTAAATGACATTGATATAAATTAAGGTTTTACGTTCAAAAAACACTGATTTACGGGTGTTTTTTCATATTTATATTCACTAAAAAGTGAATTTTTGCCTTAAAACTGGGAAACTCGGGATTTCAGAATTGTTTAACTTTTTCTTTCTCAAAAACCAAAAAAACCTATGAATCCATAGGTTTTTTTGGTTAACTTTAATAAAAACTATTTTTTAATGTAAGCATCAATAAATGCATCAACTATTTCTTGACGAGCAAGAGAAGTTTTACCATTTGTAAAATCAGGATGATCAAAAACGGCAAAAGCTTTTAATGTAATTGTAGATTGAGATTTACCAGACTCGTTAGTTTGAGGAGCCGCCGGCGCTGTAGGTGCTGGTTCCTTTGGAGCAGTAGGAGCTGGTTCTTTTGGTGTTGTAGGCACAGGTTCGGCGGTTGCTGGTGTTGGCTCAACTGGACCTATTTGGGTTCAATCTAAATTAAAGTAGTTTGGGAAAGGATTTCAAGTTTTTGAAGGGTCGATATTATAAATAACATCGCCTACTTCTTTGTAATTTTTAGGATCCTGACTGTTTGAAGAATATAAACTTAGAGTTATTGAAAAAGGGGTTTTTATTATTTCTAATAAAAGATTTGAATCCTCTTCAATTAAATTTTTATTTTTTGTAACATCAGCATCTTTTGGTGAGTAAAAAGATTGGCTAAAATAAACGTTATTTGCAGTGTCATTAATTGTTGGCACTTTTGCCTCTGTTGGCACTGTTACAAAATATTCAGTTTTTTCATAAAGCATTTTTGTTGGTTTATCGTTAGGGAATAAACCAACACCATCTCATGACTTGTACAAGTATGAAGAAGGTTTGAGACTTGGATTATTAGAACGGTTATTTCCTGAAACTGTATTATTTCTAGAAATTCCTGATGTAACTAAAACTTGTTGTTTGTCAAGAATTTTTAATAAATTAGCATATCCACCAAAAAATTGAGTATAAGCGCTAAATCCGAGTTTCCTGTCGGTAAAACGTCTATTTAAATAAGCATAATTCGAAAGCTGTTTATAATCCATTCCAATAACATAAACCGGTTTTTGATCCCCATTTGATGCAACTTTTTGGATAAAAATTCCTTTTCCGTCTTTATCTGATAAAAGATAGTGTTGTTTTCCATCAGAAATACCTTTGGCACTAAAAGCTAAATAAAGTGCACCTGAATCAAGACGCGAAAATGGTTTTGCAGGAGCCTCTTTCAAAATAGATGCAGATTCTGCGACTTCTGTTTTAGTAGCCTCTGTTTTTGTGGCCATAAGTTTCGCTGCTTCAGTTTTTGTAGCTTCTGTTTTTGTCGCTTCGGTTTTAGAACCTTCAGGTTCAGTATTTTGAAATTTTAAAGGTTTTGTAAGCTCAAGACCATCAGCAGTTCTTCTTGCTTGTTCGGATTGGAAAGCTAGTCTTTTGTTTTCAGGGTCAAATAAATTAACTTTGCCATCTTTATCAGTGTTTTCTAAACTAACTGGGTCTAAAAATAAGGAAGGATTATATTTTTTAATAATGTCATAAGCTGATTTTTCAGAGTTAATAACATTATTAACAACAATTTGGGAAGAAGCAAGAACTTTTGAATCATCATTAGTTGAAACTAATTTAAAGTCAAAAACTAATTGGTGATCTTCTTGAACTTCAATTTGGTATTCAATTTTCGCATCACTAAGATTATAAATTGAAGCTGTATTTAGTGTTGTCCAAACATTAGTTCCAATTTTTTGAGCAGAATCAGGGGTTGGAGCAGGAGCTGGAGTTGGAGTTGAACCATTACCTGATTCACCAGTCGTAGTTGATTCTTCATCAGCAAAATTAGAAGCATTTACAGATTGTGAACTAATTGAGCTAGCTTTTGCTTTAGCTTCTTCTATTACTTTTTTAAGTTCATTTTTAGATTTTGTAATTTCCCTAGTTGATGGGTATCTACCATTGTCAAGTAAAAATACTTTTGTAACAACTTCATCGCTAGGATCTTCTAAATTGGTAGTAGTTTTTGCTAGTTCAAAAAGTTGGTCAACTGTTTCTTTAATTTCATTAGTTGAAAGCGTTCTTGGTCCACTTTGATCTTTAAGACTAAATTCTTGAACTGAATTTACTGATCCAAGAAGTTGTCCTAGGGCTTGCTCGTATTTATTTAAATCAACAACTACATCGAGATTAACAGTTATTTTTTGTTCTAATGTGCTGTCTTGACGGCTAAAGTTAATATCAAATTCAAAGCGAACTTTTTTGTCTTTAAGAAGTTTTTGTTGGTCAGCTTGGCTAATTTTGGTTGCATCAAAAAGTTTTGGTTCAATTTTGAGATCAAAAGTCCCAAATTTTGTTCTTGGACTTAACTGAGTTAAGTCAATTTCAAAAAGTTCACTAACTGGTTTTTGAATAATTTCTTCAGTATTTGTTCCTGATTTTTTATTGTATAAAAAATCAACTAATGTGGTTTTATCTTTGATTAGTGCATCTTGAAGGGCTTCTTTCATTTTAATGTTTCCACTAAAATGATCTTTAAGTCAAGTCATAAGAGTTGATTTGAACTCATCAGGATCAATTAAACCACGAATTTCAAGACTTAATTTTTTAGTTTTGTTATCTTTTTTATTAACTAAATTAACATCTAAAAATAATTTTTTATCTTTTTCTGTAAAAGATAATTGGTTTTTAGAATCAAGAACAACTTCAAGACTATAATCACTATCCAAGAAAATTGGTTCATCTAAAGAATTATAAAGACTAAGACTAGCCCCAGAAGAAGCCAGTGAGCTTTCAAGTTTGGAAAAATTATTGACAATTCTTGTTGATTTTTGGAAATTTGTTTTTAGTTTATTTTCAAATTCTTTTTGTAAAAGATTGCTTCTTGAGACATCAATAAAAGATTTGGATTCATCAACTTGAAATTTATCAAGATCACCACTGGCTTGATCGCTAGCTGCAAAACCTTTGAGTTCAATTTGTTTTGAATAAGTTATTTGTTCTTTTTCTGAACGGGCAAAAACTACAACATTTTTAATCGAAGTATCTTCAGCAATAGCATTTTCAAAATTAAAACTAATTTGGTAATCTTTTGATTTTAGATCGCCAAAATCAAAACCTGAACTTAAGTCAAATTGGTAAAGTCTACTTTTGGCTGCTGCAAGCGCAGTTTTTGCTGAAATATTAGCAATATTTGGATTTAGTTTTAAATTTGAGACAATTGTACTAAATTGTTCACTTGAAACACTGGCTGTATTTGCAAGGGCTTGCTCTGTTGGGCTTTCATTTAAAAATGAATAATAAGAATTATTATAGGCTTTTAGACCTAAGGGGATCCCAATAACAGCGCTTAGTGCAATTGCTGATCCTAAAATTGTTGATACTAATCAAAAAGGCTTTTTTAATAGTTTCATTTTTTTCTCCTATTTTGAAAATTATTTAGCTGCTGCTACTGACAGTCCCTGCTGCTGCTGCTGTTGTTGTTGTTGTTGTTGAGGCGGTTTCAGTTTTACTAATAGTAATTTTAACTCTTAGAGTTGATTTTTTTTGAGGGGTTGTTGAAGTTGTAGATGATTCCGAACCTGAAGTAGAACTTGAGTCATCTTTTACTAAAACAAAAAATAGATCTTTAGTAGTTTTGCCAAATGAGTCTGAAATTGATTCAACTAGGGTTTTATAATTTTTATCTTTAAAATGAGTTTCGAGATATTCTTCAACTTTTTTTCCTAATTCAGGAAGGTAACTTGTAAGGCTGTTTTGGTCAGTTTGGTTCTGAGCTCCTTCAGCTTTTTTCCCCTGGTTTTGTGCTCCTTCAGCCTTTTTACCTTGGTTCTGAGCTCCTTCAGCCTTTTTACCTTGATTTTGAGCTCCTTCAGCCTTTTTCCCCTGGTTTTGTGCGCCTTCAGCTTTTTTAGGGAAAGTTAATTTTGAATAACCGTCTGAGTCAAGACTGGTTTCTCTAAATTGACCTTGAAGTTGAATAACAGCTTTATCTAGTTCGTTAATTTCTTTTCTATTTTTATAAATGTCTTCATCTTCAAGTTCTACAAATACTTTTATTTCTGGAGTTTTAACATTTAATATACTTCCGTCGTTGGTTTCAAGTTTGAAACTAAATTTAACAGGTAAAACTTTCTCTTTTTTCCCTTGGTTTTGTGCACCCTCTGTTTTCTTACCTTGGTTTTGAGCTCCTTCAGCCTTTTTGCCTTGATTTTGCGCACCCTCAGCTTTTTTGCCTTGGTTTTGAGCCCCTTCAGCCTTTTTACCTTGATTTTGCGCACCCTCAGCTTTTTTACCCTGATTCTGAACACCTTCAGCCTTCTTACCTTGGTTCTGAGCACCTTCGGCTTTTTTCCCTTGGTTTTGTGCTCCCTCAGCTTTTTTACCTTGGTTTTGCGCACCTTCGGCTTTTTTCCCTTGGTTTTGTGCTCCCTCAGCTTTTTTGCCTTGATTTTGTGCTCCCTCAGCTTTTTTGCCTTGATTTTGCGCACCCTCAGCTTTTTTACCTTGGTTTTGTACGCCTTCGGCTTTCATGCTTTCTTCCTGTGCTTGGCTTACTTCTTCAATTTTTTTAGACAGTTCATCTTTTTCTTGTTCAGTTTCTTTGGTAAATTCAAGTGTATATTTTAAATTGTCATCAAGTTTTGCCCAAGATTTAAAGTTGTCAAACTGACCAGCTTTTAGGAAAAATGCTGATAAAACATCGCCAAATTTTTCAAATTTGGCATAATTTTCTGTATTAGTTCCAGTCCCATTTGATTCTTTAGTTATCACTTTTTGAGTTTTTAAATACTCAAAAAGTGATGAGTCACCTTTTTTCTTTCCAAGCTCATTTTTAACACTTGTTGGCAGAACCAAAGTTCCATAAAATCCAATACCTTCGTTATCTCTTCATAAATTATTGAATGAAAGTTTTTTGATATCGCCTTCAGTCAAACTAATTTTATTTGCTTCTTCAAAAATATTGTCTTTAGAATCTAAAAGACTTTGAGGTATTTGACTTGATTCAGCAATAAGTCCTCATTTTTTGGAAAGTTCAAAAAGTGTTTCAAGGAAGGTTTTTCTGTCTTTTGTTAGTAAATCTTGGAAAAAACTAGCAACTTGGTGTCCATCACGGAAAAAATTACGAGACTCAATACTTGAAACTCCGGCGTTTCTAGTTGATTGAGTCCCGTCTTTGGTCATTCTTTTAATATCTGATAAACTTGGGAATTTAATTTTTCCAACTCAAGAGTCTAATAAAGAAACATAAGGTCCAAAGTCTAAATCGTAATTACGTTCTAAAATATTGCGAATTTCATTGGTTTTTGGACTGTCTTTAAATAGAGCTTCAATTTCTTCTTTTGCAACCTTGCGTGAAGATGTTCTTATTCCTGCCCCATATTGGTCAAAAACTGCCTGTTTTTGTTTGTTTTCTTTTCCAAGTCCTTCTAAAAAGCGTGTTTTAAAAATATCGCTATTTAACTGACCTAAGTTTTCTAATTGTTTAAGTCCGCCAATTTCTAGAGTTCCAGTTTTTTGACTAATTTCGAGAGGAGAATTGCTTGGCATGAAAAATTGACTATTAACTGAAATTGTATAAGGAATTAAAACTTTAGTCTTGTCAGTTTCATCAATTTTTGCTTCTAAAGGATCAAATGAAACTTTAAGAGCTTGGCTTGAGTTGTGGTTTTTAAATTTTTGACCAAAGTTACCAAAACTAAAAGCAAGTTTTTTGTCTTTTAAAAGTTCTAAAATTTCTGACTTTAGACTCTCTGAGCGCTCAGCAGGGTCGCTAAAAAATCCAGATTTAATTTGGGCTAAAAATTCAACAGCCAGTTTGTCGCCCATGTCTGATTTAAAGTCTGTTTTATCTAAATTTTTCAAACTTAAATTATCAAAAAAATCTGAATAATTTAAAAAATAAGAACTTTTATCGTTTTTTTCTAATTTAATTGCATTTACAACGGTAGAAAAACTTGAACTTGAGTCAAGCATTTGTCTAGCAGTTGAAGTAAGATTTGCCTCTAAAAAAAATGAAGGAACTTGATTTTGAAGACTAACAAATTGACCGGTTGACTTATCACGGGCAAAATCAAAATTAAAAATTGTATCCATTGAATTTGGAAGTTTATTTTCCTGTGAGTTTTTAAGACTAGCTAATAAATTATTAAGCGAAGGAAAATATGAGCTAATTTTCTCACCAAATTCTTTTGAGTCTTTTGATTTATTTAGGTCATGTTGAAAATCAACTGGTCTAATTGTGCTAGGATCTGTTGGATTTGAGGTTGCTGAATTTTGATCCGCGAAATTTGCGGTTCGAGCAGAAATTAAATTTTGAACTTGTTGATTAAGTCTGTTGGTAATTTTTTGTAAGGAAAAATTAAATTCGGCAATTAAAATAGTTGATTCTTTGACAAAAGAAACAACTTGTTCATAAATGTCAGATTTGGCAACATCGCCATTTTGCAATTTTTGGCTAGCTTGAAATTTAACTTTAAAATTTTGGTTAGCATCATCTGGGAGAATTTCTAGAATTTGGTAGCTAATTTTTGCATCAGAAAATTCTGAGTCAGAAAAGTCTAGTTTTTCTAAATTCCCACCCTTTTTCTCAAAAAAAGAAAAGGATTCAAGCGCATTTTCGGCATTTTTAATTTTATTGCTGTCATCTAAAAGCGCTGCTTTTACGTCTTTATAATCTGAATCAGCATTAAAAGCACTTAAATTAAAGGCCAAATTTGAAACACGAGATGCAAACTGATTTACTTGAGTTCTTGGATTTTCAGAATTATATTTTATATTTACTGTAAGACCGATTGTAAGGCCAACAATACCAGCCCCGATAAGTCCCGAAATCCCCCCCGCCAGCAAAAGGGTTTTGGATTTTGATGATTTATTCATAGAAACCTCCTATGTTGTACTAAAAATAAAAAAATAAATAGTTTAAATTATAAACTAATTTTATTTTCATAATTATACATAGTAATTATACTAATTTTCAACTAAAAAAAAAAAAAAAAAGGAGCTAAGTTTGCCGGATTGATGGCAAAAATTTAGTTTTTAGTCAATATAAATAAGCAAAAACACCTGTAAATCCGTGTTTTTTGTGCTAAAATCTTAATTTTTATTATTTTAAAATAACATTTTGAAAAAAAAAAAAAAATACTTGGTCTAAAATAAAATTATGTTATAATAAGCATCACTATGAATGAATTAATAAATTTTGATATGAATTAAGGGTGAATTGATTATGTTTTTTGTCATACAAAAGTAGAAAATGCCAATTATCCATTATATTTTAAAATATGATGGAATGCCTTAAATTTAACTGTTTAGAAATCTATATAAATTTAGGGTTTGAATTTTAGTTCTTTCAAAACTTCATATGTTTTTTAGGCTCAATGTAAATAAAAATGAGTTTTCTTTTTGCATTGAGTTTAAATAGTAGTTGTATTTTTTGTGATTTTTGCTGTTTAGTCCATCTGGAAAACTCGAAAAAAAAGAATAAAGACTAGAAAAATTACTTCTAGCTTTTATCTCTTTTTTTTACAATATGCAAAAACTAAACGTCAATTTTTGCATATTGGGCATTTTCTTCGATAAAAATTTTACGCAAAGTTACGTCTGTACCCATTAGTGAGTCAAAAATTTGTGCTACTTCTTGGATATTATGAATTTGAACTTGTGTCATTCGACGGGTTTTTGGATCCATTGTTGTTTCTCAAAGTTGTTCAGGATTCATTTCTCCAAGCCCTTTGTATCTTTGGATATTAAATTTAAGATTTTCGCCACTAATTTTGCTTAAAATAGCCTCTTTTTCTGCATCATTATAGGCATATTCGATCTTTTTATTGTAAGAAATTTTGTATAGCGGTGGAATTGCAATATAAACAAAGCCATATTCAATCAACTTTTTGAAATAACGGAATAAAAATGTCAAAAGTAACGAGCGAATATGAGATCCATCTGAATCAGCGTCAGTCATTATTATAATTTTTTGGTATCTAATCTTACTAATATTAAATTCAGGACCAACTCCAGTACCAAAAGCGGTGATCATTGAAATAATTTCTTCATTGCGTAAAACTTTTTCAAGTTGAAAGCGTTGTGAGTTAATAACTTTTCCTCGTAAAGGTAAAATTGCTTGAAAATTGCGATCACGACCCATTTTGGCGCTCCCGCCAGCCGAGTTTCCCTCAACTATATATAATTCGGCGATTTGGGGATCTTTTGTTGAACAATCTGCAAGTTTTCCTGGAAGCGTACCTACATCAAAGGCTGATTTGCGCTTTACTGCTTCGCGAGCAGATTTAGCTGCCCGAGCTGCTTTTTGAGCTAGTAGATTTCTTTTAATAATTTTATCGGCATTTTCTGGATTTTCGGCTAAAAACCGTTCAAGAACAGCACTTAGAGTTTTGTTTACAAGTGGACGAACTTCTTTGTTATTTAGTTTTGCTTTTGTTTGACCCTCAAAAATAGGGTTCGTATGCTTAACCGAAATAATTGCAATTAGACCGTCTTTTATATCTTGTTTGTCAAACTTGTCTGCCTCAGATTTAATAAATTTGTTATTAATTGCATAATTATTCAGAATTCTTAGAAGTGAGTCTGATAGTCCCAGTTCGTGAGTTCCACCTTCGATATTGTGAATATTATTTGTGTATGATTTAATTTGCTCGTGATCTTCACTTATATAATTTAGCGCAACTTCGATTTTAATAATTTCATCATTATGCTCAAATTCACCTTCAGCATAAATGATTTTGTCACTAACTTTTTCAAAATCCTTGCTAAGATCAGAAACATAATCACGAATTCCGCCATTGTAGCAAAAACTTTGATTAAATCCGTTTCTCTTGTCGATAATTACAAACTCGATTCCTTGAGTCAAGTAGGCTGTGTTTTTAATACGATTTACGATTGTTAAAAGTTGAAAATTATTTTTTTCCAAAATTTCAAAGTCGGGCTGAAAAATAATAGTTGTTCCTGTTTCGTTTTTTTCCAAGTCAGCAATCGGACTTAAATCAGCAAGTTTTTGACCGCCATTTATATATTCTTGAAACCACAACTTGCCTTCACGTTTAATATAAACTTTTAAATTTTTAGCTAAGGCATTAACAACAGAGGCACCAACTCCATGGAGTCCGCCTGAAACTTTATAGGATTTTCCATCAAATTTTCCACCTGAATGAAGAACGGTAAAAACAACTTCAGCAGCCGAAACACCGTGTTTTGGGTGAATTCCAACCGGAATTCCACGACCGTTATCCTCAATACTAATTGTATTATCATCTATAATTGTTAAGGTAATTTTAGATGCAAAACCAGCAAGCGCTTCATCAACAGCATTGTCAACAACTTCTCAAACTAAATGGTGTAATTCGTTAATTCCGGTTCCACCAATATACATTCCAGGTCGTTTGCGAACAGCTTCTAGACCTTCTAAAACAACAATATTTTCAGCTTGATAATCTTTTGACATTATATTTTTCTCCGACAGGTTACGTTAAAATTTTACCATAAAAAGCAAAAAACGCAAGTGTTTTTAACTTATTTTTTAATTAATAATTTTAAAAAATAAGTTAAAAAATAAGAAGAAATACTATCAAAATCAGTTTAAAAATTTAAACTTAGCTGTAAAATAGGTTGCCAAAATTAATGCTAAACATACCACTTTTTATTTCAAAAGTCTGTAAAAATCTTGTATAAATATATAAAATCACTGAATTTTTCAGTGCTTAGACCAAAAAATTCAATGATCTTATCAGCGGGAACTCCTAAATTTAGATGCAAAGAAACATAATCAAAATAAGGATCATTGTACCTAATTCACTCAAAATCAATAAAATAAAGATCTGTTTTAGAGACGATAATATTTTTAAACTTTAAATCGTTATGACAAATTACTTGAGGATCAAATTGATATTTTTGAACTAGTTTTTTGTATTTTTCATCATTAACTTCGTCAATTTGCCAATCAAATTTTGTAATTTTTTGATTGTTTTGTTGGTGAAACTTTGAAAGTTCAGTGAATAACTTTTCAATATAAAAGTCTAAGTTTTCTGAATCTAAAATTTGTCCTTCAATCCATTTTTTAATGTAATTTCCCTTTTGGTAAAAAAGAAAATTTGGATCATTTTGAATGAAATTTTTCTCATTTTGTCAATCAACAAAATTATTTTTTGCTATTCGAATTTGTACTTTTTGACCTTGATAAAAAGCAATAAAAGTGCAATTATGTAAACCGCAATAAATTAAGCTTGGATTTTTTATCAATGCACTAATATTTTGAGGAAAAACGCTGAAATTCATAGGTTGTTTTTGATTAATTGGGAAAAATTATCTATTTTAGTTTGTGTCAGATTCACTTAATTCAAGGTCAAAATAAACCATTGTATGGTTTGAAATTCCTGTAATCCTTTTTGTATCTTTTGGATCACCAGGTTTATACTTTGTGTCTCTCTTATCTTGCTTTCGCATTTCGTCATATTTTTCTAAATCGACTATTTTTTTCTCAAAAATTGAATACAAGTCGTATTTTTGTGCATTTTTTGTATTTAAATCACCTTTATAAAAAATTTTATCAAAAGAACTTGCATATTCACCAAATTTTTTAGAAGATAAGGTTGTTTTTTCGTCTTTACCAAGAAGCAATTGGTATGATTCTAATGTTGACCTAAATAATTTTTCGGTGTTTTCAGCGAGAATATTTGTGTCACCCATGAAGATTATTTCATTATTTAAGCCATCTTTTTTATCAATTTCATTTAAAACATTAGCTAAATCACGCGCTTCACCTGCTTCTTGTTGACCTTGCTTGTGAGCTTCAGAATCAGGCTCTTCCTTACGATTTTTCTTAGATTTTTTATATGGTCCCGCGGTATCGAAATGGCCGATTGCTAAAGTAAAATCATTTTTAATGTTAGTTTTAGTTTTAAATTTAACAGCAGCAACCGGTCGAGTTCATTTCTCCAATTTTATACCGTCTTGAATTAAGTATGGATTAGAATTTTCTTCAAAATTTATCATTTCAAGGAGCGAAGATTTGTATAAAAAGGTGTATTTTTCTTCATGGTTTGTTTTTCCATACTTGCTAGTAGTCATTTGTTTTCAATCAGCGGTGGGGTTTAATTTTTCAAGTTCCTTTACAATATCAGCTCCATCACCAGTTGTAGTAATTTCGGCAAGACCAACAACATCACTTCCGGATGAATTTATAACATTAGCAATAGCATAAGTTTTGGCGGTATTTGTTTGTTTTTTACTATTTATTTTGTTTGTGTAATCTTTAACGTTTCAAAAACCTACGCGAATTAATTGGTTATTACCTTTTTGCAAATCCTTTTCAGGTTCTTGAGTGTTTTGTTGATTTTCCTTTTCGTTTTCAGTCTTGTTGATCGAGGTTGGGAATTCTTCTTCTACATTTTTTTCAGGTTCTTGGGTTTTTTCCTGATTTTGCTCTTGTTTTTGAGTTTCTTCAACTGTTGCAGACAATTCTTCTTCTACATTTCTTTCAGGTTCTAGAGTTTTTTCCTGATTTTGGTCTTGATTTTGGTCTTGATTTTGGTCTTGATTTTGGTCTTGCTTTGGAGTCTCATCAACTGTAGCAGGCAAGTCTTTTTCTACATTTTTTTCAGGTTCTTGGTTATTTTCCTGATTTTGGTCCTGCTTTTGAGTTTCTTCAACCGAAGCAAATAAGTCTTTTTCTACATTTTTTTCAGGTTCTGGAGTTTTTTCCTGATTTTGCTCTTGTTTTGGAGTCTCATCAACTGTAGCAGACAAGTCTTTTTTAGGCGATGTTTGACTATTTTTATTTATAATAACTCCCGTTCCAGTTTGTTCTCCGGTAGATGTACTATAAATATAATATCCACCAGCGCCAGCAGCTGCCGCCGATCCTGCAAAAAGAAGTGGGAATAAAATAGCTTTTTTCATTTTAGATTAAATTTGTGTTAATCAATTTTCCTTTTAGATAATTCAATTAGAGCATCACTAACTTTTTTTAACTCAAGTTCGTTTAAAATTTCTAGTAAATCAGGACAAATTTTGATATTTAAATTTTCAAAAATATCAAAATTAAATTTGGCACCATAATTTAATCTAATACAATCTTTAAAAAACACTATTTTGTCCCTTTTTTCATCGATTTGTTTTGACAATTTTGCACTAATTTTATCAAGATTTTTCAAAATGTTATCTACATTTTTATATTTTTCTACTAATTTATTGTTTTAGAAACAATAATATTTTTAAACTGTAAATCGTTATGACAAATTACTTGAGGATCAAATTGATATTTTTGAACTAGTTTTTTGTATTTTTCATCGTTAATTTCGTCAATTTGTCAGTCAAATTTACTAATTTTTTGATTTTTTTGTTGGTGAAACTTTGAAAGTTCAGTGCATAACTTTTTAATATAAAAATCCAAGTTTTTAGAATCTAAAATTTGGCTTTCAATCCATTTTTTAATGTAATTTCCCTTTTGGTAAATTTGGATCATTTTGAATGAAATTTTTTTCATTTTGTCAATCAACAAAATTATTTTTTGCTATTCGAATTTGCACTTTTTGGTCTTGATAAAAAGCAATAAAAGTACAATTATGTAAGCCACAATAAATTAAGCTTGGATTTTTTATCAGTGCACACTAATATTTGGAGGAAAAACACTGAAATTCATAGGTTTTTTTGATTTATCGGGAGAAAATTATCTATTTTAGTTTTTGTCAGATTCGCTTAATTCAAGGTCAAAATAAACCATTGTATGATCTGAAATTCCCCTAATTCTATTTATATCTTTTGGGTTGGTAGTTTTATAATTTGTTGATCTGCCATCTTGTTTACGCATTTTGTCATATTTTTCTAAATCGACTACATTTTTCTCAAAAATTGAGAATATGTTGTATTTTTGCGCATTTTTTGTCTTTAAATCGCCTTTATAAAAAATTTTGTCATAAGAATTTGCATATTCGCCAAAATTTTTAGAAGATAAACTTGTTTTTTCATCTTTATCAAGGAGTAAACGGTATGACTCTAATGTTGACTTAAATAATTTATCAGTGTTTTCAGTGCGAATATTTGTGTCACCCATGAAGATTATTTCATTGTTTGGTCCATCTTTTTTGTCAATTTCAGCTAAAACATTAACTAAATCACGAGCCTCATTTGCTTCTTGATCACCTTGACCAGAAGCATCAGAATCGGCCTTTTCGTTACGATTTTTACTTACACCTGGCGCATCAAAATGCCCGATTGCTAATGTAAAATCATTTTTAATATTGGTTTTAGTTTGAAATTTAATAGCCGCAACTGGTCGAGCTCATGTCAAATTTTTGCCGTCTTGAATTAAGTATGGATTAGATTTTCCCTCAAAATTTATTGTTTCAAGAAGCGAAGACTTATATAAAAAAGTGTACTTTTCTTGTTGGTTTCTCTTTCCATACTTATCAGTAGTTATTTGTTTTCAACCAGCGGAGGGATTTAATTTTTCAAGTTCTTTTATAATATCAGTCCCATCACCAGTTGAAGTAATTTCAGCAAGACCAACAACATCACTTCCGGATGAATTTATAACATTGGCAAGAGCATAAGTTTTGGCAGTATTTGTATTTTTTTTTGATTTATTTGTGTAATTTAAAACGTTTCAAAAACCAACACGAATTGATTGGATATTATTATTTTGCAGATTTTTTTCAGGTTCTGGGCTTTTTTGTTGATTTTTCTCTTGCTTTTGAGTTTCATCGCTTAATGAGGATGAGTCTTTTTCTACATTTTTTTCAGGTTCTTGGATTTTTTCTTGATTTTGATCTTGCTTTTGATCCTCATCATTCGAAGTAGACAAGTCACTTTTAGGCAATGTTTCACTTTTATTTATAATAACTCCCGTTCCATTTTGTTCTCCGGTAGATGTACTATAAATATAATATCCAGCAGCACCAATAGCGGCCGCCGATCCTGCAAAAATAAGCGGGAATAAAATAGATTTTTTCATTTTAGATTAAATTTTGTTAATTAATTTTCCTTTTAGATAATTCAATTAGAGCATCACTAACTTTTTTCAACTCAAGTTCGTTTAAAATTTCTAGTAAATCAGGACAAATTTTGATATTTAAACTCTCAAAAATATCAAAATTAAATTTAGCACCATAATTTAATCTAATAAAATCTTTAAAAAACAATATTTTGTCCCTTTTTTCGTCGATCTGTTTTGACAATTTTGCACTAATTTTATCAATATTTTCTAAAATGTTATCTACATTTTTATATTTTTCTAGTAATTTTATTGCACCTTTTACTCCTAGGCCATCAATTATCTTAATATTATCAGAACTATCGCCTGCTAAAACTTTAAAATCAACGATTTGCTCAGGATTAATTCCAAAATTCTGGTGAAAATTTTCCAAATTAACTGCATTAATAGAGTCATTTTTAATTTTATTAATAATAGTTGTTTTTTCATCAACTAATTGTAGTAAATCTTGATCTGAACTAAAAATGAAAATTTCTGTTTCAGGATCGGCATTTCTTATTATTTTTTGCATAGATGCAATTAAATCATCAGCCTCAAATTCGCTGTCTTGTGATCAAAAAAATCCTGATAAACTAAGGATTTTTTTGATTATATTTATTTGGAGAAACAAAGAATCAGGCGGTTTTTGTCTACCTTTTTTGTAATCAGGATAGCTTTGGTGTCGACTAGTTGTGGAGCCAAAATCAAATGCAAAATAAATATTGTTTGGCTCAACAAGTTTAATTAATTTAAAAACAGTATTAAAGAAAATATGAATTGCAAAAGTCATATCACCTTTAGAATTAACTAGCTGATTTCCGTAGTAGCCAGCAAAAAATGACTTAAAAGCAAGTCAATTTCCATCAATTAGCAAAATTTTTTTATCCATAATTGTCAACTTTATTATTTAATTTATTTTATTATTTTATATTTTCCCTTATCTGATAGAAACAATTTAAATTTATACTTTTTTCCTAATTCAAGTGATAAATAATCTGGATTGTTTGAATAGGCTTTGATTGTCGTTTCACCATCTGTTAGAGTTAGATAATAAAATGTAAAACCATTCTTTGCAACATATTCCTTTACATTTTTTAACTCAAGATCTAATAAATATTCATTAGTAGGTCTTAAATCTTTAAGTGGAATTTGACCTGCAACAATCGGAGCCTGCTTTTTTTCAATAAAAGACATCCCGAGATATTTTATTTCATTTTTGTAGTTTTCTTCTTCATCATAAGGTAGTTTTTCAAGCAAATTTGACTCAGTTTCGCTGTTATTTTCAAGGGCGACCAAATTTCCATCTTTATCAGTTAAGACTAAAGTAGCATGATTTCAAAGTAAATCTAAATTATGAGCTAAAGTTTCTTGATTTGCAAATTCTTTTAGTGAATTTGCATAAATTAATTTTTCAATTGCAACTTTTGAAAAATTAATTATTTTCATTCGTCTTATAAAATCAAGGAAAGACTTATATTTTCCATTTTTTTCACGTTCTTCAACAATTGATTTAATCGCAATTGCTCCAAGACCTTTTATCATTAAAAGTGGGAGGTAAATCCTGTTATTTTGTTCAGAATAAGTCGCCTTGTGGGACGAAAAGTTAATATTTGGCTGTAAAATCTGAATGCCAAAATTTTTTGCTTCTTGAACATATTTTTTAATATTTGCCTGAGCTCCGTTTTCATTTGAAATAAGCTCGGCAAAAAAATAAAGGGGAAATTTAGCTTTTAAATAAGCCATTTTATAGGCTAAATTTGCATAAGCAACCGCGTGGGCTTTATTAAAACCATAGTCAGCAAATTCATAAATTTTATCATAAATTTCAGCGACTAATTTAGGATCACGCCCTAATTTAGCGCCTCCTTCAAGGAAATGTTTCTTAATTTGTTCCAGTTTTGATTCATCTTTTTTGGAAATAGCAACACGAATTATATCCGCCTGAGCCAAATCAAAACCTGCAACAACTTGGCAAATTTCCATAATTTGCTCTTGGTAAATAATAACTCCAAAAGTTGACTCAAGAATTTTGTCATATTCAGGAAAATATTTAGGTCAATTTCTACTTTTTTTGTTTGTTGCGTAGGTCGGAATTTGCTTAATTGGTCCAGGTCGATAAAGTGAAATTACCGCAACAACATCATTAATTGAATTTACACCGATTTTTATAATACTTGCTGTCATTCCAGGCGACTCAAGTTGGAAAATCCCGCTTGTTTTTCCTTCAGATAAAAGTTTATTTGCACTTTTATCATAGATCGGAAGTTCATTAAATTGTAAATTGTGACCTTTTTTATTAATTTCGGCAAGAATATTTGCCACAATAGTCAAATTTTTGAGACCTAAAAGGTCAATTTTCAAAAGTGAAAAATCTTCAATAAATTCAGCAGAATACTGAATCTGATTAAGATTTTCCTTTGAATAATGAAGCGGAACTAGCTCAGAAATTTGTCTTTTTGAAAGCACAATTCCGGCTGCATGAGTTGAGGACTGACGGGGCATTCCTTCCAAAAAGACACTGATTTCATAGATTTTTTTGTAAATAACGCTGTTGTCTTGACCTTGAAAATTGTCACCTTTTTGGATTAGTTTATAAAATTCGGACTTAGTATTTTGATAAAGTTGAGCTAGTGTCGTATTTGGGCTAATTAATTTAGCATTTTTATTAATTTGAACCTCAGGAATACCAAAACCTTTTGAAATATCACGAAAAATACTTTTTGCCGCAAGTGTCGAAAAAGTGATAATTGTCGCACAATGTTCTGGACCGTATTTTTGAAAAAGATAGTCAATTACCTCATTTCGACGGGTATCTTGAATATCAATATCAATATCGGGCATTGATATTCGTTTAGGATTCAAAAACCTTTCAAAAATTAGGTTGTATTTTAAAGGATTAACGGCGGTAATATCTAATAAATAAGCAATCAGCGATCCAGAAGCCGAACCTCTACCTGGCCCAATTAGAATATTATTTTGTTTGGCTCATTTAAGTAAATCCCAAATTATCAAAAAATAGTTACTGAATTTTAGTTCAGAAATTATTTTATATTCATATTTTAACCTTGAGGAGTAGTTGTAATTTTCAAGCTCAGCTCTTTTTTTGTTTATTGCTTCAATTAGAACATTTTTTAAAATAATATCAGGATCACTTTGGCCTGTTTTGTCTAAATTTGGCAAATTAATGCCAAATTTAGGAAATTCAATTTTAATATTTTCAACAAGTCCGTTGGTTCTCTTGATAATTTCAGGTTCAATTTCAACTTCTCAGTCATCAAAATCGTACAATTTTTGGCTAGCATCAAAAACTTCGCCTTTGATTTTGTAAAGCGCTTCTAAATAAATTTTCTCTGATGCATGAAGTACATTTCGTTCTTGGACATAAATTGCATTGCTAATTTTGGGATTATTTTCGACAATATAGTAGTTTTTTAAACTGTTTTGTCCTAAAAAGGTTGACAGTTGCACCTTTTTTTGACAGTAAAACCCTTTTTTGGGGTGGTCAATAATAATTATATTGTCTTGATTTTGTAAGTCACTGAGAAAAATGTCCTCATTTTTTGTTTTTTTGGTTGAGATTGTCGACAAAAAAACATAGCCTTGATAGTTTTTTGCAAGCAAAATAAAATGAAATTTTTCAATTTCAATTTCAAGACCAATTACAGGATTAATCCCGTTTTCTTTACATAATTTGTAAAACTTTGGAACCCCAAACATTGTGTTAAAATCAGTTAAAACTAATGTTTTTAGATTATTTTTTAGTGCAAAATCAACTAAAGAGTCTAATTTGATTGTTGATGATAAAAATGTATATTCGCTTCTTGTGTGTAAATTTATTAGATTCATATTTAAAGTAATTTTATTTTAAATTTAAAAAAATTCATTTATTTTTTGAAAAAATGTCAAAAAAATAAATGAATTTTCCTTGAAAAACTTTTTAAATAGTTAGTCCTGAGTTTGACAGTTTGATGGCAAATTCACTTTTTAGCGAGTATAAATAGGCAGAAATACCCATAAATCAGTGTTTTTTGAGGCTAAAACCTTAATTTTTATAGTTTCGAAATTAACCTTTTGAAAAAAAAAAAAAAAATGTTTGTAAGTTAATTAAGTTAATATATTAATTTCAGACACATTCAAAAAAGGTGTGTTAAAATGAAACAATACAAATTTACAGTTGAAGACAAATTTAAATACATTAAAATTGCCGAATCTAAAGGGCTAAAAAACGCAATTTTGGATTTTGCAGAAGAATTTAGAGAAATTTACAAAAACAAATCTAAAAGTAAAAAGCGGATAAAGAATGAATGTTGCATATATACGCTAATAATTTGATAAGAAATTGGCAAAAAAGTTTTATAATAATGATATGAAAAGTTTAATTAGTACTCGTGGAAAAATCAAATCTCCACGCAAACCAAAAAAGAAATATACAATTAACGATCTTTCCGAAAATGATCGTGGAATTTATCAAGAAATAGTGGAGAGGGTTCTTAAAAGATCCGGAATTGACCCCGCAATTATTCTTGAGGAGCTCAAAAAATTAAAACAAGAACAAGAGAAAGATAAAGATAAAATCGAAAATTGCACTAGAATTTGTAGCGTTTTTAACGTTAATCGCACTTCTATTTATGAGAAAATAAGGGTGAAAAAACCACCAAAGAAAATGATTTATGATGAAGACTTACTTGAGTGAATTCGTGAAAATTTCTATTTATATCGAAAGGTAAAAGGCCGCGACATCCTATATAATATTTACATAAATCAGGAAATTATGTAAGCACGTACGTGTTTCAAAAACACTACGAATTTTTAGGATTAAAATCAATTGCTTATAAAAAGCAAGGAAAACCGGCACCAAAAGAGAAAAAGTTTACACGAATTTGGACTGAAGATCATATCAAAGGTGAATTTAGCTCAGAAAATTTTGGTGAAAAATGATTTGCTGATATTAAATTTATCAAAATTAACAACGAATGATTTTACCTACACTCAATTATTGAAACAAAATCCAATTACTTGCTCAATTTTTCGATTTCTAAAACAAGATTTTCAGAAGAAACTATAAACTTAGTAAAACAAACAATCAAAAAGTATAATATTAAACCAAAATTTTTCCATTCAGATCATGGCGTGGAATATGCGAACTACAAATTTGCTAATTTTTTAAAACAAAACAATATCCAACAATCAATGTCACCAAAAGGCAATGCCCTTGCAAACAGACCTATTGAATATTTTTATGCAGTTTTTCAACGAGAATTGCTTAATATTGAGGGCGAAAATTTTGAAAATGTAGCTATTGCTTATCAAAAAATAAGTGAATTTATTGATTGGTATAACTATGAAAGGCCTCAAAGTTGCTTATCATATAAAAACTCCAAGCTATTATATGAGGTAAATTATTTGTCCAAATTTTTTAAAATGAACATGCTAGAAAAAATTAACAAAAGTGGTGCAATCAAAATCATAGGTAAAAAACTAATTGTCTGAGATTTTTCTACTTATTTAATGTTTGTAAGTTAATATATTAATTTCAGACACATTCAAAAAAGGTGTGTTAAAATGAAACAATACAAATTTACAGTTGAAGACAAATTTAAATACATTAAAATTGCCGAATCTAAAGGGCTAAAAACGCAATTTTGGATTTTGCAGAAGAATTTAGAGAAATTTACAAAAACAAATCTAAAAGTAAAAAAAGCGGATAAAGAATGAATGTTGCATATATACGCTAATAATTTGATAAGAAATTGGCAAAAAAAGTTTTATAATAATGATATGAAAAGTTTAATTAGTACTCGTGGAAAAATCAAATCTCCACGCAAACCAAAAAAGAAATATACAATTAACGATCTTTCCGAAAATGATCGTGGAATTTATCAAGAAATAGTGGAGAGGGTTCTTAAAAGATCCGGAATTGACCCCGCAATTATTCTTGAGGAGCTCAAAAAATTAAAACAAGAACAAGAGAAAGATAAAGATAAAATCGAAAATTGCACTAGAATTTGTAGCGTTTTTAACGTTAATCGCACTTCTATTTATGAGAAAATAAGGGTGAAAAAACCACCAAAGAAAATGATTTATGATGAAGACTTACTTGAGTGAATTCGTGAAAATTTCTATTTATATCGAAAGGTAAAAGGCCGCGACATCCTATATAATATTTACATAAATCAGGAAATTATGTAAGCACGTACGTGTTTCAAAAACACTACGAATTTTTAGGATTAAAATCAATTGCTTATAAAAAGCAAGGAAAACCGGCACCAAAAGAGAAAAAGTTTACACGAATTTGGACTGAAGATCATATCAAAGGTGAATTTAGCTCAGAAAATTTTGGTGAAAAATGATTTGCTGATATTAAATTTATCAAAATTAA
Organism: Mesomycoplasma ovipneumoniae ATCC 29419; assembly: GCF_028885435.1. Lineage (NCBI taxonomy): Bacteria > Bacillati > Mycoplasmatota > Mycoplasmoidales > Metamycoplasmataceae > Mesomycoplasma > Mesomycoplasma ovipneumoniae. Next base: position 202,804 of record NZ_CP118522.1, read on the forward strand.
CAACGAATGATTTTACCTACACTCAATTATTGAAACAAAATCCAATTACTTGCTCAATTTTTCGATTTCTAAAACAAGATTTTCAGAAGAAACTATAAACTTAGTAAAACAAACAATCAAAAAGTATAATATTAAACCAAAATTTTTCCATTCAGATCATGGAGTGGAATATGCGAACTACAAATTTGCTAATTTTTTAAAGCAAAACAATATCCAACAATCAATGTCACCAAAAGGTTATGCCCTTGCAAACCGGCCTATTGAATATTTTTATGCAGTTTTTCAACGCGAATTGCTTAATATTGAGGGCGAAAATTTTGAAAATGTAGCTATTGCTTATCAAAAAATAAGTGAATTTATTGATTGGTATAACTATGAAAGGCCTCAAAGTTGCTTATCATATAAAAACTCCAAGCTATTATATGAGGTAAATTATTTGTCCAAATTTTTTAAAATGAACATGCTAGAAAAAATTAACAAAAGTGGTGCAATCAAAATCATAGGTAAAAAACTAATTGTCTGAGATTTTTCTACTTATTTAATTTTAGGCCAAGCATTTTTTTTTTTTTTTTGCAAAAGGTTGATTTTAAAATAATGAAAAATTAAGATTTTAGCGTAAAAAACCCGGATTTACGGGTATTTTTTCATATTTTTATTCACTAAAAAGTGAATTTTTGCCATCAAACTGTCAAACTCGGGAAAAAATAAAAAAATGGCAAAAAATTCTAAACTTTTGATAAAAGATTTAGAATTTTTTTAAAAGATATAACAAAAACAATTAGTCAAGATAATTTTTACCTTTTTGAACCTCAAAGCAAGACAGTCCGCTAAAATCAAGTTGGCGATAAATTTCGTATGCAACAATAACAACAGAATTTGCTAAATTGAGCGATCTAGCATGAGGTGACATTGGAATTCGTAGGCATTTTTCCTTGTTTGATTTCAGAATTTCAATTGGAATTCCAGTTGATTCTCTACCAAAAATGAGGAAAATCTCGCTATTATTATTCTTAAATTCGGTTTTAAAATCTATTTGCGAATAAACTTTTTGGCCATAACGAGTTATAAAATAAAGATTTTTTGTGCTATATTTTTTTTCAAAATTTTGTCAGTCACTGTGAATTTCATGTTGAATTTCAGACAAAAGAATTCCAGCCGCTGGCCTTTTTAAGTGTTTTGGATCTAGATCAAATGCAATAGGCTTTATTATATGCAGTTTCATATTTAAAACAAAGCAAGAACGGATAATATTGCCTGTATTTGGGCCTATTTCGGGCTGAAATAGCACAATGTTAATCATTTATAAACTCCAAAGTGGTAAGATATGTTGAAATTTTCGAATCTTCTGAACCATTATTTTTGAGAAAAAGGTCATATTCAATCTTAATAAATTCTGAATTTATTTCTAATTTTGTTAAAAGAGTATTGACTATAAGTTCCATTCCATTAGTAATAAACATATTTTCAACATAGTTATTTAATTCAAAAAATAATGTGTTTTCGCCAGAAAATACTGTTAAATTTTTGTCAAAAATTTCAAATCTTATCATCATGTTATTTTCAGGATTTTGCGTTTCATAAACATCAGTTTCGGTGTTATTAATTCTTTGCTTTGAAATGTAAATTGCGTTGATAAATTCGACCATTTTTGTGTCTTGGTCGCCAATAATAGTTCTAAGAGAAAATCTTACTTTCATTTTTTAAGCCTTTTTTGAATTATTTGCGGACCTAAAAGTCAAATTGCCCTTGCTAATTCAGGACCAGATTCAGCTCATGTTGTTGCCAGTCGTAAAGGCAACAGTAAATTTTTACCTTTTATTTTTAAGGTTTGGCCAATTTCCTTAATTAAATTTTCAATTTTTGAAAATTGCCAGTCATCATAGTCAATTTTTTGTGAAAAAAGTTGAATTGGTTGGTGATTTGATTGCTCAAGCAAATCGATTATTTTTTGGCTCATTGAGTCTTGGGGCTTTGTGAAAAAATCTAGATTTTCAAAAAAGTCGCTGTATTTTACAGCACTTTTTTGAAATGTTTCAACAAAAAAGCGATTTCATTCAGAGTTTGTCTCAAGATTTAAATGCGGTAAAATTTGGTCTGTTTCCATTTTTGAAATGTAAGATTTTGAAAACCAGTTTAATTTTTCAGTGTCAAAATATGAAGGTGCTTTTGAAAGTCTCTTAAAATCAAAGGCTTTAATTAATTCATCGTGCTCAAAAAATTCGCGAGAATCAGCGCTAGTTCAACCTAAAAGTGCTAAAAAATTAAAAACAGCATGACTATGATAACCTTGATTTTTATAGTCCTCGATAAATTGGAAAAGTGATGAGTCTCTTTTTGACAGTTTTTTACCATTTTTATCGGTAATTATTGTAAGGTGACCAAATTCTGGTTTTTCAAATGAAAAAGCCTCATAAAGCGCAATTTGTTTTGGAGTGTTTGAAATATGCTCTTCTCCACGGAAAATATGAGTGATTTTCATGTCATAATCATCAACAACAACAGCAAAATTATATGTTGGAAATCCGTCAGATTTTATAATAACTCAATCGCTAATGGCAGAACCTTCAAAGCAAATTTTTCCGCGAACTAAATCATTTCAGCAATAATTTTTGTTTTTATCAACAGCAAATCTAATAACAAACTCGTTATTTTCTAGACGTTTTTGCTTTTCAGTCTCAGAAATTTTAAGTCAGTTTTTGTCATAGCGAAAACTAAAAATACCTTGTTTTTCTTGCTCTTTTTTTTGCTCTTCAAGTTCACTGGCATTGTCAAAAGCATAATATGCAAAACCTTTTTGAACCAGTTCTTGGGCTAATTTTTGATAGCGCTGAATTTTTTCTGACTGACGGTATGGTCCATATTCTGAAACTGTTCCAGGTTTTTCATCTGGAAAAATTCCGAGCCATTCTAAATTTTCAATCTGCGAGCGCTCACCGTCTTTGATATTTCTTTGGGTGTCAGTGTCTTCGATTCGTAAAATAAAATCGCCACCGTGATGTTTTGCAAAAAGATAATTAATAAGCGCAGTCCGAGCTCCACCAATGTGCAAAAATCCAGTTGGTGAAGGGGCGTAGCGTGTTCTAATTTTCATTTTTTCCTTTCAATTTTTAGATTGCAAAACTCAAATTATGCTATAAATTTATAGGATAATTTGAGTTTTTTTGCCAATAAGCAAATCTTGGTTTTTGATTTATATCATTTTCAATTTTGAATTCAGGAAAATTTTTTTTGAAAAAATTGACACTATCTTTGTCAATTTCAAAAAAAATTCAACCTTTATCATTCAGAAAATTATCAATTTGATCCATTATTTTTTGATAAAATGAAAAAGGCTCCGGTTCAGAAAATAATGCAGACTCAGGTTCGAAATTAATAACTGACTCATCAAGTTTTTGCCTTCTAAGATAGGGAGGATTTGAGACAATAATGTCAAATTTTTGGCCACTAATATTGCTAAAAAGGTCAGATTTTACAACACTTACATCTAAATTGTTGTATTTTGCGTTTAATTTTGTTTGCAAAATTGCCTCATCACTAATATCAACCAAAGTAATTTTTGCACCACTAAATTTGGCAAGAGCAAGGCCAATAAATCCTGAACCACAACACAAATCAAGAACAAAACTGTCTTTTTTAATTACTTTTTTTACTTTTTGCAGTAATTCTTGTGTTTCATAACGGGGAATAAAAACTTTTTGATCCAAAAAAATTCGAACATTTTCCATTTCGATAAATCCAATGATTTTTTGGACTGGATAGTTCATTTCTAACTTTAAAAGTTCAAGTTTGGAAACTTCTAAGGGCAAATTATAACGTTGTTTTTCCTTTAAAAGTTCCAATTTTCGACTATTTATCTCCATAGCTTTGCAAGATTAACTCGGCTCTTTCTTGAGATAATAAGGCTTCAATTATTGGATTTAGACTTCCTTGGATGACCGGTTTTAATGAACAAGAAAATCCTATTCGGTGGTCGGTGAGGCGGTCTTGAGGGTAGTTATAAGTTCTAATTTTTTCAGAACGAGCCCCTGATCCGGCAAGTTTACGAAAATTAGCTTGTGTTTCAAGTCTTTTTTGAACTTCCAAGTTATAAATTTTTGACCTCAAAATTCCCATGGCAATTTCTTTGTTACCAATTTGGGATCGCTCATCTTGCGAAGTGACGACAATTCCGGTGGGAATATGGGTAATTCTAACGGCCGAATCGGTTGTATTTACAGACTGACCACCAGCCCCTGAAGAGCGATAAGTGTCAATTTTAAGATCTGAAGGGTTAATTTCGACTTCAATTTTGCTGTCAATTTTTGGCATCACGGTAACTGTAGCAGTTGAGGTGTGAATTCTGCCCATTGTTTCAGTTTCAGGAACTCGTTGAACACGGTGGACACCTGATTCAAATTTAAGTTTTGAGTATATATTTTGACCAGAAATTTGGAAAAAAATCTGTGAAAAACCGCCAGCAAGTGCAAGTGATGAGCTAAGAACTTTAACTTTTGCCCTTTGGGAATCAGCTCATTTTTGGTACATGCGAAAAAGATCACCAACAAAAATATTAGCCTCATCACCCCCAGCAGCCCCGCGGATTTCAACAATTACGTCTTTATCGTCATTTTCGTCTTTTGGAAGCATTAAAATTAAGAGCTTTTCTTCGAGTGCTTCAATATTTTTATTGGCAGTTGCAATTTCTGATTTTGCTAACTGTTGTAATTCAGGGTCTTTTTCTTGACTAAGAAGTATTTTTGCATCTTCAAGTGTTTGCTGATTTTTTAAAAGTAAATCAAAAGTCAAAGAAATTTCTTCAATTGAAGAAATTTCTTTTGCGATTTCTAAATATTTTTTTTGATTATTAATTACTTCATCAGTTAGTAAAAGCTGACTTAAGTCTTGATATTTTTTGTGAATTTTTTCTAAAGAGTCTAAAAATTTTTTTTCCATTGTTAGTCCACCTACGTTTTTATTTTTAAAATTTTAATTTTTTTATAAATTTTAAAAATAAAAGTTAAACATCGGCGGTTGCTTGAGGATTTTGATTGCTAGAAAATTTAAGCCAACGTGCTGAGTGAGCTAGTCTTTCAATTTGGACTGGATCCTCAAAGGAAAAAACTTTGTCTGAAGTTTTGTCCAAATCAGTTTGAATGTCTTTTGTCTGAGCAAGTCATTTTGCTAAAACTGTTGGATTATTGTCAACTTTTACACCAATTGGGTCAAATTGGCCAATTCCTTTAACAAGTTGACTTCTCCCTGGAGTTGTCTGCGGGAAATATCCACCCCAAAAAATACCGATAACTTGGTTATATTCATTTACAACGAGCGAACCAGACATTCCGCGCCCACCACGAAGTCCAGGAAGTGAAATTGAAGTTGCCCCTTGAAAAGGTTTAAGTGAATTATCTTGTTTGAACTGATTGTCTTTTTTTAGCTCGTCAACTGTAACAAATGAATTTTTATCGTCAGTAATTCAGTCAAATCCACCTAAAAAGCCACCTAAATAAGCATGCAATGGTAAAGCTGATTCAATTTTTGAGGTCTTTAGTTGGCTACCTTTTGTAAAGGTAGGGAGAAATTTATTTGTTACTAAAACATCAAGTGGAGCCTCATTGTAATGTCGAACAGCATCAGGAATATTTTTTATGTATTGATCCACGCCAAACAAGTCAGTATCTAAAAAGGGAATGCCAATATTAAATGGATTTTTTATCTGTTCATCATCAGGAAAAGTTACTTCAATTATTGCAATATCACGAAATTTTCCTCTGTCGGGCATATCTAGGCCAATTGGATTAATTTTTAAATTATTTCAGAATTTTTTTGACTCAGAGTTTATATACTGAAATCCTTCAGGGGGTAAAAAATCTCTGTTTCCTTCAGTTTTTGAAATTCGATCAAAACGACGGAATAAATTAGTATCATCAAAACTAATGTCATCTAACTTTTGCAAATTTCCATCAAGTAAATAAGAAAATGAATAAATTTGATCCGGTTTGTTAATTAAATCTGAAACAACATGCAGATTTGTGGCAAGATAATAAGTGTTAGTAGGTAAAAATTTTCCTGAATTTTCAGGGTCAGGTTTTAATTTTCGATCAAAAACTCAAGCTGTTCCTGAGGTAATTCGGGTTGTATTTGAATTAGTTCTTGGGTCAAAAGCATTTGAACGTAACTGAATTACCATTGATCTTGAACGCAATGAGTCATTAATTATATTTTTTCCAAGAACTTTTGCACCAAAATCTTCAATAATATTTTTACTTTCGTTAGTGTTGGTAAATTTTACGTTAATTCTGTAAAAGTCTTCAACTGAATTACCAAAGTGAAATGAAACTCCTGACTCATCGATTTTAAAATCAGCTAATCTACCATAACTATAATTTAATTTTTCAAAATTACTTAATTCTGCAGTATTTTTAAAAAGTGTCGGTTCTGATAGTGTTTTTTTGACTGCTTGACCAAAAAGTGGCCATAAAAGTGCATCACTTGAAGAGTTTAAACTTTGTGAAATATTTTTTAGTTTTTCTGAAATATTTGCTGTAGTAGGTAATTTATATCAAGAATCAATAAAGTTAAAATTGATTTGACTTGTAAATTCGCTTGATGCAAATATCTTATCATATGAGTTAAACCCTTCAACTTTAATAATTTGACCAGGACTTGTTGGACCTGAAGTTAAGTCGTTTTCTTTTGGACTTAAAATTAGGTAAAAATCACCATTTTGATCATTTGAAAGTGAGGGAACTTTTTTGATGTGATACATTGTGTGATTTAAATCAGCAAAATCGATATATTTAGATAATTCCTCACCTGAATTTTCAGAGGAATTTATTAAAAAAGATGGCAAAAAGTTAGAATACTCATCTTTAAGTTTAAAACTTTTAATTTCAGTTAATTTTTTTAGATTTTGTCTTGGCTTAATATTGAGTTTTACAATTTTTGAAACAAAATTATGGTATGAATCATGATAAATTGACAGAACAACATCGACATTGCCAGTTTGGGAATCATATGAGTCTTTTAAAATTGTTGCTTTTAAATAATAAAAATTTTTAACCTTTAAACGGTAAGGATTTTTGGCAATATCTTGAATGTTTGGGACTCCTTGTTGTTGACCTGGAACATCAAATTGATCTGAATTTCTAAGCTTAGTTATGTCAATTTTTTCAAAATTTGATGGTAAATTTATATATTCCCAAATATCTGAGTCAGATTTTAATGAGTCAATATCAAAAGTTTCTTGATTTTTTAATTCTAAAGTATCTATTTTTTCAAAAGCGGTTTGAATTCTTTCTTTATAAGCATAAATTCCGGTTTGATCAGTTTCAAAGCCGTTAACAACAAACTCTTTTGATTGAACCAAAGTTTGTGTGTCTTTATTATAAGAGTCAACCTTAACTTTAATTGAACCGTAAAAATCATTAGCAGAATTTGTAACTGGGGTAATTTTTAAGTCAAATTTTGCATTTAAGTCAAAATTATCAACACCTGGGATAAAAGTTCAAAGAATTGCTGAATCTAAAAATGAACTTCTCCTATTTAACATGCGGTGAGTTATTCCATTCAAATTATCATCTAAATCTAAGGTTGAATACTGTTTTAAAAAATCAGATGCCTTAAGTCTGCTACCTAAAGCAACTTTACCTGAAATTATTGAATCTAAAGGGTTCTTTAGATTCAGTTCTTGATCTCAAGGGTTTGATTGGCCAATTTCAAGTGTTCGCTTGAGAATTCCATTGACCGCACCAAGCGGTGTGCAAGAAGCGATAAAAAATGTAGTTGAAATTCCAACTAGCGGGAGAATTTTAATTAGTATTTTTTTCAAAGATTTATTTTGTTTTTTTGCCATGATTGATATAATTATATTATAATTATCTTTAAAACAATAAATTTTAAAAACTTTTTACGGCTCATTGGTGGAATGGTAGACACGGCAGACTCAAAACCTGCTGCAGCAATGCGTATCGGTTCGAGTCCGATATGAGCCACCAAATATAGTATACCTCATCATATTATAAATTTAATTATAAATAATTTAAAGAAAAGCACTCTGATTTGGAGTGCTTTTCTTTAAATTTGAACTGTTAAATTCAACCCTTTGTCTTAATTTTTGCTATTAAACTGCAAAACTCAGAAAAAATAACTATCAAAACAAAAACACTAAATTTTAAATCTAACACTCGTGAAAGAAAAATCTATTTATTAATCAAATAAAGCAAACTAAAAAAGCTATAATTTTACTTAAAAAGCAAAATTATGAAATTTTTAACTACTTTTTTAGTTTAAAACACTAACAAAAATAATAAAAAAATACAACTACTATTTAAGCTTAATGCAAATAGAAAACTCATTTTATTTAATTGAGCCTAAAAAAATATGTGAAGTTTTGAAAGAGCCATAATCAAAAGCCCCAAATTTATAGATTTCTAAACGGTTAAATTTAAGGCATTCCATCATATTTAAAAACATAATGGAAAAGTCGCACTATCTTATTTTTTTATGACAAAAAATATAATAATTCCCTCCCTTAATTCAATATCAAAATTTATTAATTCATTCTTAGTGATGTTTATTATAACATAATTTTTTCTTAGGCCAAGCATTTTTTTTTTTTTTTTGTAAAAGCTTAAATTTAAAATAATAAAAATTAAGATTTTACCGTAAAAAACCGGATTTACCGGTATTTTTGCCATCAAACTGGTGAGCCAAGAATTAAAAAGAATTTAAAGAAAAGCACTCCGATTTGGAGTGCTTTTCTTTAAATTTTAAGTGTGTGACTTTGAAAACTAAAGATTTTTCATAGCGTCTTTGTAAATAGTATCGACAATTTCGACTGATTTTGCGAATTTTTCTTTTTCTTTATCATTGAGTGTAATTTCAATGATTTTTTCAATACCATTTGCACCAAGGACCGCTGGAACTCCAATATTTACGCCATCAAAGCCGTACTGACCACGTAAATTCGCACCGACAATTAGAATATTCTTTGTGTCTTGGATAATGTTGCTTACAATTCGCGCTAATGCAGCACCAATTCCGTAAAATGTTGCTCTTTTTCTGTTAATTATTTCATAAGCACGACGTGAAACTGGATATTCAAGCTCTGTTTCGTAATTTGAGCTGTTAATTCCGGTTAGTTCTGAAAAATGACAGAAGCATTCACCTGCAATTTTAATATTAGAATATGCAACAAAAGATGAATCACCATGCTCACCCATTACGTAAGCCTGAACTGAATTTGGGGCGATTTTTAATCTTTTTGCAATTTCAAATTGAAGTCTTGCAGTATCAAGAATTGTTCCTGATCCAATAACTTTTTGGTCAGAAAATCCTGAAGCATCACGGTAAGCGCGAGTAATAACATCAACAGGGTTTGAGGCAATAACAGTAATTCCGCTAAAGCCGCTTTCTTTAACTTTAAAAGCAATATCACGGATAATTCGAATATTATCTGCAACTAATTGAAGTCGAGTTTCACCTGGTTTTTGAGGTCTTCCTGCTGTAATTAAAATAAAATCTGCATCTTTTAGGTCGCTATACTCATAACGGCGAACTGAAAAAGGACGCAAAAGTGAAGCGGAGGCATCCTCAAAATCAAATGCATTTCCTTCTGCAAAATCAGGGTTTATATCGATAATTCCGTATTCAGATGCAAGACCTTGATTCATTGCTGCATAAAGAAATGAATTTCCAACATTTCCTGCGCCGATTAGAGCGATTTTGATTGGCTTCATATTGTATCTCCTAGTTTTTTTATAATGGTTATAACAAAAATATTAAATATTAATGTTACGTCTAAAATTTTAATACATTTTTGAATAAAAAACAAGCAAAAATATACTTTTGCTTGCTTTTTACAAATTAATTGAAAAAAATGAAATTTTTTTTAATATTAAATACGTTCAATATCTGAGAGTTTACGGATTTTTAAGAGTTTCTTATAGTTTGGATGAGGCTCTTTTATAAAGGCAAGACCGATTGCAGAAGCAAGTGAAAATCCAATAATTACAATATAAGCACCTAAGGCATATCCATCAACATTTTCGGCACTAACTGCTGTTTTTAGATCTACCCCTGGAGGCGTATTAATTAATGAAGTTATTATTGTTGCTACTGTAAAGGCAGCATACCCTAGTCCTCAAATAAGACCAAATTGGAATCCAACTCTTTTAGGATTTGCGCCTGGATATTCGTGAGGTAAATTAAGAATTACACCTTGAATACCTCAGAGACAAATTCCCATGAAAAGACCTAAAATTAAAAATAATCAAGTTCAACCATCTTTGTAAGTTTCTGCACTTAGAGGGTCTTTTCCTACTTTTGTAACAAAAACAACGGTAGCAAGAACATAAAAAAGAACACCAAGGGAAATAACTGTTGTTATATATTTACGTCTTTGAAGTTTATATTTTGAAAATAGTCCGACTGTAAATGGGCCAACAAACATTCCTGATAAGAAAACAATTAGGAAAACTGAGATTTTTTGGTTAAAAGTATTGGCACTATCACCAATTAGACGAGCAAAAATTGGCTTAGAAAATGTAAAGGGGAAAACAACCGCAATAAGTCATGAACCATAAACAATTGTTCAATATCAAGTATCTTTTTGTTTAAAAAAGCTTGTTAAAGTTAGCTTTTCTTGTTTAGCTTGATTTGCTAAAGCTGAAGGATACAGGTCAAATTTTGCTCCTAAAATTATGTAACCAATTAAAGGAATAAGTGTTAAAAGTCCAATTACTAGGAAAATTGTTTGTCAATGTGAACGAACAGAAGCTTGAATTACATCATTCAATATAAAAGGAATAAGTGTAATTATTGTTCCAATTGGGTAAAAAAACGGTGAAAACTGTGAAATTACCGCTTTTTGACGTGGATTTAAGTAATTTGAAACAACTGGTTGAATTAAAACAATTTGCATTGTTCCACCAATTGCAAAAATAGTTCTTAAAATTATAAACCCTGCATAAGTTGGTGAATAAGGCGCTGCTATTCCAAAAAGCATTAAAACGAGCGACAATACTACAGTATATTTATGCGAAATTTTTACAATAAATCAACCAACTAGAATCGATCCAATTCCACGACCGATTGTAATTCCTCAGTTAACTGCTTGATTAACCACAGTTCCAGGCGCAGCACTAGCATCTGGAAAAAAATGTCCTAAATATCCACTTACACCAGCTTTTCCGTTGAGTCCAGCTGATGCAAATCCTCAATTTATGACAAAAATCATATAAGCAAAAACAATTAACGCTCACAGAATTAGGCCGGTGCTGAAAGTTAATTTTTTTTCTTTTATGTTTTTTGAAGCAAATTTTAAAATAAAATTATCATTCATATAATTTAGTTCCTAAATTTTAAAAATGTGTACAGAGTTAATAACTCTGCTTAAAATTATATAGTAAAAATTTAAAAAAATATCAAACTGGAACATTTTGTTTAAAAAATTTAAAAAAATTTCAGTATTTCCCGTGTTTCCCAGTTTGATGAGGTAATCTTAAAAAAGTGTCTGGTTTTTAGGCACTTTTTTAACTTAAAAAGCAAAATTACAAAATATTTAAATTACCCTTTTTTAGTCTAAACACTGGCAAAAATCAATTTATGGACTAAATAACTAAAATCATAAAAAAAATACAACTACTATTTAAACTCAATGTAAAAAGAAAACTCGTTTTTACTTACATCGAGCCTAAAAAAACATATGAAGTTTTGAAAGAACAATAACCAAAAGCCCTAAATTTTAAGATTTCTAAACGGGTAAATTTAAGGCATTTCATTATATTTAAAAACATAATGGATAATTCGCACTATCTAATTTTATTAGACAAAAAACATAACTAATTCCCCCTAATTCAATATCAAAATTTATTAATTTATTCTTAGTGAGACTTATTATAACATAATTTTATTTTAAACCAAACATTTTTTTTTTTTTTTTTTGCAACAAGTTAATCTTAAAATATAAAAATTAAGATTTTAGCCAAAAAACCCGGATTTACCGGTATTTTTGCATGCTTATATTCACTAAAAAGCCAATTTCGCCATAAAACTGGGGAATTCAGGAAAAATTTAAAAAAATTTCAGACTTTAATTTAAGACTAAAAACAAAAAGCAAAGATTTTTTAACAGTCTTAATTAGACTATCAAAAAATCTTTGCTGAATTTAAAACTAGTGTAAAAATACTCAACTAAAAAAGCAAAAAATTAATTAAAAAGTGAAAATTTAATTAATTTTTGTTGCATCAAAACGGTCTGTTGTTTGTAAGATTTTAGTTGCTGAATACCAAAAACTAACGTTTGCTTTTGCAATTTCTTCTAAAATCGCATTTTTTTCAATTATGTAAATAATTGTTTCAACTCTTCATTGTTTTTGACCGGTGTATCCAGAAACACCTTCTCAAATATTATATGAGTGCCAATATTTTATTGATTTAAGATGTTCAACAATTTTATCTGGGTGATTAGTGTAAATTTTTAAAAGAATTTTTCCGTATTTTGGATAAATTCGGCTGACAATTGACGAACTTACAATTAAATAAATAAAAACAGCCGCTAATTTTTGACCCAAAAGTTGACCATCAACTTGTGAAGGTTCAAAAAAATAAAGGATAACAATTGAAAAAAGCCCAAAAAATATCGAAATACTAAACATTATTTTGCCAATAGGTTTGCGATATTTTAGCGCAATATAATAAGTTATATAATCAGTTCCTCCACAAGAACCACCGAATTTTCAAGCCATTCCGATAGATCAACCAGACAAAATGGCACCAATAATTGTATAATAGAAAATAGTCCAAGAACCTTGTTGACCTGTAATTAAAATATTGTTAATTAAAAATGTTCTTATTGGGGTGTCAAGAGAAAAAACCTGGTTTCAAACGATTTGAAAAAAAAGTCAAATGAAAGTAAGATAGCTAAAACTTTTGTTCGAGACTTTAACAAGAATAAAAATTATTAAAGGAATATTAATAACAAAGTAAATTATTGCAAAACTTCAGCCAATACTTACCTGATATTGAGAATTAATTATTATTATAGTAAGTGCTGGAATTGCTGAGACACCTGTTGGGACAGTTTTTGCAACTCCTAAGAAAAAAATGACCCCTAATGTAAAAAATAATGCCGAAATAGCCATCATTGTGATTGAAAGGGTTCGTCTTTTCCAGAAATTTTTCAGGTTTATTTTGCTTTGATTATGATTAAAAATTTCACGTTCTGCACGTAAAACAAGTTGATTTTTTAAACATTTAGCTAAATTATGGTTTTTCTGATTAGAACAAGAACAATGTCCGTTGCTTGATTTGTTAGATTGTCGAGAAGACATAGTGTTTTTTTACCTTTTCAAAGATTAAAAAGACCACTAAACACAATACTTCTCGATATGGCTGCTATATTTCTATCCTGACCAGGTTACAAGGTTATTATTTTAGTGGCACTAACATTATATCACTTTTTATTTTTTTTCTGAAATAAAAAGTTGAAAAAATTTTTTTAATTTATAATTATTTTTAAATATACAAAAAATTATTTTAAATACATATTTAAATACAGAAAAAATCGCGAAGGAGAAGTAAAATGTCTAATTCAATTTGACCATACCCTTTTATAATGAATCAAAGTCCATACAACAAAATTAATATTGTTTTTTGTCACGGTTTTAACTCAAGTCATAAAGTTTTTGGCGGTGTAATTGACTCAATTAGCAAAGAAATTGGCGTAAATTTTTATGCCTACACACTTCCAGGAAATAATTTAACTCCCGCAAAAGACGAACAACTTTATGTAGATTATTATGCAGATTTGACAGTTGAATTTATTAAAAAATTAAACCTTAAAAACGTTGTTTTAGTCGGCCACTCAATGGGAGGCGGATATGGAGCTTTGGTTTATAAAAGAATTCCTGAATTAATTTCAAAAATGGTTTTCATTGGCCCTATGAATAAAGCTAATTTGCCACTGAAAGATTTATTTTACGAAAAATTCTTCCCAAAAACACCTGAAGAAATGCTAGAATTTTTGCCAATTTATGAATATGATAAAGAAAAATATAAAGATCCTAAATATTTAGAATGAGCAAAAGCCACCTTTAATTACGAATATTTTAATAATTACTATATTGTAACTCTCAGCAAAAATTTACTAAAAAATAATATGATGGATCAAATTGAGGACGGAATTAAATCAATAAAATGTCCAACACTTCTTGTTTTAGGTGAAAAAGATGGAATTGTTCTACAACAAGAAACTAAATCATATTTTGAAAGTCTAATTCCACACGTCCAAACCGAAATCATCCCAAAAACTGGTCACTTAATTTATACAGAAAATCCTGAATATTTCAACAGAATTTTTATTGATTTCCTAAAAAAATAGTTAATTTTTAGTTTTTCAGTTCAAATTCTTAAATAAAAAAAGGTGAAAATCACCTTTTTTTATTTAACTGTTTTTAAATTATTGCAAACTTTTTTCCACTAAAAGTTGTAATTTTGCATTTAATTTTTTAGCGGCTTTAGAAGTTTTTAGTCTTCGTGCTTCTCGCCTTTTTTGCATTTGAAGTTTTCTAATTTTACGCATTTTATACCTTTTCTAAATTAATTTTGATTAATTTTGTTAATTTTTTGAGCTAATTCACCTATTCTTTCAACTGAGGTTGACACTACTTTGGTTATATCGTGAGCTTGAATTTTTCCATCTAAATAACCAATTGCAAGTCCTGATTTACCTTCATCAATTAACTCAATTGCTTTAATTGCCATCTTAGTTGCTAATATTCGATCAAATGCCGAAGGTCTTCCGCCTCTTTGAATATGCCCAACTTCAAAAGCTCTTGTTGTTATATTAGTTAATTTTTCAATTTGAGCAGCAAATTCTTTTAAATTTGGTAAAACATACTCTAAAACTGTAATAATAACGCTCGGCTTACCTTTTTTAAATTGTTCAAGAACAATTTTTGATGCTTCTTCTGCGCTTAGAGGATTTGTGTTAGTAATAACAAGTTCACTTCCGGTTGCAATTGTTGAATACAAAGCTAAATCTGGACAATGACGACCCATTACTTCAACAACAAAACAACGTCGATGGGAATTAGCAGTATCTCTTAATTTATCAACACTTTCTACAATTGTATTTAAAGCTGAATCAAATCCAATTGTATAATCAGTAAATTGAATATCATTATCAATTGTTCCTGGTAGAGCGATTACTTTGATTCCTTGCAAATGAAGTTTATAACCACCTTTGTAAGTTCCATCTCCACCGATAACAATTAAAGAAGAAATACCCATATCTGTTAAGATTTTTGCGGCTTTTTTTTGAATTTCTTCGTCTTTAAATTCCGGAAAACGGGTAGAACCAATTGCTGTGCCACCAAAACTAGAGATACCGTTATACGGAAATTCAGAGGCTGATATAATATTTTTATTTAAAATTCCAAGGTAGCCTTCTAAAATTAAATATGGTTCAAATCCTGAATTAAGTGCGGACTTAACAAGAGCACTTATAGCAGAATTCATTCCTGGTGAGTCACCACCAGAAGTTAAAATTGCTATTTTTTTTGACATTTTAAGCCTTTTTTAATGAAAAATTATAAAAAACGTTGGACAAATAAATTTGAAATGGTACGCCCTAGAGGATTTGAACCTCTGACCCAATGATTAAAAGTCATTTGCTCTACCTGCTGAGCTAAGGGCGCTTTTGGTGCTCGAAACTGGACTCGAACCAGCACGGGATTACTCCCAAGGGATTTTAAGTCCCTTGTGTCTACCATTCCACCACTCGAGCACTAATGGTTTGTTCAGTTATCAGTTAAAAGCATATAACATTATATCATAAAAAAAAGAAAAAAAGTTTTTTTTTAATATTTTTTTAATTTGCCTAACCTACAACCAAATTAAAATCAATTATATTTGGATTTTTTCCCAAAAAAAGTAAAAAAATCGCTTTTTTCACTGTTTTAAAAAAATATAGATAAAAACAGTAAATATAAATTATAATGCATAAACTCAAAAAAAATATTAAAATTTTCTTTTTTTTCAAATTAACCTGGATTTTGCCGGTTTTTTTGTTTGCAAGTTGCTTTAAAATTAATATAAACTCAATTCATTCACAAAACAAGGGGAAAATAAAAAGTAGCACAGATAAATTAAAACCGTTTGTTTTTGAAACAATTATGAAAGGATTGCCAAAAAATCAGGAAAAACCAAGGACAAAATTTAGCGGAATTTTAGATCAAAGCAAAATTGAAGAGCTAAAAATTGGCCAAATTGAGGAAAAAGACTATTTTGGTCTTGAAGAAATTCTAGTTCAATTTTTTAATACATATTATAGTAACATCGATTTTAGCCAAAAAAAGGTTCTTTTTCTTAATTTAAAAGAAAAAATTAAAAATATTGACCTAAGTTTAAATCTTGGCGCAAATGATGATGGCCAATATTTTGATGAAAATTTTGGAACTATTGATATAACAGACTTAAACATTAATAATTTAGATGATAAAAAATTTTACCAAGAACAAATAAACATATATAAATCAAAAAGTTTAGATGAATTTTTAAAAAATAAGGAAAAACACCTTTTTATCGAAGAAAAACTAATAGCCAAAAAAAGACAGTGAAACCCGGTAATTAAATTAATTTTGCACATAAATTTTGCTAGATTTTACCTACATTTTATTAAATTAAGTCAAGAACTTACAAGAAATATTATTATTTCAATCATTAATTTTGCTATAAAATTAGATGACTCAAAAAAGGAAGAAAATAAAATAAGTCAGCAAATTAAAGAACTTTTTGAACAAAAAGAAAACTTAAAAACCAAATCTGAAAAAGAAGACAAAAATAAACCTGAAAAGAGTGATTTTTCCGCTTTAGTTCAAAAAATTGACCAAGAAATTCAAGCCCTTAAAGAAAAACTAAAAACTGTTAAAGAAAATAATTTTTTAACTTTAAAGTCATTAGCCAATGAAATTAATCAATTTTTGAAAGAGTTTTTTGACCCTAAAATTCACTATTCGATGAATTCTGACTATGTTTTTCTAAATGAACCCAAACTTTATATAAATAACCAGTTAGCTTATGCCAAATTTTTCCAATTTTTTACAGAAAATTTAAAAAATAAATACGATGAATTCGGGATAGAATCACCTTTTTTAATTATGGGGCAAGACAAGACAAATTTAGTGAAAAAATATTTTTTGCCATTGATTCAAGAGTAAAAAACCTTTAAATTTATAGAACTTTTTGAAAAATATGATATAATATTATCCAACTTCAAGAAGGGAAAAATATGGCAACAGGAACGCTTGGAAAGAACAAGTCTCAGAAAATCACCTTTTTTGGCGCTCTTTTAATCGTCCTTGGCGCAAGTATTGGTGCGGGAATCTTTTTTAAATCCAAGGCTGTTATTGAAAATTCAGGTTATAATCTTGGACTTGCAATTGGAAGTTGAGTTTTTGCTTGTTTTGCAATTGTTGCGATGGCAATTGCATTAATTGAAATTTCATCTGCAACAAAAAAATCAAATTTATCTGTCATTATTTGAAATAAACTCTTTAATTCTGAGAGTTTTTTTCAAATTTCGAAAAATTTCATAATTTATTTATATTTACCCTTTACTTATTTTGTTCTGCCTGTTTATTTTATGCAAATTTTGCAAGATGCAATTGCAGCTTTTGGCCTTGAATCATCTAGTGATTGAAATATGAAATTTGACTGAGTTATTGTTTTGGTTGTTTCAATTGCTATTGTTATTTACTTTTTTATAATTAGTCTAAACACAAAAGTTGCTGAATTTCACAATAAAATTATTTTAATTGCAAAATTTATCCCTATTTTTGTGACAGTTATTGTCGGATTTATTCTATATTTTCAAGGTGGTTCGAACAAACTTCTTTCTCAACCTGAATTTGCAAGTGTTGAAAAAATAAAAACTGAAGGAGTTTCAATTTCCTCAAGTTTGCCTGGCGTTGGAGTTTTAATTTCAATGGCTGGAATATTTTTTTCATATGAAGGATTTTTTACTGCCGCTGGTTTGCAATCAGAAATGAAGGAGCCTAAAAAAACACCAATTGCTATTCTTTTAGGAATCGGAATCACCACAATAATATATCTTTTTATTGCAATTGCAACTTCAATTGTTGGCGATGGTTCAATTTCGTCATTTATTAATATTGCAAAAAATGAATTAAAATGGCATCCACTTACAATTAAATTAATTTTAGGAACAACTTTTTTACTAATTGGAATTAGTCTTCTTGGAATTATCAATGTTTTTACATTGTGAGGTCCGCGGGCACTTGAGGAATTAATTCACAAAAACGAGTTTTTTTTGCTCAAAAGGTGAAAAAAATATGTAAATTTAAATAAACCTGTTGTTTCAACTTATTTTTTAATTATTTTTTCAGTCTTGGCTCTAATTATTTTTACACTTATTGGTGTTTTTGGCTTTGATGATCAAGAATATGGAACTTATGGTCAAAAATTAAATAATTTATATTCATTTGCTGATATTACTGGAAATTGATCGGCTTTGATTAGTTTTTTACTGATTGCTGCTGCCATTTATGGTTGCATTAAAAATCGAAAAACAAAAAAAATTGCTATCGAAAAACAAAAATACTTCCTGTTTTTTGGTTATATTTCCGTAATTTGCATTTCATTAATTTTATTATTTGCAGTTGTTGTGCCAATTGTCGATCTTTTTACAATTTTGATTTATCAACCTGAGATTGAAAATTTTAACTTAATTCTAAAAACTAGAGTTACAAAAGTTATTGTTCTTATTTTATTTATAATTGTTCCTGTTTTTCCGGTATTTTGAGCCTATTTAACAAAAAAAATAAAAAAAACTGTTAAAAAAAGCAAATTATAAATATAATATAAGAAAGTTATGAAAATTAACTTAGAAAATTATATTCGCACAGTTGATAATTTCCCAAAAAAAGGGATTAGCTTTAAAGATATTTCGCCATTACTTGCAAATGGTAAAGCTTTAAATTATGCAATTGTTGAAATGGCATCGCTTGCAAAAGATGTAGATATTATTGTTGGACCAGATGCTCGAGGTTTTTTATTCGGAACACCAACAGCCGCTTTTCTTTCAAAACCATTCATAATGGTTAGAAAAGCCGGAAAATTGCCAGGTGATGTCGAAGAATTTGCCTATGATTTAGAATATGGATCTGCAATTTTAGAAGTTCAAACCGGAATGATCAAACCAGGCCAAAAAGTGGCTATTATTGATGATGTGCTCGCGACTGGAGGAACTGTAAATGCCATCACAAAAATGATCGAAAATGCCGGAGCTATTGTTTCAAAAATTATCTTTTTAATTGAGCTCGAACAATTAGAAGGTCGAAAAAAATTAGAAAATTATGAGGTTACTTCACTCATTAAAATAAAGTAATTTTTAGCCTTAAAAAATAAGTAGCAAAATTTTTAAATTTTGTTATAATATTAATATAAGCTCAAATTAAAAAAATTTATTGTTTTTTTTGAGTTTATAATTTAAAATATTAAAAAAATATAAAAAAGGAGATTCATGGAAAAATTTCGTTACGTCAAACCTGACCAAATTATGGACAAAGACCATGAAATGATTAGGTATCTCGATATTGATGGAAATCTCTTAACTTCGACTGTTTTTGGCGAACTTGATGAGAAAAAAGATATTAGATTATCTGCTGATCAAATCAAAAAAGCCTATGAATTTATGGTTTTATCACGTCAACAAGATGTTTATATGACCCAACTTCAACGTCAAGGTCGAATGTTAACTTTTGCCCCTAACTTTGGTGAAGAAGCTCTCCAAGTTGCTTCAGGAATGGCGCTTACAAAAGAAGACTGATTCGTTCCTGCTTTCCGTTCAAATGCAACAATGTTATATCTTGGTGTTCCAATGATAAATCAAATGCAATACTGAAACGGAAGTGAAAAAGGAAACGTAATTCCTAAAGATGTTAATGTTTTACCAATTAACATTCCAATCGGAACTCAATTTTCACATGCTGCCGGAATCGCTTATGCTGCAAAATTAACCGGTAAAAAAATTGTTTCAATGAGTTTTATTGGTAATGGTGGAACTGCTGAAGGTGAATTTTACGAAGCTCTAAATATTGCAAGTATTTGAAAATGACCTGTTGTATTTTGCGTAAATAATAACCAATGAGCAATTTCAACCCCTAATAAATACGAAAATGCCGCTTCAACAATCGCTGCAAAAGCAAAAGCCGCCGGAATGCCTGGAGTTCGTGTTGACGGAAATGACCTTTTAGCTTCCTACGAAGTAATTCAAGAAGCAGTGGACTATGCTCGTGCCGGAAATGGCCCTGTTCTTGTTGAATTTGTTACTTGACGTCAAGGTGTTCACACTTCTTCCGATAACCCAAGAATTTATCGAACTGAAGAAGAAGAAAAAGAACACGAAAAATGAGAGCCAATGCACCGTATTGAAAAATACATGTTTGATCGTGACATGTTAACTGAAGAAGAAAAACAAAAAATTTGAGATGATTCTTTAGCTGTTGTTAAAGAAACTTACGAAAAATCTCTAATTGGTTTAGATTCAACAATCGATGAAATTTTCGATTACACCTACGAGACCTTACCTCCTGAACTTGAAGAACAAAAACAAGAAGCAATCGAATTTTTTAAAGGAGCTAAATAATGGCAAATTCAGATAAAATCGCTCTAAATAATATCGGTGCAGTTACAAATGCTATTGATTTAATGATGGAAAAAGATCCTCGCGTTGTTCTTTGAGGAGAAGATGCAGGATTTGAAGGTGGAGTTTTCCGTGCAACTGAAGGATTACAAAAAAAATACGGAATTGATCGTGTTTGAGACGCCCCAATAGCTGAAGCATCTATTTGTGGTGTTGCAGTTGGAGCAGCCATTGCCGGGCTACGTCCAATTGCAGAAATGCAATTCCAAGGTTTCTCATACCCTGCCTTTCAACAGCTTTTTGCTCACGCAGTCCGTTATCGTAACCGTTCTCGTGGTCGGTTTACTGTGCCAATGGTTTTAAGAATGCCAATGGCAGGTGGAGTTCGTGCTCTAGAGCACCACTCAGAAGCAATTGAAGCAATGTTTGCCCACATTCCTGGAGTAAAAGTTGTTATGCCTTCAACTCCATATGACACAAAAGGTCTTTTAATTGCCGCAATTAATGACCCAGATCCGGTTGTATTTCTTGAGCCTAAAAAAATATACCGTGCATTTAAACAAGAAGTTCCTGCTGGAATTTACGAAGTTCCAATCGGAAAAGCTAATGTAATTAAAGAAGGAAGTGACTTAACACTCGTAACTTACGGTGCTCAAGTTCATGAATCAATCGCCGCTATTCAAGCTCTTAGTTCAACTCCTGGACTTGAAGATGTTGATGTTGAACTAATTGACTTAAGAACAATTAAGCCAGTTGATACCGAAACTATTATCGAATCAGTTAAGAAAACTGGACGTATTTTAGTTGTTCATGAAGCTGTTAAATCTTTTTCAGTTTCAGCCGAAATTATAACTCGTGTTAACGAAAAAGCATTTGAATATTTAGAAGCAGCTCCTGCTCGTCTTACTGGATATGACATTACAGTTCCGTTAGCAAAAGGTGAAAATTTCCACACAATTACAAAAGAAAAAATAATCGATAAAATTCGTCAAATTATGAACTCTTAATAATTTGCATGTTTAAAAATTTTCCTAATTATTAAGTAAACCCTCAAAATCATAAAGTCCTTTGATTTTGAGGGTTTTTTATTATAACAGAAAAAATCCCGAGTTTCACAATTTGATGGGCTAATCTTAAAAAGGTGTTTGGTTTTGGCGCTTTTTTAACTTTTTTGGCAAAAGTTAATTACCTATTTTAAAACACAGCAAAATCAAGTTATCGATAAAACAACAAAAACCATAAAAAATACAACTACTATTTAAACTCAATGCAAATAGAAAACTCGTTTTTATTTGCAGCGAGCCTAAAAAAACATATGAACCTGAGTTTCCCAGTTTCATAAGGTAATTTTAAAAAAGCATCTGGTTTTAGGTACTTTTTTAAGTTTTTCGGTAAAAGTTAATAACAATTTTTTTACTGATTTATTAACACATCATAGTAAAAATCATACCTATTTCAAATATTCGGATCACTAGGAACACCATCTCGATTTTTAAATATCATTTGCTGATCTAAAGTGTTAAATTCGACCCTTTGTCTTAATTTTTGCAACATCGTTACTAAACTAACCTCAGTTAATTGATTGTTTTGAAATAACTTGTTATCACTAATATGTTTGTTGATTTTAAATATTATAGTTTTTAAAATAACTAGTGAGATAAAACACAAAAGTGTATGAGCTAGAATGTGCTCGTCAATTCTTAAAAATACGAGTAGAATATTCAACAAACCTTTTAGACTTCTAAAATTAGCTTCAATATTCCACTGTTTTTGGTATTTTTCAACTATGTCTAAGACATTTGAATTTAGTATATTTGTTTCATAAACATAGTAACCATCAAATTGTTTGTCTTTGTCAATTTTACTTTGATCTAATTCAAATTTCATGTTTGAAATTTCCTTAAAATATTTAGGTTTTTTGCCAAACAATTTGTTTACTTCAATAAAACCATCTTTATTTTGCTTTTTAATAAAACTTTCGATTTGCTCTTCGCGAGCTTTGCTGTCTTTTATCGCTCTTTTTTGCACTGTAAGTAATAATTCTTCTTCTAATATTTTCGGTGTATCTTTTATTCTTATAAGATGAATAAAATTCTTCTTTTTATACTTAAAATCCGCACTTACATTAACATAATCGCTTGGATCTAGTAAATAATTTTTGAATTTTTGAGTTCCTACCTTTGCACGATAAGAAATAATGAAATTATAGTTTCTTGATTCAAGAAATCGAATATTTGCGGCAGTTGACATGCCACGATCAGCGATTATTGTCATATTTTTGATATTATATTTGGATTCAACATCTAATACAAAAGGGATTAATGTACTAGAATCGCCGGTATTTCCTTTAAAAACTTTAATATGAAAAGGAATACCATTTTTATCACACGCTAAGCCAATGACAATTTGGTCTTCTTTGAATTTAGCATCTTTAGAATAACCAGGAATTCTTAATCCATTTCTTTCAAATGTCTCAAAATAGACTGTTGATGAATCAAAATAAAATTCACTGTCCCTTTTTCCAAGTTCGCTTATAACCATTTTGTTGACACTATTTAAAAGTTGATTTTGTGACTCATAGACAAGATCTAAAAGTCTATAAAAGCTATTTTTGGAAGTATTTATTTGATTTGAGTAGTCATCCTTTTTATCAAAAGCATTAATAATGCTGCCAGGATCAGTGATCCGTTTTGAAATTAAGTAGTTAAAAATTTCCTTCATATTTTTATGTCTACTTTTAGGAAGTGATTCAAAAATATTGTGCTTTTCAATAAGTTTTTCAATTAATTCCCCGCCAACAAAAACCGAACCTTCGATTATGCTTGAATTTTTAATAGAATCAAGTAAAATAGCCTTGACTTTATCTTTGTCATCTAAATTTGAAAACAATTTCAATTTTTCTTTGATAATTTGAACAGCATTTGGATTAATTTTTTCCAAATTCCGCTCATTTCCTAAACTAAATCAACGTTTTGGATCTTTGGAATAACCTTGTGTTCAGCCAACATATTTATATGGTTTATCTTTTGAAGATCCTCAAACACTAAATAAAAACAAATTTTGTTTTTTCATAATGTATAATTATACCATAAAATTACTTAAAATGCTACCAAATGCTACCAATTAAAATTAAGGTTTTACATTCAAAAAGCACCGATTTACGGGTCTTTTTTCATATTTATATTCACTAAAAAGTGAATTTTTGCGCTTCAAACTGGGAAACTCGGGAATAGAAAACTCGTTTTTATTTGCAGCGAGCCTAAAAAACATATGAAGTTTTGAAAGAACAATAACCAAAACCCTAAATTTATAGATTTCTAAACGGTTAAATTTAAGGCATTCCATCACATTTAAAAATATAATGGATAATTCGCATTTTCTGATTTTTTAGACAAAAAACATAACTAATTCCCCTTAATTCTAATCTCTATTCTTAGTGTGACTTATTATAACACAACTTTATTTTTGACCAAACATAAATAAGTAGAAAAATCTCAGACAATTAGTTTTTTACCTATGATTTTGATTGCACCACTTTTGTTAATTTTTTCTAGCATGTTCATTTTAAAAAATTTGGACAAATAATTTACCTCATATAATAGCTTGGAGTTTTATATGATAAGCAACTTTGAGGCCTTTCATAGTTATACCAATCAATAAATTCACTTATTTTTTGATAAGCAATAGCTACATTTTCAAAATTTTCGCCCTCAATATTAAGCAATTCTCGTTGAAAAACTGCATAAAAATATTCAATAGGTCTGTTTGCAAGGGCATTGCCTTTTGGTGACATTGATTGTTGGATATTGTTTTGTTTTAAAAAATTAGCAAATTTGTAGTTCGCATATTCCACGCCATGATCTGAATGGAAAAATTTTGGTTTAATATTATACTTTTTGATTGTTTGTTTTACTAAGTTTATAGTTTCTTCTGAAAATCTTGTTTTAGAAATCGAAAAATTGAGCAAGTAATTGGATTTTGTTTCAATAATTGAGTGTAGGTAAAATCATTCGTTGTTAATTTTGATAAATTTAATATCAGCAAATCATTTTTCACCAAAATTTTCTGAGCTAAATTCACCTTTGATATGATCTTCAGTCCAAATTCGTGTAAACTTTTTCTCTTTTGGTGCCGGTTTTCCTTGCTTTTTATAAGCAATTGATTTTAATCCTAAAAATTCGTAGTGTTTTTGAAACACGTACGTGCTTACATAATTTCCCTGATTTATGTAAATATTATATAGGATGTCGCGGCCTTTTACCTTTCGATATAAATAGAAATTTTCACGAATTCACTCAAGTAAGTCTTCATCATAAATCATTTTCTTTGGTGGTTTTTTCACCCTTATTTTCTCATAAATAGAAGTGCGATTAACGTTAAAAACGCTACAAATTCTAGTGCAATTTTCGATTTTATCTTTATCTTTCTCTTGTTCTTGTTTTAATTTTTTGAGCTCCTCAAGAATAATTGCGGGGTCAATTCCGGATCTTTTAAGAACCCTCTCCACTATTTCTTGATAAATTCCACGATCATTTTCGGAAAGATCGTTAATTGTATATTTCTTTTTTGGTTTGCGTGGAGATTTGATTTTTCCACGAGTACTAATTAAACTTTTCATATCATTATTATAAAACTTTTTTTGCCAATTTCTTATCAAATTATTAGCGTATATATGCAACATTCATTCTTTATCCGCTTTTTTACTTTTAGATTTGTTTTTGTAAATTTCTCTAAATTCTTCTGCAAAATCCAAAATTGCGTTTTTTAGCCCTTTAGATTCGGCAATTTTAATGTATTTAAATTTGTCTTCAACTGTAAATTTGTATTGTTTCATTTTAACACACCTTTTTTGAATGTGTCTGAAATTAATATATTAACTTAATTTTTAAACATTTTTTTTTTTTTTTTGCAAAAGGTTAATTTCAAAATTATAAAAATTAAGATTTTAGGTCAAAAAACCCGGATTTAGCGGTATTTTGTCATATTTACATTCACTAAAAAGTGAACTTTTGCAATTAAACTGCCAAAGTCAGGGAAAAATTGTAAATATAAAAAACTAGACTGGTTAAAGTCTAGTTTTGTTTTTGGTCTATTTAAAGAAATGGGGCGGATGACGGGGATCGAACCCGCGTATGTCGGAACCACAACCCGATGCGTTAGCCACTTCGCCACATCCACCAAATTAATTAAATATTATAACATATTTTTAATTAATTTTTTTATTTTTTTGCTAATTTTAATTGCAAAAAAATAAGGTTTTTATGATTCTTCTTCTCGAGAAAGTGTTTTAAATCCTTTTTCAGTTACAAGAACAACATCCTCGATTCGAGCACCACCGACTCCAGGGATATATATTCCAGGTTCAACAGTTATAACCATTCCTGGTTCTAAAATTGTATCACTGTTAGCGCTAACAACAGGCAATTCGTGAATATCAATTCCAACTCCGTGACCAGTTGAGTGAACAAAATATTGTCCATAACCTTTTTGGTCGATATAATCACGGCAGGCTTTGTCAATTTCTGATGCTCTAACACCAGGGGCAACTTTTTTACGGCCTAATTCTGCAGCTTTTTTGACTATTTCAAGAATTTCTTCTTTTTTTGACTCAAGTTTTCCAAGATATGAAGTTCTAGTAATATCAGCGCAATAACCATTATAAAGAGCACCAAAGTCAATTTTTAGAAGATCATTATCAAGAATTTTTGCCGAACTGGCTCTTCAATGAGGCATTGCTGAATTTGGACCAGTTGCAATTATTGAATCAAAAGATTCTTTTTCAGCCCCAAGTAATTTCATTTGATAATTTAGTTCAATATCAACTGATTTTTCAGTCAAACCTGGTTGAATTTTTGGTAAAATTTTGCTGTAGGCTTCAAGTGAAATATTAACTGCTTTTTGGATATTTTGAATTTCTTCGTCAGTTTTAATAATTCGAAAAAGCTGAGCTGATAAATTGATAATCTCAGAATTAGGGAATCACTGTTTGATTTTATTGAGTTGTTCAACTGTTAAATATTCAGCCTCAACTCCAATTCGGTGATAGTTTTTTTGGGATAAAAAGTCTTCAAGATTTTGCTTTGTAATTAGTAAAACTTGGCAGTTTTTAGCGTTTTTTTGGGCTGCTTCAATGTAACGACCATCAACAAACAAATAAGAATCGCTCTTTTGAATAAATAAAAGTCCATCAGTAGCTGAAACTTTTGTGAGTCAAAGGCGAGTTTGGTAAGAAAATGAAATTATAACATCTAAATTATTTTCTTCAAAAGCTTTATTTAAATATTTAGGATTCATATTATTTTTTCTCACGGTGTAAAGTGTGTTTGTTGCATTTATGGCAGTGTTTTTTTACTTCAATTTTTTCAGGCTTTGTTTTTTTATTTTTTTTAGTGATATAATTTTCCATTTTGCAATCAATGCATCTTAATGTTAGACCTTCTCTTGGCATTTTGGCTCCTTTTAAAAAAATTTAAATCTTAGTAAATATATAATTATAACATAATTTTGCATTTTATTATAACAAATTGCAAAATTATTGAAGTTCATCTTTTAAAATTTCTTTTGCTTTGGAAAGTTCAACAGAAAAAATTGAACTAACTCCACGTTTTTGCATTGTAATTCCTAAAAGTTGATCAACGCGTGACATTGTCCCATGACGGTGAGTGATAATTAAAAATTGTGTTTTTTGTTTTAGCTGCTTTAAAAATTCAACATAGCGAATTACGTTAGCCTCATCAAGGGCAGCCTCAACTTCGTCAAGAATACAGAGTGGAATTGGCCGGGCTTTTATAATTGAAAATAATAGTGAAATTGCGATTATTGCTTTTTCACCACCTGAAAAAAGACGGATATTCTTGATAGTTTTGCCTGGCGGTTGAGCGCTTATTTCAATTCCAGAATTCAAAATATCATTTTTGTCACTAAAGTAAATTTTAGCACTTCCGCCACCAAACATATTTTGAAAAACTAAGTTAAATTCCGAATTTACAAGGTCAACAATTTCTTGAGTTTTTGCGATTATAATTTTGTCAAGATCAGAAATTACTTCTAAAATTTTTGATCTAGCCACTTCAAGTTCATGCTGACTAGTTTTTAATTTTTCAAGTCGATTTGATGTGGTCTCAAAATCTTCAATTGCATCAAGATTTATATTGCCTAGCGCTTTTATTTCCGAATTTAAACTATTAACAAGATCATGGGCATCTTGAGTTTCAATTTCTAATTGGTGTGTTTCAAGCGCTGATTCAAAGGTTAAATTATATTTTTGCGACAAGGTGGTTTTTAGGTTTGATAAAAGAAACTCATATTTATCTTTGTTTGTTTGATTTTGATTTAATTCGGCATTAACATTTCGCTGACTTTGATTGAGTTGCTGAACTAAAACTGTTAATTTAGAAATTTGGGAATCATATTCTTGTTTTTCACGATTTAAAATTTTTAGTTCAGATTCAAGGGCTACAATTGAATTTTCAAGTTCGATTTTTTGTTTTAAAGTTTCGTTGACTTTTGAATCGATTTCATCACTCTGAGATACAGCTTCAATTCCTTGATTTTCAATTCTAATTTTATCAAGCTCAACTTTTGCAGCACTATATTTATTTTCTAATTCATCAAGAGAAATTTGGGTTTGCTGCAAAAAGTAAGATTCTTTATTGATGGTTTGTTCAAGATTATTAGATTCTACCTTAAATTCTTGAATTTTTTTCTCAAAAAAATTCACTTTATTTTTAAGTTCATTAATTCTTAATTCCAAAGAATGAACTGAATCATTTTTTTGCTTAAAACCACCGGAAATTATACCACTTGTGCGGACAATATCGCCATCTAAAGTGACGACAACAAATTTATGATCAACAAATTTCGAAATTTTATTAACATTGTCGATTGTATCATTAACAATAACGCCACCAAGCAAAAAATCAGCTAAAATTTGGTATTTTTTCTCATAATTTACCAAATTAGAACCAATTCCGATAAAACTCTCTTGAGTCTGAAGGTGGCTTAAATACAAATCAGGAATAAATCGTGGTTTTAATGTTGAAAGTGGAATAAATGTTGCACTTCCGGCGTGATTTTTTTTCAAAAAATTAATCGCCTCAACGGCATTTTCTGGTTTTTCAACAACAATTTGTTTCAAACTTGAGCCAAGAGCTGTTTCAATTGCATCTGTATATTTTTGTGGAATTTTAATTAAATCAGAAACAACACCACAATAGCCTGAAAAAAGATGACTATTTTCAACGATTACCTTTGTACCTTTGGGCAAAAAAGACCTAGATTCGATTGTTTTTTGCAGTTCAAAAATTTGTGTTTGGCTTATAATTTTTTCTGAATTTAAATTGTTTAACTTTGAGTCAATTTCAGATTTTTTGGCACTTAAATCAGCAATTTTTTGAACAACTCCTGATTTTGTTTGTTTGTTTTGGTAAATTAGGTTCGAAAAATTGTCTTTCTCAACTAGAATTTGATCATACTTTTGCTTTAAAGCGGCTATTTTTTGTTCAAAATTAACGTTAATTTGCTGGGATAATATCATCTCCTGAAGTTGCGTCATTTTAGCATAAGTTAAGTTTATATTGTTAATTTCGCTTTTAAGATTACTTATTTGATTGCTTTTTTCAGTAATTTCTAGATCAGTTTGTGTTCTTTTTTGGACATTGTCATTTATTATTCTTTCATTAGATTCAATTTCACTTACAAATTTAGGCTCTTCAAATTTAAGGCGTGATAATTGCTCGTCAATTTTTTCTAATTCAGTTTGATACTTTTTGATATCACTAACAATTAATCCAACTTCAACTGATTCTAATTGTTTTGATTTTTCTAAATATATTTTGGCATTTTTTGCTTGTTTTTCAAGTTGTTTTGCTTGAGTTTCAAGCTCTTTTACACGAATTTCAATTTTTTCAATGCCCATAAGGGTCTGATCAAGTTTTACAATAGCTTCTTGTTTGTCGTTTTTGTACTTGGAAGTTCCGGCAACTTCTTCAATTACAAGCTTTCTTTGCTCAGGGGTCGACTCAGCAATTTCAGAAATTGTACCTTGAGAAATAATCGCAAGTGATGACTTTGAAATTCCAGCCTCAATTGCTAAATTACGGATATCTTTATAACGAACTGGTTGATCATTATAAAAATATTCATTAGTACCCTGACCTCTTTTAATAAGTCGTGAAATTGTAAAAATTTGGGCAGAATCTTCGCGACTTTCATCACTAAATGTTAATTTTACCATCGCTTTTTCAACAGGAGCGACTGTTTTTGAACCAGCAAAAATAACATCGTCCATGTTGTATCCACGTAGTTGTTTTGCTGATTTTTCACCTAAAACCCATTTAATTGCATCATTTATGTTTGATTTTCCAGAACCATTTGGTCCAATTATTCCAACAATAGAACCGTCAAATTTGATGCTAACGGGTTCGGCAAAGGATTTAAAACCTTCAATTTCAATTTTAATTAACTTCATAATTTGGTATTTCTTGATAAATATTGATAAATTAAATTTTTAAAATAAGTAAATTATATTAAACTTATCCTAAAAAACGCTAAAAAAAGCATTTTTTTTGCATTAGTGACTCATAAAGCGATTCATTGTTTTTTTAATTTTTTAAAATTTTATTTTTTAAAAAATAATTAGAACCTAGAAACTTTGAAAATAACACAGTATAAATACTAATTCAAGAATAAAACTCTAATTTTTCTCCCGTGCTTCCAAGTTTGATAGATAATCTTAAAAAGCAAAATTACAAAATCATTAAACTATCTTTTTTAGCTAAAACAATCACAAAAATCATTTATGATAAAATAACAAAAACCATAAAAAATACAACTACTATTTAAACTCAATGCAAATAGAAAACTCATTTTTATTTACATTGAGCCTAAAAAAATATATGAAGTTTTGAAAGAACAATAACCAAAAGCCTTAAATTTATAGATTTCTAAACGGTTAAATTTAAGGCATTCCATCATATTTAAAAATATAATGGATAATTCGCGCTGTCTGACTTTTTTAGACAAAAAACATAATAAGTCCCCCTTAATTCAATATCAAATTTATTAATTCATTCTTAGTGTGACTTATTATAACACAATTTTATTTTTGACCAAACATTTTTTTTTTTTTTACAAAAGGTTAATTTCAAAACTGTAAAAATTAAGGTTTTAGCCTCAAAAAACCCGAATTTACGGTTATTTCTTGCGTATTTATATTCACTAAAAAGTGAATTTTTGCCATCAAACTGTCAAACTCAGGAGTTTTTATATTATTTTCAAAAAGCTAAAGAATAATTTTTAATCTAAAAAGCATAAAAAAACCTATGAATTCATAGGTTAAAATTAAAATAATATTGGAAACAAGTAAGATTGGCAAATACAAAAATGAATATTTTAAATCGCTTTTTCGAGAAACTTTTGATGTCTTTTTTTGAAAATAATTGTGTTGACAATAAGGAAAATTGATGAAAATAGCATTAATGACATTGAAAAAACTGGATTTATAAAA
This sequence comes from Mesomycoplasma ovipneumoniae ATCC 29419, assembly GCF_028885435.1. Lineage (NCBI taxonomy): Bacteria > Bacillati > Mycoplasmatota > Mycoplasmoidales > Metamycoplasmataceae > Mesomycoplasma > Mesomycoplasma ovipneumoniae. The sequence goes on from NZ_CP118522.1 coordinate 233,957, forward strand.
CCTAAAAACGCCAAAGGTATAAAAAGCGAATTAAATAAAATTGCTCACAAAAAGTTTAATTTAACTAATTTATTAGTTTTTTTGATAATTTCAAGTGATTTATAAACCATAACAAGATCTGTTTCAAATAAGGAAATATCGGCAATTGAATTACTAAGATTAGAACCACTTTCAAAAGCGATTGAAAGATCGGCGGATTTTAAAGCTAAAATATCATTTAGACCATCACCGACAAAAATAATTGGTGTTTCTTTTTTTAATTTTTCTACTAATTCAAACTTGTCATTAGGCTTTAAATTTGCATAAAATTGCTTTATTCCTAGTATTTTTGCTACATTTTCGACATTTTTTGGATTGTCTCCTGAGGCAATAATGCAATTTATACCTTGAGATTGAAATTTTTTAACAACTTTTTTTGCACTTTCTTTAACTTGATCAATTATTAAAAAAACAGCAATAACTCTATCATTTTTAGCAAAAACTGTGTAATTTCCTATCTTGTCAAAGTTAAAACTATCATCAATCAAAAAATTATTATTTTTTGCAAACTCATGAGAAATAAGGCTATATTTATTTGAGTCTGAATCAATAAGTTCCAAACCTTGGCCAGGAGTTTCGCTAACCTTAAAATTGTCAAATTTTTCTTGATGTTCTGGTAAAAAATTATGAATTGAAAGTGAAATTGGGTGTTTAGAATTTTGGGCCATTTCTTTAATCAAGGGCCAAAAACTTGAATCACCTTGAAATTCAACAACTTTTGGTTTTCCCTCGGTTAGAGTTCCGGTTTTGTCAAAAATTACTGTTTTTGTGGTAATAATTTTTTCATAAATCTCTGAATTTGCAAATAAAATTCGATTTTTTGAGGCCAAAATCGAAGAAGAATAAATGGCCATCGGCGCTGCTATTCCAAAAGCACAAGGACAAGAAATTACCAAAACAGCAACTCCGATATGAGCGCCAACATAAAGTGGATGAGAATTTCGCGGAGGTGTAAAGCCTGTATAAATTTTTTCAAAATCACCAAGTGAATAACCGATTATGACTCAGATTGCAAAAGCCAAAAATGACAAAATTAAGACAGTTGGAGTAAAAAGTGAAACTATTTTAGTTGAAACTCTTTCAATTTTGGAAGGAGTTTCAAAAATCGACTCTAGCCTGTTAATTGTTTGCATTAAAAATGAATCTTGGGCTTTTTTTGTTGAAGTTAGGTAAATCGGCTCGCCAACATTGATACTTCCAGACAAAATTTCTTGATTTTTAACAAATTCAATCGGCAAAGACTCACCGTTAATTGACGAGTAATCGATAGTTGCAAAATCAGAATTTAGGGTTGAATCAGTTGGAATAACTTCGCCTTTTGGAACAAAAACAATATTGCCAGGAGTAATTTTACTAGTTAAAATTTGTTCTTTTTTGCCATCAACTATTATATGCGAATAGCGATTTTTTAATTTTAGTATGCCTTGAAAGTCTGTGCTTGATTTTTTTTGTAGTTTTTCTTCAAGATATTTACCGGCATTAAAAAATAAGAACAGAATAATTGAGACTTCAAAAAATTCCATACTAATTTTTTCACCGGTGCTTATTTTATACAAAAATGAAATTGCTGAATAAATAAATGAAACATGGCTTGCAATCGCTATTAGCAATTCCATTGTAAAAATTTTTCTTAAAAGGTTTTTGTATGCTAAAAAATATTTTTTTTCTAGAAAAATAACTAAAAATGCAAAGAAAAACAAAATTGACGCTAAAATTAGATGAATTTTGTGATCGTGACTAAAATTTAGAACTTTGTAATTATTTAAAGTATCAAAAATAAAAGAAAAAAAGGCAAAAATAAAAATTAATAACTCAATAAATATTTTTATTTTTGCCTTTTGTTTAGAGTCAACGAAAAATTTTCTATTATTCGTCGATTTTTTCACTTGTATAACCAACAGAAGCTAATTTTTCACTAATAAATTCGTCAGGATATTTTTCTTCGTCAGCAGTAATTTTCAAAACTTTAGCACTGATATTTGCAGTCCATTGAAAATCTTCCAAATTTGCAAATAGTTTTTCAAAAACTACTTTGCAGCTTGCACATTTAATGTCAATACTAAAATATCTTGTTGTTTTCATTTTAATTCCTTTATTTAAAATTATTGATTAGGATATAATTTTACAATAAAAAACATTATAAATGTATTAAATTTTTTATATTTTTTTAAATGCTATAAAAATTTTTTTATCAAGATTATTTGCAAATTCTACAACCTGATAGTCACAGTTTTTGCAATTTTTGACTTCTTCAAAAATTTTTGGGCTTTAATAAATGCAAATATTGTATTTTTAGCCTTGATTTTATTAACAATTTTATCGAGTTTTTCTAGATTTGCAACTGCTCGGGCTGTCACAAGATCAAAATTGTCGTTTTCAATTTCTTGGACAGATTTACAAACTAAATTAAATTTAATTCCCAGAGTTTCAGATACTTTTTTTAAAAATTGGCACCTTTTTTGCATAGACTCACAAATGGTCAACTCTATTTTTGGGTCAAAAATTAAATACGGAATTGAAGGAAAGCCTACACCAGCTCCAATATCTAAAATTCTTGGTTTTTCTGAAATATTTTCTTTTTTCAACAAATTTCTTATAAAATCCATTGAAACAATGGACTCAAGAATGCCTTCTTTTCAAAGAATATCTCCTGAAAAACCGGTTAAATTAAATTTTTGATTATAAAATTCGATTAATTTTACGTATTGCTCAAGTTTTTCAAATACTTCTAAATCAACAAGTGACTTTACTTTTTCTTTATACATAAAAACATTGAAAATATTTTAATTTTTGTTTGCTGATATTAATTTTTCCTTAATTTCTTTATAAATACTTGTAATTGATGTTGAATGGATGCATGCTAGTATACTTTTTGACAAAAATTCAGCTAAAGATGTAACTAGTAATTTATCATATTTTGCTACAAGTTCTCTATTATCGATTGAATCAGTAATTATTACTTTGTCAATATTTTCATTTTCTTGAAATTTGTCAAATCCGTGGCTAAAAACACCGTGTGTTGCTGCTAAAATTACTGATTTTGCACCTTTTTGTTTAACAACATTTGCGGCATTTATTATAGTTCCGCCTGTATCAATAATGTCGTCAATTATGATGCAATCTTTATTTTCAACGTTTCCAATTAGTCCTAGAACTTCAGTTTGATTTGTGCCGGTTCTTCGCTTGTCAATAACGGCAAAATTTGTTTGTTTTCCTAGAATTTCTGCTAAAATTCTAGCTCTAACAGCGCCACCATGATCCGGGGTTACAACAACATAATCCTTGTTTTTGCCGACAAGCTCGTTTGCAAGAATATATTGACCATGAAGTTCATCAACTGAAATGTCAAGAAATCCTTGAATACTTGGATTGTGAATATCAACTAAAATTAGTTTAGTTACACCCGCTTTTTCAAGTAAATTAGCTACTAATTTTGCAGTAATTGGTTCTCTTCCAGATGATTTTCGGTCTTGTCTAGCATAACCATAATATGAAAGAACCACAACAATTTCTTGGGCATAAGCTCGCTTTAAAGAGTCAATGAAAATTAAAAGTTCCATTATATTTTCATTAACCGGTCTTGATGTATTTGCAATAACAAAAACGGTTGAATTTCTAACAGTTTCATTAGATTTTAGCAAAACCTCACCATCAGCATAGACTATTCGTTCAATCCCTGAGAGAGGAATTCCGGTTAGAGTTGAAATTTTTGTTGCTAAATCTAGTGAATTTCTCATTCCAAAAAGAATTACATTTTTCTTTGTATCTATGTTCATTTTTTCGCCTTGTTTATTTTTATATTTAAAATATTATTATATAATAAAATATAATTAATTTTAATAATATTTTGAAAAGTTACAATGTATTTAAAAATCGAACAATTTTCACCGCGGCATTTAAATTTGCTTCTAAATGCAGTTAAAAAATTTAATTTAGAAGTAAATTTAAAAATTAAAAATGGTAAAACTAATGTTGCCAATTTAGATTATTTCCAAAATTTTGAAAATAATCATGAATTTACCGTTATTGATTTTGACAAAAATTTAGACTTTAGTTTAGCACATTTTATTCTTTCTAAAAAAGAACAAACTTTCTATTTAAGTTTGGTTTTTTTTAGTGAACTTTTGGACTCTAACTGAATTAATATTATTGGAGAATTTATCCTTGATTTTATTAAAAAACACTATAAATTACGGGATTTTTATCTTAAACTTGACCAAAAAAGTATCATTTTTAAAGGTTTTTTTGGAGCGGCGTTTCAGGGAACAAATTCTTCAGTTTTGACATTCCAAATTAAGGAGATTGAAAAATATAACTTTACCGATGTGCACTGCCATCCTTTTTTGGAATATTTTCAAAATCCAAAACAAGAAATTAGCAAATGATTTGACGATAATATTGGTCTTTTGTTTGTTGTTGGAACTTCTTGAGAGGATCTTGAAGAAATTAATCAAGTTAGTTTATATTCTGATAAAATATATAAAATTATTGGAATACATCCAAATTTAATAAAAACAACAGATAATTATAATAACCTTTCGAAATACATTGACAAAAATGTAGTGGCAATTGGCGAAGTTGGCCTTGATTTTTATTATGAAGATAACCCTGGCCAACAGGAACAAATAAATGCACTTTTTGCCCAAATTGAAATTGCAAAAAGCAATAATATTGCTGTAATGTTGCATATTCGCGACAAACTTGACGAATTTAAAGCGATTAATGAAGTACTTTTAATAATTGACAAATTTCCTGAAATTAACTTTATTTTTCATAATTTTTCAACAAATTATGAAAAATTTACAGAAATAGTCAGCAGAAAAAATTGTTACTTTTCGTTTTCAGGAGTAATAACCTTTAAAAAAAGCGTCGAACTAAGAAAAATAGTATCTCAAACTCCGATTTCAAGAATTTTATGTGAAACTGATACACCATATTTAAGTCCTGAACCTAATCGTCAAGTTTGGCCAAATACATCTCCGCAAATTGAAAATACCTATCAAACAATAGCTAATTTAAAAAATTTAACAAAAAGGGAGCTTTCTAAAATAGTTTATGAAAATGCACTAAAAATTTTTAAGGTAAAAAAATGCTAAAAATATCGCCTAAAAAACATCTAGGTCAAAATTTTTTAAAAGATGAAAAAATTGCACAAAAAATTGTCGACAGTATTGATCTAGCAAATAAAAATCTTGTTGAAATAGGACCTGGAACCGGTTTTTTGACTAAATATTTAATACAAAAAGCTAAATTTTTGACCTGTTATGAAATTGACAAAAATTTAATTCCACTACTTGAAAATAAATTTAAAAACAAGAATATAAAAATAATTAATGAGGATTTTTTACTTTCAGATCTAAATTTTTCTGAAAAACAAACAGTTATTGGCAATCTTCCTTATTATATTACATCGAAAATTCTGTTTAAAATATTTGATAATTTTGAGAAATTTGATGAAATCTTAATAATGGTGCAAAATGAGGTTGCCGATAGAATTATTGCAACACCGGGATCAGCATCTTACTCAAAATTATCGCTAGCCTGCCAATATGTTGCTGAAGTAAAAAAGCTTTTCATTGTGCCACCAAGTTCTTTTTTTCCGATTCCAAAGGTAAATTCTGCTATTGTTTATTTTTCAATAAGGAAAAATTTAAACCCTGAAAAAGTTGCACAATTTTTTAAATTTACAAAATTGTGCTTTCAGTTCAAGCGAAAAACATTATATAATAATCTAAAAAATTCTTTGTCACAAGAACAAATTGAAAAAATTTTTAATTTTTTCAATTTTGACCAAAAAATACGTCCGCAAGAAATAGATGTTGAAACTTACGCTAGAATTTCAAATTTTTACTTTGACAATATTAAGAATAAATAATTTTTATTTTTTTAGTTTTGAATTTCAAAAAATAGTGTATAATTTTAAAAATCTCCCTCCCTTAGTCGTTACATTATTTTTATAAAATCTTTTTAAAAAATTTATAGAAAGGTAGAAATGAGACAAACTACATTTATAAAACCGCATGAAGTTGAAAAAAAATGGTTTGTTATTGATGCAGAGTCACAAATTTTAGGGCGTTTAGCCGCGTTTGTCGCTAGCCGTTTGCGCGGAAAACACTCTCCGCTTTTTACTCCTAACGTTGATATGGGAGATAAAATAATTATAATTAACGCTGAAAAAATTTTATTAACAGCAAAAAAAGAAGACCAAAAACTATATTATAGACACTCTGGTTATCCTGGTGGTTTAAAAGTTAGAACTGCTAGAGAACTTCGAGCAAAAAAACCAATTGCTTTAATTGAAAAAGCGGTTTATGGTATGCTACCTCACACAAAACTAGGGGACAAACAAAGAAAAAATCTTTATGTTTATGCCGGAATTGAACACCCACACCAAGGTCAAAACCCTGAAAAATTAGAGGTGAAATATTAAAATGAATCAAGAATTAACTTATTATGGAACAGGAAGAAGAAAATCTTCAGTTGCCCGTGTTATTTTAAAACGTGGAAATGGTCATTTTAAAATTAATAACCGAATAGCAAAAGAGTACCTAAAATCTGATATTTTAATTAAAGACGCTCTACAACCACTTGCTATTACAAATACAATTTCTGAATTTGATATTCGCGTTAATGCTCATGGTGGTGGAATTTCTGGGCAAGCCGGTGCGATTAGATTAGGAATTGCAAAAGCTTTATTAGAAATTTCAGCTGATTATCGTCCAAGTCTTAAAATGTCTGGGATGTTGACACGCGATGCTAGAGCTAAAGAACGTAAAAAATTCGGATTGAGAAAAGCCAGAAGAGCGCGTCAATTTTCAAAACGGTAATTTTTTCTTCCTTTTTAAAAAAATATGATATAATTATAGCAATGTAATTATATCACCTTCGGGAGCGTAGCTCAGACGGTTAGAGCACACGACTGATAATCGTGAGGTCGATGGTTCGATCCCATTCGTTCCCACCATATCTAATTGACTTTAAAAAAACCTTTTTTTCGAAAGGTCCTAAATCGAAGATAAAAATGCAACGTATGGTATAATAATATTATACTTGCATTTTTTTATTTTTGGAGTATCATGGAAAAAAGAAAATTTAAACATTTTAGTTTTGAAGATTTAGTAAAAATTGAGTTTTTATTGCAGCAGAACAAAAGTATTAGATTTATTGCTAGGCAACTTAATGTTGCACCCTCAACTGTCTCAAGAGAAATTAAAAGAAATCTAAATGAATATGGGGTTTATGAAGCTAATTTGGCAATAACAAAAAGGTGGAAAAGATATTATCATAGGTATTATTTTAGATTTGTTGTGTTAGGAAAATATGAGGAATTTAGCAAAATTTTTGCACTAAAATATGACAAAAAAGTCCACGGAGTTAAAGCGACATATTTTTATATAGCAGAAAATTTCCCGAACATTGAAAGACCATCTTTAAAGACTGTTTTTAACTGAATTAAAACTAATAAATGGGTATTAGTTAGGAGTGACAGACTCAGAAAATATTACAAAAAAGGCGGAAAAAGAACCAGAAATGCCGTGCAAAGATTAGTTCCAGAAGGTTATGTAAAACCCATATGAGCACGTGATAAATCCATAGATTCTAGGCAAGATTTTGGACATTGAGAGCTAGATTTAGTAGTTGGCAAAAAGGCTAGCGGACATGATAATATCTTAACTTTAGTAGAAAGAAAAACTAGAAAATTATTTGCTAAAAAAGTGCGAAACAAAAATCCCAGAACCATCAATAAAGCCATCAAAGATCTTGCAAATGAAAATAATTTACATATCAAAACTATCACTTGTGACAATGGGATTGAATTTGAGGAAATTGCGATATTGGCATATTGATTAAAAGTAATAATTTATAAAGCAGAACCATATGCTTCATTTCAAAGAGGTTCCAATGAGCATGCCAACGGATTAATTAGAAGATTTTATCCAAAAGGTTTTGATTTCAACCTAATCAGTGATGATGATTTACAAAATACTATAAGTAAAATTAACTCAATGCCTAGGGAAATTTTTAATTGAAAATCCGCTTTAGAGGTCTTTAATGATAACTTAGTTATTTAAGATTTAAAAAAAATCGCCAAACGGCGATTTCAAAAATATCTATGTGTTGCATTTATGTTTTTAATTTGGGACCTTTTTTTCGAAAGGTTTTTTTAATTTATTTTTAAAAAGTAAATTTTAAATTCGGACTCAAGTTTTTAGATCAATATCATAAATTTTTGAGGGGCGACCTGAACCACGGCCAAAATCGTAAAATTTTGTGATCTGTCAAAATAATTGGCGTGCTTCTTGAAAATTAAGAGGTTTTTGGCCAGAAATATTGGCACTAGTAACAAAAGCAGGTCCGTTTTTTATAAATAATTCTTGAGACTTTTTGAGCCCAGGAATTCTAAATGATTTTTTTTCAATTATAAAAGTAACTGAGCCAGGCCAGTATTTTTTGCTTTTTTGTTTAAGAATTTTGTAACTGCTTGAACTAATTAATGGCTGTATTTGTGATATTTTCCCCACTAAAGTTACGATTTTTTTGCTAACATCACGGTTTTTTATTTTATAAATTGCCTCAAGATCCAAATCATGATAAAATGAACCAATTCCAACAACAGTATCTGTAGAACAAATAAATAGTTTAGAATTTTTATGGATTTGCTCCTTAAAAACGGCATAGTTTTGCGCAAATAAATCGCTAAATTCATGGTCATCTTCAATAAAAATGACAAGACTGTTCATCTTATATTTTCAAAACAAAATGTGGAAATTATTCAACAATTTTAGAACAAATATTTTATTTTTAGACAAATTAAGTCCGTTAAATAAATGTTTTTCTGAAATTAAATTTTGACTTGCAAGTCAAAATAAAAAATTATTAAAATATGGAATTTTTAAATTAAAGCAAAAATTGAATCTAATGGTTTTAGACTCCAAATCTGAAAAAAATGTTGTAAAAATAGATGTTTTTACTTTTGTTAGTATTTGTTTTTGATTATCATAAAAACATAGCAATGAGTGCGATTTATTATAAAATAATTCCAATTTCATTTTAACACTTTATTTTTAGAATTGATCTGCTTTTTGTTTAATTTCGGCAATTAAGTCCCGAATTTGAATAGCTTCTTCAAAACGGTTAGCATTAGAGGCGTTTCTCATTTCTTTTTCTAAAATTTGTATCTGTTTTTCTATCTCTTTTTTATTCATTTTTTTCTCGTGGAGAACTTTGCTTAATTTTAGAGCATTTGGATTTATGCTTTCAGGAATTGGTTTTTTTATCGTTTTTGGAATTATTTTGTTTTCCTCATTGTGTTGGATTTGAATTTTTCGTTTAGCCAGATTGTCATCAATAACTTCTTGAATTATTTTTGTAATTCCGTCAGTAAAAAGGACTACTTTTCCTGATTGATTTCGAGCAGCGCGACCAATTATTTGAATTAATGATGTTTTTGACCTTAAAAAAGAAGCAAGACCTGCATCTAATACAAGAATCAATGAAACTTCCGGAATATCAACACCTTCACGAAGCAGATTTATACCAACAATTGCATCAAAAATTCCTTTACGTAATTTAATAATAATTTCATCACGTTCAAAAGTTGTCATTTCTGAGTGCAAATAATAGACATTGTGCATTTTTTTTTCTTGCAAATATTTGCTAATTTCTTCAGCGTTTCGTTTTGTTGTTGTTAAAATTAAAGTACGTTCCTTTTTTTCTTTTTGCAAATCTAAATACTTAGAAATTTTTGCCATTTGATTATCAGTATTTTCAATTATAATTTCAGGATCAAGCAATCCAGTTGGCCTTATAATTTGACTAACAACTTCGCCGTCAGTTTTTTCAAGTTCATATTGAGCTGGTGTGGCTGAAACAAAAATTTTAGGCTGCCTAAATTGTTCAAATTCATATAATTTTAAAGGACGATTATCAAGCGCGGAAGGAAGACGGTAACCATAGTCAACAAGAGTTTGCTTGCGACTTCGGTCACCTTTGTACATTCCATCAATTTGCTTGACCATCTCGTGAGACTCGTCAATAAAAATTAGGGCATCTTGGGGCAAATAGTCAAGCAAGGAAAATGGCTGTTCATCTTGCTGGCGGCCGTCAATATGACGGGCATAATTTTCAATTCCAGAGCAAATTCCAAATTCACTTAAAGAGTCAATATCATTATTAACACGGTCTTTTAGCCTTTGTTTTTCGACAAGTTTATTATTTTGCTCAAAAAAAAGTAAGCGCTCTTCAAGCTCAATTTTAATAGATTCAATTGCTTTGTCAATTATAGATTTTTTAACACTATATGCAGTGGCAGGATAAATTGTATAGACCGAATAGGTTTTTATTAGTTTTTTTGAAACTGGCTGAATTGTGCTGATTTTTTCGATAGTATTGCCAAAAAATTCAACCCTGATATTAAAAGTCTCATCTCATGCTGGAAAAATTTCAATTACATCACCTTTTGTTGAAAAAAGTCCCGGTTTTTGCTCAACTGGGTTATTAAGATACTTAATTCGTGTTAATTTTAAGGCTAATTCTTTTGGTTTTATTTCCTGACCAACATTTAAAAGCAAAAAATTATCGTGATATTCATTCGGGTTTAGAGTTCCATAAATTGCCGAAACTGAAGCAACAACAATAGTATCATTTCGTTCAATCAAGGAATTGAGGGCTGACATTCTCATTGCTTCAAGATCAGCATTTGTTTTACTTGTTTTTTCAATATAAACATCTTTTGAAGGAAGGTATGATTCAGGGCGATAAAAATCAAAGTATGATACATAAAATTCAACCCTGTTTTCAGGAAAAAATTCCTTAAATTCTGTATATAATTGAGCCGCGAGCGTTTTATTGTGCGACAAAACTAACACTGGTTTGTTAAAGTGGGCAATTACATTTGCCATTGTAAAAGTTTTTCCAGAACCAGTTACACCCATCAAAATTTGCGATTCTTTACCAGTTTCAATGTTTTGAATTATGCTTTTTATTGCTTTGGGTTGGTCACCACTAGGTTTATAATTTGACTTAAGGTTGAATTTATTAAATTTTTTTTCACTTATCATTTGAAATCAGACCGTTTTTTTGGAGAATAAGAGAAATTTTAGCACAAATTTCCTTTATTCGATTATATTTATTTTTGTGGTGCTTTGTCTGATTGATTTTTTTTGGCTTTTAGACAAAAAAGGAAAAAAATTAAATTTTAAATACTATTAAAAGCAATAATTTTAGCAGTTTGTGGTATAATTTTTTTATTTAGGAATGAGGAAAATGAAAAAAATAAAAAATTTTAAAAGAAAAATAAAATTTTTGACACTTCAGACAGGTTTATTTGCAACCGTGCCTGTTATTTTTGTTGCATGCACAGATAGCGAAATTCCTGAAATTTCAATTCAGAATATACAGTCAAAATCTGTCGAACTTTTGCTAAATAATATTGCACTAACTCCACAAGACAATATAGCTAAAATATTCAAAGTTGAATTGAGAAAAGAAAACACCGAAAACTATGAGCAGGTTAAATTTTCAGCTTTTCGCGCACTTCATGACAATAAGCCCAAAATTTTGCTAAAAATTAACAATTTAGACGCAAAAACTAAATATGTTGTTAGAATTACTCGCATTAACGGTCAAGAAGAGGAGCAATTATTTGTTCGCGGAAATGTTTTTCAAACTAATCCAAATCCAACAATAATTCCTGGTTCATTCCAAAAACTAGATGCAACTGACCCTTCAAGCCAATATGATTTTAAGGTTTCAATTTCTGATACAACTTTGAACTCACAGCCAATCGATGTTCAATATAGAAAAGCCAACGCACTTCGATCTAATCCTGAAACACAAACTTTTACACATAACTTAAGATCTGATCAGTCTTTACATGTAAGCCTAAAAAATCTTGAGCGAGACACAACTTACATAATTTCCGGTCTTTATGATCAAAAAGGTAACATGCTAAGTTTTGATGAGAATTTATTCCCATTAACTTTTAGAACCGATGGCGATATCGTTGGTGTCGAGGTTTCTAATAGTAAATTCCCGGGGCAAATTCATAGTGATCTTCAGAATATTGATGTTGATTTTAAGGTTAAATTTAGCCGCGGAATAGTTAATGCTAACACTGTAAATAATTATAATCTTGTTTTTAAGCGTGAAAATACTGGGGTTCAAACCGGATTTGATCAAATTAACAATAAAGATATTGAATATTTAGCAAATTATGTCAGACCTGTCGAAAATGAAGATAATACTTTTATTTTTAGAGTAAAATTGCCTTGAAGATCACAAAATAATTTTTACAAAATTGTTGGCGGTTATAACAAACTTTTTACTGACAGTCATATTTTTGATCAAAATCTTGTTGATTCACCAAATATTTTGAAAATTAACCCGGCAATTTTAGACCAAAAATTTCAAATAGATACTTAATTATCAAGGGTTTTGTATTTAAATGGAAAGAATTAATTTTTCTCGTTACTTTAAATTGCATACTCAACAAAAATATTTTATTTGAAACAATCCAGATGCACAAAATTCGGATGAAATTGAGATAGATGATAATGATGATTTTGGTCAAGAACTTTGAGATTTTGACTCTTTTCATGAAAATGAAATAAAATTTCCCGAATTACATGAAAATATTTTTAAAAGTTTTAACAAAACATTTTACTTTTCTATAAAAGAAAAGTTTGCTGACAAAAAAGTTTGCCTTGTTTCTAAAATTTCAATTGATGAAAAAATTGAACAAACCATTGATTTTTACAAAAATCAAAAATGTGATATAATTTTTAATCCTGCCTTTGAATATAAAAATGCATCGGCTAATCCGTCAGTTTTTTTTGTTTTTAACAAAAAATTAAGTATTTTAAAACTTTCTACCTCAACTAAAGTCAAAGATTATTTAAGAGCAAATTGAGATTTTTGAATATCAAATTATATGCTTCGAGAAATTACCGGTGATTTGAACCCGATTGATGAAGTATCTTATTTTTTAATTAACACTGTTGAACATCCAATAAAAAATAAAATTGAATTTCATGAAACATTCTGAATTTCAAGGTATAAATCAGCAAAAACTGTATCCAAAGCTGATTTTGAAAGTGGAAATATTTTCCTTGCAAAAAAAATTGCAAAGCAAAATGGCCTTAGTTTAGATGAGTTTTGGGATAATACATTTTTGGAAAACAATAAAATAATAAACAACTTATTCAGAAATCAAATTGAAAAAATTTCTAAGGTTAAAGATAAAAAAGTTGTTCACATGATCCCTGTCAATATTGCTATTGATGAGATAATTGATGCTAAAAATGTAACAAAATTTACTAAACCTAGCGAAATTGATAACAGCGCCTTTGAAAAAAGTGCTAACTTTGCTTTCCTTGTTGAACAGTTTTATCCTCAACTGACTGGTATTAGTGGAACACTTTTAAATTCTAGAAAAATTTTATCACTTGTTAATGATGAATCTAGGCTCATTTCTTTTGAAACAAATTCATATTGATATAATTTTTTCAAAAGAAGTAATTCAATAATTATTAATGAAATTGAAAATTTAGAAAGCTTCATTAATAAAATGAACGGCAAAAAAATTGTTTGATATGATTTTGAAGCACTTTCCTTGCCTTTTCCAGCTATAGATTATGCCCAACCTTTTCAACAAATTGTTACTCAAGTTTCAATTGTTGTTACTGATAATGGAAAAATTTTGCCTCAGGATTTTAACAAAACTAATGTTGTTTTTGACCCTAAAACTTATAGTTGAGATAATTTTTGCAAAATAATTGATGAAATTTATCTCGAAAGTGCTGATTTTTACGTTGTTTTTAACAAATCATACGAACTTACAAGACTTAAAGAAATGGTTAACATAATTTTTATGCATTACCAAGAAAATAATTCATATCATGAGGCGATTGAAAAAATTCAAACATATCGAAAAAAAGTTGATGAAATAATTGCCAAAACTATTGATTTAAAAGATCCATTTTCAAAATATTGAATTGTAATTTCTGATCTTAAAGGTTTTTATTCAATTAAAAAAATTGAAAATTTTATTAATAAATATAATTACAATTTGGATCACTTAATAACACCTTATAAAAAATTAGCCGTAAAAAATGGTCTTGAGGCAATGATTAAAGCCGTTGATCGTTATTTCAATTACATTGGAGACATTGAGTGAATAGAAGTTAGAAAAAATTTACAAATCTATTGCCAAAATGATGTTATAGCAATGATAATGGTTTGAGATTTCTTGAAATTTGTTTATGAAAACAGGGATAAATTAACACATATTGAAACAAAAACACCTAAAAAGGTTGTGCTTTTTTAGGTGTCCCCAGTTTCCCAGAAAAATAACTATCAAAGCAAAAACACAGAATTTTAAACCTAAGCCTCATGAAAGAAAAATCTAGTTATTTATCAAATAAAGCAAACTAAAAAAACTAAAATTCTAACTTAAAAAGCAAAATCATTAAAAAAACAACTACTATTTAAACTCAATGCAAATAGAAAACTCGTTTTTACTTACATTGAGCCTAAAAAAACATATGAAGTTTTGAAAGAACAATAATCAAAAGCCATAAATTTATAGATTTCTAAACGGTTAAATTTAAGGCATCCCATCATATTTAAAAATATAATGGATAATTCGCACTATCAGAGCACATTAGACAAAAAACATCAATAATTCCTCCTTAATTCAATATTAAAATTTATCAATTCATTCTTAGTGTGACTCATTATAACATAATTTTATTTTAAACCAAGCATTTTTTTTTTTTTTTACGAAGGTTAATTTTAAAATAATAAAAATTAAAATTTTAACGCCAAAAAACCCGGATTTACGGGTATTTTTGCATATTTGTATTCAATAAAAAGTGAATTTTTACCATTAAACTAGGAAACTCTGGAAAATAGGGATAAATTAGCACATATTGAAACAAAAACACCTAAAAAGGTTGCGCTTTTTAGGTGTTTTTTTCATCTTTAGTAGTTAAATCAGTTAAATATTGCTTACCTTTTGAAGTTATTCGGCGACCTCTAGGGGTTTTTTCAATTAATTCTTTTTCAATCAGTGGCGGTTCGATTATATTAATAATTGTTTGACGATGTTCCTTTAAAACATTAGCAAGAACGTCGAGTGCGACAGATTTTCCTTTAAAAATTTTGAATAAGGTATTTAAATATTCGATGTTTATTTGAGAAAGACCTTGGTTATAAATACCAATGCTGTCAAAAGTTTTGTTGACAATTTCACGGTCAATTTTCTTTTTATTTAAAACAAGCGCAAAATCACGAATTCTTTTTAATAAATTATTAGCGATCCGTGGAGTGTTATTTGAAAAACTGGCAATGTATTTAATAATTTCCTTGTTGACTTCCAGTTTCAAAATCGCTGCCGAATTTGAAATAATTTGAACCATTTCCTCAGTTGTATAGTTGACAATTTTAGCAATATAGCCAAATCGATTTTGCAAAGGTGTTGAAATTTGCGCTAGTTTTGTTGAGGCAGCAATTAGTGTAAAATGTGGCAATTTCATTCGCATAATTTTTTGCTCGCCGTCAACCCCAATTTGTAAATCAATAACAAACTCCTCCATCGCTGAATATAAAAGCTCTTCAATATTTTTATTAATTCCGTGAATTTCGTCAATAAAAAGAATTGTGTCCTGAGAAATATTTGCTAAAACAGCAAGAACATCGGCCTTTTTTTCGAGCAGTGGTCCTTGTACATACTTAATTTTGGATTCAAGAACGTTTGCTACTATATTTGCTAAGGTGGTTTTGCCCGTTCCAGGAGGTCCGTAAAATAAAATATGGTCTAAAGCCTGTTTGCGTTTTTGCGAAGATGAAATTAAAATTTTCAGTGTTTCAACCAATTTTTGTTGGCCAATAAAATTATCAAAATTTGTTGGCCTAACTTCTAAATTCTCTGGCATTTGAAATAATCTTGATAGCCTGTTCTATTAAGTTTTCGAAATTTTCATTAGGCTCAACTTTTGTCAGTGCATAATTAATTTGGTTAGGTTTAAAGCCAAGCATTTTTAGCGTTTCTTCAAGTTCGGATGATGTTTTTTCTTCGACTGAATTATTTTGGAGAATTTCATCATTCAAATCATCAGTTCTATCAACTTCTTTAGAATCAGTTTCAAGAATATTTTCCTGATTTTGTTTTCTGTCATTCTCAAGGAATTTTTTATATTTTCCGTGAAATTCAAAAACAATTTGTTTAGCATTTTTTTCGGAAAGATAAGGAATTTTTGAAAGAGCTTTTCAATCATTTGCAGCTATTAAATTAATTGTGTTTTGCACACCGCCATTAAGAACAGAAATAGCCGTTTTTGGACCAACCCCTTGAATTGAAATTAAATCTTCAAATAAAATTCTTTCACGGAAGCTTGCAAATCCGTAAGTTATTTTTGAATAATCATTTTCATATTCGTAAAGATAAATTTTTCTATTTTCATCGATATTAAAACGGTCAATCCGCGGAACATATAGTAAATATCCGCTTCCTTGATTTTCAATAATTAAATAATTTTTATTTTTTGAGACAATTTTTCCATATTGATAAATTTGCATTTTTGCTCCCTTATAGTAATTTGTTGCAACCTAAATTAATTTTTTAACCGTTTTTGGCCAAAAAAAGGAAAAAATTAAGAAAAAGAAGCAAATTTTATTATTTTTATCAGTAATAGAGAGGAAAATTCTTATTCCCAAAGTTAAATTTTGTTATATCTTGCTTTTTAAAAACAACTTTTACTTTTTCGCGACGAGCATATTCGCCAAGTGATGAAACAACTATGTCATTTCCATCGCTAAAATCGGTAAAGTCATTAAGATTCTTAATAAATAAAAAAGGTGGTTTATTAATTGCTAGATAATAAAAAAGCTTAGAATCAACTATTTTTTGATAACAAATATTAGGAATATGACTAATATTTGTCTCAGGTATATTAATTTCTGTTTCAATTAAAAATGTTAATTTTCCAAAATCAATTGGAAAATTACGCAGTTTTTGTGCGATTATATAGTTAATTTTGTAAATATTTTGTGAATGATCATATGACGGGTTTTGGGTTAAAAATTTTAATATTTCATCGATTTTTTGGTTGCTATGAAAGTCTAAGTCAAAGACGCTATAAACAGGGTTTTTATTATCAAATTGATAAATATGGGCAAGAAAATGCTTTTCGATATTAAATATTTGCTGAGCTTGACTTTTATTGTCAATAATTGACTTAAACTGGCCGCTACTTGAATTTACCTCAAGAAATGAGGCTTTTTTTGCTGTTATTAGGTTAAAAAATTTTTTTATTTCTATTTTTCAGTCATAATTTATTTGACTGTCTAAATTTATAATGACTCAAGACAAAAAGTTACCTAAATTATGGGCTTTTGCAAAATTTTTGTATGAATTTCTAATTTTTTCCAACATTTTAGGCGATTTTGCACATATTTGCATAATCAAAATATTTTCAAAGTGAAAAATGGAAAAATTAGAAATTTTAACAAAAAACGGAAGAATTTTGTTATACGAAATATAAAAATTTTTGGCAAAATCGGCACTTATTTCAAAAGGAAAGCTAAAACTTACCAGAAAACTTGGACTGGCAAAATCAAGAATTAGTTTGTCAACTAGTCGATTTTTAAAGGTTTTTTTGTATTTAGCTATGTCAAAAATTGATTTTTGGATTTGGATCAGAACAAATCCGTTTTTTGAGCTATCCTGAAAAAAAACTTGAAAATTATTGTTAAAAAGAAATCTTTTTTGAAATTTGACAGTGATTGATCCTTTCCTTCAATGGTCAATCCGTGAAAGAAATAATTTTTGGTATGGCTCTTCAAGGAGAGAAATAAAATCAGATTGACTCACCCAAAGTCCTGTTAGTAAATTGTTGTTTTCAACAATATATTTCAAACTAGGAAGTGAAAAAACATCGCTCACACGGATTCTTTTTAAATCGGCATCATAAGTAAAAGGAATTAAAGGGAGAATTTTTGTTTTTTTATTATTGGCAAAAAGTAAAACTATTATCAAAAAGCAAACAAAAAAAATACTAATTAGCAAAATTAGCGCAACTATTAAATAAGTTTGAACTTGTGCAGACATTTTTACGAAATTTTTTCAATGGACTTATGAGTTTTAACAAGTGTTTTTATCCCTTTATCACCAGGAATATCGAAAAATTTAACCAAAATTGAGTCAGCGCGCACTTCCAAAATGATTCCTTTACCAAATTTTAGATGAGATATGTGATTTCCAGGGGCAAATTCAACATTTTCTGAATCAGTTTTTTGGTAATTAAGCTTTCCAGTTGCATCAAGTTTACGAAATTGATAAAACTGTTCAGCCTTAATTTTCATCTCTTTAATAAACGGTGAAATTGAATTTTGATTAGATTTTCAACGGCGACCAAAATCATTATGAAAACTACCACGAAATCCGTTTGTTATATATAAAACTTTTTTTGCACGGGTTACTGCGACAAATGCTAGCCTTCTTTCTTCTTCGTATTCGCTCTCAAGATTTTGGTCAAGAACTTTTTGCGAAGGGAAAACCCCTTGATTCATCCCAACTAAAAAAACATACTCAAATTCAAGTCCTTTTGAAGAATGAACAGTTAATAAGTTAATTCGATTTGGGCTTTCAGTTTGTTCAAAGTGAGAAATAACTGCATAATCAAGGTAGTCAGCTAATTTTTTGTTAGGATTTTGGATTTGTCAATTATCAAGTGATTCATAATATTTTCCTAAAAGTTCTTTTGTGTCTTCTTCTTGTTTAGGATCTTTTATCGAACTAAAATAGTTAATTTTTTTCAAAAAAGAGTCAAGAACTTGTGAAAAAAGTTTAAAAACTGTCGGATTTTTTTCTTCAATTTCGATCTTGAAACGTCTTGCAGCGGTTATTCGTTCGAAAAGATTTTTAATTTTGGCTTGATTTTCAATAGTTAGCGGAATTTTACCGTGAGTATCTAATAAATTGATTTTTCCTGAATAGTATTTAAATAAAAAATCGTACAAATTAAGTTCAAATTTAGCTGCTAAATCATTCAGTTTGTTAATTGTTATGGCGCCAATTTTTTTTGCAGGCACATTAATAATTTGCTCAAAAGCATAAGGATCGGAATTTTCAATGACTTTTAAAAAATAAATAGCTTCACGAACTTCTTTTTTTGCAGCAAGAGGAGAATTTCCGTGTTTTATATAAGGGATATTGTAGGCATCAAATTTGTTAATTATTTGTGCAAAATAAAAATTTGAACGTGCTAAAATTGCAATATCGCGATAATTTACTTTGTTTTTTGTGATTAAATTTTGGATAGTCTCATAAATTCAATCAACTTCAGCGCCTCTTTCATTGCCAAGATCTTCAAAATGAATATCAATTTTTTCGGTTGAATGAGCTACTAAATTCTTTTTTATTCGGTTTTTATTATTTGCAATTAAATGGTTGGCCGCATCAAGAATATTTTGTGTTGAACGGTAATTTTTGTCAAGAATTACCGTTTGTAAATCAGGATAGTCATTTTCTAAATTAAGAATAAGCGATGGATCGGCACCTCTTCAAGAATAAATAGTCTGATCAGGATCGCCAACAACAAATAATTTTGTATTATCTTTGATAAAATATTTTAAAATAGAATACTGAATTAACGAGGTGTCTTGAAATTCATCAACTAGCACAAAGTCAAATTTTTTCTGTCAACGCTTTGCAATTTGTGGACTTTTTTCAAATGCTATCTTAGTATAAAGCAGTAAGTCGTCAAAGTCAATTATGTTATTTTCCCTTGTTTTTTCGATATAATTTTTATAAACATTGGCCTTAATTAATTCAGCCTCAGTATTTGCGAGCTTGAGCGCTTGAGCTGGGGATTGCTCTAGATTTTTGGCTCTTGAAATAAATTCAATCGCTTGAAATGCACTAATTTTTTTATCGTCTTTATCTTCAGTAGTTTTAAGATTTGCACCTAAAAGTTTTTCAATAATTTTACGCTGATCTTGCTCATCAATTATATTAAAACGGTAATCATCTATTTGAATTTCGTCAATTTCAACGATATTTTTTGCTTCAGTTCGCAAAATTAAGTTGCAAAGCGAGTGAAAAGTTAAAATTTGAATGTCTTTTGCCTTTTCATGAACCAACTTTTCGACACGAGTTCGCATTTCTTCGGCAGCTTTATTTGTAAAAGTTAGCGCTAAAATCCGATTGGGATATGCCAAGGATTCATTAATAATATAGGCAATTTTTTTTGTTAAGACAGTTGTTTTTCCGGTTCCGGCGCCTGCAACGATTCTGAGATGCGAACTATTACTAATAACAGCGATTTTTTGTTTGTCATTTAGTTGTGAAAGAATATTTTGTGATGACATGATTAATTAACCTCCCAATGAATTGAACTAAAATTTGCATGAATTGAACTTAAATAATCCGCTTTTATAAGCGTTTTTTTCAAGCAAATAGTTGTTTTAGAAAAAGAATCAATAATTGTTAATTTTTTTGAACCTAAAATTGAGAGGTTATTTACAATTAAGAAGAAAAAGTTAACTTTTGAAAATAAAGCGGGAAAACTTAAGCTAATTTGTTGGAAAAAAGTTAAATTTTGACTTGAACTTTTAAAAGTTTGAAAAAAGTTAAGATCAATTCCAAAACTAAGATCTAAAATAATTGAGGAAAACAAAAGTGAAAATATTCAATTAAGACTTAAAAATGCTTCCCTTTTTAGTAAAATTCAGAATTTTTTGGAAAAATTAGGGTTTTCATCAAAAAAAACAAGTTTAGTTTTTGTTAAAAACAGTCCAATTGTTTGCTTTAAAAAAATAACTAAAAAAATGCGGTAAAAAATTACAAGTAAAAAAACAGTCAGAATTCAAAGATAAAATTTTATTTTTGATCACTCAGTTAATACCAAAAATAGGTAGAAAAATACTAAAAAAGTAAGAAAAAGAAATACAAAATCAATTAATCCTGCAAAGGAACGTCTTCAAAAACCTGCTTTTACAAAATCAATTTTCAATTTAATTTTATCCTTCTTACATTAAAATATTTTTATTTGTTCTTGGGAAAGGAATTACATCACGAATGTTATCAATTCCAGTAACAAACATTAGTAATCTTTCAAAACCAAGACCAAAACCACTTGAGCCAGGGTTACCAAATTTACGCAAATCAAGGTATCATTGGAAATCTTCAACTTTCATATTCAGTTCGTTCATTCGTTCAAGTAGTTTTTCATAACGAACTTCACGTTGAGACCCACCGATTAGCTCACCAATTCCTGGAACTAAAAGATCAAAAGCTGCTACAGTTTTTTCATCATCGTTCTGGTGCATGTAAAATGCTTTTAGCGATTTTGGATAATTAATTACAACAACAGGGGCGCGGAAAATTTGCTCAGATAAAAACCGTTCATGCTCAGTTTTTAAATCAGCACCAAAAAACAGGTTCTTTTCCTCAAATTTATCAATGTGTTCTGAAAGTAATTTAATTGCTTGTTCGTAAGTTACTTGGGCAACTTGAGAATCACAAAATTGAATTAAACGGCGGCGCAAGTTTTTATCGCCAACTTTTTCTAGAAATGCAAATTCATCTTTGTTACGAATTATTACAGCCTTTATTACTTTTTGAAGCAATTTTGTCGCTAATTCAATAATTTCATCAAGATCAAAAAATGCCACTTCAGGTTCAATCATCCAAAATTCAGCAGCGTGTTTTCTAGTATTTGATCTCTCAGCGCGAAATGTGGGGGCAAAAGTGTAGACTTTTTTAAAACCAAGAGCATAGGCTTCAGCATGAAGTTGCCCTGTAACACCTAAAGTTGTTTTTTTGTTAAAAAAGTCTTTTTGTTCATCGTCAACAATAAAAGTTTCACCAGCACCTTCGCCATCATTTGAGGTTAAAATTGGTGCTGAAAAATTAACAAATCCTTGACGACGAAAAAATTTATGAATTTCATAAAAAAGTGAAGATCTTAGTCTCATTATCACACGAAAAAGTCGAGTTCTGTGACGAAAATGTGGAATTTGCCTTAAAACTTCTAAGGAAATTTCTTGATTTTGAATCGGAAAATTATTGTTATAATTGCGACCTTTAACTTCTAAATCCTCAACTAAAACCTCACCATTTTGCTGGCGCTCAGGGGTGCTTGTAAAAACACCACTAATTTCAATAGCTTCACCAATTGCTAAATTTTCTACTTTTGTAAAGTCAATATTATCACTTTTAAGAACACATTGTAAATTTTTAAATGACGAACCATCGTTCAGTTCGATGAACATTATTTTTAGATTACCGCGAATATTTGTGATTCAACCTTGAACTGTAATTTTCTTCTGATCATACAACTCAGGATGTATAAAAACTTCATTAATTGATACCGACATTTTATTTACCCCATTTTTCAAATATTAAATATTATACCAGAAATTACTGGTATTTTATCTATTTTTTTTAAATTATATAAAAATTAGATTAAAATCCCAAATTTCACAGTTTGATGAAATAATCTTAAAAAAGTGTCCGGTTTTTAACTTTTCTGGCAAACTCAGGAAAAATAACTATCAATGCAAAAACACTAAATTTTAAATCTAACACTCGCGAAAGAAAAATCTACTTATTAATCAAATAAAATAAACTAAAAAAGCTATAATTTTTACCTTAAAAAGCAAAATTATGAAATTTCTAAACTACTTTTTTAGTTTAAAACACTGGCAAAAATCAATTTATGATAAAATGACAAAAATCATAAAAAAATACAACTACTATTTAAACTCAATGGAAATAGAAAACTCGTTTTTATTTACATCGAGCCTAAAAAAATATATGAAGTTTTGAAAGAACAATAATCAAAAGCATTAAATTTATAGATTTCTAAACGGGTAAATTTAAGGCATTCCATCATATTAAAAATATAATGGATAATTCGCAATGTCTGACTTTTTTAGACAAAAAACATAATCAAGTCCCCCTTAATTCAATGTCAAAATTTATTAATTTATTCTTAGTGAGAGTTATTATAACATAATTTTTTCTTAGACCAAACATTTTTTTTTTTTTTTGCAAAATCTTAATTTTAAAATAATAAAAATTAAAGTTTTAGGTCAAAAAAACCCATATTTACCGGTATTTTTTCATATTTAGATTCACTAAAAAGTGAATTTTTGCCATCAAACTGTCAAACTCAGGTATTTCCTGAGTTTCCCAGTTTCATAAGGTAATTTTAAAAAAGCATCTGGTTTTAGGTACTTTTTTAAGTTTTTCGGTAAAAGTTAATAACAATTTTTTTACTGATTTATTAACACATCATAGTAAAAATCATACCTATTTCAAATATTCGGATCACTAGGAACACCATCTCGATTTTTAAATATCATTTGCTGATCTAAAGTGTTAAATTCGACCCTTTGTCTTAATTTTTGCAACATCGTTACTAAACTAACCTCAGTTAATTGATTGTTTTGAAATAACTTGTTATCACTAATATGTTTGTTGATTTTAAATATTATAGTTTTTAAAATAACTAGTGAGATAAAACACAAAAGTGTATGAGCTAGAATGTGCTCGTCAATTCTTAAAAATACGAGTAGAATATTCAACAAACCTTTTAGACTTCTAAAATTAGCTTCAATATTCCACTGTTTTTGGTATTTTTCAACTATGTCTAAGACATTTGAATTTAGTATATTTGTTTCATAAACATAGTAACCATCAAATTGTTTGTCTTTGTCAATTTTACTTTGATCTAATTCAAATTTCATGTTTGAAATTTCCTTAAAATATTTAGGTTTTTTGCCAAACAATTTGTTTACTTCAATAAAACCATCTTTATTTTGCTTTTTAATAAAACTTTCGATTTGCTCTTCGCGAGCTTTGCTGTCTTTTATCGCTCTTTTTTGCACTGTAAGTAATAATTCTTCTTCTAATATTTTCGGTGTATCTTTTATTCTTATAAGATGAATAAAATTCTTCTTTTTATACTTAAAATCCGCACTTACATTAACATAATCGCTTGGATCTAGTAAATAATTTTTGAATTTTTGAGTTCCTACCTTTGCACGATAAGAAATAATGAAATTATAGTTTCTTGATTCAAGAAATCGAATATTTGCGGCAGTTGACATGCCACGATCAGCGATTATTGTCATATTTTTGATATTATATTTGGATTCAACATCTAATACAAAAGGGATTAATGTACTAGAATCGCCGGTATTTCCTTTAAAAACTTTAATATGAAAAGGAATACCATTTTTATCACACGCTAAGCCAATGACAATTTGGTCTTCTTTGAATTTAGCATCTTTAGAATAACCAGGAATTCTTAATCCATTTCTTTCAAATGTCTCAAAATAGACTGTTGATGAATCAAAATAAAATTCACTGTCCCTTTTTCCAAGTTCGCTTATAACCATTTTGTTGACACTATTTAAAAGTTGATTTTGTGACTCATAGACAAGATCTAAAAGTCTATAAAAGCTATTTTTGGAAGTATTTATTTGATTTGAGTAGTCATCCTTTTTATCAAAAGCATTAATAATGCTGCCAGGATCAGTGATCCGTTTTGAAATTAAGTAGTTAAAAATTTCCTTCATATTTTTATGTCTACTTTTAGGAAGTGATTCAAAAAATATTGTGCTTTTCAATAAGTTTTTTCAATTAATTCCCCGCCAACAAAAACCGAACCTTCTGATTATGCTTGAATTTTTAATAGAATCAAGTAAAATAGCCTTGACTTTATCTTTGTCATCTAAATTTGAAAACAATTTCAATTTTTCTTTGATAATTTGAACAGCATTTGGATTAATTTTTTCCAAATTCCGCTCATTTCCTAAACTAAATCAACGTTTTGGATCTTTGGAATAACCTTGTGTTCAGCCAACATATTTATATGGTTTATCTTTTGAAGATCCTCAAACACTAAATAAAAACAAATTTTGTTTTTTCATAATGTATAATTATACCATAAAATTACTTAAAATGCTACCAAATGCTACCAATTAAAATTAAGGTTTTACATTCAAAAAGCACCGATTTACGGGTCTTTTTTCATATTTATATTCACTAAAAAGTGAATTTTTGCCTTCAAACTGGGAAACTCGGGATATTTACCGGTATTTTTTCATATTTAGATTCACTAAAAAGTGAATTTTTGCCATCAAACTGTCAAACTCAGGTATTTAGCCCATTTTCCAAATATTAAAAAATATACCAGAAAATACTGGTATTTTATTTATTTTTTTAATTTCAATAAAAATTAGACTAAAAATATAGATCCTAAAAATTATTGCTTTCCGTCTTCTGCAGTTACAAAATTAACTTTAATATTTTCAACATCAAAAGCAAACTGGAAAGAATTTCCTGATCCGGCCCTAATTCGGTTGATAGTTCAGAAAGTATCGACCTCCATAACTGGAATAATTGGCGCAAATTCACGAATTATTTTTTCAAAAACTAGCACAAATTCAAAAACTCTGTTCTGAGTTCAGCCTTCTTGTTTTTCTTTGTGTGTAAAAATTGCATTGAAAAATGAGTCAATTCTGTTGTTATATTCGTCTAGGGGCTCAGAAAATTCTGGCACTAAAATTGGCTTATTATTATAATCAGTTGCAGGAATTTTTTGTTCCTTGTCAAGGTAGACTTGTTTAAAAATCGGCTTTCCTTGGGCATCAAGTTTCAATTTTCGGGTGATTAGTTCTTCAAATTTCTTTAAAAAAATGTCAGAAATCTCGAGTCTTTTTGCAATTTCAGCTCTTTGCTGAGGTGAAATTTGATTTCACATTTTCCAGTAAGTCATTGAAGAGGCCGGATTAGACTCAAGTCCTGAAAATTTATTATCACTTGGCGAAATTTCATCTGTGTTGAAAAACGCTTTTATATATGAATGAGGTTGAGAACCACCGATATTGAAAAAGTCAAAGTTTTTCATTGTCAAATCAAAGTCACCAGTTGAAAGTCTTTGTTGGTAAATTCCATCAGGAAGTCTAACAGGGTCAATTTCGATAAAATTATTGGTATTTCGGGCTAGAATGTCCTGCAGTCCAATAGCAACTTTTTCTTCGGCATCATCTTTATAAATAAAAGTTAGTTTAACCTTTTCAACATTAGGATTATTCTTTTTAAATCTTTCAAGGAAAAATTTTGAAGTCTGCGGACTATAAGATGAATCGACTCTTGGGACAGATTCAAATCAAACCCCTTTTGCTAAATGTGAGCCATAATTTTGGGCTAAAACTGGAAATTCAACTTGTTTTCCGTTTGAATCTAGAAATTCTGAACGGTAGTTTCTGTTTTCCAAAAAGGTCTCCAAAGGATAGCCCCGAGAAGTTAGTATACTATCAAAATTAGTTCAAGTTGTCTGTGGAAAAGAGTGGTCAAGACCGTATAAATTCAGTAAATCAATCCGATTTATGCCATAAAGAATCGCTTTTCGCAGATCTGAATCTTGAAGGTAAGATTTTCCTTTTTTGACATTATCTAAATTAACTTGGATTCCAATTGTACCATATCCGGTTTGTTTTTCCATGTATCTTCTTGTTCTTTCTTCAGATCAGAATTTAGACTGAAAAGTTGAAGGAATTTTGGTTTTTGCAATGTAACCATCAAGGAAAAGTGACGATAAAAGTTCGGGTTGTTCGGCAAAAAAGACTTTAATTTTATTAGGAATGGTTTTATCTGATGAATAATAACCTTGTCTTTTTGTTAGAATCATTGAACCTTGAGACCCTAAATTAAGTTCAGAAATATCAAAAGGACCATTAATTAAAAATTTTGAAAGATCGGTTCCAAAATTATTAATCCCGCCAGCTTCAATCTCGACAAATTCCCGATTTATTGGGAAAATTATATCAGGATGAATTATCTGTCTAAACAAGTTAATGAATTTTTTTGCCGCTGAGTCTTCAAATTGGATCCGGAGTCCATATTCATCTCCGGGCAGAAAATCGTATCTTGGAATCAAATTAGGACCGTCAAAAACTTGTGAAGGATCTAAAAATGGATTTTTTGTCAGTTTTATTACTGATCTTTGGTTGTTTTGAACAACGTTAATTTCGGTTGAATTAGCACTAAAATTTGGATTTAGTGATAAATTAGCCTGAACTAGTTCAACAACTTCCTTGTTTGTCATTTGTTCAAAAATTTGACCTGTATACATTCCAAAATTTCTTGCATTTTCTTTAAATTGTCCGACATATTCTTCATCACCAGAGTTTTGAGATTCAAAGACTTTTTGGTTAAAATCAAGACTGACTTTGCCAGTTTTTTCATCTTTTACATATCTTTTTTGACCAAAAGGATTTAGATAAGGATTTCCAAATTTTGAGACATAATCTTGTTGGAGCGAGATCATTTTTTGGGCATTTTTAATATTTAGTGAAAGAACTTTGACTAAATTAGGGGATGCAACATTAATATTTAGTACATACAAAATATAGTCAATAAAATTTTGGGCAATAACAGGTTGATTATTTGCTCATTTTGAGGCACCTTTATTGAGAAAAATTGAAGTTGAGACAATTGACTGCGAAGAATTTTGAATTCCAACAAAGGATTTTGCTCCTCCACTTGAGGGTGCAACTGAACCAAGAGCCAGTCCAAAATCACTAATTGTAAAAGAAGAACCATCCGGAGTAATACCTGCTGGGTTTTGCAGTATTTCATCACCGACCGTGCTTTGAAGATTTGTATTATAAAGCTCAAAGGAAATTGCCGGTAAATTTAATTTTGCCCCATATGAATTTGAAGCAGATGGACCTGGTTTTACAAAAGATTCAACTAAAGAATTAAGAATTTGGTGGGAAGAATTATTTTTTACGTAATTTAAAGTGTTAATTGTTGTTGTTGAAACTCCAAAGTCAAATTCTTGACGATTTCTTTCAAGAGCAGAAGCACATGAGAGCAAGAAAAAAGTTGGAACTACAACAAAAGAGTTTAAAATTAGTAACTTTTTAATTTTTTTCATATTAAGTCCTATTTAAATTGAGGTCGAATTACAAGGAATGATTGATTTTCTTTTTGTTCAATGTATGTTGGGGCTAAATTAAAATTTTTACCATTTTCAGCAAGATATTTTGACTTACCTAATGTAAATAATCCTTCAATTTCATGCCTGTTTTGGTCTGAAAAGTAAATTCTGAATTTTTTTAGACCCTCAGCACCTGGTCTTAGAAGCGCATTTTTAAACTCACCAATAATTGACCAAGATGAAATTCAAGAACTATATCCTTCATCTTTTAGCGTCCATTTTGTTGATAAGTCAGCCTGTTTTTTTAAGTAAAAAATGTTGTTTGTGTCATTACTTGCTAATTTAATGTAGAATTTTTGGGCTGTTTGTTCATCCTCAAGAGTTAAATATTTAGCTTTAGCAGCATCTTCATTTTTTAAAAAGCCTCAAAAAGCAACCCTGTCTTGTTTTGAATCACGTCAAATTCCTGAAAGAGATCTTTGGCCAACACCTTGAGTTTTAAGAGAATAATACCAAAAAGCTTCAGGTCTGTTTGTAACTTTTTCACCTTTTAAGTTAGTTATTCTTATTGTATTATCCTCAACAGGTTCAAGATTGTCATCATACAATTCTCAATTTAAAACTTTTCTTTGGAAGCGATCTTTGAAAAACCCGTTATTTGTAGAGACATTTTGGTTAATATAACCATTTCTTCAACGGAAATTACCAACAACAGGTTGAATATTTCCATCACTATATTTTTTTGAATCAGCAAGCTCGCCTTTGTAAGCTGAAAGCACACGAGATAATTCAACTGAAATTTGGGCAAAAATTTCATCTTTTTGGGTTTTATATTTGTTTTTAATTTTCTGAATTTTTTCCTGGTTTTCAATATTAGCTAAAGTTTGATCAATGAATTTTTCAGGTTTAGGTTGACTTTCTATTTCATCAATTTCTTGTTGTTCTTTCTGGCTAATTACAAAAGATTGATTATAAAGTTCCTGATCTTGGGCTTTTTTGAAAGTTTCAGTTAAATTTTTGTATAAAGAATTTAAATTTTCTGAATTTTTTGAAGTTACATTATTAGTTAGGAAAAAATTAGTAAAAGGACTAACTAAAGTTTGTGAATATCCCTGGGCAATATCAAAAGCTGGGATGAAATTTTTAATCCATTTTCTTGTATAAATTGCATCAACAAAATACTCATTACCAGTGTTAGATTCGGAAATATTTTTAAAACCAGGCATAATATTATCAAGCGTTTTGTCACTTGGAGAATAATGAATTTGGACAAAATCTCTTGTTAAAGATTCAGGGAAATTATAGACATAATTACTGAAAAAATCATCTGGTTTTGTTTCAAATCTTGCTGAATTTTTTGCACGGAACCATGAAAGTTCAAGGTCTGAGTTCATTCGCTGAAATTGCTGAATTCGACTATCTCTGCTAAGTGAATAGTCAACAAAGGTTTTTGTCCCTACTAAGTATTGCAATTTGAACAAATCCAAGTCCTTTGCCTCTATTTTTGCTTGACTTAAAAAGTCCTTAAGTCATTTAAAAACTTCTGATTTTTCTGGATCATTTAAATTTGAATTAACAAATGATTCATCATCTAAAACTAATGAATTTGTTTGGTCATATCCTGCAAAAGTCAATCATGCAATTTTAATTTTATCATTAATGTCTGTAAGTTTACCAAATTTGGTTGCCGGTAAATTTGTCTGTGTTTTTCGAGCAAAATTTTTAAACCCCATAAATCCAACAGATGATAAAAATAGGTGATCAATATTTTTATTATCAATTTTTACATTTTTGATCAACAAGTTTAGAGTTGATTGTTCAAAGGCTTCCATCAAATTATTTGCAAAATTTTGTAAATTTTGTTGCAATTCTTCTTCAGAAATTTCAAAAATTGACAATAATTTTTGAAATTTTGAGTCAAATTTTTCGCCTTTAGTTCATTTAGGCGCTGAATTTTCAGTTTGATTTTCTTTTAATTTGAATTTTTCAGACAATTTATTAAAACTATATTTGTAAAGGTCAAACTTAGAATTTACATAGTCAAAATTTCAATCTCTAACAAATTCGCCTTCAGCTTTTTTTGAAATTTTAAGTGCAAATGGATCAATTGAAATAAACTCTAAAAAATCTGAAATTGATGAAAATTCTGTTTGATTTTTCTCATTTTGATATGCAAAATAATTATTTTGATAATCAAAACCAAAAAGAGTTTTGTCTCAAGCATCAAGATAAATTTTAGAACCATCAATTTTAGAATCTTTAACATTAAATTTAAAATCTTGGGCAATTCCAAAAAACGGTTTTTCAGCAGTAACATTTGAAAATTTTAAAAGACTTCCAAGAGGTGAAGTTCAGCGAGTTGATAAATCTTTTTTCTCATCAAATTCACTCTGATCAAGAACGTTGTCAAGTTGAGTTTGAAGTTGAGTTTGAATTCTAACGTTAAAGTCATATTTTGGATTTTGATAATATTGATTTCCATTTACTGAAATTATTTTTCCAAAATATAAACTAGAAAAAATTGGACCGTTAGTTAATTGTGAAATATCTGGATTTCTTGGTGATAAAATGTTAAATTCATCTAATGATAAAAATAAGTGACTAGGAGCAATGTTATTACCATTTTTGTCAGTGAATTTTATAATTTTGTCTAAGTTTTCATATAGTTTGCCTGTAAGCTGGTTCGGAAATGCTCCAGTCAACATTCTTTCTGCTGATTCAGAATTCGCAGTATTATCTGATACAGATTTAACTAAAGCCTGAAAATAAACACTATATAAAGTATCAAGAATTGAGACTATTTGAGTTATTCTTTTGAAAAGCGAGTCTTTAAAAGTCGAAATATTATTTAAATCTGAATATAAATTTGAATCACTTTGGCCAGAAATGCTAATAATTTGGTTGAGAAGCGGTTGAATTCTATCTTTGAAATTAAAGTTTTTTTGAAATTCATCGATAATTGTGGCGATTTCACCTGAAGCACTTGGTTGAGTTCCTTTAAGCAATTTAAAAAAGTCAAGAAACTTAAATCCGAAAGATTGTTCTTTGTCCAATAATTTTTTTGCTAAATCAGCAACTGGTTGAGGTGTGGTAAGCGAAAATTCAACTTGCCTAAGAAATTGTGACAAGTCAAAAACTGAATCAGGAATTTCAACACTAACATTTAAATTTTTCGGGTTTTTGCCAATAATTGTTCCAAAAAATGCTTGATTTTCAACAGGATTATGCAAAATTGAATTAAGTGATTTTTCAAAGAATGGAGATGATGGCGAAAATCTGGTAAAAGACTGAGGGCTTGAGTCTCATCCATTATCGCGAAAGTTTTTGACTATTTTATTCTCAAATTCGTCCTGAATTTGCTTAATTTTTTGCTGTAATTCAGGAAGACTATTAGGATTATTAAATGTTAAAGGATCAATTACTGGTTTACCGTTTTCATAAAATAAGTGAACTTTTAAATTGCTAAAAGTTCTTCGGTCCGAACTTGGCTCAAAATCAGCAACATGAATTTTTCCTTGTTCGTCAAATTGGATTTTATTTCCCGCTCCATCGGTTAATGAATTAGCAAAAATGCCTTGAATATCGTTAGAATTTATAAATCCTTTTTGTTTTTTAGTCTCTTGATCTGATTCATCTCCAGTATTTTCTTGAGAAGTTGAATTTCTATTTCGGAAGAATTTAGAAATTCCAGAAGTTCCCGGATTTATTGTTCCTGAATCTGGATCAATTGAATTTAGAAGAAAAAGATCGTATAATTTTAGTTTTCGAATGTCTGCTGCAGTTTTAAGACCCTCAATAGTTTGCAAAAATCTACGAGATTTTTTAGAAATTAACTCGTCAATATTTTGATTTTCATTTGAACCAAAAATTTGTGACTCACTCTCAAAATTATTTCCATTATCAAAGCTAAAGTTTGGATAAATTCCTTTATCTTCAGGGTTTAAACTAGGGGATGCTTTTCGCAAACTTAGCCCTGAAGATCTTGCATTAAGGTATAACTGAAGAACATCAAAATTATAAAAAGACTGTAAACCTAGTCCTGCATTTGTCGAAATCGCGTTTAGAACTACATTTGAATCAGGGTCAGAATTATCTTGGGCATAATTTAAAGTTTGGTGATGTCCGTACTCATGAGCGCCAACATATTTTAAATAGTTAATTCCAGTTGTTTTAAAAAATGGAGAAGAAGCTTTTAAAAGCGCAATATACGGAATTCTTGATGAGTGTGAATAGCCAATAAATTCGCCATGTTTTGTGGTATATTTTTTCAAACCAGTTTCTGGATCAATCTCAAAATCAACATAAGTTCCAACAAGGTCTTCACCATTTGTCAATTTATCTCTTAAAACTTTATCAATTAGGCCGTCAAAAATTTCGCCATAAAGTTGATAAACTGTTGTGGTTTTTCCGTCTTTAAGAGTTTCAATTTCTTGAATAACCTTTGGAATTGCTCGATTTTTTCAATCAACAGCAATTTTAAAGCTATTAAATTCTTCAACATTTTTGGCATAATCTGGGTTTTCGGGATCCAGATTAAATTTTATTGTTTTAGTTGGACCTTCAGGATCATTTGAATCTGTTAATTCAACTTCTAATTCAGTATTTGATAGTTTTTTGAGTGCTTGAATTTGATATGCTGATCATAAATTAGCATCAAATTCAGATAGATATTCGTTTTGAGCTTCAATTGAAGGACTTTCAGAACGAGCACCAAGTGGAAAAAATAGCCTATTATTAGAATCTTTTTGATAAATACCGATTGTTTTTCCAACTGGGTGATTTATATTATAAAGATCATAAAATCCGTTTTTTACAATTTCATCAACTTTTTGGGAAACTTTAGTTGCTAATTCAGCGGCAATAAGCGTTATAATATCAGGATTTACATTCTGAGTAATAAAAAAATCTGTTGTTTCTGCACGATTAGCAGGAGTTTTTTGGTCTTCAGGGGTTGGATCGGAATCAGGATCTTCAAGTTCTAAAGAAAGAATTCCACGCGGAGTATTATTTTCATCATTTTTCAAATCAGACCTGATTGTGTCATAAATATCACGTATTTTATAGGTTTTTCCAAAATCTTGCGGGAAATTTAGACTGTAATTTTTAGGCAATTGAATGTCATTTTCATGGGCAAACATGAGAACTGCCAATTCAAATTTTTTCTTAACATCTTCAATTGTCTGGCCTTCATTTTCAAAGACAAAAAAATTCTCTGGCTGCTTAAATTTGTCTAATTTAGCAAGAATTTCTGAATCATTATCAAATGAATTTTTTAAAATTTTAACTATATCATAAATGTAAATTTTTTCATTTTTAACAAGATCAGCGGCAGGAATTCCGGCAACAACTTTGGTTTTGTCATAATTTGCTAAAACTTGTTGTTGTGGAATTTTTTTAAAATATTCATCAAGAGCTTCTTTTGAAATTGCATCTTCAAAAATTTTGTAAGTTAAATTGTCAGGTGCATTACCTCTTCCGGCTAATTCTGAATAAATTGGAAATGACCCAAAAAATGAATCTGGATAAAATTCTATTTTTGCTTCTTCTTTTCTAACAGCTGAATGTTGACCTAATAATAAATTATTACCTGATCGTGTTACACCCTTTTTTAGCGCAAAATGTTCTAAAGTTAAAGCATCTGGACCTCATGCAACATTTTTAGTAAATCATTTTGCATAATCAAGAAATTCTGAAGGAGAAATAGCATCCCAGTATTCGTTAACAAATTTCATAACCCCTAATTTTAGTTCAAAAATTGGGGTTTGGCGGTTGTAATTTATGGCAAATCAGTCAGCAAACTCTGATTCAGTAAAAACTCGTTTTTCTGATTTAATTTTTGGGTTTAAAAGAATTTCGTATTTGCCATCTTTACTGTCTTCTACAGGCACAAATGCGGCAACATTTTCGCCTTGAGCGTTAAAAAAATTAGCATAAACTAACTCGCCTTGCTTAGTTTCATCAATGGTGTCTGAGGTAACATCAAGATTGTAAACTCCAAGTTCGTTATTGTTTGCATAAAGTTTAATTCCGCCCATAATTCCGCCAACAGCTGCAGTCAGGCCGCCGCCAGCAAGCAAATAACTAACTAAAATACTAGTTTTTTTCATAATTATAGTCTCCTAATCTCCAACGTTTTACTTCAGAAAAAGTGGCTAAAATATAGTGATTATTTCCTAAATCAATCCACTCAGGTTGGTTAGATTCTGAATATTGGTGCATTTTTGGATCATAAATATATCCAGCAAGTGATTCACCTTTTGATTCAATTGTTGGGATTGATTCAATCAGTGATTTTGTATAAGGGTGTAAAAATTTTTGGGTTATTTCTTTTGTTGGGCCAATTTCTAAAATTCGACCTCGATAAACAACGGCAATTCGGTCTGAAATATATTCAACCATTCGAAGATCGTGGGAAATGAAAAATATGGTCAAATTATATTTTTCCTTTAAATCTTTAAAAATGTTGATAATTTGGGCTTGAATTGAAACATCAAGTGCCGAAATTGGCTCATCGGCAACAAGAATTTTTGGTCTAAGCAATAAAGCCCGACAAATTCCGATTCGCTGTTGTTGTCCTCCTGAAAATTCTAAAGGAAATCTTGATAAAACTGAGCTATCAAGTCCAACTGATGCAAGCATGTCTGTAACGTATTTATAAGTAACATCTTTTGTCGGTTTTTGTAAAAGATTGTTTAAAAACAATGACTTTTTTTCAATAAAATCGGTAATTTTTGGGTGAATGGCACTGATTTTTTTAAGGTGATTGATTAAATTAGTAAATAATTCAGGAACTGAAGCCTGGGCTGTGTTTTTGTAAAATAAATCGCTAATTTGGTTTATTAAATTTAGGGGAACTTTTTGGTTTTTAAGAATTTTCACTAACATTTCAAAGGTATTTTGATAATAATGTTGTGAAAATAGTAGTTTGATTGAGCCTTTTTTGCGCTGTTCAAGGTTGACTATTCCTTCGGTGACTACATCATAAATATTTTTATAAGGATTTAGTGAAGAAAGTGGATCTTGGAAAATCATTTGCACATTTGAAACTAACTGATCAAGAATTTTAGCCCGGATTTTACGAGTATTTTTTGGCAATTCTAAATTATTAATAGTGATTTTCCCAAAACTTCGCGGAATTAAGCCAGCAAGCGCAGACCCTGTTGTTGACTTTCCAGAACCAGATTCGCCAACAAATGAGAGAACCTCACCTTCATAAATATTGAAACTTATGTCATGAATAACTTTGTTTTTTCGATTTCCACTTCCATAAGTAATATCGACGTTTTCAAAGCTAACAATTGGCTTTTTGCCGCTAGATTCAAGCATTTTTTTAACACCAGGAGTCAACTGACGCCAAGTTTGACGGACGATCTTACCAAAAAAATAAGTGTTTTTTTCAAGATAAAATTTAGAATTATTGCTCATTGTTTTGCCTCATTTTTTGAAATTGGAGTCATTTTTGGTAAATAATTTTTGGCGGCATAACTTTTGGTGCTTTTGGATCAAGAAGTGCTGATTTTATACGGTGAGTTGGACTTATTTTATAAAATTTTGGCTCAACAAAAAAATCTTGTTCTAAGGCATAATCATTTCTAACCGCAAATGCATCACCGACAATTGAATTTAATGAAGATGGAACTACCCCACGAATTGAGGCAAGACGATCACCTTTATTTATGTCCGGCATTGAAGTTATTAGTCCTCAAGTATAAGGATGTCTTGGATTTAAAAGAATTTCGTCTCTTGTTCCTTCTTCAACAACTTGACCAGCGTACATAATTGTGATGTAATTTGCAAGTGAAGCAACCACTCCTAAGTCATGAGTTATAAAAATGATCGTAATTTTCAGTCTTTTTTGCAAATCACGGATAATATCAAGAACTAAAGCCTGAACTGTTGTATCAAGGGCGGTAGTCGGTTCGTCCATAACAATAATTTTTGGCTCAAGTGAAAGAATTGCTGAAATGACAATTCGTTGAATCATTCCCCCTGAGAGTTCATGAGGGTATAATTTCATAACCATTTCAGGATTGACAATTTTTGTCATTTTTAAATATAAAAGTGCTTTTTCATAGGCTTCTTTTTTATTTTTGACAATTTTATTTAACAGCATTCCTTCCATTATTTGAGCACCAATTTTTTTGGTTGGATTCAAAGTTGACATCGGGTTTTGGAAAACAGCAGAAATTATTTTTCCCCGATAATTTGAAAGTTCTCAAGCACGAAAGTCAAAATTGTGAACTGGATTGTTAAATAATCTTATTTCTCCTGATTCAACAACAGCATTTTCACCCGCAAGTCCATAAAGACAAGAAGTAATTACCGATTTTCCTGAACCAGACTCGCCGATTATTGCATGAATTTTACCTTCATAAAAGTCAATTGAAGCATTACGAATCACGATGTTTCGAATTGAAGGATTGGCTGGATTTACAAAGGATAAATTTAAATTTTTAATTTGGGCAACAATTTTGTACTTTTTATTGCCAATTTGTTTATAGAGAACATTTTTCGAAAAAGCTTCAAAATCAAAGTGAGAACGGTTAAAACTTGTGTGTCAATATTGTTGAATTCTGTTTAAAATAGCTTGGATTTTATAGGATTTTTTTGATTTATAATGTTTTTTTATATTAACTTCATAAGCTAAAAATTCTTCTTTAAGTTCAAGGAATTTTTCTTGATATTGCTTTGGATCCAAGTTTTTTTGCTTTAAAAGTTCTAAGTCTTTTTTAAACTTTTCTAAATTTTTTGCTAATTTATAACACAAAGTTGGATTTTCAGCATTTTTGCAATCAGAAAATTTGGCCAAAAAATAAGAAATCATTTATCTTTGCCTCCTTAGAGCGTCTTGAACTGAATTTCCAATCATTTGAATTGAGGAAGTTAATAAAATTAAAAAGAATGAAGGAATTAAAACATAACGAGGATACAAAGTTACAATTGGAATTCCTGAATTAATTGCATTTCCTAAAGTTGGAACATTTGGTAGTGACAGGCCAATAAAGGCAAGACCAGTTTCGCCAAGAATAGTACCTGGGATTACAAAAACAATATTTGTAATTAAAAGTGGAATAATTACTGGCACAAAATTAAGGAGAATTTTATAAGAAGGAGTCCCTAAAACACGTGAGGCAATTACTCATGTAAAGTTTCTAGCTCTTTTTATTTGAGCACGAACTTGATTTGCAAGTCCGATTCAGCCAGTAAGTGAAAATGATAAAACTAAAACTCAAAAGCTTGGTCGCAACACTAAAGTCATCAAAATAATTACTAAAATTGTTGGTATATTTGAAGCTATTTTAATAATAAAGGTAAAAATTTTGTCAAAAAGGTCAAAATTACCCATTAGTGTTCCAAAAAAAGTTCCAAGTGCAACATCAAAAAGGGCAACAATAAAACTTAAAATTAAGGAAAACTGCAATCCGTGTCATAAAAATGCTCAAACATCACGACCTTGAGAATCAGTACCTAAAATAAATCCTTGTGTAAAATAGTTTAAGTTTTTCATATCAGGTCGAAGTTGAGTTGGCGATCCAGTTGTAAAAGGGATAATAATTGCTAAAATTAGCATGAAAATAATAGTAACAATTCCAAAAACACCTGAAAAGGAACGGGAAAATCTAAGGAAAACTTCGTAAAAATTATTTCGAGGCTTACCAAAATAATTACGGTCAAAACTTTTTGACTGAGCAACCATTAATTTTCACATTTGGTATGAAAAGGGCTGTAAAAATGGATTAGGTTTTAAGTTTTGGTCAATATATTTTTCAATTGACGGAAATTGATTCATTATTTTGCCCTCCTTCTAATTCTCGGATCGAGCAATTCGTAACTAATATCACGTAATGTATAAGAAATTATTGTCAAAAGTGAGTAAATAATTACTAAAAAGAGAATAATATTATTATCTTTTGACTGAATTGCATCAATCATGATCCCTCCAGATCCTGAAATTAAAAAGATTTTCTCAACAAAAATTGATCCAACAAAAGAACCTAAAACAACTAAAGGAAAAAATGTTGCAATTGGGAAAAGTGATGCCTTAAGTGCATGAGTTCAAACGAAGCGATTTCTTGTTAAATTTTTTAAATATGCAAATTTAGCATGCATAGAATTTAACTCATTATTAAGTTCAAAACGAATGTATCGCACATAACTAATTACAGATCCAATTGAAAGGGCGATGGCAGGTAGGACAAAAGTGGAGAAATCCTGTATATTAAAAATGTAAGGAATTCCGGCTTTTTGCCCAAAAATTAAAAGAAAAATTGCAAAAACTAGCGAAGGAATTGAGGAAAAAATCGCAATTCAGACTGTCGCTAAATTGTCAAAAAACTTACCTGGATTTTTTCCAACAGCAATTCCAAGCGGAACTCCAACTAAAAGTGTTAAAATAACTGAAACGATACCTATTGAAAAAGATGTGAAAAATCTTTGTCAAATAAAATCGCTAATTTCGACACGAGGTCTAAGACTATATGAAATTCCAAAATCAAAATTAATAAAATTCCAAAGGTAATTAAAATATCGTTGTGCTTGAGGCAAATCAAGTCCATAAAGATGTTTTTCTGCTGTTTTTTGAGCGTCATTTAGACCATGAAGAAAACCTGGCTCACCCGGAATTGAGTCAATCAGAAGAAAAACTAGTGTCGCAACAATTCAAGCCACTATTACGAATTCGAGAAAAATTTTTACAATTTTTTTCGAAAAGCGAAAAAAAAGCGATTCAAAACCGAAATATTTAAATAGTGGATTTTTCTTTTTCTTTGTTGGCGGAATAGTATAAATAAAGTTATAATCAATAATTTTTCTGTTTATGCCTATTTTTAACAGATCTCTGCGATGTTC
Organism: Mesomycoplasma ovipneumoniae ATCC 29419; assembly: GCF_028885435.1. Lineage (NCBI taxonomy): Bacteria > Bacillati > Mycoplasmatota > Mycoplasmoidales > Metamycoplasmataceae > Mesomycoplasma > Mesomycoplasma ovipneumoniae. The sequence goes on from NZ_CP118522.1 coordinate 272,803, forward strand.
ACCATCATTTTTTAGGGTCATTTTTTTCCTTATTATTTAGTTTTAAGTGTTTTTAAATAAAAAAACGGGTTTTTGGCCCGTTTTCAAATTAAATTTAATGCTATTTTAAAAATTTCACAAAATCAAATTTGAAATGGCCGAGTTTTTAATATTATTAAAAATATTTTTATTTTTGTAAGAGTTAATGGATTTATAAAAGGCATTAAAAAAAGAATATGCAAAAAAACTGATTTTTTTAGAAAAAACCATGGACATAAACTCTCACATTTTAAAAATATTTAAAATAAATTGCATATTAATTTCCTTATATTATGAAAAACAATTAACATTTTAACACAAAAAGTAAAAAATAAGCGAAAATGTTTTTAAGTTAATATATTAATTTCAGACACATTCAAAAAAGGTGTGTTAAAATGAAACAATACAAATTTACAGTTGAAGACAAATTTAAATACATTAAAATTGCCGAATCTAAAGGGCTAAAAAACGCAATTTTGGATTTTGCAGAAGAATTTAGAGAAATTTACAAAAACAAATCTAAAAGTAAAAAAGCGGATAAAGAATGAATGTTGCATATATACGCTAATAATTTGATAAGAAATTGGCAAAAAAAGTTTTATAATAATGATATGAAAAGTTTAATTAGTACTCGTGGAAAAATCAAATCTCCACGCAAACCAAAAAAGAAATATACAATTAACGATCTTTCCGAAAATGATCGTGGAATTTATCAAGAAATAGTGGAGAGGGTTCTTAAAAGATCCGGAATTGACCCCGCAATTATTCTTGAGGAGCTCAAAAAATTAAAACAAGAACAAGAGAAAGATAAAGATAAAATCGAAAATTGCACTAGAATTTGTAGCGTTTTTAACGTTAATCGCACTTCTATTTATGAGAAAATAAGGGTGAAAAAACCACCAAAGAAAATGATTTATGATGAAGACTTACTTGAGTGAATTCGTGAAAATTTCTATTTATATCGAAAGGTAAAAGGCCGCGACATCCTATATAATATTTACATAAATCAGGAAATTATGTAAGCACGTACGTGTTTCAAAAACACTACGAATTTTTAGGATTAAAATCAATTGCTTATAAAAAGCAAGGAAAACCGGCACCAAAAGAGAAAAAGTTTACACGAATTTGGACTGAAGATCATATCAAAGGTGAATTTAGCTCAGAAAATTTTGGTGAAAAATGATTTGCTGATATTAAATTTATCAAAATTAACAACGAATGATTTTACCTACACTCAATTATTGAAACAAAATCCAATTACTTGCTCAATTTTTCGATTTCTAAAACAAGATTTTCAGAAGAAACTATAAACTTAGTAAAACAAACAATCAAAAAGTATAATATTAAACCAAAATTTTTCCATTCAGATCATGGCGTGGAATATGCGAACTACAAATTTGCTAATTTTTTAAAACAAAACAATATCCAACAATCAATGTCACCAAAAGGCAATGCCCTTGCAAACAGACCTATTGAATATTTTTATGCAGTTTTTCAACGAGAATTGCTTAATATTGAGGGCGAAAATTTTGAAAATGTAGCTATTGCTTATCAAAAAATAAGTGAATTTATTGATTGGTATAACTATGAAAGGCCTCAAAGTTGCTTATCATATAAAACTCCAAGCTATTATATGAGGTAAATTATTTGTCCAAATTTTTTAAAATGAACATGCTAGAAAAAATTAACAAAAGTGGTGCAATCAAAATCATAGGTAAAAAACTAATTGTCTGAGATTTTTCTACTTATTTAGCGAAAATGTTTTTTTTTTTTTTTTTACTGAAACGATAAGCTTATCTAAATAACCTAATTTTCATATTTGAAAAAGCTTTTTGATTAGTCAAATTCATAATCAAATTTAAAATTATCACTTTCAAAATTAGCGACACTGTCTGGATATGGAATAGCAAAACTTTGAATAACAACACGAAAAATAGGGTCTGTGTCTGAAATTTTGAGCGGATTCTCGGGTATTTTTGGATTTAAATCAGAAAAATTAAAACTATAATCAGCAACAGATTCGGGTTGATCAATATTATTAATTAGCTGTAAATCATACTCAGAATTTAAATCTTCTTTTGAATTAAGTTTGATTTTGAATGGATTTTCTAAACTTTGATTATGCCAAAAAAGCCTTAAAATAGGGGTTGGTTTTATGTTTGGGGCACTTATTTTCCATTTTTTATCAGCTTTTTTATCAGATTTTGTCTCAGTTTTTTCATTAGTTTGAGAATTTGAACTGGTAATAGGGGATGAAAAAATAAATTTGTACGCATTAATTAAAAGATAATTTTTATTGTCTTTTTGGATAATATTTGGTTTTAATAACCTAGTTTCAATATAGCGTCAATTTTGCGGGAAAATTTTAGAAATTTTTTTATGTTTTTCAAAATTATCTTGATCTGAATCAATTAACAGATCGGTATTTTGGTCATTTATTTTTTTACCCGAAAAAACTGCTGATGTTTTTTGAAAAATATTTTTCAAAAAATTTGGGTTAGTTTCCTCAGATGAGTCAAAGTTGTCCTGAAAAGCTAAAATTCGATTTTTATTATCAAAAACAAAACTTTTTGCAACATCAGAAGCATAAATTTTGCTTTTTTCCTCAGGTAGAAGATTAATTAAGCTAGGTTTATTTAAAAATCATTTCAACCTAATGGCATTTACTTCCGAAACATAAAGATCAAATGAGCGCGGATTTTGTTTTTGGAATTCATCCTTGTTTTCTGAAATAGGAATAATAATTGATGGAGTAGAAGAAACATTTGTTTCTGTTTCTGGTTGAGAGCAGGAAATCAAAAAGATTGGCAAAATTGCTAATCCATTCAAAAATTTATAAAAATGTTTTTTTATTGCCACCAAAAACCTCGCTTTTTAATCATTTTATTTTAGCTTTTTTAATCTTTATTGAAAATTAGAGGTCTAATATTAAATTTTAGAAGTTATTTTTATTAGGTTTTTACTTTAATTTAATAAAAATTGTAATATAATTTTTAGATATTTTACTAAATTATAATTTAAAGAGACTCAAAATGATTGAAATTAAGGATTTATCAAAAATTTTTGCCGATAAAGTTTTATTCCAAAATGTAAATTTAAAATTTACAGAAGGAAATACTTATGGAATTATCGGCGCAAATGGAGCTGGAAAATCAACTTTTTTAAAAATTTTAGCTGGTTTTATCGAACCATCATCAGGATCAATTCAAACATCACAAAATCAAAGAATTTCGGTTTTATCACAAAATCACTATGAATTTGATGATTTTATTGTTACTGACGTTGTAATAATGGGAAACCAAAAATTATACGAAATTCAACAAGAAAAAGATCAAATTTACGCAAACCCGGATGCAACAGAGGCTGATTATAATCGCGCTGGCGAACTTGAGGAACAATTTGGACTTTTAGGTGGCTGAAGTGCTGAAAATGATGCACAAATTTTACTTTCAGCACTTGAAATTCCTAAGGAATTTTGATACTCAAAAATGTCAGAATTAAAATCTTCCTATAAAGTTAAGGTACTTTTAGCAAAAGCGCTTTTTGGAAACCCTGATATTTTGATAATGGATGAGCCAACTAACCACTTAGATTTTAAAGCTATTAAATGACTTGAAGAATTTTTAATTAATTATAAAAATATTGTTTTGGTTGTTAGCCATGATAGCGATTTTTTGGATCAAGTTTGCACTCATACCGTTGATATTGATTATGGTGAAGTTAAAATTTTTACTGGAAATTACAGTTTTTGAAAACAATCTTCTGAGTTATTAAGAGAACTTCAAAAAAATGCTAATGCAAAAAAAGAAGAGCAAATTGCAAAATTAGAAGCATTTATAGCAAAATTCTCTGCAAATGCTTCAAAATCTGCCCAGGCAACTTCACGAAAAAAATCCCTTGAGAAAATTCAGCTCGAGGAAATTAAACCTTCATCGCGAAAATATCCTTACATTCGTTTTAATGTTTTTCCAAGACCTGGAAAACAAATATTAAACGTTGAAAATTTGAGTTATAAAAATCCTGAAACTGGCGAATTTTTATTTAAAAATGTGTCATTTACACTTTTACCAGGTCAAAAAATGGTAGTTTTTGTTGATGATGATTTGATAAAAACTAAATTACTTGACATTATTGCCGGAAAAGAAGCCCCAACTTCAGGGACAATCACTTGAGGTTCAACAATAAAATTTGATTATTTGCCAGCAAACACTGATGATTTTTTTAATTCAGATTTAGATTTAATCTCTTGAATTTCACAGTGGCCAATTTTTAACACACAAGATGAAAACAAAGACAATTCAACCCATAGAATGCGCGCTTTTTTAGGAAGAATGTTTTTTAGCGGCGACCAAGTTTTCAAAAAAGTCAATGTTACATCTGGTGGCGAAAAAGTTCGACTAATGTTTTCAAAAATGATGCTAAGTGAATCAAATTTTTTAATTTTTGACCAGCCTCTTAATCATCTTGATTCTGAATCAATTGATTCTTTCATTGAAGGTTTAAAACTTTATGATTCAGGAGCAATTTTTACAACTTATAATCTTGCCTTAATAAAAGAAGTTGCAAATGCGATTTTGGATATTAAGCAAGATTCGGCTGTGTTTTTTCAAGGTTCGCTGGCTGAATATGAGAAAAAAATAGGAATTTAGTCTATAAAAGTACTTTTTTTAACTTTTAAATTAAATTTAGGAATATATTAAATGGTTTTTGACACAATTTGTGCGATTGCTTCAGGAGCAATAAATCAAGCAATTTCGATTATTAGAATTTCAGGACCAAATGCCTTTAAGATCATGGAAAAAATTTTTACCGGGAAAATTGGTAATTCCATGGAAATAACTTTTGGCTGGATTCATGATAATCAAACTAAAATTGATCAAGTTTTAGTTCTATGATTTGCTGGAGATAAAAATTTTGTCGGCGAAGAAACTGTAGAAATAAACGCTCATGGCGGAGTTTTAAATACAAATTTAATTCTTGAAACTATTTTAAAAACTAAACTCGCTAGACTTGCAAATCCTGGAGAGTTCAGTTTACGTGCTTTTTTAAATGGAAAAATTGACTTAGTTAAAGCTCAAGCGATTAATGATTTAATTCATGCTCAAGTTAAATCACAACACAATGTTGCTCTTAAACAGTTTTCTGGGGCAAGTTCAAACTTTATTAAAAAATTAATTCAACAAATAGAAGAAATTATCGGGACTATTGAGGTAAATATTGATTATCCCGAATATGATGATGTTGAAATTCTAACAAATCAGATTCTTATTCCTAAAATTGATGAATTAATAAAAAATTTTAATGAATTAATAAAAATAGCCGATAATTCAAGACTAATTTATGAAGGAATAAGAACATCTTTAATCGGTGAACCCAATAGCGGCAAGTCTTCGCTTCTAAATGCTTTAATTGACGAAAATAAGGCGATAATAAGTGAAATTCCTGGCACAACTCGTGATATTGTTGAAGGTAATTTTGTGATCGACAATTTGCTTTTTAAAGTTTTTGATACTGCGGGAATTAGAAAAACTAAGCAAAAAATTGAGCAAATTGGAATTAATAAAACTTTTGAAAACATGGAGAAATCTGATTTAATTTTACATGTTATTGATGCAAGTCAAAAAAAATCTAAACATCTTGATTTAAGTGAAAAAATTAGCAAAAATCAAGTATATTTACAAGTATATAATAAATCTGACCTAATTGAAAATAAGGAAGAATTTGCTGATAAAATATTAATCAGTGCTAAAAACAAAGAAATTGATAGCTTAATTGAAAAAATTAAAACTATTTTTGCCTTTTTGGGAAAAGAAAATCAGTTTGTCGCTAATTCATTCCAAATTTCACAGATAGAATTGGCGAAAACAGCAATTATTGATGCTAAAAATAGTCTAGAATCTGGTTTTGGACCTGAAATTGCAATTGTAGATTTGCGTAATGCTTGAAGAGAATTACAAACTATTTTTGGCAGAACAGACGATGAAAACTTGCTAGATTCAATTTTTTCACGGTTTTGTCTAGGAAAATAATAAAAATTTCCCACTTTAGCATGATCATATGACGGCGTTTTATCTTTAATAATGAATAAATGTATGCTAAATTCGATCACACGAGCAAATTTTTATGCTAATTTATGTGGTTAAAACCATTCTTTTTTAAATGTTTAGTGTAAAATCAAAGCTTGTGTATAAAAATAAATCTGTTATATCGTGATATTTTAAGAAATTTTTTAACTTAAAAATCATTTCTTTATGAGTTTTTATCAAAACATTTTGTTTTTTAAATTCAACAGGAACTGGGCCTAAAATACTATAAATATACGTTGCACTATCAAGTAAATTAAGATTAGTGCTGTTAGCAATCAGAACTCCGATAGAAAAATCTTATTTTGAAAATTTGTTTCTACGTTAATTTATAGCAAATTTTTGATTCAAATCAATAATTTGTTGATTCTCAATAGTTTTCATATGCTCCATGATCTTTTTTTGGCTTGATTTTGATTGAGATTTTTTTCTTTATACCGGCCTTTAGAGATTGTTTCTGCAAGCTTGACTCTAAAATTTTCTCGATTTTTAATTTTAATTTTGTACATTTCATTTTTTTTAACATTCCATAATATACCTTTTTCCTTTTTTAAGGCTAGCATATATGAAGCAGTTTGTAAAAAATGATCATCTGTTAAATAGTTAACAAATTTAAGTTCATAAACTGTATTATCTTTTACAACATCAGCTATTCCGCGAACATTCATTGTAAAACTATTTACGTTATTATCATATTCTAATGAACAATGTTGTTGAATTTTTTCTCCTCTACTAAGTTCCTTAGATAATCTTTCTTTCATTCGTTGAATAGCATTATCATTGACAAAATCTGTTTGCACTTGTTTAATATATCTTTCTTGATTTGTTTCTAAATAAACATAAAATAGTATTAAATCATTTAATGATTTTCTATTTTCATTAAACTTATTGTATAATTTTTGCTTATAATCCTCGCAGTTTTGGATTAAATTTTGAATTTCTTTTTTAATGTCGTAGCCATAGAAATAAGATGCTTCAAGAAAAATTCCATTACATGGAGTAAGATTAATGAATCCATCACGGTTTTTTACCTCTATTACCTTTTTATCCTCTTTATGAATTTGTTCTACATCAAGCATTTGGCGCATTTCGATAATATCTTCATCATAATTATGTTGAAACATTCTAGACATTGAATATTCTAGTTTATCTTTTTGATGGTTACTAGATCGGCTTTTTATAAGAGTATCTTCATCTAATATTTTATCTTTAACTAATTTTTTATCTTTAACTTTGTAAGGCGGCTTTACGAATATGATTTTTTCTTTTCCTCTACTTGCCGCTACACAAAATAGATTTCTTAAAATTTCATAATTACTAGCAATTTTTTCTAAGCGTTTAAATCAGTAACTTTCAGTAAAATCAAAAATAACACAAATAGGTCTTTCTAGTCCTTTTGAACTATCAAATGTTGTAAAAATCGCCGGTTTTTGTTCGTGATTCGGATTTTTTTCGACATCTCCAATCGCCGGTTTTTGTTCACGATTCAGATTTTTTTCGGCATGCCCAATTGATGCATAAACAGTTTTTTTATTAAAAATACGTCAATGTTTATCTTCAAGGTAATTTAGTACTTTTGACATTTGCCCATAATTTTTACCTAAGCATAAGATATCTGAAGGTTTTTGCTTAGATAAGAATTCCTTAATTTGGTCGAGTTCCATATATTCGATCTGACAATTTTTATTAACCCCTTTAATTGTTTTATTCCAAACTCTGCCCAACATATTAGCGTGATCTTTAGGCATTCTGAAGGAAATTGTTAAGCTAATTTTTTCATGTGATCCTAAAAATTTATCAATAAAATTCTTAACATTTAATTTAGTGTTATCATAAATTTTTTGTTCGACATCACCTACAGCAACAATTTGGATGTTAGGATTTTGTGTTTTTATTCTTTCTAATAACAATGATATTAGAAATGCAATATCTTGATACTCGTCAATTAATAAAACATGAAAGGTTCCAACAGATATATCGTGGTCTAAAAATATTTTAATCGGATCCCCGGAAGAAGGATTAATACCTTTTTGTTTTAACATTGAATATGCAAATCCATGATAATTTTCTACAGTAACATTATCGTTTTTAATCTTGTTTTGAGCATCAATTTTTAATAGTGTATTGTAAGTTAAGTACAAAATCTTTTTACCAACAGGAAATTCATTACACAAAGCTTGAATTACTGTTGTTTTTCCACTCCCAATACAAGCATCAACTAGAACATTTTTGCCTTTTTTTGCTAAATCAATAACTTTCTGTTGTTCCTCTGTTAGGTTCATAAATGTCAAATTAGTCTCTTTTTTTCTATCCATAATTACTTTTTTATTAAGTAAAATCTAATAATTTCAATATACGTTTCTATTTTTTCTAATTAATTTTAATTTTTTTAGCCATTAAATCTTGCAAAACTGATTCAACAGTATTTTTAGTTTTTAATGAGTAAATTTTTATTATCTTTAAAACCTACAAGACAAAATAAATTAATTAAACAATTAATAAATTATTTTATCATAAATCTTGATTTTTCGAATTAGCTTGGAATTACTACAATTTCAAAAAATTTTTAATACTAATTCATTATTATTCTAATTTATTTTTGCTTTTATAAGTTATAATTTTTTAAAGAAAGAACCAAATTTATACTAGCAAGATTTAAAAAATGCTATAAAAACAAAAGTTATTTTAAAAAAGAGAGGCAAAATGGACAAATTCATTCTTTTTGATATTGGTGGCACAAACATTAAAATGGGAATTATTGATAATAACAATTTTTTTCACCAAACAAAAACTTTTAAAACCAATATCAGTTCAATTCTAGAGAATTTAGAAGAAATTATCAACTCAATTTTAGAAAAGTCAGATTTTTCTAAAGACATAAAAGGAATCGCTATTGCTACAATGGGCGGCGTTGATGTTGAAAAAAAGAAAATTATTTTTGTAAATCATAAAACTTTACCATATTTTGGCAGTGATTTTTCTATTTTAGAAAAAAAATTGAATTTACCTGTTGTTGTTGAAAATGACGCAAATGCCGCTGCAATTTCAGAAAAATTTTATCACAAAAACCTAAAAAATTACGCAACTGTTACTTTAGGGACCGGCGTTGGAATTGGAATTGTCAAGGATGAATTAATTCGAGGTGAAAATTTTCTTGCTGGTGAATTTGGTTATCTAATTTATGAGGGTCAAAGACTTGATGATTGACTCTCTTTTAGTTTGCTTGATAAAGAAATTAGTAAACTTTATAATATTAGAATTTCTGAATATGAAAAGTTTGATAATTTATATAAAACTAACGCTAATTTTCAAAAAATGATTGATGATTATTTCCAAAAAGTTGTTGACTTTACTTATCAACTTGCAATTTTTCAAAATTTAGAAAAAATCTTTATTGGTGGCGGTTTTTCCTATATAAATAAGAAATACTTTGCAAAAATTCAGCAAAAATTCCTAAAAATGTTAGAGCAAACTCCTTATAAATGCGAGCTTTTGATCGCCGAATCCAAAAATAATGCCGGTATGCTCGGTGCTTTTTATCTTTTAAGGCAAAAATTTAATTTTTAGTAAATAAATTAACAAAAACTGACAAAAAAAATCCCGTTTTTGCAAAAAATACGGGTTTTTTTATATATCTGATATGCTTGGTTCTTTTTATCTTTTAAGGCAAAATTTAATCTTTAATAGATAAATTAAGAGAAATTAACAAAAATAAAGAAAAATCCCGTTTTTGAAAAAAATACGGGTTTTTTTATATATAATTATTTTATATACAAAAAATAGGAAAATCAACATAAAAGATTTTTCTATAAGAAGGAGGCTAAAATGGAAAAATATCATGGATTTTTCCCTGCTTTAATAAGTCCTTTTAATGAAAAAGGCGAACTAATGACTAAAAATCTTGAGGATATTCTTGATTTTTTAATTGATGTCCAAAAGGTTGACGGTCTTTATGTCACTGGATCAACCGGCGAATTTTTGCTAATGTCTGTTGAAGAACGACAAAAAATTTATGAAATTGTAGCTAAAAAAGCAAAAAATAAAGTAACTTTAATTGCACAGATTGGAAGTTTAAATCTAGAAGAAGCAATCCAACTAGGAAAAAAAGCTAAAGAACTTGGTTTTGATGCAATCAGTGCAATCACACCTTTTTATTATAATTTTTCTTTTGATGAAATCAAAAACTACTACGAAGAAATTGCAAAAAACGTTGATTTACCGATGTTTATTTATTACTTGCCTCAACTTGCAGGCTCAAAAATTAACATTGAACAATTTGGCAGCATTTTAAATCTTAAAAATGTTATTGGCTGCAAATTTGGGTCAAATGACATCTTTTTGTTCGAAAGACTAATCAAAACTTATCCAGAAAAAATTTGAATGTATGCTTTTGATGAAGCTTTTGGACTTGCTTACCTTTTAGGGGCTCGTGGATTTATCGGTTCAACTTATAACACAAACGCAATCAAGGCAAGAAAAATTCTTGATTTAGCAAAAAAAGGTGATTTACTAGCCTTTAAAAATGAAATTCATGTCTATAATGACTATATTCAATCACTTTTGGAAGTTGGACTAATGCAAACAATCAAAGCAATTATGCAACTTTATGGTGTAAATGCTGGTTATAATCGCCTTCCATTTAAGAAAATTTGCCAAAAAACACTAAATCAAAAGGCGCTTGAAATTAAAGAAAAATTTTTAGACTAGCTTCAACTTTTTCAAATTTTTAATTATAAAAAGTTGAAAAAGGGGGAAATATGGAAGAAAATAAATCAAGTTTTTCAACAACGGATTGAATTATTTTAGCAATTTATATGCTCTCAATGCTGTTGCTTGGACTATTTTTTTGGTACCAAGAAAAAAATAATAAGCAAAAAAGCACTGATTCTTATTTAGTAGCCAAGTCAATTAAAGTGCCTTCAATTGTTATTGCTCTTTCAATTTGGGCTACCGGGCTTTCGTCCCTTACATTTTTAGGTCTCCCCGGACTTGCTTTTAAAACAGGATGAATGTGATCTGTCGGGCAAGTGGCAATAATTTTGATTAGTCCGGTTTTAATTAAATGAATTATCCCTTTTTATCGACAAATTACCGCAAATACCGCCTATGCTTATCTTCAAAGTCGTTATAATTATCTAATTCGGGCTTTAAGCGGTGGTTTATTTGCTATTTTTCACATTTTCCGGATTGCAATTGTTTTATATATTCCTGCACTGACTTTGTCACTTTTTGTTGATTTAGACATTTATTTGATTATCGGAATTATGGCGATAGTCGTAATTTTAAACACTTTTTTAGGTGGTTTTAAAGGTGTTTTGTGAACTGATGCAATCCAAGGTCTGGTTTTACTTTTGGGAATTATTTGCATTTTGATTTTTGGACTAGTTCAGACTGACTGAAGTAAAGGTGATATTTATCAGTCAATTTTTAATGCTGGTCAATGAAAAATAAGTGCCGCTAGTGGTGGTATGTTCCTTCTTTTTTTAGGAAAATATGTTGAGACTATTTTCTCATATACAGCATCTCAAGACATTGTCCAAAGATATAAAACCTCAAAATTCATATCAGGAACTAATAAAACTATCTATATTAACGCAATTTTAACTTTAATTACTATTTTTGTGTTTTATGGCGTTGGTTCAATGTTATATAGTTACTTTAAATCCCAAGGATTTGATGTTGATGCCAAAAATGCAATTGACCAAATTGTTGGTCGTCAAGGTGCGGCAAATAATCAACTTCTTTCATTTTTCATCATAAAAGTCTTACCAACCGGACTTTCTGGTTTGATTATTGCCGCAGTTTTTGCCGCAAGTCAGTCAACAATTTCTTCTTCAATGAACTCACTAGTTAATGTTATTGTTAGTGACTTTATCCAACCAATTCGTAAATTCCGGAAAAAAGCACCTATAAAAGACCGAATAATGTTGATTATATCAAAAATTTTAATCACATTTTTCGGAATTCAAGGAATGTTAGTTGCTTTTCTTTTGGCATATTCAGAACAAACTAATTTATTTAACCTTTTCCTTGCAGTAGTTGGACTTTTTGGTGTGCCAATTGGTGCTGTTTTTATGTTAGGAATTCTAACTCGAAGAACAAATTCTTTTGGTGCCGTTCTTGGAATTAGTGTTGCTTTTATTACTGCTTTATTTTTATGAATCTTTACAAACAAAAGACTTGTTCCTGAAAATTTAGCAATTGAATTTGCTAGCGAATATGTAGCGCTAATTTCCTTTTTCCTTACAATTATTTTTGGCTATGTCGGTTCAATAATTTATACTTTTTTTAGTAAAAAGGAGAAAAACTTAACAAATTTAACAATTTGAACAAAAACACCTGAATTTGACCAGCTAATTGCCTTAGAAAAACAAATTGCAAAAAACGATTCTAAATTGCAAAAAGTTGCCAAAAAAGTTGCAAAAACCGTGCCAAATTTAATGCCAAAATGGCATCAAATTCTAATTTTTGGGCACCCTAACTATAGAGAAAATGAGACAATCCAAGCAAATCAAGAATTTTCTCAAATTCAAAAAGTTCAAGACGAAAAATTAGATCAATATGAAAAAATAAAGGAAAAATTAGCAAAAATCGCTAGTTAAAGGGTAAAAAATGCGTCTTTTAAAAAATAGTTTCATTGTCTCATGTCAAGCGCTTGAAGATGAGCCGCTTTATGGGCCAAAAATAATGCAAAAAATGATGAAAGCTGCACTTTTAGGCGGGGCTGATGGTATTAGAACTTCACAAATTGACAATGTTAAAGATTTTTTTGAACTAAACCAAAAAGTACCTTTAATTTCTTTAATTAAAAAAACATACCCAAATTCAAGTGTTTTTATTACGCCAACATTGGCAGAACTCAAAGAATTAATGCAATTTGATAACCAAATAATTGCAATTGATGCAACTCTGCGCAACAGGCCGGCCGAAAATCTTGATGAAATTGTTGATTATTTCCATAAAAATCGAAAAAATAACCAATATTTACTTGCGGATTGTGCTGACTATGAAGATGTTGAAAATGCAATTAGATTAAAATTTGACTATGTCGCCCCAACGCTGCGCGGTTATACAGAAACAACAAAAAAGCACAATAATATTGAAAATAATTACGAATTTTTACGTTGAATGGTTGAAAAAGTCCGCAATAGCGGTATAGAAGTTGTCGCTGAAGGTGGTTTTAATGAGCCTCAAAATGTAATTGACGCTTTTAAAATTGGTGCTCATTCAGTCGTTGTTGGTTCAATGATAACTAGACCTTATGTTATAACTAAATTTTTTGTTGACAAAATTCGCAAAGAAATTAACTAAGAATTTAGACCTATTTAAAAATAAAAGCTTCTTGTTGATTAATTCAAGAAGCTTTTATTTTTAAAATTTTCATAAATTTTGCTGAGTTTACCAGTTTGATGGCTAAAATTCAATTTTTAGTCAATATAAATATGCAAAAATACCCGTAAATACGGGTTTTTTAACGCTAAAATCTTAATTTTTATTATTTTAAAATTAAGATTTTGCAAAAAAAAAAAAAAAAAGCTTGGTCAAAAATAAAATTATGTTATAATAAACATCACTTAAGAATAGTTAATAAATTTAGACATCAGAATTAAGGGGGGGATTAGTTATGTTTTTTGCATGATAAAATCAGAAAATGCGAATTTTACGTCATATTTTTAAATATGATGTAATGCCTTAAATTTACCCGTTTAGAAATCTTTAAATTTAGGGCTTTTGGTTATTGTTCTTTCAAAACTTCATATGTTTTTTAGGCTCGCTGCAAATAAAAACGAGTTTTCTATTTGCATTGAGTTTAAATAGTAGTTGTATTTTTTTATGATTTTTGTTGTTTTATCCATAAATTGATTTTTACCAGTGTTTTAAAATAGGTAATTAACTTTTGCCAAAAAAGTTAAAAAGTGCCCAAAATCAGACACTTTTTAAGATTATCTCATCAAACTGGCAAACTAGGGAGTAATTTTAAGAAGAAAATAATTTGTCTTTATTTTCTAAAAGAATATCGATAGTTCTTGCGATTGTGTCAGATTTACAGCTTCCAATTTTTCTTGAGGCTACCTCAATTAAATCAGGAGTTGCATCTTGCATTGCAAAACCATAACGAGCTAGTTTTATCATTCCATAATCGTTAGAACTATCGCCAAAAGTTATTAATTTTTTGGTACTTATGTTATTTTTTTCTAGTAATTCTAAAATTGCAGTAGATTTATCGACATTTAAAGGATTAATATCCAAAAAAATTCGGTTTGTTATTGTTACTTTATATAAATTATTTAGCTTTTCAGCCCATTTTTTATGAAGATTTATAATTGCTTTTTCATCATTCCGAAAGGCAATTTGTGTTATTGGATCTGCTTGAATAATTTCTATAATTTCAAAATCATTCAGTTTTGTATAGTGTTTTAGGTCCATTATATGCTGATTTTTTAATCAATCATAATTTTTATGGGGAGAATATTCAAAAAGATTGTGTGGGGTTGAAAAAGCACAAATTGAATTAGTATCTTTACAATCTTTAAATAAATCAAGTGCAACTGATTTTTTAAGTGTGCCTTTGTTTATTGTTTTTTTGGTTTTAATATCATAAATTAGAGTGCCATTATTTGAAACAAGATAATGAAAATATGGATATTGTTTTGCTAAATCAATGCAAGCTGACAAACCTCGACCAGTTGCTACAACTAAAATGTGCCCTAATTCATAGAGTTTTTTTAGCATTTTAACATTTTCAGGATGGATTGTATTGTCATAGCGCAATAATGTTCCATCAAGATCAAAAGCAAAAAATAGTTTCATTTTAATCCTTTTTAGATTTAAGTTGTGGAAATAAAATAACTGACCGAATGGATTCATTATTTGTTAATAACATCACAAGACGATCTATCCCAATTCCACAGCCTGCCGCTGGAGGCATTCCATACTCAAGAGCTTGAATAAATTCGTGGTCAACTTCTGAAGCTTCTTGATTTCCTTTTTCTTTTTCGTTAATTTGTGCTTGAAAGCGACCTAATTGATCAATAGGATCATTCAACTCGTCAAACATATTTGCAAATTCTTTTGTAGCAATAAAGAGTTCTGCTCTAAGCGTAAAATTGCGATTATTAGGATCAGATTTTGCTAAGGGTGAAATTTCAATGGGATGACCGGTAATAAAAGTCGGATTTATTAAAGTAGGTTCAACAAATTTTTCAAAAAATTTGTTGATTAAATGACCTTTTGTAAAAAATGGTTCAATTTTTATATTGTGTTTTTTAGCTTCCTCAACTAAAGCTGAAAAATCTGCATTTTTAAGGTCAAAATTCATTTTTTCCGAAGTTATTTGGACCATATCATACCGTGCAAATTTTTGTGAAAAATCAATTTTATTATCTCCATATCAGTGTTCTGATTGATTTAATCCGAGTTCTTCAAACAAAAAGCGAATTAAATTTTCAGTTTGATTCATTATCTTGTTTAAATCTGAATAAGCTTGGTAAAATTCAATTGAGGTAAATTCGGGATTATGAGTTGTATCAAAACCTTCATTACGAAAAATTTTCCCAATTTCATAAACAGCATCAATTCCGCCAACTAATAATTTTTTTAGCGGTAATTCAGTTGCAATTCGTAGGTAAAAATTTTGACTTAATGAATTATAAAATGTTATAAACGGTTTAGCCGAAGCGCCACCTAAAACTGGTTGCAAAACAGGGGTGTCAACTTCTAAAAATCCTTGTGAGTCAAAAAACTTGCGAATTAAGGAGATGATTTTGCTTCTAATAATAAAAGTTTGTCTTGATTTTTCATTTACTAATAAATCCAAATAGCGCTTACGATATTTATCATCAGCATTTTCAATTCCATAATATTGATCAGGTAATGGGTGGAGTGATTTTACTAAAATTGAAAAAGTTACTGCTTTAATACTTATTTGATTTGTTTTGGTTTTAAATAAATATCCAGAAATTTCAACTATGTCGCCAAGGTCTAAATTTGAAAAAGTAAACTGATTTTGTGTTTGAAAATCTTTGTTTGCATACACTTGAAATTCTAATGATTGGCTATAAATAATGAAAAATGGGGAACGTTGGCGAATAAGACGACCTGCAAAAGCGACTTTAATCTGATTTTCAACAAAAAAATCATGACTTTTATCTTGATATTGTTTAATTATTTCACCCAAATTATCATGCAAAAAAATTGATTTTGGATAATTAAATCCTTTGGACTGTAAATTTTTAAGTTTTTCAAGGCGAAATTGTTGTTGGTCGTTTAATTTTGACATAGTCTTATTCCTTAAAACGTCAGTTTAATTCTGAAACTATTTTCAGTATTTCTAAATTTTAAATAAAAATGAAAAAAATTTTAATTAGTCTTGTTTTGGGGTAGTGTCTGAATTTTCTTCTGAATTTTCTTCAGGGTTTTGTTCTGAATTTTGTTCAAGGTTTTCTTGTGAACTTTGATCTAAATTCTGTTCAGGATTTTCTTCTGATTTTTGTTCAAGGTTTTCGCCTGAATTTTGTTCAGAATTTTTCGCTGAATTTTGTTGAGGATTTTCTTCTAAATTATCTTCAGGATCTGGATCTACTGATAAAAGTTCATCCAAAATATCAGAAGGTTTTACAGCGGTGGTTTGAACTGGGTCTGATTTTGGAAGCGGTTCAAGAGTTTCGGCTAATTGTTGAATTTCTTCATAAACAATTGTTTCTTTTTCTAATAAAGTATCCTTAATTAATTCAAGTAAATCTAAATTATTTTTAATTGTTTCAGAAGCTTGTTTGTAAGCATTAGAAATAATTTGGCGAATTTCAATATCAATTTCGTGACCAACTTTTGAAGAAAATGATGTATTTTTTATATAATCTCTTCCTAAAAATGGCGATGATTGATCTTGTTCATACTGAATTGGGCCAAGCGATGACATTCCAAGTTCGGTAACCATTTTACGGGCAATTTTTGTAGCTTTTTCAATATCATTACCAGCACCAGTAGAAATTTCTTGTTCACCATATTTTATTTCTTCAGCTGCTCGACCACCCATAAATGCTGCAATTGTTGCTAGAAGTTCTGATTTTGTACTGTTATATTTTTCTTCTTCAGGAAGCATTAAATTATAACCACCGGTGTTTCCACGGGGAACAATTGTGATTTTTTGAACTTTTACCCCAGATCTTAATTTTAAACCAACAACGGCATGTCCAGCTTCATGATAAGCAACCATTATTCTTTCTTTTTCAGTTATTACGCGATTTTTCTTAGCAGGTCCACCAATTACACGGTCAATTGCCTCGTCAATTTGCTCACTTGTAATAACTTGAGTTTTTTCACGAACTGATAAAAGTGTTGCTTCATTTATAACATTTTCTAATTGAGCTCCTGAAAATCCAGGGGTTCTTTTGGCAATATTTGCAAGTGTGATATTTTTAGAAATTCTTTTACCTTTTGCATGCAATCTTAAAATTTCTTCACGCTCTTTAACATCAGGAAGACCAACAATTATTGAACGGTCAAAACGACCCGGACGTAAAAGGGCTGGATCAAGAACGTCAGTTCTATTTGTTGCTGCTATTACTAAAAGTCCGGTATTTTCAACCATACCGTCCATTTCGACTAGAAGTTGATTTAGTGTTTGCTCTCTTTCGTCATTACCCCCACCAATTCCTGAACCTCGAGAGCGTCCAATTGCATCAAGCTCATCAATAAAAATTATTGCCGGAGAATCATTTCGTGCATCTCTAAATAATTCACGTACTCTTTTTGCTCCAACTCCAACATATAGTTCCACAAAATTAGATGCAGAAATGAAGAAAAAAGGCACATTTGCTTCACCAGCAGTAGCTTTTGCAAGTAATGTTTTTCCAGTTCCCGGAGGACCTCCTAGCAAAATTCCGCGTGGAATTTTTGCACCAGCGCTAGAATAACGCCCAGGATTTTTTAAGTAGTCGATAAATTCAGCAATTTCCTCTTTAGCCTCAACATTTCCTGCAACATCAGAGTATTTTTTATCAGATTTAATACGGATTGCTTGATTTTTTCCAGGATTGAAAAAACCCGCACCTCCTTGAGAATTTTTGTTCACACGAAAAATAATAAAACCAATTATTAAAGCTGGCAAAAGTATAGGGAGAAATGAGAGAATATATTGACCAAATGTTGTAGATGGTCTATCGGCTGAAGTAAAAGAAGGCAAATAGACATTATCTTCGGGTTTTTGTGCACCGACTAAATTGTAAAGTTCATTAAGAAGAGCCTTTGTTGCTACTCCAGGATTTGTATAATTTGAGGGAATTGTTTTAACTGCAAGTGAAACTAATTCTGAATATGTTGTAATATTTGAATTTTGCAGTTGATTTTTAATCAATGGGCTAAGTTCAGCAGCACCAGATTGGAATTTTGTAATAACAGCAGGATTTGCTATTACCGAATAAGCAATTATTTTACCTTCAGTAGCTTCAACTACACGAATTCGATAAGCATTAATATCAAAAATAATTGAGTAAAAGAAATTACCATCGGTTGTGTTTTTGGCGTTTTTAATTAGTTGTTCTTCGAAATGGGATAAACTTTTAACAGTAAGACTAGGTTGTAATTGAGTATATATAAAATAAGTAATCACCCCTAAAACTATAATTAAAAGAACAATTCAACCGACCGATGGCTTCTTTTTTTGTTTTACTTGCATGATTTTCCTTTCTAGTTCAACAAATCTTACTAAATTTTACTAGATTTTGCGTATATTTTTAGTTTTTTTTTAATTATATAGTTATTTTTTTTTATTAAAAACGATCCATTGGGTGCTTTTGAACTAATAAAGTCAATTATTGAATTGATTTTTCCCTTTGATAATTTAATATTGTCAAAATTTTGGTGCAAATATAAAAAGATAATTTCTGGTTTTTTTCGAATTTTTTGGAAAAAATAAGCATGATATTCTGTTTTTTTCCACTTTTCAAGAGTTTTATAATTTTTTTTTAGTTCTATTAATTTAAAAAAATTTGCAATGAAATGAACAGAAAAAGTAAAAAATAAAGAAAAAGTGCTTAATTTTTCTAATTTAAAGCGAATCGCGTTCCTTCTATATTTGTCTGTAAAATTTGAATCATCATCAAGATAAGGGGTTTTTCTTTTTTTACAACTTTTAAGAATTCTTTTTTTTGTGTAAAAATACAAAAGTGGTCTTGAGATTTGCATTCCAAAAAGGAAATTTTGCCTGCGGATTCCTCAAAATGTTACTAACTTTTTTTGCTCTTTTTGCAAAAAAATTGTCTCAACAAAATCATTTCAGTGATGAGCCACAAGTAATTTTGTGCATTTAAAATGTTTATAAACTCGGTAAAAAAACTCGTAACGAACCTTTCTTAAATTTGCTTGCAAATTCCCTGAAACAGAAAAACTATCAAAGGATAAAATTTTAAGCATTAAATTATATTTTTGGCAAAATTTTGAAACTAATAAAGTTTCAAAAATGGCCTGTGGCCTCAAATTATAATTGACATGAACAACAATTATATCTTTATTTTTATATTTGTCAAGCAAAAACATTGAATCAGAGCCGCCAGAAACTGCAATTAAAAATTTTTCTTTAGGCTTTGTTTTTGTTAGCATTAAATTTTTGAACCGTAGTCATAAAACTATTTGATAAATAAAAAATAAGAATGTCAGCAGCTTGGTCAATAACTTGTTTAACTTTAATTTTGGCCTGATTTTCAAAAGGACTAAGCACATATTCCTTAGAATTTTCGGACCGCGAAATACCAATTTTCAGTCTTTTTATATCTTTAGTACCGCATTTTTCAATAATATTTTCCATACCTCGCTGGCCGCCTGCGCTTCCAGTTGCTCTAATTATTGCCTGGCCAATTTCAAAATTCATATCATCATAAACAATTATCACGTCCAGAATATTAATTTTGTAAAATTGGACTAATTCAAAGACAAAATCACCTGATTTATTCATGTATGTTGTTGGTTTTGCAAGAATAAAATCACTTGTTTTACAAAAAACGCCGTTTTCAGTTTTTTGATCAAAGGTCAATCCGAGTTTTTCAGCTAATAAATCAAGAACTCAAAATCCAACATTATGTTTTGTTTGAGCGTATTTTTCACCTGGATTACCAAGTCCAACAATTAGTTTCATCTTAATTTACCTTTGATTTTATAGCTTTTTTTGCTTTATTTTTTAATTCAGGAACTCTAATTACTTCTTTATCACTAAGTTCCTCAATTATATCATCATAATCAGTTTCAGGCGAGAAATTATTAAAAAAAGTAAAAGGATCAATTGGCTTACCTTCGAATATGAACCGGTTTGTGTCAAAAAATTCACTAATTTGCATCTCTAAAAGTTCAATAGTCTGATCGTCAAATTCAACAAAGGTTTTTGTAGTTTCTCAAGTATTTCTGTCAATTTCAAAGGCAAGAATATTTTTTTTCTCATCAAAAACAACAGAAAAAATTCTTAAATCTTCAAATTCTGTATAAAAAAGTGAATAAAGTTTTTCGTAAGCTGGTTTTGTTGAATTTGAAATTTCTTTTGCGATTATTACTCGCTCTGGGTCTGAAAGGTTTATTGGTTCTTGAGTTAAAGTTTTTTTATTTTTCATATCCATTTTGTGTTTGTAAAAATCTTTCAAGTATAATTTGAGCTGCTAATTTGTCAATAATTTTTTGTCGTTTTTTAAAGGACAGGCCTGAGTCAATTAAAATTGAGTTTGCTTCCTTGGAAGAAAGTCGCTCATCTTGAAAAAAAAGCTGTATTTTATAGTGTTTTTTTATTAATTGGGCAAATTCTTCAACCATAATTGTTCTTGGAGAAATTTTGCCTGATAAAGTCAAAGGATAACCTAAAACAAGAGTTGAGACAGAATATTGATCCAATCAAAAACCAATTCGCGCGATAACTCTTGCAAAATCATACCTATTAAAATTATATTGCTCGAGAGGTAGTGAAATTTTCCACTCTGAATCAGAAATTGCAAAGCCGCAAGATTTAACCCCTAAATCAAGTGCTAAAACTCTGGGTCTAATGCTCATAAAAGCTTAATTATATCGTCTTTTATAGGTTTTTTCTTGATTTTTGCCTGAGCTATTTTAGAATTTCCGCCTCCTGCACCATCGTAAATTTCCATAATTTTTTCAAGAATGACATTTGATTCTAAGTTAAAAGATGCAACTGTAATTAAATAATTTTCATCCTCGAGATTTGTAGCTAAAATAAATGTTGACTTTGGATTTTTTTGTCTAAAAGTAGCTGCTGATTGTTTTAGATTTTTGGAATTAAATTCCAAATCAATGTAAAACTTGTTTTGATTAATGTCAACAAAATTGTCTAAATTTAATTCTAATGACTCAGAAATATCTTGATTTTTTAGGATTTTTTTATATTTTTCTTTGAGCTCTTCTTCAATTTTTGTCAAGTGCTCAAATTCTGAATCTAAATCAGTAAAACTTGGAAAATCAAAGGTAAAATCTTGACTAATTTTTGCAATTTTATTAACCAGCGAAGTAATTTGAAACTTTAAAAGTTCAATATTTTGTTTTAAAAACTCAACATTTTTAGCAAAAGAGCTCACAGCACGAATCCGGTAAATTCCCGAACCTTTAGTTTGACAAGATAAAATTGTGAATTTTTCTAATAATTTAGTGTTTTGAATATGAGTTCCACCACATAAATCTGTTGTAATTCCGGGAAAAACTACAAGTCGAAGCGCATTAGGATCCATGTATTCTGATTCTTCTAATGTCATAATTGCATTTAGTTTTTGGGCTTTTTCTAGATTTGTGACTAAATATTCACGCTGAACTTGTTGATTTATATAAGAATTTACACGGTTTTCGACAGATTTTATTTGTTCTTTTGAAGGTTTTTGGGCACAAGGAAAGTCAAAAGTCAGTCTTTCTTCATTATTGTCAGATCCAAGTTGCTTAATTTGAGGGCCAAATTCTGCCCGAAGTGAGGCAAATAAAAGATGAGTTGCCGAGTGATTCCGCTCTAAATTCAAACGGTTGTCTGAATTTAACTCCAAAATTACCGGTAAATTTTTTGACAGTTTACCTTCAAAAACATGGACATTATTTAAAAATTTATCTTTAAAAACGTCAATAATTTCAATTTTTTTGTTGCCTTGAATTATATAACCCTGATCATGTTTTTGACCGCCGGCTGTTGCATAAAAAGGAGTTTTTTCAAAAATTGCATATGAAATTTCGCCCTCAGTAGTTTGGTCAATTTCATTAAATTGATTTGCTAAAAAAGCAATTTTTGTTTCAGTTTTGTGAAATTCATAACCTATAAATTCTGAAATTTGTGCTTTAACTTGATTTAAAGAATCAATAACTTTCCCCATACCTTTTTTAATATTTGCCCGGGAAATTTGAGCGTGTTTTTCGCGATATTCTTCTAATGATTTAAGGTCAAAACTGATATTTTTTTCTTGAAGAATTTCCTGAGTTAGTTCAGGAGGAAATCCGTAAGTAACAAAAAGTTTAAAAACAATTTCTGGAGAAATTTGACCTTCAGTTTTTTTTATCTCATTTTCTAAAAGTTCATGGCCGATTTCAAGAGTTTTTATAAAATTTTTTTCTTCATGATAAATCACGGACTCAATTTTTTCAATATCAAAATTAGCATTTAGTGTTTTAGCGACAATTGGGACCAATTTGTGTAAAAACTCTTCTGAAATTCCTAATTTTTTCCCGTTTCAATAAGCTCTTCTAATTAAACGCCTAATTATGTAGCCTCGGTGTAAATTTGATGGCATAACTCCATCATTTACTGCGGCACTTATTGCGCGAATGTGGTCGGCAATTAGTCTAAAACTTTTATTGATTTGGGCTTGTTTTGCATCTTTTTTAAAATAATTTTCAATATCATATTTAAAATTAGTGTACTTTTGGATTTCTGCAATAATTGGCAAAAATAAATCTGTATCATAATTAGTTGGACCATTTTGCAAAATTGAGACAATTCTTTCAAAACCAGCACCAGTATCGATATTTTTTGACATTAATGGGGAATAATTTTGCGCTCCGTCGTTATTAAATTCTGAAAAAACAATGTTTCAAATTTCAATAAAACGGTCATTTTCGATGTCATTTCTTATTAATTCATCACCACGAGCATCAAATTTTTCACCACGGTCAAAATAAATTTCGGTACACGGACCACAAGGACCTTGACCTAAGTCTCAAAAATTAGTTTTTTTACCGCCGGGAATGAGTCTATTTTCAGGAAAGCCTAAACTTTTCCATTTATTTAAAGTCTCAAAATCACTATCATAATATGTTATATAAAGTTTTTCAGGGTCTAATTCTAATCATTTAGTCAAAAATTCAAAGGCAAAATCAATCGCTTCAAGTTTAAAATAGTCTCCAATTGAAAAATTTCCAAGCATTTCAAACAAAGTGTGATGTCTTGAGGTTTGACCTACATTTTCAATATCATTAGTTCTTAGTGCTTTTTGCGAATTAACAAGTCGTTTTGAAGGGGGAATTTTTTTACCAATAAAATAATCTTTTAGCGCCGCAACTCCTGAATTAATTCAAAGAAGTGAATCATCATTTTGGGGAACAAGGGGTTTAGATTCTATAAGAAGATGATTTTTTTGTTGAAAAAAATCATATCAAAGTTGGCGAACTTCATTAGCTGATAATTTTTTCATTTGTTTTATCCTTATAATAATAATTTTACTTAATTTTTAGGATTTGTAAAATTTTATATTAAAATTTTATCTATGTTCCGTTTTTTTGTTAGTGAAAAACAAGAAAATTTTTTTATTCTTGATGATTTAAATTTAAATCATATTAAAGTTGTGCGAATTAAAAACGAAAATTTTATCTGTGTTTACAAAGGTGAATTTTACCTTACAAAATTAGTTCAAAATTCAAACAAAGCTGAAATTATTGAAAAACTTGAATTAAATAATGAACCTAAAAACAAGGTTATTTTAGCACTTGCAATTCTAAAGACAAAATCTTTTGAATTTGCAATTCAAAAAGCTGTTGAAATTGGCGTCAGTGAAATTTGACCGTTTTTTAGTAAAAATGTGAGTCAAAAATTAGAGGGTGATTTAAGAAAAAAACTAAAAAGATGAGAGCAAATTTGCCTCCACAGCGCACAACAGAGTTTTCGAAATTTGATTCCAAAAATAAATTTACCTGTAAATTACAGTGATATTTTGAAAAATTCTGTTAATTTTAGTCAAAAATTAATCGCCTTTGAAGGTGAGAAAAACCAAACAAAAATAGACGAGTCAGGAAGCGATACAATTATAATAATCGGTCCTGAAGGCGGTTTTGATGAGTCAGAGATAGAACTAGCCCAAAAATTTGATTTTAAAGTTGTATCTTTAGGTAAAAGAATTTTACGCTCTGAAACAGCAGCGATTTTTTTATTAAGTAAGTGTATAAATGATTAACTTTTTAGCAAAAAAGTGAAAAAATCTTCGAAATTTACTAGTTTTTTCTAATATTTCAAAGATTTTCTATTTTATTCATTTTTAGTAATTTTTTATTTTATTCTTCATTTTTTCAATTGTGACTTAATTTTAATAAAAAATTAAAAAATATTGTATAATTTAATAAAATTAAATTTAATTTTTTACTCCCGAAAAAACACTAAAAATAGGAGATTTTATGAAAATAATATCAATCGGAACTAACCATGCCGGAACTTCATTTTTAAGAACCCTAAAAACTATTTACCCACAAGCAGAACTTGTCTCATATGATAGAAATACTGACATTTCGTTTTTAGGTTGCGGAATTGCACTTTGAGTTTCTGATGAATTTAGCGATCCATCTGGACTTTTTTATTCAAGTCCTGAACAATTAAAATCAATGGGAATCGATGTTCATTTACAGCATGATGTTCTCGAAATTGACCGTAAAAATAAAGTTATTATTGTTAAAAATTTAGTTAGTGGCGAAATTTTTAAAGACAGCTATGATAAATTAGTTTTTGCCGGCGGAACTTGGCCGATTATTCCACCTTTTGAGGGGATTGACCTTGAAAATATTTTAGTTTCAAAAACATTTACTCACGCAAAAGAAATTAAAGCAAAAGCAGTTGATCCAACAATTAAAAATGTAATTATTATCGGTGGTGGTTACATTGGTATTGAATTACTTGAAGCTTTTCACAAATATGGTAAAAAAACAACACTAATTGACATGCAAGACAGAATTATCCCTAATTATTTTGATAAGGAATTTACTCAAAAAATTGAGGATAAAATTGTCGAAGAAGGTATTAATTTACAATTTAATCAAAAAGTTGTTCGTTTCATTGCTGATGAAAGTGGAAAAAAAGTTGCTTTTGTTGAGACAGACAAAGGTAAATATGCCGCTGATCTTGTAATTTTAGCTATTGGATTTGCGCCAAATACTAAAATTTTAACAGACGTTGAAAAAACTGCTAATGGTGCAATCAAAGTTGACCAATTCCAGCGTTGCCTAAGTGATGAAAATCTTTATGTAATTGGTGATTCAGCTTCAATGGTTCACAATGTAACTAAACAACACGCTCACATTGCGCTAGCAACAAATGCCGTAAAATCAGGGATAGTTGCTGCTTTCCACATCGCAGGGCGTGAAGATATTCCTTTCCCAGGTTATGTTGGAACAAATGCAATTTCCGTTTTTGGATTTAATTATGCCTCAACTGGATATTGTGAAAATGCTTGTCCAAAAATGGGCTTAGATAATGTTGGTGTTGAATATCTTGAAGACTGAGATCGCCCAGAATTTATGCAAAATAAATCTAAAGTATGAATCAAAATTGCTTATGATAAAGAAACTCTAAAATTAATCGGGGCTCAAATTGGTTCATATGGAAAAGAATATAATCACACTGAAGTAATTTATTTCCTTTCACTAGCAATTCAAAAAGGTCTAAAATTGCCTGAAATTGCTCTTTCAGATTTCTACTTCTTGCCTCACTATAATAAGCCATTTAACTTTGTAATCCAAGTAATTTTAAATGCACTAGGGCTAAAATATAATAAAAAATAAAATTTTTAGCTCAAAAAGTTACTAAAAAAACCAGTTTTATCTGGTTTTTTTAGTTTCTGGAGTTTGCCATTTTGATGAGCTAATCTTAAAAAAGTGTCGTGTTTTATAGAATTTTTTAACTTTTTTGCCAAAAGTTAATTACCTATTTTCCTGAGTTTTTATTGGTTTTTTTAGTTTTTAAAATTGAAGGCAAATTTTAGAACTAAAGTTTTTTCATAAGCAAGATTGACTGTCGTTTTTCAATAATATTTTGACTAAATTGTAATTTAGAATTAAAAATAACATCAAAATCTTCAAAATCATAGTCATAAGAATTGGCTGAAAAATTATGAATCACCTTAATAATTTCGTTTTTAATTTGGATGCTAAAAATAATTAAGCCTTTTTTATTGTCAACAGTCTCAAATTTTATCGAATCACAAATTGTTTGATTATCTGGCAATCTAAAAAATTGGGTTTTTTGGCGAAATTCGTTAATTTTTGCTAAAAAATTAAAAATTTTAGTTTTAATTTCGCTAATTTCAAGAAGGCTAAAATCAAGACCGTTAGTAAAATCAGTAGTTTTATTTGAATAAAAATCAAGAAATTTATGGGCCTGATATGAAAAAGGTGGTTTTGTTGAATTTAAATTAAGATGACAATTTGAATAACTAGCGCCCGAAAAATCACATGCTTTTGAAAAGGCAAATTCAGTTCCTGAACTTAAAAGAACTTTTCCTTGAACAAATAAGGTCATCATTAATGCTTGACGATAAGTTTCGATAAAGGCGTTTTTTGTCAGTCCTGAGGCGCTTGTTAAAATTTTGTCAGCCAAAGTAGGCCCATCATATGAAGTTATATAAGAAACATTTATACTAATATCGTTTGCAAAAAGGTCATCTCTTCTAGCTGAGTGATAAAAATCGCCAAAATCAAAATCAAAAATTCCACCTGGAATCAGTGAGACATATGAGGCAAATTTTGAGCTATTTTTTGACAAAATTAGACCTTTATCACCAGGAACATTTGATCCGCGAATAACATTTGGAAGTCCATAATTTAAATAAGCAAAGTTAAAATTATTAGAACGACTAGTTTTTTCAGTTCGATTTTTGTGCTGTAAGTCAGTTTTTTTACAAAATTTACCAAACAAGATAATGTTAGGATTTATTTTTTTCAGTTCGATACTTATGATTTCAAGCGATTTTTTATCAAAATATGAGGCTGCATCAAAGCGAAATCCATCAACTTTATAGTATTTAACAAAAAAAATGAGTGAGTCTAAAATTAGTCTAAATGCCATTGGCTTTTGTGAATCAAGAGGTGGAAATTGGGAAGGAAAAGACAAAGCCTCATCGCGATAAAAATAACCACGGGCAACATCATCTAAAATTGATTTGCAAAAAGTTTGACTAAAAGCAACATCAAGAATAATTCCAATATTTTTTTTATGTGCTGAGTCAATAAATGCTTTAAATTCTTTTATTTTTAAATACGGGTCAAGCGGATTTGTTGAGTAACTTGAGTTAATTGAGAAAAAACCAAGTGGATCATAGCCCCAATTATAGTTTGTAAAATGACCTTTTCCTTGACCTTTTTTAAGAATTGAAACATTTTTTTGACTAAAAGTATAACAAGAATGAACTGGTAATAATTGCAGAAAATTAAAATTTAGTCCTGATAAATAATCAAAAATTTTCTGATCTAGCGCACCCAGAAAAGTGCCTGGATTTGCTATGTTTGAATTTTTTGAACTAAAATCACGAATATTTAATTCGTAAATTAGTGCATCATTCAGCGGATTTTTGCTTTGAAATGATAATTCTGAAGGACTTTTACCAGCCTGAGATGAATAAATATCAATTAAATAACTTTTTGGAACTTCATTTTTAGTTCAATCAAAAGGACAAATGCTATATGAATAAGGATCAAGCGCTTCGGTTATTGTTGAATCACGGTGCTCAATTAATAAATTATAAAGATAACCGTGAAATTTTTGATCAATTTCACAAAATCAGACATCAGCTCGCTTTGTCATTGCGATTATTTCTGTTGGATTTGTGTCTTGAAAATTTTCATAAATTGCAAAGTGAACCCGCGTTGCATCAGGTGATCATAAATAAAATTCAAAACGGTTTGAATTAAAAATTAAGCCTAGCGGTCCTCAATACGATTCGCCGCGCGAATTTTTTCTAATTAAAGCTGTATCATAATTTATAAACATATTTACTATAAAAACCCAAAAAAGTGCTAAAATAAACGATAAATCTAGAAGTTGTTATAATACTTATGTTGAAAAAATAGCAAAACTTCTATAAATGTGCTAAAAAAACATATTTTTAAATTATAACATAACAGCTAAAAATCATTTACTTTTAATTTTTTATTTTAAAAAAATTTTAAAAGTTGTATAATTATTTTAACCTTTATAAAATTAACATTTCAATAAAAGGTTGTCCTTTGTGACGACTTTTTTGTTTTAAACCTAACAAACTTATTGAAAACATTGAAGAAAAAGGAGAAAATTTGAATTTAATACAAAGGTTAAAAGATGAATTTAATGATATTTTGTCAATTAATTTTGTTTTAGAAGACGGTCTGAACTATTTAAGAGTTGTTACAAATTATAATTCACTTGATCAAGTTGAAGCGATTTCTAAAAAAATTTCTGAATTTATTGATAAAATTGAATCTAGTGAAAATAATTTTATTTTAGAAGTGCTTTCAAGAGGACAGGATTGCCAAGATGAATAGAAAAAGAGAAAAAGTTACTAAAATTAACCCAAAAGACAACGCAAAATTAATTGTTCAATCAATTAAGGAGGTTGCTAAAAATAGCGAATTATCGCTAGATAGAGTTATTGACATTTTCCAAGAAGCTATTGAATTTGTTATATCACGAAAAATTGACCCTGATGCGCATATTTTGATTGAAGCTAATCTGGAAGATTCAAATTTTAAAGTTTTTAATACAAACGGAATTGTTGTTGAAGATACTTATTTTGATGAGCTGACAAATGAAGAAAAAATTAATGAATCTATTTCATTTATTTTAGTTTCTGATGCAAAAAAGGTTAACGAAAATGCCCGTGTTGACGACATTTTTTCAATTGAACTTGACCTTACAGCTTTTGAGCAATGACTCTTTACAGCAATTATGCACACTTTTAAACAAAAAATTTCTGAAATTGTTCGTAATAATGTTTTTAATAAATATTCTTTATTAAAAAATCAAGTTGTCTCTGCGACAATCACAAACAAAATTTCAGCTGGTTATATTTTTGAAATTGATGATGACAAGGTTTCTGCTTTTATGCCAAGTCATTATGCAACTGGAAATAATTTAAAAATTGGTTCACGTCATGAAGTTGTTATTGAAAATGTAACTAAAAATACAAAACAGTCACAAGTTGTCGTTTCATCAAAATCAGTTCAACTTGTTAAGAAAAAAATAATTGATGCAATTCCTGAATTACAGTCTAAATATCTTGAAATAGCTTCAATAGCACGAATTCCTGGTGAAAAATGTAAGGTTGCAATCCGAAAAACTGATGATGCCGAAGCAAATGATATTTCCGAAATTGGCTCAGTTGTTGGTGAGACTGGTTCAAGAATTTTTGCAATTAGCCAAGAACTTGATGGTGAAAAAATTGAAGTTATTAAATATGATGACAATATAATTCAATTTATCGTAAATGCAATGTCACCTTCAAAAGTTATTTGCGTAAAAGAGTTCAAAATAAGTCATAAATTACGGCGTTTTACTGTGGTTGTGCCTGATTTTCAACATAGTCTTGCTATTGGAAAAAACGGTTCTAATGTAAAATTAACAGCCGATTTAACTCGTAGTCAGCTTCAAATTTTGCCTTATTCTGCAGTTCTAAAAGACAATAATTTCCAAATTGAGTGAAACGGAAATGTTAAAGATCATCAAGAACTAATTGATCTCAAAAACGAATACATGCAACGTCAGCAAAGTCGAGCTTATCAAAATCAAAATAAGTGAAATTCATATAGCCGACCTAGCAATAGTTTTGACTCAATTTTGCAGCAATTTGAATCAGATATTCTCGAACTTGAAAAACCTTACGGGGTTGAGAATGAATTTATCCCTAGAAGTAAGCTAAAATCTGCTAAAACTCAGCCAGAAGTTGCTAAACCCGCTAGTCCTGTAAAACAACCAGCAACTAAAAATCGACCTTCAGGTAAAGTCGGCAATAAACAAGAAAATAAACCAAATTACTCAAATTATCAATCGGATTCAGAAGAAAAATCATACTCTTTTTCAAATGTAAGTCAAAAAAAATTTTTTGATGCCGATTCTTTGTTTGACTCAGCCCTTAATGAGGCAATTAGCGAAAATGAATTAATCGACAAACAACATTTAGAAGAAGAAGGCAAAAAACAAGAGCAAAAAACTCCAAAAGTACAAGTCAGTCATCGAACCGAAGAAGACAATGAATCATATATCCAAAATGAAAAACAGATTAAAAATTTCAAATCAGATGATGATCTTGTAAAATACACCGGTGTTGATGATATTGATATTGACGATTTTGACTTTTAAGGTAAAAAAATGAAAAATCACACAAGAAAATGTATAGTTGATCAAAAAGTTTATCCTATTAATAATTTAATTAGGTTCACTTATATTAATCAGAAATTAATTATTGATAAACATTTTGATAAAAAAATTGGTGGCAGGGGCGCTTACATTTTCAATGATTATGAAAAAATTCAATATGCGATTAAAAGAAAACTTTTTAATCGCGCTTTTAAAACAAATATTTCCGCTTTTGCTTACCAAAATTTAGCAATCGAGGTAGAAAACTTATGAAAAAACCGCAAAAAAGAATCTCAAATGTAGGCGAAATTAAGGCTCAACTAAAAACTGTTGAAACTAAAGTTCACAACGGAGTTTTCCTCTTTTCGGGAATAATGACAATTAGCGAACTTTCAGAAAAAATTAATGTCTCTGTTAATGAAATTATTACTTATTTTTTCAAACAGGCAAAAATGTATAATTTAAATCACAGTCTGTCTGAAGATGAAATTGCCGAAGTTTGTCTTGAATTTGGACTTGATTTTAAAAAAGAAGTCCAAATTGATGCATCAAATTTCATGGAAGAAGTAAGTATTAAAGACGAATCTGATCATCTCAGCCACCGCCCACCAATTATTACGGTTATGGGCCATGTCGATCACGGTAAAACAACACTTCTTGATTTTATTAGAAAAACTAATGTTGCAAAAAATGAGCGCGGCGGAATAACCCAACACACCGGTGCTTATCAAGTTACTTTTGAAGACCATATTATCAATTTTATTGACACTCCAGGTCATGAAGCCTTTACCCAAATGCGCGCTCGGGGAGCGAAAGTTACCGATATTATCGTGCTTGTTGTTGCCGCTGATGATGGAGTTATGCCTCAAACCAAAGAAGCTATCAGTCATGCTACTGCCGCAAATGTGCCTATTATTGTTTTTGTTAATAAAATGGACAAACCTAATAAAGATGTCGATCGGATCAAAAATGAACTTTCAGCATTAAATATTGTCACCGAAGAATGAGGGGGAAACAATATTTTTGTCTACGGTTCGGCGCTAACTGGTCAAGGAATTGATGAACTTTTTCGGTCTATTTTACTAGTTGCTGAAATTCTTGAGCTAAAAGCAAACAAAAATCGCTACCCAATTGGAACAGTTATTGAAGCAAAACTTCACCATAATAAGGGAACAATTGCAACTCTAATGGTCCAAAATGGAACTTTGATGGTTCGCGATTTCATTGTTGCTGGTTGTCAATACGGTCGAATTCGTTCACTTGAAGACACAAACGGTAAGCCAATTAAATTTGCGCCTCCGGGAACTCCGGTTATTGTCACAGGTCTAAATTATGTTCCTGAAGCTGGTGATAAATTTTTTGGTTTCCATGAGGAAAAATTCGCCAAACAACTTGCCCTAGAAAGAAGACAATCAGAAAAACTTTCAAAAACAAAAGCCCAAACTACACAACAAACAAAAGAAAAAACCTTAAATATTATAATCAAAGCTGACGTGACCGGAATTGCCCAAGCTTTGCACTCAACAATTGAACAACTTGCTTCAAAACATGTTCATATTCACATTTTGCACTCAGGAGTTGGGATTATTAACAAAGCCGATATTTTACTAGCCCAAACTTCAAATTCAACTATTTACACTTTTAACCTACAAGTTCCGCCAGCAATAAAAGCTCAAGCTAAACAAGCTCAAGTTGAAATTCGCGAGCATACCATTATTTATAAAATAATTGATGAAATTAAAAAACAAGTTAAAAGTATGCGTGAAATCAAATATGAACTTCAACATATTGGAACTGCTAAAATTATTGCTAAATTTTGGTTCTCAAAAGTCGGTTCAATTGCCGGATGTAGCGTTGTTAATGGAAAATTTGTTGAAAATTGCAAAATTGAATTGTGAAGAAATTCCAAATTAATTCACGCAGGAAAAATTGAATCACTTCAGCGCGATAAAAATCCTGTAAAAGAAGTAACAATTGGGAATGAATTTGGAACACACATCTACAAATTTGATGACATCGAAATCGGTGATGAACTTAGATCTTTTATTGAAGTTGAAATTGATAACTAAAGGAGAAAATTATGTCTGTTAGTCATGAAAAACGGCAAACTTATTATCACCAGTTAATTTCAAAAATTATTGACTCACATTTTTCTGAAAGAATGCCAATTGCTGTAAATTGAGTTCGACTTTCAGGTGATAATTCTCATCTTTTTATCTATTTAGAGTTTGAATATGACGAAGATAAATATTTAGGCGAAATTATTAAAGCTGAAAAATTTATCCGGCTCAAATTTGGCAACCTTCTTGAAGGATTTAAGGTTCCAGAACTCCACTTTAAACTTGATCCTGTTGCAAAACGTGTCGATGAAATGGACAAAATTTTTGCCAGAATTAAATCTCAAGATGAAAATGATGACAAAAACTAACTATTTTAAATATGAATCTAATTCTCGAGTTTCCCAGTTTCAAATAAGGCAAACTAAAAAAGCTAAAATTTTAACTTAAAAAGCAAAATTATGAAATTTTTAAACACTGCTTTTTAGTTTAAAACACTAACAAAACCATAAAAAATACAACTGCTATTTAAACTCAATGCAAAAAGAAAACTCGTTTTTACTTACATTGAGCCTAAAAAACATATGAAGTTTTGAAAGAACTGAAAAAAATAATTAAAATCCTTAAATTTATAGATTTCTAAACGGTTAAATTTAAGGCATTCCATCATATTTAAAAATATAATGGATAATTCGCAATGTCTGATTTTTTAGACAAAAAACATAACTAATTCCTCCCTAATTCAATATTAAAATTTATTAATTTATTCTTAGTGATGGTTATTATAACACAATTTTATTTTTGACCAAACATTTTTTTTAAATAAGTAGAAAAATCTCAGACAATTAGTTTTTTACCTATGATTTTGATTGCACCACTTTTGTTAATTTTTTCTAGCATGTTCATTTTAAAAAATTTGGACAAATAATTTACCTCATATAATAGCTTGGAGTTTTATATGATAAGCAACTTTGAGGCCTTTCATAGTTATACCAATCAATAAATTCACTTATTTTTTGATAAGCAATAGCTACATTTTCAAAATTTTCGCCCTCAATATTAAGCAATTCTCGTTGAAAAACTGCATAAAAATATTCAATAGGTCTGTTTGCAAGGGCATTGCCTTTTGGTGACATTGATTGTTGGATATTGTTTTGCTTTAAAAAATTAGCAAATTTGTAGTTCGCATATTCCACTCCATGATCTGAATGGAAAAATTTCGGTTTAATATTATACTTTTTGATTGTTTCTTTTACTAAGTTTATAGTTTCTTCTAAAAATCTTGTTTTAGAAATTGAAAAATTGAGCAAGTAATTGGATTTTGTTTCAATAATTGAGTGTAGGTAAAATCATTCGTTGTTAATTTTGATAAATTTAATATCAGCAAATCATTTTTCACCAAAATTTTCTGAGCTAAATTCACCTTTGATATGATCTTCAGTCCAAATTCGTGTAAACTTTTTCTCTTTTGGTGCCGGTTTTCCTTGCTTTTTATAAGCAATTGATTTTAATCCTAAAAATTCGTAGTGTTTTTGAAACACATACGTGCTTACATAATTTCCTGATTTATGTAAATATTATATAGGATGTCGCGGCCTTTTACCTTTCGATATAAATAGAAATTTTCACGAATTCACTCAAGTAAGTCTTCATCACAAATCATTTTCTTTGGTGGTTTTTTCACCCTTATTTTCTCATAAATAGAAGTGCGATTAACGTTAAAAACGCTACAAATTCTAGTGCAATTTTCGATTTTATCTTTATCTTTATCTTTATCTTTATCTTTATCTTTCTCTTGTTCTTGTTTTAATTTTTTGAGCTCCTCAAGAATAATTGCGGGGTCAATTCCGGATCTTTTAAGAACCCTCTCCACTATTTCTTGATAAATTCCACGATCATTTTCGGAAAGATCGTTAATTGTATATTTCTTTTTTGGTTTGCGTGGAGATTTGATTTTTCCACGAGTACTAATTAAACTTTTCATATCATTATTATAAAACTTTTTTTGCCAATTTCTTATCAAATTATTAGCGTATATATGCAACATTCATTCTTTATCCGCTTTTTTACTTTTAGATTTGTTTTTGTAAATTTCTCTAAATTCTTCTGCAAAATCCAAAATTGCATTTTTTAGCCCTTTAGATTCGGCAATTTTAATGTATTTAAATTTGTCTTCAACTGTAAATTTGTATTGTTTCATTTTAACACACCTTTTTTGAATGTGTCTGAAATTAATATATTAACTTATGCTTGGCCTAAAATAAAATTATGTTATAATAAATCTCACTTAAGAATAATTAATAAATCGATATTAGAATTAAGGGGAATTAATTATGTTTTTTGTCATAAAAAATTAGAAAATGTGAATTATCCATTATGTTTTTAAATGTAATGGAACGCCATAAATTTACCCGTTTAGAAATCTACAAATTTATGGCTTTTAATTATTGTTCTTTCAAAACTTCATATATTTTTTAGGCTCAATGTAAGTAAAAACGAGTTTTCTATTTGCATTGAGTTTAAATAGTAGTTGTATTTTTTTATAATTTTTGTTATTTTATCATAAATTGATTTTTATCATCAAACTGGGAAACTCGGGTATCTTTTAATAAATTCTAAACTTTTGCCAAAAGTTTAGAATTTATTACCATTTTTTTTATTTTTTAAATTAAAAAATAAAAAAAATGGCAGAGGTGACAGGAGTCGAACCCGCAACATACGGGGTTGAAGCCCGTTGTTCTACCATTGAACTACACCTCTAGGCCGATTTAATTATACCACATTTTTAAAAAATAATATATTATTTTATTAAGTATGAATACAAAAAATATTAAAAACATGAAAATGAGAGATTTTTTAACACTTTTATGGTTTGTGGTAAAAATTTCTTTAATTTCTTTTGGCGGAGGAAATTCTTTAATGCCTATTATTTTTAGTCAGGCAGTTGTCAAAAAAGGATGAATTTCAAAAAGTGATTTTGATCAAGGTTTAATTTTGACCAATTTGCTCCCCGGACCTTCATCACTTCAAATGATGGCATTAGTTTGCATTAAAAAATTAGGCGCTTTTTGGGGTGTTATAGCAACAGTTTTGGGAATTTTCCCACATATTTTATTATTTTTTACTTTATTTATTTTAGTAAAAAATTTACCTTCAAGATATTTAGTCACTTTTAACTTAGCAATTTTTTCAACAATTATCGGAATTTTACTTGGATTTTGTTATATTTATTGAAAAAAAGATAAGAATTCAATGAATAAATTAGTTTATTACACCGTTTTATTATTAAGTTTTGCATATTCTTTGTTTGTTCCAAGCCCGTATAATTTAGCAATTGTCCCAATTTTAGTAATTATTTTTATATATTCAGTCTTATTTTTGTTTAAAAAATGAAAGAAAAACCGTGATTTTACTAATTAGTTTAACAATTTTGGGGCTAGCAGTTATTAGTTTAATTGTCTTTGGTGGCGGGCAAGTTTTTATGCCTGTTTTTAACTGGTTTTGATTACAACTTGGAGAGCTAGGCCTTGACATTGATCAAGAACAAATTAATCAAATTTTCACTGTCGCAAATTCAACACCAGGTGTTTTTTCAATTAAATTGGCCGCTGTTACTGGATTTTTAATTGCAGATTTTGGAGTTTTAGGTTGATTTCTTTCATTTATTTTTTTAATGGCATTTATATTACCGGCAATTTTTTTAGTTGTAATTTGATTAAAGGCTTTAAATAGAGTTTCGCAAAAAAATGGCTCAAATTTTATAAAAAAAGCACAAATTTTTCGGCCGGCAATTATTGGAATTATTTTAGCGCTTGCTTTTCAACTTTTTATCAATTTAGTGCTTGTAAATTATGCTTTTAATTCTAATAATGGATATTTTGTCACAAAAGAAGTAAGTGATTTTATAAGCGGTTGAAGACTTTGAGTTTTTATTTTATTTGCAATTTTTTGGTCTATAACAGTTTTTATTTTATATTTGCGAAAGGTAAATGTTTTTCTGTTAATTATTATCGGAGTTTCGCTTTCACTTATTAGTTTACAACCTTGACTTTAGGACAAATATGTATACAAATCGTAAATTTTATAATAAAAAAGAATATTTTATTGACCATGAAAAACGGGTTTTAATTCTTAACCCTGCTTTTCATGAAAAATTACTTAACAAAAAGTTTGCTTTTAACACCGGTTTTAAAAAAATTGGTGGAACTTTAATTGGAGAAGTGCTTGGACTTGATAGTTTTAGCTCCCCTTTCCGAGCTTTTGTCAAAATTTCAAAATTGGATATGCCAATTTTAGACACTAAATATATTGATGCCGGAGTTGCAATTGAGCCTCTTGTCATTAAAGCCATTTCTGAAAAATTAGATCTAGAAATTGAAACTTTTCCTCCCGAAAAATATAATTATGATTATTTTAGTGATGATCCAATTATTGGTGGAATTCCTGATGGTTTTATCAAAAAAACTAATATAATAATCGAAATTAAAACAACCGGCCTGAAAAATTTTGAAAGATGAGGCAAAAAAGGGGAAAATTTACCGCAAAAATACATAAAACAAGCTCAATTATATGCATTTTTAAAAAATGCTGAAAAATATGCAATTGTAGCAACATTTTTAGAGGAAGATGACTACGAAAACCCCAAAGAATTTCCTATAAAAAAAAGACATATAAAATCGTATACTTTTGATGTTAATGAATCTCAAGTTATGGATGATATAGAAAAAATTAAAAAATGGTATAATTTTTATACAAAGTTAGGTATTTCGCCAAGTTTTGACCCTATAGTTGATGCTCAAATTCTTGAGTATTTAAGTTGCGAAAATGAACAAGAGTGAAAACAACTTTGAGAAAAATGAACAAATTCAATATCTAAGCAAAATAAAAAAATATAATCATGTCATCATATTCTAAAGTTTATTTGCACAAAAATATTCTAATAGTTGTCTCAGAAATGACTGAAATTGTTAATAAAGCGATTAATATTCACAAATTAAAGAATATTAGTTCACTTATTTTAGCAAGTTTTATTAATGTTTTTGGGCCACTTCCAACTTTGATTAAGGAAAAAACAGCTGGATTTTCCGTCAAAATTAATTCTGAAACTGTTGAATCTTTAGTTCTTGAAACAAATAAAAAAGGCCAAATTCGTGCCAGTTTTTCAGCAAATAATTTTGAAATCCCGACTAATGTTTTCAAAAATTACAACACAAACCTACTTGTAAGCTCATATATTGGAACTTCTGGTTTTTTAAAAATTAACCAATTTACAAAAAAAACTAATTATTCAGGTCAAGTTAAGCTTCAAAAAGGTGATTTTATCACTGATTTAGCTTATTTTTTCCACCAATCTCAGCAAATTAATTCAGTAGTAAAAAATTTAATTGAACTTGATGAAAATTCAAAAATAACAAAAGCTCAATCCTTAATTATTCAGCTTTTGCCTAATCATTCTGAAGAAGAACTACAAGAGGTAGAAGCCTGACTAGAAAATGAAAAAATAACGGATTTCATGAACTTTTTTTCAAATTTTAATCAGGTTGACTTCCAAAAATGGGATTATATTTGTAACTGTAAAAAGTCAAATTTTGAAGCAAATTTGAAACTTTTAAGTCAAGAAGATGTTGATTTTTTAATTGAAAAATATAAAAAAATTGAATTTAAATGTAATTTTTGCTCAATTAGCAAAAAATTTAATAAAAAGGACTGATTAATGGCCAATAAACCATTTAGCATTGCTACGGTTGAATCTTTAACTGGAGGCGCACTTGCTGCTGAAATTGTAAAAAAACCCGGTGCAAGTAAATTTTTTGCCGGCGGACTTGTTTGTTATCAAAATGAAATTAAAGAAAAAATTGGTATTGATACAAAAAATGGTGTAACTAATGCCAAAACAGCCCTAAAAATGGCTAAATACGGTCTTGATTTTTTCCAAACTAAATATGCAATTGCTTTGACCGGAAATGCTGGCCCTACAGTTCAAGATGGCAAGCTCGGACAAGTATTTATTGCGATTAACGATGAAGTCTGAGAACTGAATTTTACCGGAAGTAGATCTGAAATTATACAAGCAAGTTTAGATTTTGCCATTGAAAAAATAAAAGAAATTTCAAAAAACAGCATAAAAATTTTTTAAATTTTGCAATAATAAATTATAATTTAAGTAAAAATAAAAACCTAGATAATAATAAATTATTAGCCTTAGTTTTTAAATAAATAGATTTGTCTTAAAATCTAAGAGAAAAAGCTAAGTTTTTTATTATTTTTTTTAAATTTTGAACAAATTTATATAATTTAAATTATAATTAGTTTTATTTTACTTTTATATAACAATTTAAGGATTATTATTAATGATAACACGTGAATTTTTACCTAATAGTGCCGAACTTAAAATTAAGTTAGTAGCTGATCCGCAAAAATGAGTTGAATATTACGATAAAGCTGAAAAAAGACAAGTTGCAAAAGTGTCATTACGCGGTTTTAGAAAAGGGAAAGTGCCATTAGAAAAAGCCCGCCCATATTTAAATCCACAGGCAGTTTTTGAATTAGCGCTTAGAATGTACTTACCCGAACTTGAAAAACAAGCTTTTTCTAATGTAATGGATAGTGACAATGTTATTGAATCGCCAGTCTTTAATATTGTTCAAATGGACAAAAACACCTTAGAAATCGAGTTTCTTTACCCTGTTTATCCTGAAATTAAGCTTCCTGAATATCAAAATCTTAAGACAAAATACGCTGTAAAACAAGTGACAAAAGATGACATTGAACACCAAAAACAAAAACTTTTAGAATCAAAAGGAAAATTTGTTAATGTAAATCGTCCTGTAAAAATGGGAGATATTATTAATTTTGATTTTAAAGGCTTTATTGATGATGAACCTTTTGAAGGTGGAGAAGCACAAGACTTTGAACTTCGAATTGGTTCAAATAGCTTTATTTCCGGTTTTGAAGAACAACTAGTTGGGTTAGAAATTGAAAAAGAAGCCGATATTCATGTGGTTTTCCCAGAAGATTACCATGTTCCAGCTTATGCAAGTAAAAAGGCAAGATTTCATGTAAAAATCAACAGAATCAAAGAAAGTCAACCTGCTAAATTGACTAATGATTTTGTTGCTTCATTAAAAATTCCAAATGTTGAAACAATTAGCCAATTGGAAGTTTATCTTGAAGATCTTACAAAACGTGAAAATATTGAAAAAGCACGAATTGAGTTTCAAAAAAATGCACTTGTCGAAATTGTTGACCAAGTTGAAATTCCACTTGCAACTAAATTAGTTAATGCTGAAGTTAGTCGTTTAAATGAAACTTTTAATTCAACTTTAAAACAACAAGGCTTTACTCTTGAGGAATATTGCCGAATTACAAAATTCACTGAGCAAGATATTCATAATCAACTTGATGCTGAAGCAAGAAAATTACTTAAAAATTCCTTTATTTTTGCCGAAATTGCAAAACTTGAGGGATTAGTTCCAACCCAGCAAGATTATGACGAGCAAATTGCCTTGTTGTCAAAATTCACAGGTAAATCTGTCGAAGAACTAAACGAAACAATTCCTCATAGCGAAATTCAAATTAACATAACAAACAAAAAAGTTGTTGATAAGTTAATTGAATATAACAGCGAAAAAACTGAAGAAAAAACTGAAGAAAAAACTGAAGAAAAAACAGAAACAACAGAAAAACAAAATGAAACTAATGAAGAAGTAAATGAAAATAAGGATGGTGAATCGTAAAAAAAGACCAAAAATTAAAATTTAATTTACAAATTTATGGAGGCGTAAGTGAGTAAAATAGGAAGATTTGTATCGACAGTTTTAGCTGTTATTGTTGGGAATATTCTCTTATTTGCAATAATAATTGCTACTTTATACTTTTTATTTAAAAAGCAAATCGAAAATTTCGAAATTGATAAAATCAAAGCTTCATTTGAAGAATTTCAAAAAACTTTTTCAAAATTGGATTCTGAGCAAATTAAAAAATTTCAAGAAGGTTTTGATAAACTTGCAAATTTAGATCTAGATTCGCTTAAAACACAAATTGATGCATTAAAAGATGCGCCAGAAAAATTGCAAAAAGCGCTAAAATCTGTTGAAGAACTTTCAAATGCATTAAAAACTATAAAAGCTACACAGTCAGCCGCTGCTACAACCAATATTGTTGTTTCTCAAGCAGTAATGAATCTAGGATCAACTCCAAGTTTATTTAATTTTTTAAATGTTGCTCCTTTTATTAAAATTTAATTTAAAAATTATTTATTCAATAAAAAAACTACTAGTCGGTAGTTTTTTTATTGCAAATTTTTCAATAACTTTTCCCAAGTTCCCCAGTTTGATTGCAAAAATTCACTTTTTATTGAATACAATATGCAAAAATACCCATAAATCGTTGTTTTTTGATTGTAAAACCTTATTTTTTATTAATTACAAATAATTACATTTTAAAGTAATTATATGGTATAATTATACACTATGAAAAAGCAAAATTTGATTTTATTTAATGTTTGAGGATCTTCAAAAGATAAACCATATAAATATGTTGGCTGAACACAAGGTTATTCCAAAGGTCCAAAACGTTGATTTAGTTTAGGAAATGAGCGGAATTTGGAAAAAATTAATCCAAATGCCATTCAAATTATCAAAGAAAAATTGAAATTGTTTTCAAATTTAGATGACAAGGATAAAGTCAAGACTGTTTTACTTGATTCTATTAAAAATTCCGCCATAATCGAAGGTTCGGTTTTTGTTGGCGGGGAATTAATTGAAAAATTTATTGAAAAGCACAATATTTTTGAATCACTTCCTAAAAGTAGACATAAAAATATGAAGGAAATTTTTAACTACTTAATTTCAAAACGGATCACTGATCCTGGCAGCATTATTAATGCTTTTGATAAAAATGATGACTACTCAAATCAAATAAATGCTTCCAAAAATAGCTTTTATAAGCTCTTAGATCTTGTTTTTGAGTCACAAAATCAACTTTTAGATAGTCTTAACAAAATGGTTATAAGCGAACTTGGACAAAGGGGCAATGAATTTTATTTTGATTCATCAACAATCTATTTTGAGACTTTTGAAAGAAAAGATGCTAAATTCCAAGAAGATCAAATTGTTGTTGCCTTAGCGTGTGATAAAAACGGAATTCCTTTTCATTTTAAAGTTTTTAAAGGAAATACAGGCAATTCTAGCACATTAATCCCTTTTGTATTAGATGTTGAATTCAAATATAATATCAAAAAAATGATAATAATTGCAGACCGTGGCACATTGACTGCTACAAATATTCGATTTCTTGAATCAAGAAACTATAATTTCATTATTTCTTATCACCCAAAGGTAGCCAGTCAAAAATTTAAAAATTATTTACTAGATCCTAGCGATTATGTTGATGTTAATGCCGATTTTAAGTATAAAAAAGAAGAATTTTATTCATCTTATAAAAATAAAAGATACACTGAAAATATTAGAAGAAGAATTATTACTTACAGCACAAAAAGAGCGATAAAAGACAGAAAAGCTCGCGAAGAGCAAATCCAAAGTTTTATTAAAAAACAAAATAAAGACGGTTTTATTGAAATAGACAAATTGTTCGGTAAAAAACCTAAATATTTTAAGCAAATTTCAAACATGAAATTTGAATTAGATCAAAGTAAAATTGACAAAGACAAACAATTTGATGGTTACTACGTTTATGAAACAAATATACTAAATTTGAATGTCTTAGACATAGTTGAAAAATACCATAAACAGCCAAATATTGAAGCTAATTTTAGAAGTCTAAAAGGTTTATTGAATATTCGTCCTGTATTTTTAAGAATTGACGAGCATATCCTAGCTCATACACTTTTGTGTTTTATCTCACTAGTTATTTTAAAAACTATAATATTTAAAATCAACAAACATATTAGTGATAACAAGTTATTTGAAAACAGTCGACTAACTGAAGTTGGTTTAGTAAGAATGTTGCAAAAATTAAGACAAAGGGTTGAATTTAACACTTTAGATCAGCAAATAACATTTAAAAATCGCGAAGGCGTGCCTAGTGACCCGAATATTTGAAATAGGTATGATTTTTACTTTGATATCTTAATAAATCGCTAATAAAAATTGTAATTAGCCTTTGCCAAAAAAGTGAAAAAGCTCGAAAAACTAGACGCTTTTTAAGATTATCTTATCAAATTGGGAAACTCGGGATTAACTTTATCTTAGCTTGGCAGTTTGATGGCAAAAATTCACTTTTATAGAATACAAATATGAAAAAATACCCAAATTTACGGGTATTTGTGGCCTAAAATCTTAATTTTTATTATTTTAAAATTAAGATTTTGCAAAAAAAAAAAAAGCTTGGTCAAAAATAAAATTATGTTATAATAAACACCACTTAAGAATAGTTAATAAATTTAGACATCAGAATTAAGGGGGGATTAGTTATGTTTTTTGCATGATAAAATCAGAAAATGCGAATTTTACGTCATATTTTTAAATATGATGTAATGCCTTAAATTTACCCGTTTAGAAATCTTTAAATTTAGGGCTTTTGGTTATTGTTCTTTCAAAACTTCATATGTTTTTTAGGCTCGCTGCAAATAAAAACGAGTTTTCTATTTGCATTGAGTTTAAATAGTAGTTATATTTTTTTATGATTTAGTTAGTGTTTTAACTAAAAAAGTAGTTTAAAAATTCATAATTTGGCTTTTTTAGATTGCTTTATTTTATTAATAAGTAGATTTTGCATTCATGAGTGTTAGATTTAAAATTCGTGTTTTTGCTTTGATAGTTATTTATCCTGATTTTGCCAAAAAAATTAAAAAGGTGCCCAGTTTTGGCACCTTTTT
Source organism: Mesomycoplasma ovipneumoniae ATCC 29419 (assembly GCF_028885435.1). Taxonomy (NCBI): domain Bacteria; kingdom Bacillati; phylum Mycoplasmatota; order Mycoplasmoidales; family Metamycoplasmataceae; genus Mesomycoplasma; species Mesomycoplasma ovipneumoniae. Next base: position 316,345 of record NZ_CP118522.1, read on the forward strand.
AAGATTATCTTATTAAACAGGGAAAATCGGGAATAAATTTTAGTCGTCAGATTTGATTGCCCGTTGTTTAACAATTACATCAGAAATATTTTTTGGAACAACTTCATAATGATCAAATTGCATTTGGTAAGTTCCTCGTCCTGATGTCATTGAACGTAATTGGGTTGAATATCCAAACATTTCTGCTAATGGAACATGTCCACGAATAACATTTGCTCCATCAGATCTAGTTTCTTGTTCACGAACAAGTCCACGACGACGTGATAAGTCACCCATAACGTCTCCGGCATATTCGGCAGGTGCAAAAACAGAAACGTCCATAATTGGCTCAAGTAAAACAGTTCCAACGGCATCACGAGCACGTGAAAGCGCTTTTGAGGCGGCAATTTTAAAGGCCATTTCTGAAGAGTCCACTTCGTGGAAAGAACCGTCAAATAAAGTTGCTCTTACATTAATTAAAGGATATCCGGCCAAAATTCCGGCTTGCATTTTTTCTTCAAGACCTTTTTGAATTGATTTTATATACTCTTTTGGAATTTTTCCACCGACAATTTTATCAATAAAATCAAAGCCTTCTTCTGGGTTAGGTTCAAATTTAATTCAAACATGACCATATTGTCCACGTCCACCGGATTGTTTGATGTATTTTCCTTCAACTTCAGCGGATTTTGTAATTGTTTCACGGTAAGAAACTTGTGGTTTTCCAACGCGTGCTTGCACGTTAAATTCACGTTTTAGCCGGTCAACAATAATATCAAGGTGTAATTCTCCCATTCCAGCAATAATTGTCTGTCCAGTTTCAGTGTCAGTTCAAGTTTTGAAAGTTGGATCTTCGTTTGCAAGTTTTTGGAGGGCATTAGCTAGTTTTTCAACTTCAGCTTTTGAAAATGGTTCGAGCGACTGGGAAATAACAGGTTCAGGAAAACTCATTTTTTCAAGCACAAAAGTTTTGGACTTTTCAGAAATTAGTGTATCACCTGTTGTTGTGTCTTTGAGACCAACAAAAGCACCAATATCACCGGTACGAACTTCGTTAATTTCTTCACGTGAATTAGCATGCATTGCTAAAATACGGCCAACACGTTCTTTTTTACCTTTTGTTGAGTTAATTATGTAAGTTCCTTTTGTCAGGCTTCCTGAATAAACACGGAAGAAAGTCAAAGAACCAACAAAAGGATCGTTCATAATTTTGAAAGCTAAGGCAGAAAATTCTTCACCGTCATCAGCTTGAATTGTAATTTCTTGATCATCGCGAAAAGCTCTAACTGGTGGAACATCAAGTGGTGAAGGTAAATAATCAATAACAGCATCGATCATTTTCTTTACACCTTTGTTTTTAAAAGATGAACCACAAACAACCGGGAAAAAATCACCACTAATTGTTGCTTTACGAATTGCTGCTTTTAGTTGCTCAGCAGAAATTTCTTTTTCTTCAAGAAGATCATTAAATAAATTTTCATCATAGTCAGCAACCGCTTCTGCTAGCGCAAGTCGCATTAGGGCAGCTTTGTCTTGTAATTCACTTGGAATTGGAATTTCGTATTCAACTTCTTCTTTTTGACCATCGTAGTTATAAGCTTTCATTTCGACAAGGTCAATAATTCCGCTAAAATCAGACTCAGCACCAATATTTAACTGAATTGCCACGGCATTACCGTTTAATTTAGTGCGCACAGATTCAATTGAAGCCTCAAAATTAGCACCAGCTTTATCCATTTTATTAACATAAACAACACGGGGAACACCATAAGTTGTTGCTTGTCTTCAAACAGTTTCAGTTTGGGGCTCAACACCTGATTGGGCATCAAGAACAGCAACTGCTCCATCAAGAACCCTGAGTGAACGTTCAACCTCAACGGTAAAATCAACGTGTCCTGGGGTGTCAATTATGTTAATTCTTTTACCTTTTCAAAAAGCAGTTGTTGCTGCAGAAGTTATAGTAATTCCACGCTCTTTTTCTTGTTCCATTCAGTCCATTTGGCTAACTCCGTCATGAGTTTCACCAATTTTGTGAATTTTACCAGTGTGGAATAAAATTCTTTCGGTTGTTGTTGTTTTTCCGGCATCAATATGGGCCATAATTCCGATATTACGGTAATCTTTTAGTTCAAATTTTCGTGACATATTTCTAAATTCCTACCATTTAAAGTGTGCAAAAGCGCGGTTTGCTTCAGCCATTTTGTGAGTATCTTCTTTTTTCTTGAAGGCCCCACCTGTTTTATTATAAGCATCAATTATTTCATTTGCAAGACGAACAACCATTGTTTTTTCGTTACGTTTTCTGGCAAAAAGAATTAATCAACGCAAAGCAAGTGTCTGTTGACGTTTTAGACGAACTTCCATTGGAACTTGATAGTTTGTTCCCCCGATACGACGTGAACGAACTTCGGTTAGGGGAGTTACATTTTTTACAGCTTGTTCAAAAACTTCAAGAGCATCTTTTTGAGTTTTTTCTTCAACTAATTTAAATGATGAATAAAGAATGTTTTGGGCAGTAGTTTTTTTCCCGTCTAACATAACGCTATTTATTGCTTTTGTGATCAGTTTTGAGTTAAAAACTGGATCAGCAAGCACGTCGCGCACTGGGGCTTGTTTTTTTCGTGACATGATTGTCTCCTTTTAAAAAATGTCGTATTTTATAGCTTTTTTCAGATTTTTACTTTGAAGTTTTAGGTTTTTTTGCTCCGTATTTGGAACGACCTTGGGCTCTTTTTGCAACACCAGTTGTATCTTGAGTTCCACGGACAATGTGATAACGAATCCCTGGTAAGTCTTTAACTTTTCCACCACGAATTAAAACAATTGAGTGTTCTTGTAAATTGTGGCCTTCACCGGGAATATAGGCATTAACTTCAATTCCATTTGAAAGTTTTACCCTTGCAAATTTACGTAATGCTGAGTTAGGTTTTTTAGGAGTCATAGTTGCAACTCTTGTGCAAACTCCACGTTTAAAGGGCGAGCTAATTTTTAGTTCTTTTTTGTGCAAAGAATTATATAACATATTCAATGCAGGAACTTTTGACTTTCAAGTTTTCTTAACTCGGCATCCTTTTGCTAATTGAGAAATTGTTGGCATTTTTTCCTTTAAATGAATGTTTTTTTCGGATTATAACAACGGTATCAGTGTTATAAAAAAAATTGTTAAAATAAAATTTAAGTTAAATTATAGATACATTTTAACATTTTTTAAAAATAATACAAACTAATTTTCAATTTTTATGTTCCCTAATTGTTTTGCAATCTCATCAATGTTTGCATCTTGGGATAAAAGCTCATTTTTCTTTTCTTCATAGAAATTAATTTTTTCTGTTGCTTTTTTATAAACATTTTCAAAAACAAAAAAAGAAGAAAGTGAACTTACAAAACTAATAATTGCGTTAATAAAAGCAATTGCGACAAATAACTTAACCGCAGTTGGATTAGGATTTTTAGTAATTGCATACGCAGATAAAATACCATTAAAAGCCGACATTAAAATTAAGGCAATACTAGCAAATAAAAAAATACCCTTAGAAACACGTGCTTTTGCCGTTAATTTTATAACATCAAGTTCAATTTTTGAAAGCAATTTCTCTTTATTCATTAGTTTGCTCCTTTTTATCAATGTTAGTTTTTTGCTCTTTTTGTTTATTTTCAAGGGCTTTAAGAATTCCTAAAAATTTACAAATTGAATTAAAAAGCTCAATTTGTAAATTTTCTGAATTTGCATATTTTCCTGTTTTGGTTTCAAACAAAATTATTTCAATTTTTAAAAAGTCATTAATTTCTTGGTTGCGAATTCAGCGCGGTTTTATTAGAAAAAGGGCAAAAAGACTGTTAATAATTGAAATTGAAAGGTTAATTCATAAGACAAAAATTGGTCATTGGTCAACTTTTGCACCATTTTCGTCAGTTGAAATAAAAAAATTGGCAAAAGGTTCAAATTCACTTAATTTTGGTGAAGCTAATTTAAAAATACCCATCAAGGTCGAAAAAAATCCAAAAAAAATACTAAAAATGGAAACCGTTCAAAATAAAATTTGAAAAATCCTTGCTTTTACAAGCGTTTTTCTGTATAAAAATTTTGCAAATTCATAAGAATCTGAATCAAGTCGGACATTTTTTATAACCATTTTTTACCACCAAAAACTATTTTTTTAAGAATTTTTATTTTTGAAACATCCTTTTTTTGAAAATAAAAATCAGAGATCGCTTGATAGTCCTGTTCAAATTTTTCAAAACTATAATTTGGATCATTTTGAATTTGAAAATATAAATAACTTAGTTCTCTTTGAGCTTTTTTATATTCTTTAAACTTCATAACTTCACGAAAAACAGCAAGAAATAAATTAATAAAAAAAGTAAGACAAATAAAACTAGCCAAAACAATAGTTAGCCCAAGGTCATTAAAAACTGATTTATTTTCAGATTTAATTAATTGATAACGATTAATTTCTGTTATAATTACCCAAATTGCCAAGGAAATTACTATAATATTTGAGAAAAAAGTTATCCATTTAACAGCATTAGCGCCATAATAAGCAATTTTTTGATTTCTTTTTAGTCTAGCTTGTTTTGTTTGGATAAATTTTATAAGTTGTTCAATTGCTTCATTTTTATTCATTTTATTATCACTAACTTAATTGTTTTTATTAATCACAAAAATTAATAATTATATCACTTAATCCATTTATATTTTGAAAAATGTGCCAAAAAGTTAAAAAATGACTAGAAATTAAACGAAGTCAGCATAAAAACGCTAACTTCGTTTATTATGGCACAATGTTAGTTATTGAGACAAAATCACAAATTTTATTTAGCTACTAGGTAGTAAATAAAAAGATGAAATTTTTCAAGTAAATTAATTTACTAATTTATTTTCAATTGCTCTATATTTTTTTTCTTTTCTTATTTTTAAAAAATGAGTAGTGACTCTAAAAATAATAGTTGAAAATACAATATAGAATAATGAGATTCAAATAAGATCTAAACTAATGCGACCAATTATGTAACCTGCTGATCTATCGGCAACAAAATCACTAAAAAATGGTAATTTAATTGAAATAAAAAACAGTATAAAGCTAACAATAAGAATAAATAATGATATAAAAATTCAATATAAATTTACTTTTTTACTTATATCAACGTCAAAACTTTGAATAGTTCCATTGTTTATTTTGAAATTTCTTAAAGCAAAAACAAAAACAATAACAGTAGTTAAAAGTAAAATTATAATTACTGCACTTGTTGAAATTATTGGGTAGATATCAGCGACACCTCTATGAGTTACATAATCAATTTTTGGTGCTAATTCAAACCCTTTTTCTTTGAGTTTTGACAATAAATTTGGCTCACTTTGATCATAAAAAACATTTAGTCTTAAAGGTTTATTTTCATTTATTGAATCAGCGAAAACTTGAGCTATATTTTGGTTAAATTCTATTCTATTCGCTTCATCAGATTCAATGATTCCACTAATTTTAAAAGTAAAGGGATGATCTCTGAAAAATAAGAAATTAATATTTTCTATTTTAAAAGTTATTTCATCACCTACATTTAAATTTAAATTGGAATTTTTACTTAAATGATTAATTAGACTTTGACTAACAAGAATTTCGTTTTTATTTTCAGTAAAACGACCTGTTTTAAGCTTTTTATCTTTTTTATCAAGATTAAAATTTTCATTAGGATATAAATCAGAAAATGTAGAAACTTTAGAATCAACAGCATTTTCTGTATTTGAAGTTTTTACACTATTGTATGCTAACTTTTTAACTAAAGATTCAAAAAACCAATTTTGACCTTGGTTTTGATTGAGAAATATTTTTGATTTATCAAAAATATTTTCAAGTAAATTTTTATACGCATTATTAGACATTACAACAAGATAATCTTGATGATCATTATCAAATCCTACTGTTCCTACAACCTTAAATTTTTTAGTATAAATTAATTCATTTTTATTAGTTGCGCGGTTTAATATTTGATATTTATAATCAATATAATCGCCAATTTTAACTTTTTTTAAATCAGCATAATCTCGCGAAACTATTATTTCATCATCATTTTCTAAAAATTTACCATGAAAATTAGTATAGTTTTTCATATCATTTTTAAAAAAATCATTGATTTCAACTGGCAAAATTTTAGTTGGTATAAAAGGTGGGGCGGTAGATGAGTCTTCATTCATAAAATCGCCAAAATCTAATTCTGATTCACCATTTGAAATATATTTAACAGATTTTAAGTTTTTTATCTCTGAAATTTTGTTATTTCCAAACTCTTTTCCATTTTTTCTGACAATAGTTATTCGTTGATTTTGCGAATTATAAATGGGTAAATCAAAATTTTTATCAGCTTCTCATAAAAACAAAATAAGTAAAATTGAAAAAATTGAAAAAACTATAAGAAAAAATGATAAAAATCAATTCTTCCGAAGATTAGTTTTTAAATATTTTGAAAAAATTAATGAACTTGTAAATTTTTTTTCTTTTGTTTTTTTCATCAAAAAACACCTTAATTTAGCTTATTTTAGCCTTGTTTTTTTCTGTATTCAGCCTCTGATTTTATAACAAGTTTTCAAATAAGCCTATCATCATTAATTTGCTAATTAATTTTTAAAAGAGCAATTCACAATTTAAAACAGATAGTTTATAAAATATTTTTTTTCGTTATTTTACAAATTAAATTATACATCAAGTTTTTTAAAAATATAAAAAAAACTTGGTTTTTAAAATTTTTGTGGTATAATGCAAAAATAAATAAGAATTAATAATTTGGCTCTTTCAAAACTTAATATTTGCTTGCATCGAAAGTATTTTTTTTGTTTTTGTCTTTAAATTTGCTTCACTTTTTAATATTTTTTTGATTAAAAATATTAAAAAGTGCTATAATTTTAAAGCAATAAGCGCCATCATAGCTCAGTCGGTAGAGCACATCCATGGTAAGGATGGGGTCGCAGGTTCGATTCCTGTTGTTGGCACCATATCTTTTTGACCAATGATGCTAAAATAAAAGCATCTTTTTTAATTTTTTTTCAAATAAAATATTTGAAAAATTTAAAGGAATTGAATGAAATCTGCTACTGTCTTATTTGTTGGTGATATTTTTGGCGCGCCTGGTATAGAAATGTTTAAAAATCAACTTAATATTCTGAGAAAAAACTATAATTTTGACTTAATAATAGTTCAGGCTGAAAATATTACCGGTAGAAAAGGACTAAATAAAAGGGATTATTTATATTTAAAAGAGCTTGGTGTTGATATTTTTACTATTGGCAATCATGTTTGATCCAATCCTGAAATTGCTTTAATTATTGATAATCCAGATATTGTTAGACCGCTGAACATTGACAAAGAATATAGTGGCAAAGGTACTACTACAATTTTAAAGAATGGAAAAACATTCAGAATAACTTCACTTTTAGGTGTGGCATTTAATAAGTTAGTCAAACCTTGAAATCACCAATTTGCTGATAATTTTTTTGATGCAATTGACAAAGTTATTGCCGAAGATGATGCTGATTTTCACATAGTTGATTTTCATGCTGAGACAACAAGTGAAAAAAATGTGCTTGGAATTTATCTAAATGGTAAAATTAATGCGCTTTTGGGAACTCACACCCACGTTCAGACTTCTGATGCTAGAGAATTATCGCTTGGAACACTTTTTATAACTGATGTTGGAATGACAGGTCCTGCAAATGATGCAATTGGTGTAAAATTCCTTGATGTTTATAATAGAATTCGCTATAATAAAAGCACAAAATTTCAAACTTCGGATAATGACTGCCAATTTAATGCTGTTATTTTAGAAATAACTGATAATTTAAAAAACCAAAAAATTATACCAATCAATATTTATAAATAAATTTTTTGATGTATAATTTTTTGATTTTTTTTAAAAGTTTTTTTGAACTAATTACTAATGCGGAAATGGCATATTTCTGCGTCTTTAATCAAGTATTCTTTTCCCTCAAGACGAATTTTACCTTTTTCTTTAAGTGCTTTTTCGCTTTTGAACTCGATAAAATCCTCATATGAAATTATTTCAACTCTTATGAATTTTTTGACAAAATCTGAGTGAATAATTCCGCTACAATCAACTGCACTTGTATTTTTCCTAAATATTCATGAGCGAACTTCTTTTTTTCCAACAGTAAAAAAAGTTCCTAAGCCAAGAAGTTTAAAACTATTAAGAACAAGAAAATCAAGAGATGATTTTTCAAGTCCAAATTCTTGTAAAAAGAGTTGTTTTTCTTCCTGGTCAAGTTGGGAAATTTCGTGTTCTAAGGCAACACAAATTGGGATTAAAATTGCATTTTCTTTTTCGAGATAAGCTTTAAGCTCAGAAAAATATGGATTTTTTAGCGGATCGCTAACAGATTTTTGGTCAATGTTAGCAACATACAAAATTGGCTTTATGCTTAAAAGCTGCCAATTCTTGATTATTTGACGCTCTTCATTATCTAAAGATAAATCGCGTAAAGACTTATCTTTTTGTAAATGGTCTTTTGCTTTTTTAGCAAGTTCAAACTCAACTTTTGCTTGTTTGTCGTTTGTATTGTTGATTTTTTTACTAAGTCGGGCAATAATTGACTCAATTGAGCTTAAATCGGCAAGAATTAGCTCTAAATTTATGGTTTGGATGTCAAAAATAGGATTTACTTGATTATTAACGTGAATTATTTTTGAATCATCAAAACAGCGAACAACATGAACTAGACAGTCAACATTTCGAATATTTTCAAGAAATTTATTACCCAATCCTTCGCCCAGTGAAGCGCCTTTTATCAAACCAGCAATATCGACAAAAGAGTAAGTTGAAAATACAATTTTATTTGGCTTAACAATATCGGCTAAATTAATTAGTCTTGGATCACGGATTTCGACAGTTGCAATGTTTGAGTCTATTGTTGCAAAGGGGTAATTAGCAATTTCAACATTCATTTTTGTCAGTGCTGAAAAAAGCGAGGATTTTCCGACATTAGGAAGTCCAATAAGACCTGCTTTTAGATTCATATTATATTTTTATGATTAAACTCGAGTTTTATCGTAGCTTCCACGGATTCTGTCACCAACAAATGGAAGTAAAGCGACAAAACGGGCTCTTTTAATTGCTAGTGATAATTTACGTTGGTGTTTTGCGCAATTACCTGTAATTCTTGATGGTTGAATTTTTCCAAAAGAGTTAATATAACGTTGAAGCACTTCAGTTGACTTATAGTCAATGTAAAAAAGTTTAGCTTCACAAAATTGGCACACTTTTTTCTTGAATTTTTTAGCATATTTTTTGTTCATTTTTGCATTCCTTTTTAATTTTATTTGTTAGGATCAAGATCATCAATATCTCAGTCAGCAAATGGATCATTATCTTCACTAATTTCAACATTAGTTTCATTAAAATTTACTGAAGGTTCTGAGGGTTCTGTCTGAAAAATAGTATCGTCATGAAATGATCTTTTATCATTTTGGGGAAGTTGAAAATCATCAAATAATGGTTCAAAAGTAGGTTCACTAACTTTTTGAGCTAATTTTTGACGACGCTTTTCTAGCTGTTCTTTAGTTTCTAATAAATGAAAGTTATCAACATTTACCTCATAAGTAGTAAAATAATTTGTTGTATTTGACGTACTACGATAAGATTGTAAAGAACCTTCGATTGCTATCAAACTTCCTATGGTAATTAGTTTGTCGAGCGCTGTTGCATTTTGTCGTCAAGCAACTACGGGAATAAAATCAGTAATTGTAGGCGAATCTTGGCTATATTTTCGTCTATCAATTGCTAAATTAAATCGAATAAAATTAACATTTGACTTTGCTGTCATAAGTACAGGTTTAGATGAAACGCGTCCAATTAAAAAAATTCGATTCATATTTTTTTATAGTTTTTACCTATTTTTATTTATTGACTAAAATAGGTAAAAACTATTGGGATTCCTGTGTTTTTTTAGTATTATCAACACCAGTTTCTACCTGTGTTGAAGAAGTTGAAGTTTTTCCGCGTTGAGATGAGTTAGTCTTATCTGATGACTGTTGGGCAAAACCTTGTTTTGCTCCGCCTTGGGCATTAGGTCTAAAATTTCGACGTTGAAAAGGTTTATCAGTTTTTTCTGCTGGGTTAGGTGAGTTTTGGTCTTGACGAGTTCGTGGCGCTGATTTGAAATTAGGTCGATCTGAATGATCACGTCTTGCATTTGTTCTTTTATGGCGATCAGAATTTTTTGGTTTTTGGTTAAAACCTTTTTCAGAATCAAGATTAATTATCAAGTAACGTCAAATTGATTTGGTAATATTCGCACGGCGAACAAATTCTTCAATTAAATTAGCTGGTGAGTCAAGATTAATTAAAAAATATTGTGCTGTTTTTGATTTTTTAATAGGGTAAGCAAGACTTGAATTTTCAAGCTTAACAAGTTTGTATGACGAATTTTGACTAAAAATGGCAGAAAGCAAATTTTCTAATATTGTTGCTTCTGCTTTTGGGTCTAAAATTGTCATAATTTCATATTTTGGCATATTATTCTCCTTATGGGCTTGTGGGTTATAAAAATAACCAAGGATGTTTTATTGAATTTAAAACTAGTTTGAAATTATACCATAAAAAACTGAAAAAATAAAAAAATTAACTAAAATAATTTAGTTAATTTTCCTTGGTCTAATTATATTATATATGGCGCGCCCGGAAGGAGTCGAACCCTCAACCTCTTGGGCCGTAACCAAACACTCTGTCCAATTGAGCTACGGGCGCATTACATTTTGGAGGCACCAACCGGACTCGAACCGGTACATCAAGGTGTTGCAGACCTATGCCTTACCATTTGGCTATGGTGCCATTGCCTAAAAACCATTAAATATAATTATAACATATTTTAGTTTAAAACAAAGAAATTTTTGATTTTTTTGTTTTTCTGAAAAATTCTTAGGCTTAAAAATATCAAACTATTTTCCAGAGTCTTGTTGTGCAAGAATTTGAGTTAAAAGCTTAATTAATTCTTGTTTTTTCAACTGTTCAAAACCAGAAATTTCTAATTTTTGGGCAATTTCGTGTAATTGTGTTAAATTTAATTTTTCAAGTGCAATTTTTATTCTTTCTTCTTTTGTTTTAGGTTTGTTTTGAGCTTCTTGAGTTTGTGTGTTTTCAGAGTTATTTGCTTGCTGTGCATTCATTGGATTTTGGTGACTTAAGTCAAAAATATTCATAAATTCAGAATATGCCTTAGGATCTTTTTTCATTTCATCAATACGTTTTTCAATAATGAATAATGTTCGAGATAGTTTGAATATTGACTTAATTTTAAGCACTTTTGTCAAGAAAAATGGAAGTAAAACAAAAATTAGGCCAATAAGAATTATTTGAATAGTTAATATTGCGACAAAATTTTGATTATTAAGGCTTAAATTTCCAATCATTACTATTGTTGAATTTATAATTGAAAGAGCAGCAGTAGAAAATGAAACGAACGTGAAAAAGAAGGAACGATCGCCAAGAGGTGCAAAATCTTTCGCTTTATATGATGTAAAAACAGAATATACATAAAAAAATAAGCTTGTAACAGTAAATAAAATTGATAAAATCGAAAAAGCGCGACCAATATTTTTAATATCTAAGTCTAAAAAAAGTTGAACACTTAAAAAAACACCTAGCAAAAGGAGTAACAGCGGATAAGAAAAAATTCAAATTCGGTATTGCTTTTTTTCATTTTTTCACAACTCAGCAACTGATGGAACTTTATTTTTTCCAAATGGATTTTCTCAAACCATACACCCTCCAATATAAATTACTATAATATAATTATAAAATAATTTAGAATAATATTATAAAAAAGATGACATATTTAACTAAGTTTGGAATATTGATCTATATCCTTGTTTTGATAATTGTACCAAATTCGGTCAATTTTTGAAATTTTATCAATTTTTTTTGCAGTATCACTAATTTCTTTTGAGGTTAAAAGTGCGGTAAAAAAGGAGCAAAAGTCAGTGGCATATTTTTTAGTTCCCTGAAATTTATTAAGACCAACTATCATTGTGTAATTTTTGTTTTTTCAAAGCAGCCCACGAAAAAAATATAAATTTTTAGTGTATGAAACTTCTTCGATAATTCAAGTTTTTCAATATTTTCCTTCAAGAAAAGATAAATAATAGTCTCAAACTAACAATTTAGCTTTGATTTGATTAAATAAGCTTCGATTTGTATGAATATTTCATTTTTGAAAACTAGTGAATTTTTCTATTAATTTTCCGTTGTTAATAAGAGTTATTATTTTTCTTGTTGGTCAGTTTTTTAAAAATGGTATTTTTTTAAGCCCAATTCCGTGTGGAAAATCAAGTAAATTTGGCTTAATTGCAAAAACTTTTTCAATTTCGTTACACCAAATTGCTATTGTTCGATATTGTTCAACAACCTTTTGGTATCTTAACAGATTTTCTTGAATTTTATTAACTCAATGATTAATTGGATCCATTTTACCCTTTTATTAAAAATTTTAATTGTGCTTTTTTCAATAAAATTAAGTAAAAAAGAAATTTTGGGCATAAAAAGTAAAAAATAATTATTTTTTTTTACTTTTTATTAGCTTAGTCTGTTGTTGTAATTGTTTTAGTTTCAACAGGTAGACCTAAACTTGAAAGTTGACTTTGAAGTGCTGCGTTTTCGACATAAATTTTGTTAAAAGTGGCACTTTTCTTTGCAACATCAACAAATTTGGATAATTGGCTCAAAGCATCACCAGAAAATGAACTACCAGTTATATAAAGTGGAATATTTGAAAGGGTTTTTCCATTTTCATCTTTTATATAAATTCCCGGTTGTTGGATAGGTCCATTAACAAGTCTTGAAGTAAATTGGGAATTTTGAAAGTCGCTTGTGTCGACTTTATACACATAATTTGAACCTGTTGAGCCAGAATCGCTTATTTTTGAGGCCCCAAAATATAAATATTGGAAAAGCAAAGTAACATGGCCAGGATTTTTTTGTGATTCAGCTTCAACTTCTCAACTTTGGAGTTTTTCGTTAAAAAGTTTCTCTGTTTTAGCAAAGTCAATGCCTTTTAGCGTCTTAATTTTTTTAGATGAAGAAAAGTCAAGATGTAATGGATATCCTCCTCGACCACCAAAGGTTCCTTGAAAAACGCGCTGATTAATTTTTGAACTAAAAGCAATTTCAAGCCCTTCGTTAACTTTGTTAGTATCATCGCCCTCATCTCAACGGAGAGTGTCAAAAATAATTGATCCAGCAACTTTTTCTCCAGGTTGGAGATGCATATCACCTTTATTTATATAATCAAAAGAAATAAAGTCAACATTTTTTAGGGCATTAGGATTAATTGCTCAATTGCTTTCGTTGGTTCGTGAATTACTATAGAGTTCTAGTTCGCTTAGTTTGCTGAATTTTTCAAGTCCACGAAGACCATTAATTGCTTGGTGGTCATCTAAAAAGAGCGAAACTTTTTGCATTTGCGGTGGCAATAGGTCTAAAATTTTTTTTATGTTTTGGGTTTTGTGTTTTGCTCCGACATTTTTAAGAACAATTGCCTTGATTGAATTGTCTTTATTAGCAGCATTTTTCATAATCTCGGCAAAAACTTCAAAGGCAGCATTATCATCCGCATTTAGAACTAAAGTTTTAAATTCTGAAAGGATACCAGCGGTATTTCCAGGTGCTCGAGTATATTTTATCAGTGAAATGCTACCGTTAGAAAATCCCTTACCATTGGTGAGATCACTAATTTCTGAACTTACATCAGTGTCATTTCATCCTTCATATTTTAGCGAACCAATTTTAGTTCCATCATATCTTGTTCATTTTGAATCAACGGCATTTAATCTTTTTTTATTATTTGCCTTAATTTCATTTACGACATTATTGACTTTTGGTTCTCATCCATCGGTCGAAGGATCAGGAGTATAACCATCTTTTATCAATTGTAATTCTTGTTCTGTAAAAGGTTGGTCAAGTTGTCTTCGTTGCTCTATTACTTTTAAGTAATTTTGTTCACGCTCAAGATAATTATTTGCAACTCAACGAGTGTATTTATACCCCTCAAGATAGGATTCTAGACTAACTTTTGGCTTACCATCTTCTCCAGTTGGCGCATATTTTTCTCAGTGCTCTTTAATAATTGAAATAACACGGTCTGCTTCAGCAACTTCGGCTTGATATTTATCTCTTTCGCGCCTAACTTCAGCGATTTTTCGGTCTTGTTGTTGTTTTCACAAACCAAGGGCGCGTTGATAAGCTGCATCACCAACATTAACAGAACGCGAATTATTTCTAGTTTGAGTTTGAGGTTGACTTATTGGTCTTGAAGTTGAAATTGTTGGCCGCGATGATATTGTCCTAGTCGGACTTTGGCGTGCATGTGTTGTTCGAATAGGGATGGTTGATTCAACAGCTTGAATTCTTCTTATCGGTTTAGGGGTTACTTTTTCAGGTAAGGGCTCTATTTTTTCTATTTTTGGTGTTACTATTTGTGGTTTAACTGGATTTTCAATTTTCTCTTTAGGCGTTTCAATTTTTGGTGCAACAAAAACAGTATTTGCTACAGGCGAATTAAATCCAGTATCATTTGGCTGATTTTTTAAAATTATTGAAGGCGCTTGAGTTGAATAACTAACTTCATTGGACAAAAAATCAAAATTAACTAATGATTGATTAACTGAGTACAAACTTAAAGATAACAATGTTGTTGCCATTGCTAAAATTACAACTTTTCGACGACGGGAAAAATATAGTTTCATATTTGCCTCCAAATTTTCTTATTTATTATAAATGTTTAAATTTAATAATACTTATAATAAATTTTACCAACTAAGTCTGACTTTAGTAGTAAATTTATGTTTTTAAGAGCAAAAAATCATATTAGCCACCTCTGAAATCGTTTTTAAATTTAGATATTATACACTAAAAAAACTAAAGTCCAAATTATTTTTACGAGTTTCCCAGTTTGATGAGATAATCTTAAAAAAGTGTCCGATTTTTGGGCACTTTTTAACTTTTTGGCAAAAGTTAATTACCTATTTTAAAACACTGGTAAAAATCAATTTATGGATAAAATAACAAAAATCATAAAAAAATACAACTACTATTTAAACTCAATGCAAATAGAAAACTCGTTTTTATTTGCAGCGAGCCTAAAAAACATATGAAGTTTTGAAAGAACAATAACCAAAAGCCCTAAATTTAAAGATTTCTAAACGGGTAAATTTAAGGCATTCCATTATATTTAAAAACATAATGGATAATTCGCATTTTCTGATTTTCTTTACGCAAAAAACATAATTAATTCCCCCTTAATTCAATATCAAAAATTTATTAATTTATTCTTAGTGAAAGTTATTATAACATAATTTTTTCTTAGACCAAGCATTTTTTTTTATTTTTTTTGAAAAGGTCAATTTTAAAATAATAAAAATTAAGGCTTTAGGTCAAAAAACCTGGATTTAGCGGTATTTTTGCCTATTTATATTCACTAAAAAAGTCAATTTTGCCATCAAACTGCCAAATTCAGGAGTCTAATCCTGACTAATTTTGATTGTAAAATAAAAAAAAAAAAAAAACTTTAGGGCACGGCCCTAAAGTTTGTATTAGATAAAAGATTTTTTATTTAATAATTTCAGTTACTGTTCCGGCTCCAACAGTTCTTCCACCTTCGCGAATTGAGAATTTTGTACCTTGCTCAACAGCGATAGGGGCAATAAGTTCAACAGTAAGGTCAACATTATCCCCAGGAATTACCATTTCACGGCCAGCTTCAAATTCAATTCCACCGGTAACATCAGTTGTACGGAAATAAAATTGAGGTTTGTAATTTTTGAAAAATGGAGTATGTCTTCCACCTTCTTCTTTTTTGAGCGCGTAAATTGCTGCTTTAAATTTAGTGTGGGGAATAATTGTTTTTGGTTTGGCAATAACCTGACCACGTTCGATATCTTTACGGTCAACACCACGAAGAAGAACTCCGGCATTATCTCCAGCCATTGCAGATTGAAGGTTTTTGTTAAACATTTCAATTCCGGTTACAACTGTTTTTTTAGGTTCAGGACGGTAACCGACAATTTCAACCTCTTCATTTAGTTTAACTTGTCCTCTTTCAACTTTACCAGTAGCAACAGTTCCACGACCTGTAATGGTAAAGACGTCTTCAACTGCCATTAAGAATGGTTTGTCCATTTCACGAACTGGGGAGTCAATGTAAGAGTCAACTGCATCCATTAGTTCAAGAACTTTAGCTTCTCATTCAGGTTTTCCTTCAAGAGCACCACGAGCTGAACCACGGATTATTGGGGTGTTGTCTCCGTCAAAATCATATGAAGAAAGAAGTTCACGAATTTCAACCTCAACAAGGTCAACCATTTCTTCTTCACCTTCAAGTAAGTCAATTTTGTTTAGGAAAACAACCATTTTTGGCACACCAACTTGTTTTGAAAGAAGAATGTGCTCACGAGTTTGGGGCATTGGACCATCTGTTGCGGCAACAACAAGAATGGCACCATCCATTTGCGCTGCTCCTGTGATCATATTTTTAATATAATCGGCGTGACCAGGGCAATCAACATGGGCATAGTGACGCTTATCTGTGCTATATTCGATGTGGGCTGTATTTATAGTAATTCCACGCGCTTTTTCCTCAGGGGCTGCGTCAATAGAAGCATAATCCTTTGCTTCAGCTAGACCTTTTTTTGATAATACAGTTGAAATTGCCGCTGTTAGAGTGGTTTTTCCGTGGTCAACATGACCAATTGTCCCAATATTGATATGCTCTTTTGAACGGTCAAAATCTTTTTTTGCACCAGTTTTAACAACTGCCATATTTTTCCTTTCTTTTACTTGCTTTAAAACAAACTAAAAACCACCACTGAATAGCCTTGCAACTATTTCCTATCCTATTTAGTTAGTTTTAAGTGCTAGAAATTTTCAAAAATTCTCAATTTAATTTTCAAGGTTAATTATACCAAAAAATCGAAAATTATTTTGAGAATTTTTTATGTTTTTCATTTTATACCTTTTTGACAAATAATAACCTGAAAGACAAAGTATAATTATATCACAAAAGCCCAACTATTTGAAAATAAAGTCTAAATTTGTTGAAAGTATCCTTTTTGACAAATAATAACCTGAAGGACAAAGAATAATTATATCACAAAAGTTAAATTATTTGAAAATAAAGTCATAAATTTGTTGGTAAGTCTCAACCGGAATAAATTTGATTGAATTTTTAACCTCATCAGGTAGATCAACAAGATTTTTCTCGTTTGACTGCGGGATAAAAATTGTTTTAATTCCGCTTTTGTAGGCTCCAAGTGATTTTTCCTTTAGGCCGCCAATTCCAAGCACTTTTCCCCGCAGTGTGATTTCGCCTGTCATTGCAATATCATGTGAAACTGGTTTTTGGCTAAGGGCTGAAATTATTGCGGTTGTAAAAGTTATTCCGGCTGACGGCCCGTCTTTTGGAACAGCACCTTCTGGAACGTGAATGTGAATTAGTGTGTTTTCAAAATCAAAGTCAATTCCAAAATCTTTAGCTTTAGACTGAACATATGAAAGGGCAATTCGGGCTGACTCTTGCATTACATCTTTGAGCGAACCAGTTAGTTTAATATCACCTCGCCCCGGAATTGTGCTAACTTCAATTTGCAAAGTTGAACCACCCAGAGGCGAGTACCCTAGACCATTTACAGTTCCAATTTGTGGACTAGCATCAACAGGATCGGGGTCAAATTTTTCAATTCCTAAAAGCTCACGGGCAAATTTGACATCAATTTTAAAGTTCTCAGCCAATGTGTTTTCAAGCAGTCTGACAATAATTTTTCTTGCAATTTTGTCAAAAACCCGTTTGAGTCCCCGGACACCTGCCTCCCGAGTATAGTAGCGAATGAGGTAGTCGATTGTCTCATCATCAATTGGGAAATATTTTGGGTCTAAAGAGTTTTCTTTTAGAACTGCAGGAATTAGGTGTGATTTTGCAATTTGTAGTTTTTCTAAAAATGTGTAAGATGAGAGCTCAATTATTTCAACCCGGTCAAGTAAAGGCTCAGGAATGTCATGAATTTCATTAGCTGTGGCAACAAAGAGAATTTGCGACAGGTCATATTCAAGTTCTAAGTAATGATCTTGGAAAAAACGGTTTTGTTCTGGATCTAAAACCTCAAGCATCGCAGCGGCCGGATCACCTTTAAAATCTGAACCCATTTTATCAATTTCATCAAGTAAAATTAAGGGATTTGAAACGCCAGCTTTTTTGAGAGCTTGAATAATTTTTCCAGGAAGAGCCCCAACATATGTCCGACGGTGACCTCTTATTTCAGCCTCGTCCCGGACACCTCCAAGTGAAATTTTAACAAATTCTTTGCCAATTGATTCAGCAATTGCCATTGCAATTGAAGTTTTTCCAGTTCCTGGAGGCCCTACAAGTGTTAAAATTGGAATTGAGTTAGTTCTTCCTTTTTGAACTTTAGAACTGACAAATAAATTTGAATCACAATAATCGCCATCAATTTTCTCAAGGGTTGGCTCTTGATTTGACTGTGAACGCCGGTGAATTAGGGCAGCAAGATATTCAATTATTCGTTTTTTAATTTCGTCAAGGCCATAATGAGCTTCTTCAAGTTTTTGGCGAACATTTTGAATATCTAAAATGTCTTTTCTTACACGTCTTCAAGGTAGGGCAACTAGTAAATCAAGGTAATTTTTGGTGATATTAGACTCAGGTGAAGTAGCCATCATTGATTTTAAACGGTTAGCTTCACGTTTTATTGTTTTTGCAACTTCTTTGGGGAAAATTAATTTTCCAATTTCTGAGTGTAAAAGCTCTTCAATTTCATCTTCATAACGGGAATCTTCGCCTAATTTTTTACGGATTGCCTTAATTTTTTCTTTGAGGATAAATTCTGTTTGTTGTTTGTCAAGGTTAGATTTGAGAATAACATTAATTTCATCCTCAAGTCGAATTTGTTCATTAAAGGTATGAACATGCTCGTATAGTTTTTTAATTTTTGAGGCATAAGAATTTAGTGAAAATAAATGGTATTTTTGTTGATAGTTAAGACTAACAGATGAAGATAATGTATTTGTTACACCTTTGATGAATTCATTTTTTTCAACTTCGGTGTTACTATTTTGAAATTTGTCAACAACCAAAAGAAGTTCACCTGGCATCTTAAAGTTTTTTGTTTTTCGCCCAAATTCAAGTAAATCATTAATTAAAGTTACGTGAATTTCACGATTTTTTATAATTTCGCGAGTTGATTTAATAGTTATTTGGTCAGCTTTTGTACTATTTGGGTCAGTTATTAAATCGACAACTTGAACTTTTTCAAGAACAGTAAAATCTAAAATAACGGTTTGCCAATCGCTTTTATCAGGTCTGGTTTTTGCGCGATAACTTTGAACTCTAATTAGAGAAGCATATTTAGAAAGTTCATCAATGTCAACAATTTTTGGCGAAAAGTCATTTTCGATTTTGGGATCTACAGTTAGCTTTTCGTTTTCTGAAGTTTTAGACTTAGCAGCACCAGCAGCCCCTGACTTGTTTTGTTCAGCGGCCTTTTTGTCAAGTTGTTCATCGATAATTTCTTCTTCAAATAAATCTACTTCTTCATTTTCTTTACGGTAAACAATTAACAACTCTTTGTTTGTTAAAGTTGTCCGTGAAGTTGAATGGTAAATTTCCCTGAGAATCTTAATTGATTCAGGGTCACTAAAACTAATAGTTTGCTGAGCGGTGTTTGGGAAATAAATATCCTCTGATGCGACTAAAAATCGGTATGAATGAACTGGCATAGTAAAAACTCCTCAAATGTCCTTTGATTGTTTATTTCAATTTTTTCTAGATAATTATATCACAAAAACTAAAAAAATTTTAACAACTCAAAAAAATTAGCAAAATTATGAATAAATATTTTTATTATAAAGAAGTTTGCTTATAAATTACTTAGTTTAGCCGCTTATTTTTGTGAAAATGTTCAATAATCACGTAAATAGGAGAAGCTAAAATTGACTGGAAAGCAAAATTTGCAAGATTAAAAGGAATAAAAACGCTAAAAATAAAAGACCAATACGAAAAATTTTCGGTTCCTAAAAACTTTTTTTGAATATCATCCCACCCCTTATAAACTAAGTCAAGAGATACTGAACTTATTGCTTTCAAAAGTTTTAAATAAACTGGAAGAATCAAAACTCCGTTTAAAAAAGTCATCATTAAACTGGTTGTAAGTGTTGAGACAATCAGTGATAAAATAATAAACCTTTTTATTTTAGCGAAATTTTTAAAAATTTTGATAAAAAGATAACGAAAACCTAAAAATGAAAAAATGTATATTACTGATGCTAAAAATAGTACAAAATGGCCAAAATAGATAATATCAATTGAAAAAAAATGGTTAAAAATAAGTCAAGGACCTATTGCAAACCTAACAACAAGGCAACAAAAACCTAACCAAAAACTACCCATTAAGAATATTGGAACTAAAAAAAGAGTAGATAAGTCAAATTTTAGCCCAAGATTTTGGAAAAGAGGTCAGGAAAAATAATTTTGTGAAAAAATAAAAAAAAGTAGCGAAAGACTAAATAAAATTCCAGTAATTGCTATTTTGAAATTATAGTTAGAATTTCACGAAATTGAAGTTTTCAACTCTAATCCCCAAAGAAACGATCACCGGCATCACCAATTCCAGGAATAATGTAACCTTTTTCATTAAGTTTTTCATCTTTTTGGCCAAAAAAGATACTTACTTGCGGATATTTTTTGGCAATTTTATCAAGACCTTCCTGAACAGTTAAAATTGTAGCAATAATTATTTTGTCAAACCCTTTTTCAATAAGGTAATCAATCGTGCTAATTATCGAATTCCCTGTTGCTAAAATAGGGTCTAAAATAATTGCAACTGAATTTGGACTAGCTTTAGGCAAATTTAGATAGTAAGTCGTATTTGAAAGATCTAAGTTTCGTTTCATTCCCACAGGGGCAACTTTTGCATCAGGAACTAGATTCAAAAAAGGATCTAACATTGCAAATCCAGCGCGCAAAATTGGCACAAAAACAACAGAGTCGCTAATTTTTGTTCCTGAAAAAGGTTCTTTAAGAACAGATGTGCCATTAAAATCTGTTGAATTAAGTTTGGCTAAAACAGGGAAGGCAAGTAAATAGGAAATTTTCTCAATTGCAGCCCGGAAATCAACTAAAGAAACATTTTGCCTTATTTTAGCAATTTCGCTAGCAATTATAGGATGACTAACATTTACTTGCATAATTTTTTCCTTTAAATTTAAAATTAAAATTAACTTTGAAATTTGAATTTTTTAAATTATAACATAATTTAAAAAATTCAAAGACTAATATTCAGATTTTTTATCGTCCAAATTTTCAACAATACTTACAGACTTAGAAGTCCCAAACCGAGTAGCGCCTAATTTATAATATGTTTCAATATCTTCAATTGTCGAAATTCCGCCTGCTGCTTTTATTTGTAAGTTTTTGGATTTATTAGCACTCATTATTTCAATGTCTTGAAGACTTGCACCGCGGTAAGAAAATCCTGTTGAGGTTTTAATAAAATCTGCATTTGATTTGCTTACAATTTTAGTAGCTTCGGCAATTTCATTTGCTGATAAAAGTGCAGTTTCGACTATAACTTTCAGAATTTTTGTGCCAATTTCTTTTTTTATTAGGTTAATTTCATTGATAACAAAGTCAAATTCTTTTTCCTTAAATTTACCAATGTTCATTACCATATCAATTTCATCAGCCCCGTGCATTATCGCAAGACTGGCTTCTTTTTGTTTTACAGCACTAACTTGATTTCCAAGCGGGAAGCCAATTACAGTGACAATTTTAATATCAGTGTCTTTTAGTTCTTGTTTTGCTAATTTAACTCAAGTAGGCGCGATGCAAATAGCACCAAAATTGTATTTTTTTGCTTCAGCGATCAGGTTTTTGATATCTTGAGAAGTTGTCTGGGCTTTTAAAATTGTGTGATCGATTAATTTATTGAAATTCATAAATCTCCTTTTAAAATAAAAAATATGTTTTTAAATTAGCCTAATTTAAAAACATATTTTCAACTTCTGGTTCAGGTTTGATTGAAAAAGTTTTTGCAATTAAATCCTGAATTTTGCTCAAGTCAATCGGATTAGAAGAATAAAGGCTAAAAATTAACTGATCGTCTTGAACATATGTTCCAGATTCAACTTCTAGACAAATTCCGGCTTCATAGTCGATTTTTTGGTTTAATTTAGTACGACCTCCGCCTAAAAATGCAACAATTTTTCCAAAATTTATTGCATTTTCCCATTTTATATATCCACTTTGAGGGGCAAAAATTTGTTCCTTATATGCTGGAATTCAAAAGTTTGAAGACTGAATTGTTGCCGGATTTCCACCTTGGGCTACTACCATTTTTAAGAAAATTTCATTTGGAAGTTCAGACTCAATAATTTTAGTAACTTTTTCACGGGCTTTTTCAATTTTTAGCTTTTCAATTTCAGAAAGTGTTTGGGCCACTAATTCTTTTGCAAAATCAGCAAGTTGGGACTGTTGACCTTGAAGAATCGCCAGTGATTCAATAATTTCATTTTTATTTCCGATCATTCTTCCAAGTGGGGCATCCATATTGGTAATTTTAACAATAGTTTTTTTCCCAAATCTTTTTCCGAGCATTTTTATTTTACTTGCTAGTTTTTTTGCTTGTCCAAGATCAGTCATAAAAGCGCCACTACCACATTTTACATCAATTAAAATAACATCTGTGTCAGTAGCAATTTTTTTTGACATTATCGAACTTGCAATTAACGGAATTGACGAAACTGTTCCACTAACATCACGAAGCGCGTAAATTTTTTTATCAGCAGGAACAATTGCATTTGACTGTGCGGTAATTGCAATTCCGATTTTTTGAACTTGATCCAAAAAACTAGCTTCAGTTAGCTGAGTTTGAAATCCTGGAATTGACTCAAGTTTGTCGATTGTACCACCAGTAAATCCAAGACCTCTTCCAGACATTTTGGCCACTTTGTAGCCAAGAGCGGCAAAAATTGGTCCTATTATTAGTGATATTTTATCACCAACACCACCTGTTGAGTGCTTGTCGATTTTAACTCCGTTAATTTTTCTGAGATTTATTGTCTTACCTGATGCAATAATTTCGCGAGTAAAAAAATAAAGCTCATCATCATCAAGGCCATTAATTAAAATTGCCATTAAAAATGAAGAAAACTGGTAGTCGGCAATTAGGCCAGACAAAAATCCATTAATCATGAAATGAATTTCTTCTTCGCTTAAATGTTCTTTTTTGACTTTTTTTTCAATAATTTCAAATAAATTCATATTTTAAAGTGCTCCAAGGGCAATTTCAATCATTTCTTCAAATTTTTCTTGTCTTGCTAAAGGATCAAGTGAAGTTTTGGTAATTAAACTATCAGAAATTGTAAGAATTGAAGCTGCCTTTTTTTGCAAGTGATTAGCTATTGTAAAAAGAGCAAAAGATTCCATTTCTACTGCTTGTGCTCTTGAAAGTTCGATTGTTTTTGATAAATCGCGGGTAGAGTAAAAAACATCAGTTGAGTGAATATTTGTATAAACCGGACTCAAACCTAATTTTTCAGCACTATGGAATAAATTTGCTACAAGTTCCAAATCAGGGTAACTTAAATGAGATTGACCCTGACCTAAAAGTGCCGGAAATGAACAAGAATCTGATCAAGCTGATTTTGCAATAACAAGGTCAAAAATTTCAAGATCCTTATCATAAGAACCAGCTGATCCAATCCGAATTATTTTCTCAACATCATAAAATTTAAACAGTTCATAGGCATAAATACCAATAGAACCAGAACCCATCCCTGAGGCAGCGATAGTTACTTCTTTGTCTTTATATTTACCGGTAAAAATTAAGTTATTACGGACTTTTGAAACAAGTTTGGCGTCAGTTAAGAAATTTTTAGCAATAAATTCTGCACGAAGTGGATCTCCTGGCATTAATACAACTGACGCAATTTCATGTTTCTTAGCTTCAATATGTGGTGTCATGATTCTCCTCTTAGGCATATTATAATATAAAAAAGCATTTTGGCTATTAAATTTTTGCAAATGTTAAAAATGATTTCTAAACGGCATAACATTTTGCGCAAATTTGAAACTTAATCCAAAAAAGACTAAAGCATGAACCAAAAACTAATGAAAAACTATAATATAAAAAAGCATTTTGGATAGTAAATTTTTGCAAATGTTAAAAAGATTTCTAAACAGCATAACATTTTGCGCAAATTCGAAACTTAATCCAAAAAAGACTAAAGCAAGAACCAAAAACTAATGAAAAACTATAATAAATAATCCCGTACAACAATAAATTAACCAAATTGAAAATAATTAAAAATGAAAAAGCCAAAGAAACTGCAATTAAAAAGGGTTTACCTTTTTTCTGCGAAAAATTGCACAAATCTTTCTGGAATCTTTTGTCATTAAATAAACTATTTTTTCAATAAATTGGATTAATTTTTGGCAAAAACAGCAAAAAAAGCAACAAAAAAAACAAAAAACTAGCAAGACCACTAAGGCCTACAAAAATCGCAAAGGTGAAGTTTTGAAAGAACCAAAAGTAGAAAAAATTTTCTACAACAGAAAGGACAAAACCTAAAAGTGACAAAAAGTAGCTAATTTTCGCCAATAAAAGCAAAACATTAGTATTTTTTAGCATCCTTTGACTTATCCTCTCTGCCAATTTTAGCATCTTTTAGTGAAAAACAAAGAAAAAAGTAAAAACAAGCAAGTTTTCTTATTTTCTTTGCATTTTAAAGTTTTTCTTTAATTTTAGGGGGGTCCTTTAGTCGCTTGAATTTTGCAAGTCAGAAGCCTGATCTGGTCTGGGTTTTTCTGTATTTTCCAAATTTTCTGACTCTTGTTGGGTACTCTGCTCAGCTTTGGCCATTTCTTTTTGTCTGTCAAGTTCTAACATTTTCATGATGGCATCAGGATCGTCTTTTACATCGAAAAAGAAGTTTGAAGGTAAAAAGTCGTCTTGTTTATTTTGGTTGTTTTGGTTATTTTGGTTTTGCTGACTTGCCTCAAAAAAGCTCTCAGCATTTTGGTTAGGCTCAGCTCCCGGCATTCCAGAGTCAATTTTGAGTTCTTTTTGGCCCAGAAGTTCAAGTTGTTCTTGGTTCATTCTTAGCAAAATATTACGTTTTTCGTCAAGGGGCATATCTTCTTTGAGATTAACAAGTTTATTGTTGGCAATTTGTCAGAGTTCAAATCCGCCGCTAGCATCGAGTCTTTGAATGTTATTATTTTTGAGTTGTTCGTAAATAAATTCAGGCTGGGATTCTTTTTCAATTTGTTTTGCATAAGCAATTCGGTCTTCATTAGTTGCAATTAGCTGGGCAACGATGTGATCTGGGGTGTCAGATGGATAAGAAATTGCACTACCATCAGAAAGAATTGCCTGGACATATTCGATTTTTTCGGCATTAGAATTATTAAAAAGGCCAACAATTGCCTGAAAAGCTGACTCGGAAATTAAAATGTTAAATTTAGAAGTAGCCTGTTCGGTAAAAATTTGGTAAGGATTTTTTTGGGAATACTGGACTAAATTTGCCGAAGAGCGAAGTTTGTCGATTGTGTCAATATGATTTTGTCACTGATTATCAAGGACAGATAAAATTATGTGCCGCTCGGAGTCAAAATAGTTTTGGCCAATATTTTCTTTTAGTGTTGGCTGGAGAGTTTCAAAATAAATTTTATTTAGTTCCTGAACTAAAAAGTTGCTAAGTTCTTCAAAAGGGTATTTTTCAAGTCCGCTTTGGCCAAAGTCATAGCGAGTTATTCTTGAAAGGTTGTCGTTTAAAAAATCAACTAAATTTTTATAGTGAATTTCTTGGTTTGGCAGCAAAATAAAGTCATAACCTAAAATAACCTCAACAGTTCTAATGATCATTTTTTTAATATAGTGATCAAAATTGTCAATTTGGAGCAAAATATCACGCTGAGTATAAATTAAATCACGTTGCTGGCGAATAACATCATCGTAGCTCAGCACGGTTTTTCGCATATCAAAGTTAAAGCCTTCAATTTTTTTCTGGGCTGCTAGTAAAACTGAGTGAATATATTTTCCTTTGATTGCTCCTGCAGTTAGGCCGTATGTGTCAAAAATTTGTTCAAAATTGGAAAAACGGCGCAATAACTGGTCTTGAAGGGAAATAAAAAACCTTGAGACACCAATATCACCTTGACGACCTGCCCGACCACGAAGTTGGTTGTCAATTCTTCTTGATTCAGCCTTGTCTGTTCCTAAAATATAAAGTCCGCCAAGGTCAATAACTCCAGGTTCAAGAATAATATCTGTTCCCCGCCCGGCCATATTTGTTGCGATTGTTATTGCATTTTTACGGCCTGCTTTTGCGATAATTTCAGCCTCAAGTTGGTTTTGTTTTGCATTTAAAACTGTATGAAACAGCCCTTTTTGGTTAAGCATTTCTGATAAGGTCTCAGAGTCAACAACTTGGGAGGTTCCAATTAAGATTGGCTGGCCAGTTTTATGAACTCTTTGGACTTCGGCAATAATTGCTTTATTTTTTTGTTCAATTGTGGCAAAAATTTCATCTTTTTCATCGCGGCGCGCCAGTGGTTTATTTGTTGGAATAACATTGACACGCATATTGTAAACATCGATGAATTCTTGCTCTTCGGTCTTAGCAGTTCCGGTCATTCCTGAGAGTTTTTTAAAAAGGCGAAAAAAGTTTTGGTAAGTAATTGTTGCCAATGTTTTTGTCTCAGGTTCAATTTCAATTCCTTCTTTTGCCTGAAGGGCTTGCTGGAGACCTTCAGAATAAGATCTTCCGGCCATAATTCGCCCGGTAAATTGGTCAACAAGCTCGATTTTACCGTCTTGGACAATATACTCAACGTCTTTTTTCATTACCTTATTGGCACGAAGAGCATTTTGAATCCGGTGAACAAGTTCAGAGTTTTCAATTTCATAAAGGTTGCGCAAACCAAAAAAAGCATTAGCTTTGTCAATACCTTTGTCATTTAATTTAATACCTTTTGTTTCTTGGTCGATATAAAAATCTTCATTTACAAGTGTATTTACAAATTGGTTGGCAGATAAATACTGAGCTGGAAGGTTAGATTTTCCACCACTAATAATCAAAGGGGTTTTAGCCTCGTCAATTAAAATTGAATCAATTTCATCAATAAGGCAAAAATTTAGTCCCCTTTGAACTTTTTCAGCAGCACTATAGACCATGTTATCACGCAAATAGTCAAATCCTAATTCTGAATGAATTGAGTAGGTAATATCTGCAGCGTACATCATTCTTTTAGTTTCAGGATCCATTTGGGCTTTGTTAATTCCAACAGAAAGACCTAAAAAATTATAGACCTTACCATTATCTTCAGCATCCCGCTCAGATAGATATTCATTGACAGTTGAGACAATAACTCCTTGGCCTGAAAGTGCATTAAGATAAACTGGTGCAATTGAGGCAATTGTCTTACCTTCACCAGTTTTCATCTCAGCAACAGAACCCATGTCAAGAATTAGTCCACCAAGAATTTGGACATCATATGGCGTTTTTCCAAGGATTCTTTTTGTTGCCTCGCGGGCCACGGCAAAAGCATCAACCCGAATATCTTTGAGTTTTTCACCATTAGCAAGCCGCTTTTTGAGAACATTTGTCTGATTAGCAAGATCCTGATCGGTCATTGAACCATAATAACCGCGCTTTTGGTTAATCTGCTTTAAAAGACGGTATGCAAGCCGTAGTTCTGAAGAAGTCTTAAAAAAATTGATAACCTTTTTCATTAGATTAGTTTCCTTCCTTAATTTATTAACTCATTCTTTTTAACCGCTAAATATTATACCACTTTTTTAATATAATATATAATTTATTTTTATTTTATTTATTAGGGCGGTTTTTGGCTTGGTTAGTCTTGGCTTTGGTCTTGCTAGTGACGCAGAAAATGCCTTAATTTTAGCATATTTTTGAATAAAAAGGAAAAAATAATTTTCTTTTTGGTATAATTTTACTATTTATGAAAATTATAGTTTAAAAAAATAGGAGAAATTCATTTATTAGTCAAAAAAATAATTTATAATATATTTGGAAATTCAAACAACCTGCAAAAAAAAAAAAAAAGGATAATTAAGTATTTCAAAAATAAAAAAAATTAATTTTTTTTGGTATAATTTTTTACATTATGAAAAAAGAAATTCGCAACAAAGTATTAATAGTTTTAGCGGGACTTAGTTTCATCGGAATTACAGCCGGAGTTGGTATTGGTCTACAACGATCAGCACTTAACTCGTCTTATCAGTCATTATTTGATAATGATAAGTCCGAAACGAAATTAAACCCGCCAATAAACGATGCTGATTTGGTCGCCGCCATCAGCAATTTTAGTCTAAAACCCGAATGAAGCAAAATTTCAGCTTCACAGGCATTTAAATTACACAACGATAAATTATATGCCTTTAAATTAAGTCAAGCAGTTGATTTTTCAAAAGTTGATAACAAATTTTCTAATTTATTTTTCGATATTCAAGTAACTGAAGAAACAAAGGTTGAGTCAAATTCAATTAGGAACTTGACTGTTTTTGTTTTTGATAAAAAAACAAAAAAAGAAGTAGCAAGTCGTGCTTTTACTGCAAATCTTTCTGGATTTAGTGCAATTGCCAAAGAAGATTTTCTTGAAAATTTCATTGCTGAGTCTTCAAAATACAATCTTGATAAATCTCAACTAACTAAAAAGTTTGCTTCAGATTCAATTTTTCCTTCAGCTTTTGCCCTTAAATTTCAAGATCAATTACTAACCAATCTTCGTAAGATTTCTCCTGAAATTTTTGATGCTGTAAATAAAACTCCAGATGGCGTTGCTGCTGGAGTGGCAACTCAGTTTCAAGATGGCGCAGGAACAGGTGCAGGAACTGGCGGAGGAACAAATGGTGACACTGCTTCAAATGGAGCAGGCGCTGGAACCCAAGGTGATTCAAATCAACCAGGCACAGACGGTTCTTCCCCTGAAGCCCCTAAAGTTGATGCAACTCCTGAGACCCCAAAAGCCCCTGAAGTTCCTTTAGTTTCTAAATTAAAACCAACAAATCCTAATCTTGAACTTGCACTTAAACAAACTTTAGAATCATTTGGTGGACTTGAATTAATTGCCGCTTCTGGATTACAGAGTCTAATTCCAAATGAGTATACTTTATTACCAGTTACTTCTGAAAAATCATTAGTTAAAATTGATATTGACGATGCAAAAGGTACTGCAAAAATTTGACTAAAATTATTGGATAAATCTAACAAAGAAAAATTAATTGGACTAGAAATTACTGGTCTTAGTTCAGTTGACTCAATTAAAGATAAAATATTTGCAAAAATAAATAAAAATCAAAATAAATATATTAGTCTAAAACCACAAGTTGCGGAATATTTTAGAAAAAATCCTAATCAAAGTATTGCTAAATTAATTTCTCAATATAACACAAAAAGTTTAGCACCAGACTCAAAAGTGGCCGAGGTTCTTAAAAAATATCTAGAAAGTCCTGATTTAGTTAAAAAAGCAATCAAGGGTGAGTTTTCAGTTGAGTCTCAAACTGAATCTTCTGAAACTTTTGACGAAAAATTAAAAAAACTTGCTTCACAAGGAGAACAGAGTTCAAAGGATTCTGTCAAAGAATATTTAAAACAAGAATATAATATTGAGGTCCAAACTGATTCAACTGGCTCAACTTCTACTGGTAGTGGTGAAACCCAACCTGTTGCAGTTCAAGCTTCAGTTGCAGCGCTTAGTTCAACTAGTCAACCTCAGGCTCAACAACAACAACAACAACAACAACAACAGCAACCGCAGCAGCAACAACCAGAACAGCAACAACCTCAAGTGCAACAGCCAAAGCAGGTAACTCGATTTGATGATGAAAGTCCGCGAGACTTTGCACCATCAAAGTATAATTTTATTAAAGTACATGAAACTATTGAATTAGTTGGAAAAGATAAAGACTTTTACGCTCCCTATTTTGAAATTTATAATTATCAATTACCAACTATTCAATCCGAAGGTAAAACTGTTTTAGTTACCCCAGATCAATTAGATTTTTGATTTGAAACTAAAGATAACCTTAAAGTTGATAATTATAATTTTGATTTTTCATTAGATCAAAATCAAGATGAGAAAAGCACAGATAAAACTTTAAAACTTAATGTTAATTTTAAAGCTGATTCTAATTTAAAATTAGAAGTAAGTCCTAAAAATGTTCCATTTTTAGATGTTTCTGATGCTATTGAGCAACCTAAGGATGAAGTTAATCCTCAGGCGGTAAATGTTGCTATTCCTGTAACCCCTAGTGCTCCAGAAAAAGATCATTCTTCATATAAATTTAAAGGTTTCACATACCCAATTACAATTAACACAGAAGGTTCAAAAGTTCAAAATGAACTTGAAAAATTAGTTGGTAATAACCACCAAGGAACACTAAATAATTCACTTCCTTATCTATTGTTCCAAAGTGATCTTGATTCAATTTTCAAAACTGCAAAACTTGACTCATGATTTAGTCTTTCAGACAGTGATAAAAATAATGCCAAAGCTTATTTAAAATCAACACTAAATCCAATTACCAACGAAATGAGTTTGCAAAAACCTAAAGTTGAAGCTGCCCCAACTCCAGCACCGGCACCAGCAAACCCAACTCCACCGGCTCCTACAAACCCACCAGCAGATTCAGGTTCAACAACTTCAAATCCTCCTGCAGTAGGCTCAGGTTCATCTACAGCTCCAGCAGCGGGTTCAGATTCAGGTTCAACTGGTTCAGCCGCAACAACTTCTTCATCTGTGGTAGTAAATAATGCAACAGCCTTCCAAGATCCAGCAACTCCAGCTCCAGAAAAAGAAGAAACATTTGCTTTTGGTGATTATTTAATTAATTATCTTGATAAGTTTGAAAAATTTAATAAAGCTCAAGGGCAAAAATTAGCAATATCAAGTCAATATGACGCAAAAAACCGTTCATATAACTTTGTTTTTGAAGTTCTTGACAGCGATAATGACACAATAGCTTCGTCAACATTTGGACTTGTTGGTGTTAATAAAAATAATACTGCTCTTAAAACATCACTTGCTTATAGCCCAGATGTCTTCATTGACGGAAGTTCTGGTCTTGATTTTCATGCCCATGAAGGTCAGTCAAACTCAATTTTAACTAATGTTAGTTCAACAAAAACATCCTTCCAATATAAAGTAAATAATTTTACTGACAATAGCGCACTTGATAAATTACTTCAAGAAAACGGCTATTACAATCAAAGAGCAGCTGACGGAAAAGGTATAACAATTAAGCAACCGCTTGTTTATGATTTTGACAACCAAGGTTCTGTTTATGAATTTGATGGTAACACCAAAGGATTTATTAAAACACGTGGACGCCAAGTTGAAAAATCAACTCTGCAAGAAGGTGTAATGTATTTTGTTTTCAAACCTGAAAATAATATTGTAAATTCAGAAACATTAGTAGATCAGTCATATAAATTATTATCAACTGCCCCAGAAGCACAAAATGGTTCTTTTGGAGCAAGTTATCTTGAACTATTCAGAACTGTTGATGATAGTGATGGAAGTAGTGAATACAATAAAGCCAAGAGAATTTCATCAATCCTAAATCTTGGTTGAAGAATTGAAAAAGCTCGTTCATTAGCAATTGATAAAAATCAAATATCAACAACCGAACATAATTACCAAACAAAAGGGCTAGTTGTCTTCCGTGATACTGATCCAGTAGCAACCGATAAAGATCCATCTAAACTTTATGATTATGCAAAACAAACAGATGTTGATTTTGAGGCGGGTAAATATCAAGAAATTAAAGAGTCTGCAAAATTGTTTAACACTGGTGCAGGTGGTTCAGGTAGTGCAGGAACTACCCAAACTTCACCAACCGTTAAAGCTGAAGATGTAAATGAAATCTTTAAAAATTCCATACCTAAGGACGGTACTACTACCTCTTCTACTGAAGGTCAAATTTATCAAGATGGTATTTGATTTAATCACACAAGACCAAGCGAAAATGTTTCACTTGAGTCATTCCTAAATAAAACTTGAATTTTAGAAGTTCGTATTGATAAATCATCCGTTACATTTAGTCTAATTGCCCAAAGAGAACCAAATCAAGAGCCATATGTTTGAACAAGTCAACTACAGTCAATTTATAAAGATGCTAAACAGAATATTAATCCTGATACCCCAATTGGTGTAATGTTTGGTCGTGGAATTGATTATTCCCAAATTGGTGATCGAATAATTAGTGGGCTTGATTCTTCAGGCAAAGATCGTGAAGGAATAACATTTAAAGCTCTTGCAGTCTTTAAAGGTGAAAAAATGGCCAAAGATGACAAAGCGCGTCTTGAGATCCGTAAAGCCTTTATTGATCAATATTTTAAATAATCAATAATTAATTAACAACTGTTAATAATAAATATTAATATATTTAAATTAAGTCTTTAGTTATTAAATAACTAACTTAAATTAAAAAAGTATACTAAAAAAACCTGGAGGGGTTTTATGCAAAAGAATAAGGCAAAAATATTAATTGGTAGTGCCGCTGCAATTGTACTAATGTCGACGGTCTTTGGAACTGTCGCCGGACTTGCTGCTAAAACCAGATACCGCGGAGTTAATCCTACCCAAGGTGTTGTTAGTCAACTCGGGCTAATTGATTCAGTAAGTTTTAAGCCAAGCGTTGCTCACTTTACAAGTGACTATAAAACTGTAAAACAAGCACTTTTAGGGGACAAAACTTTTAATGCTCAAAGTAGTGAATTTAGCGATTTTGCTTCAAAATTCAACTTTTTAACTAACAATGGCCGTAGTGTTCTGGCAATTCCAAACAAATACAAAGTTGTTATTGAAAAATTTGAAGCCCAAGATGAACAACAACGCTTTTTCCTTTCCTTTCACCTGGAAGAAACTCTTGAAGACAAAAATGTTGCTCGCTCGGCAACAAAGTCAATTTACCTTTCAGTAGTTGATGCCCCAAAAGCGGCACTAGCTCAATTTAGTGATATTGTTGACTCAAATTTTGCTAATTTGACTCCTAATCCTCTTAGTCATTTTTCGTCAACCTCTGTTAGACCTTTGGGCTTAACTCGTGCTGATGATTTTGCAAAAACATTAAATCAACTTGAGACATTAGAGGAATTTGAATCTCATTTAAGCAAATTTTTTGACATTCAGGCAATTAAAGCAAAAATTCGTCTTGAAGCCCAAGGCTTTGGCTTTGCCAAAGGTGACTTAGAAGAACCTTTTGTATTTAGTTTTGTTAAAAATCCTCAAAGTCCAAATGAGTGAGCTACAAGTCTAAATCAACAAGTTCCTGCGGTTCGTTTATATTTAAAAACTGAATTTGGGCCTCAGGCAAAAGCTACACTAGCTGACTATAAACATAAAGATGAGTCATTTTTAACTTCAATTGACTTAGTAGCAAGTGATAAGTCTACTTTATTTGCTAATACTAAAGATCTAAGCGATCAACTCGATGTTAATTTGCTTGATGCTTCTGATTATTATATTGACCCAGATAAGCCTACGGTTGACCCAACTACCGGAGTTTTACTTCCTTCTCAACTTAGTTTGTTTGACCGTGATGTATTAAGACAAACCTCTAATAAGCCAGTTGATAAATTTTCTTTGTTTCGTTATGATGCAATTAATTTTTACAAACAACTTCAAGAACTTGTAAGTAAACCTAGTGCAATTAAAGATATAGTTGATGCAAGCTTAACACGTGGCCTAACTTTTTCTTTTGGTAAGTACGATTTACTTTTTGATAATTTACGCGAGCATCTTGATTATGACTTTTTAGTTTCAAATGCTAAAATTCGTCAAAACTCAATTTCAAAAAAATTATTTATTGAACTGCCAATCAAAATTAAGCTAAAATCATCAATTCTTGGCGACACAGGTCAAAATATTAAAACTATTTTGGAAAAAACTGTAAGTTTTAAACTTGATAATTTCCGTGATCAAAAAATCGAGGATGCCCTAAGCAGCCTTTATCCTGAACTTAGCGAGCAATTAAAACAATTAAAAGATGCCCAAAGTGCCCAAGATGCTGCCCAACAATTAGCTGCTACTTCCCCAATTCAGTCGCAGTGGACTAATCTAACCGTTGGTGCAACCAAAGAAAATCCTTATGATCTTGCCCAAGGTGCTCCAAAGTCTTATTTACTTTCAAAATACGAAATTAAACAGCTAATTGACCAAGGAGACTATAAAAAACTAATTAGTCTTTTAAGTGATCAAAATAGCTACAATATTGATTTTAAATTAGGCTCAACTCTACAAAGCCAAAATATTCAAGTTCCGTCTGACACAGAAATAGCTAATTTAAATGCAACAATTGACTCAGCTCAGGCTTTAAAAAATGCTGATATTTATTCAGTTTCAACTTCAGCATTTAAAAATCGTGCTTCTTTATTTGCTTATTTCCGTTACCTTTTATCATTAGAACCTAAAGAGGCAATCAAAAAACTTGTTGATCTCGGAACCCAAATGGGTCTTGAATTTGAAGGCTATCAAGACTTACCGCTAAATCCAACTTTAGCAGATTTAGCGAAAGTAAAAATCAAAACTAAATTTGACAACTTCCAGCACGACCAAGATTTTCTAAGTGAGCAAGATGCCGAAGAAAACCAAGACGGATCTGTTGGGACAAAATTCGGACTTAAACTTCTTGATTTTAACGGTTATCTTGCTAATGACATTACAAGTCCAAATCAAGGAATGGCTTTATTTTTACCAGCAAGCCTAGATTCTAGTTCAGTTCAGTCAACTGGTTCAACTGGTTCAAGCTCAACTACCTCAACCCAAACTACTGACTGAAAAGCTGAAATTACTAAAAATCTTGTTAGTGATAAAAACCAGTTAGCAAGTCTACCTTTTGCAATTTGAGACAAAATTATTGGCCAAGAAAAAGCCCAAGACAACAGCCAAAAACTAACATACAAAATTCTTAAAAATTACCAAGATGCAATTAAAATTGCTAAACAACCAGCTTTTTGAAATACTGTAGATACTGATAATAATCCTCAAGTTCCTTTTAAAGATCAGAATTTTAGCAAAATCTCAACTCTTAGTGATTTAGTTTTTGCTTTTTATACTCAGGCAGCCTTAGCTAATAATTGAAATGAATACCAAGACTCAGGTGCGCGTCCTTCAATTAAATTTGAAATTCAAGACGATGCTGAGACTTCTAAAGAAGGTAACATAATTGGCCTAAAAATCAAATATGTTGTTGGCTTTGATGATAATGCTGGTAAATTTGTTGATGATGTAATTCAATCAAGCCCGCAGACAATTTTTGTCCGCACTTCTGGTCAGTCAGAAGCCGAAGTAAAACAAAAAAATAATTTAGACCAGATGATTGAAGATGCACCCCTTTCAAGTCAGTCCTTAATTCTTGATGCTGAAAAATTTGGTCATTTACAAATTCTTGCTAATTCAATTTATGACAAGAAAAAACCAGCTCCAGAACCAGAGACTCCAAGACAAGACTCAGGAATCCGTTGAATTGATGACAAAGTTCCAGGTCAGCCGCGTCCAGAGGTTAAAAGACCGGAGCCAAATCAAGATGAATTTTTTAAAGGCAAACTAAGACCAGTTGCTATAGAGGTCTCAACTTTCTCTTCACTAGACGAGAGTCCTTATTTTGCCACTCCTTTCCAAGACGGCCCTCAGACTAGTCCAGCTCCTGGCTCAACATCTGAGAGTACAAATGAAGACTTACAGACTCTAAAACAAAAACTCGAAATTCTTTTAGGTGAGCAATTTAGTAATTATTTTAATAATCTTGATCCAAACATTAGTTTTGAAATTGAATCAGTTAAGCAAGTCTCACCGGAGGTCTATAGCGTTAGTCTTTCGTTAGTAAAAATGTTACTGATGGAAATACAACAACACGGGTAAAATCAGATAAGAGCCTAAGTCTGATAGTCCACAAACAACAAGACAACATTCCTGAACTGGCAAAGACTCCGGTGGTATCAAATACTAGCTGGGCTAAACAATATAGTCCTGACCAGCCGCTGGCTAATTCAACAACAATTACTCTAGAATTTAAAAATCCAATACAGACTGATGCCAGCGGTCGCCCAACAAGTCAGTGGCTATCTTCAGTGCCGGTGAGTATTCATCCGGCTGAACTGGCTTTAAGTCCGCTGCAGCCGGTGATAGCGCCTGAGGTGAAGAACTCAAAATTGGCGGCGCTTTCTAAAGGACATACTTTCTTTCTTGCTGCAAAAGGTAATGATAGCATCAATAGAAAACTTGAAACTGCCCAAAAAGTTACTAAAGAAGCATCTATCATTGAAGTTAAAGATCCAAAATTAATTGAGTCTTCGCCACTTTCGATCCCAAATCCACAGCATCAATTAGTTCAACTTACGTTAAACCAATTACTTAACCAAAGTGTGGTAGACTTTAAAATATCTGATCTAAAGGTAGAATCTCCAACAAAGTTATCATTCAACCTTGAAAGTAGTGACATAAAACGTTTAATTAACGCTCCTATTGAAATAGCAAAAACATCGGCCGATTCTTCTACTAGTTCCTCAGAAGCTCAAGATACAAAAGCTACTACAAATATTGTAAAAATTAAACCTAAATTAATTTTACAAGGTGCAATTGGTGTTCCATGAACAACAATAAAAAAACCCGCTAAGTTCTCAAAACACCTTAACCTAAATGATAAATGATTTGAAGATCTAATCCCGAGTTGATCAAAAAAAGATACAAATGAAATAAGAAGTAAAGTTTTTCCTAAGTTCGGTAAAAATGATACAGCCGCTATAATCCATGATAACACTTTCCGTAGTTGAGTCAATATTAACGACCCCCTTTATCAACTACTCGTAAAAGACCCTGCTGAAAATCTTTCTGCTTTATCTCTTAAAGTCTTTGACCCTTCAGGTTATTTAAATCAAAGATTATCTCAAGAAGGTACTGGTCAAACTACAGAAGCCAAAACC
The DNA here is from genome assembly GCF_028885435.1 of Mesomycoplasma ovipneumoniae ATCC 29419. Lineage (NCBI taxonomy): Bacteria > Bacillati > Mycoplasmatota > Mycoplasmoidales > Metamycoplasmataceae > Mesomycoplasma > Mesomycoplasma ovipneumoniae. The sequence continues at coordinate 353,335 of NZ_CP118522.1, forward strand.
CCAACCACCAACCTTAATTTATACTCATACCAACTTAATAAAACAAAAGAAGATAAAGTAAGAAAAGGATGGACAAATGTTCACCCAAATCAATTTGTTAGTCCAGGGGAAAACTTCAGACTTACTAATGATTATTTAAATATTATTTTAAATCAACCTACAAAAGTTACTTATTATAGTGCAAGTGATTTTGTTCACAATTTATTTAATGATCCTGACAAAAAAGACACAGATGTTCAAGACAAATACACAAAAACTGTCAAAGAAAAAGTAGGAGCTAATGCCGTTGACTGAGGAACTGCTTATTTGAACTTTTGGTATCCAAAAGAATTAATTCAACAACAATCAAACATTATTAGTGCTAATTTAACTGATCTATTATTTGTTAATCCTGACGAATTGGAAAAAAACGAAAAAATGATTGCTCCAAATTTAGTTAATTGGTGACCTAATTTCCGAAATTCAGAAACCCCATTTATTAAAACAACTGAAAATGCAGAGGCAAAAAAGACAGTTCTTCAAAATCCACTTGGTTGAACTCAAGTTCAAGATGGCGGATTTGGTCTTCGGGTAAGAAAAACTTTATTTAACCGTGATACCCGTACCTTTACACTAACAACTAATATACCAGTTCCTACCCAAGACTATTCAGCTGTTAAAGACACAGATGACTGACGTTTTGTTTTCCAAAATGATAGTGGTCAAATTGCAATGTTAAAAGCAACTCGTTCTACTAAAGATAATAACCCTGATTTTAAAGATAATGGTGCAGTTCAATTCCAGACAGTTATTCCTGAGCATTTCTTCTCTTCAAATGTTAGATTTGTGGGAATATTCAAACAAGAAGACCAAAAATTAAAATGACTACCAATTGCCGATACTGAATTTATTATCGATGACCGTTATTTTAAAAACATTACCAGCGATGAACTTAACCTAGCAAACGCAAATGCCCGTGGTCTTACTAACAATGCTTTTGGAGAAATCTTTAAAGAATTTAACATTCACAAGCCAAGAAAATAACTAAATTTTTTAATTAAACAAATAAATTACCCCTTTGAGTTTCAATCAAAGGGGATTTTTATTATTTTAAAATTGACCTTTTTTTAAAAAAACTAATTGTCTGAGATTTTTCTACTAATTTAGACGACTAGATTCATATTTTTAGTAGTCATAAAATTTCTATCAACTAAACCCCTCATAAGTACTAAATGCTAGTTTATATAGTGCTATAAGTATATCATTATCTATATTTTCTAACTCTTCAAAAACTGTGTCTTTTTGAACTTTGAGTGATTTATTATTAGAAATAATTTTTTCAATTGTTATTGGTAGTTGCTCACATATTAATTTAAAAGAATTTTTATCTCCAGTAACAATTTCATAAAACTTATCTATTGATATTCTTCTTAATTTTTCATTAGAAGATTGTTTCACTTTATCAAGACTAATAACCCACGGAATATTTTGAGATTTTTTAGCAATAACTTCCACTAATGCACAAATGCTTCTATCTCTATCTTTGGCATTTAATAAATGATTTTGCATCTTCATAAATGTTTTTGCCGATGATGAACTATTCATTGTATTATGCTTATTTTTCATTTCAACATAATATGTTATATCACCACCAGTAAAAATCACATCCCATCCCTCATCTGGAACTTCACATTTTTTTATATTCTTAAACATATTTTGATGAAAATATCCAATTATATTACTGTTAGATTTATCTCTTTGTCTGTGAATTTCCAATTTTATTATTTCTTCAAAACTTTTATCAAAAACATTTTTATCAAAAACTAATTTTATTGGATCAATTAAATTACTATTGAATTTTTTTAAGTTTATACTTTTGAGCATTTCATTATACTTCTTCAAAGTATTAGTTATATGCTTTTCAAAATCTTCTTGTGAAATAAAATCTAACTTATAAATTTCCATATCTAATTTCCTCTAACTTCTCCAATATTTTTAAACCTACTTCTTTGGCCAAATTACAAGGAACTGCATTTCCTACTTGCTTGTATTGTGAAGACATTGGCCCTGTAAATATCCATTCATCTGGAAAAGATTGTATTCTAGCATTTTCTCTAACAGTAAATGGTCTAACCTCTGTTGGATGACATCTATCCGTTTGTTTCATTTGAGGTGTAGTTAAAACTGTCAGTGACGGCTCATCTAAACTCAATCTCCTTAGTATTCCTGTTCTTCCACCAGCCATATACCAACAAGACTTCATATAGTTTTTAGCTATGTCTTCAGGAATATCTCTTCAATATCCGCCTGGAGGAACTAATGAAAAAATATCTTTTTTTGTTTTTGAATACTTAGCACCAGGACTCACAGGAACATCTTGTAAAATATCGGCTAATACTGGTTTATATTCATATTTTAAAGGATAGAAAAATTCTTTATCATTAACTAAATCATTTCTTATACCAACAACAATTAATCTTTCTCTTTTCTGAGCAACACCATAATCTCAAGCATTTAATACCTCATAGAATATTTTATATCCCTCTTGCTCAAAAATATTGATAATTGTCTTGAATGTTCTCCCCTTATCGTGAGATAAAAGGCCCTTTACATTTTCAAACAACAACATTTTAGGTTGCAATTTATTTAAAAAAATTGCATAGTGATAAAACATTGTGCCCCTAACATCATCAAGTCCTAATCTTTTACCAGCATAACTAAAACTTTGGCAAGGTGCTCCACCAGATAATAAATCTAATTCTCCTTTTTTTATGTTAAATTCTTTTTCTAAATCTTTCTTAGCCACAATCTCTATATCTTCACAAATAACATTCCATTTTGGTCTGTTAGCTTTTAGTGTACTGGCAGCATATTTGTCATATTCAACTAATCCGATGTGCTTAAATCCCGCCTGCTCTAACCCTAAGGCTAATCCTCCTGCACCCGCAAAAAGTTCAATACTTGTATAGTCACTATTCATTAATACATCCCCCTGGTTTACAACAACAAAAATCATAAAAAAATACAACTACTATTTAAGCTCAATGCAAATAGAAAACTCATTTTATTTAATTGAGCCTAAAAAAATATATGAAGTTTTGAAAGAACCATAATCAAAAGCCATAAATTTATAGATTTCTAAACGGTTAAATTTAAGGCATTCCATCATATTTAAAAATATAATGGATAATTCGCACTGTCTGATTTTTTTATGGCAAAAACATAACTAATCCTCCTTAATTCAATATCAAAATTTATCAATTTATTCTTAGTGAGATTTATTATAACATAATTTTTTTCTAGACCAAACATTTTTTTTTTTTTTTTCAAAAGATTAGATTTAAAATAATAAAAATCCCCTTTGATGAAACTCAAAGGGGTAATTTATTTGTTTAATTAAAAAATTTAGTTATTTTCTTGGCTTGTGAATGTTAAATTCTTTAAAGATTTCTCCAAAAGCATTGTTAGTAAGACCACGGGCATTTGCGTTTGCTAGGTTAAGTTCATCGCTGGTAATGTTTTTAAAATAACGGTCATCGATAATAAATTCAGTATCGGCAATTGGTAGTCATTTTAATTTTTGGTCTTCTTGTTTGAATATTCCCACAAATCTAACATTTGAAGAGAAGAAATGCTCAGGAATAACTGTCTGGAATTGAACTGCACCATTGTCTTTGTAATCAGGATTATTTTCTTTAGTAGAACGAGTTGCTTTTAGCATTGCAATTTGACCACTGTCGTTTTGGAAAACAAAACGTCAGTCATCACTATCTTTAACAGCTGAATAATCTTGGGTTGGAACTGGAATATTAGTTGTTAGTGTAAAGGTACGGGTGTCACGGTTAAATAAGGTTTTTCTTACCCGAAGACCAAATCCACCATCTTGAACTTGAGTTCAACCAAGTGGATTTTGAAGAACTGTCTTTTTTGCCTCTGCATTTTCAGTTGTTTTAATAAATGGAGTTTCTGAATTTCGGAAATTAGGCCATCAATTAACTAAATTTGGAGCAATCATTTTTTCGTTGTTTGTTAGTTCATCAGGATTAACAAATAATAAATCAGTTAAATTAGCACTAATAATATTTGATTGTTGCTGAATTAATTCTTTTGGATACCAAAAGTTCAAATAAGCAGTTCCTCAGTCAACGGCGTTAGCCCCTACTTTTTCTTTAACAGTCTTTGTGTATTTGTCTTGAACATCTGTGTCTTTTTTGTCAGGATCATTAAATAAATTGTTAACAAAATCACTTGCACTATAGTAAGTAACTTTTGTTGGCTGATTTAAAATAATATTTAAATAATCATTAGTTAGTTTGAAGTTCTCGCCTGGACTAACAAATTGATCTGGGTGAACATTTGTTCATCCTTTTTTAACATTTTCTACTTTTGTTTTATTAAGTTGGTATGAGTATAAATTAAGGTTGGTGGTTGGGGTTTTAGCTTCTGTAGTTTGACCAGTACCTTCATGAGCTAATCTTTGGTTTAAGTAACCTGAAGGGTCAAAGACTTTAAGAGATAAAGCAGAAAGATCTTGAGCGGGGTCTTTTGTGAGTAACTGGAAAAGTGGATCGTTGTTATTTTGGAGGGTACCATGTCAATTTTGATTTATTAGTCTAGGGTTGACGTTTTTGTTATTTTGAGGTTTTGTATTATTTAGTTCAGTTTTATTTGGTTCTCAGCTAGCAAGTCGATTAAACAGTGATTCTCAGTAACCGTTGTTCTCTTTGAGGAACACTGAGAACTTAGCGGGTTTTTTCACTGTTGCCCATGGAACACCAATTGCACCTTGTAAAATTAATTTAGGTTTAATTTTTACAATGTTAGATATTTGTTGCTGGTTAGTCTCAGGTTGAGATTTTTCTTCCTCTGTAGAAGAAGTAGAAGAAACGTTTGCTATTTGAATAGGGGCATTAATTAAACGTTTTATATCGCTACTTTCAAGACTAAATGATAACTTTGTTGGCGATTCTACCTTTAAATCGTTTATTTTAAAGTCTACAACATTTTGGTTAAGTAATTGGTTCAATGTTAATTGAACTAATTGATGCTGAGGATTCGGGATCGAAACTGGCGAAGACTCAATTAATTTTGGATCTTCAACTTTAATCATAGATGCTTCTCTAGTAGCTTTTTGGGCTGCTTCCTTCTTCCTATTTATATTATGATCCCTATTAGTATTAGCTGCTTGGAAGTATGTATTCCCTTCGTCACGAAGATTTGCTAATCCTGTATTCTTCACCTCAGGCGCTATCACCGGCTGCAGCGGACTTAAAGCCAGTTCAGCCGGATGAATACTCACCGGCACTGAAGATAGCCACTGACTTGTTGGGCGACCGCTGGCATCAGTCTGTATTGGATTTTTAAATTCTAGAGTAATTGTTGTTGAATTAGCCAGCGGCTGGTCAGGACTATATTGTTTAGCCCAGCTAGTATTTGATACCACCGGAGTCTTTGCCAGTTCAGGAATGTTGTCTTGTTGTTTGTGGACTATCAGACTTAGGCTCTTATCTGATTTTACCCGTGTTGTTGTATTTCCATCAGTAACATTTTTTACTAACGAAAGACTAACGCTATAGACCTCCGGTGAGACTTGCTTAACTGATTCAATTTCAAAACTAATGTTTGGATCAAGATTATTAAAATAATTACTAAATTGCTCACCTAAAAGAATTTCGAGTTTTTGTTTTAGAGTCTGTAAGTCTTCATTTGTACTCTGGCTTGACTCAGAGCTTGGACTAGTCTGAGGGCTGTCCTGGAAAGGAGTGGCAAAATAAGGTAAATTAGTAGAAAAAATTATGTTATAATAGAGTCACTAAGAATGAATTAATAAATTTTAAATATTGAATTAAGGAGGAATTAGTTATGTGTTTGCCATAAAAAATCAGTTAGTGCGATTTTTCCATTATGTTTTTAAATATATTAGAATGCATTAAAATTAACCTTTTGCAAAAAAAAAAAAAATGCTTGGTCTAAAAAAATTTCTGCTATAATTACACTCACTAAGAATAATTAATAAATTTTGATATTGAATTAAGGAGGAATTAATTATGTTTTTGTCATAAAAAAATCAGACAGTGCGAATTATCCATTATATTTTTAAATATGATGGAATGCCTTAAATTTGACCGTTTAGAAATCTACAAATTTAAGGCTTTTAGTTATTGTTCTTTCAAAACTTCATATATTTTTTTAGGCTCAATTTAAATAAAAACGAGTTTTCTATTTACATTGAGTTTAAATAGCAGTTGTATTTTTTGATGGTTTTTGTTGTTTTGCCCATAAATTGGGAATATTAAGTATTTTGTGCACTAAAGCAAATATGCTTTGATAAAATTTATCATAAAGAACCAAAATACTGAATATTCCCCAATTAAGAAGTAATTAGAAATAATTTTCCCTAATCGGTTAAATAATGTAAAATTAAATTAGATTTCTATTAGGAAAAAATCCATAAAATTTAAAACACAAAATTATGAACACTCCCAATGTGCAATGCATTGAATTGTGATACTTCAAAAATTATAGAAAGTGTGGAGGATAAAATGATTAATAATAAATTGACATATATTTCTTTGTTTTCATCTGCAGGGGTAGGTTGTTATGGATTTAAAGTTGAAGATTTTGAATGTATTGCTACTAATGAACTAATTGAAAGAAGACTTAACATCCAAAAAATTAATAATAAATGTAGTTTTAATAGCGGGTATATCAGCGGAGATATCACAAATAAAGATATACAAAATAAAATCTATAATGAAGTAAAATTATGGAACAAAATGGGTAATGATAGAGTTGATGTTGTTGTAGCTACCCCGCCATGTCAAGGAATGAGTGTTGCGAACCATAAAAAGAAAGATGATGAAATTGAAAGAAATAGTTTAATTGTCGAAAGCGTAAAGATAGTAAAAAAGGTTTTGCCAAGATTTTTTGTCTTTGAAAATGTGGCAGCATTTTGGAAAACTGGATGCACATATAATTCTGAAGTAGTTCCAATTGGAAATATGATTACTTCAGAATTGTCTTCAGAATACATTATAGAAAACAGAATATTAAATTTTAAAAATTATGGGTCTAATTCCTCTAGAACTAGGACATTGGTAATAGGCGTTCATAAGTCAGAAAGTGATTTTATATTGCCACTAGAATTATTCCCTAGCTATAGAGAAGAGAAAACATTAAGAGAAGTTATTGGAGCTATGCCTGAATTATCATGGGGTGAATATGACAATAGAGATTTTTATCACAGTTTTAGGGAATATCCTATTCATATGAGGGATTGGATTTCTAATCTCAAAGAGGGGCAAAGTGCATTTGATAATATAGATGATCTTAAAAAGCCTCACAAGATTATTAACGGAGAAATAGTAATCAATAAATTTAAGAACGGGGATAAATATAAAAGACAAATTTTTGATAAAGTTGCTCCATGTTTTCATACAAGAAATGATCAAATGGCAAGTCAAAATACCATTCACCCTAATCAAGACAGAGTATTTTCAATACGAGAATTAATGAAGATGATGTCTATACCAGATAGTTTTAAGTGGTCGGAGTTATCTTTAGATGATTTAAATTCTAAATCCTATGAAGAAAAGAAAGCCATCTCAAAAAAGGAAGAAATAAACATTAGGCAGAGTATTGGAGAAGCTGTTCCCACTGAAGTATTTAGACAAATTGCTAATAATATAAAAAAGCATCTTAGGCAAAAAAAAATTAGAGAGGTTGATATTAATAAAATAATTGATGAGGAAAAACTTGCTGATATTAGTAATTTGAAAAAATATGTTTTGAATAACAAGGATAGTGTCTGTTTTGAAAGCTTAGCTCGAATTATAGAACTATCGAATGCTAAAAGATATTCTCATTCTGCATTTTATACTCCAAAAAAAATATTAAATGAAATAGTTTCAGTATTACCTGACTTTGAAAAGGATGAGATTCATATTTTAGAACCTTCTGTTGGAATCGGGAGCTTTATTCCCCTTATATTTAAAAAATATGATTATATAAAAAAAGTATCACTCACAGTAATAGATATTGACCCAGAAATGTTAGATATATTAAAAGTCCTGTTCGATAGTAAATCAATTCCTGAGAATTTTAATATTAATTTTATTAACGCAGACTACATGGACACAAAGTTTAATTTTAAATTTGACCTTATTATTGGCAATCCACCATTTACTAAATTAACTTCAAAAGATATTTTGAAATACATTAAAAATAGTGTCTTTAGTAAGAATTTAACTAATTTGGCAGGATTATTCTTGGAAAAATCATTGATAGATTCACACAATGTATCATTAATATTGCCAAAAAATTTATTAAGCAACCTTGAGTATATAGAAACTAGAAATATACTCAAAGAATACAATGTTGAATCTATATTAGATTTTGGAGAACTAGGATTTAAAGGTGTTTTAATAGAAACTATAAACTTAACAATAAATAATAAAAAAAATTCAAAAATATTGGTTAAATCACTAACCAAAAATGTTAAAATTATGCAACCTAAAAAATATATATTTTCTGATGATTTACCTTATTGGGTGATTTATAGAAATGATTTTTTTGATAAAGTTTCGAATAAATTGATATTTGACGTCTTTTCTGTATTTAGAGATAGACAAATCACATCTAAAATGCTTAATAACTCTTATAATGACGATTCTATACGTGTTATAAAATCTAGAAATATTTCTGATGATGGAAGTCAAATAGTTAATATTGAGGATTATGACTCATATATGGATTTATATAAAGCCAAAAAATTAAGTGTATATAAATTCATTGACAGCGATGTCGTTTATTTAGCTCCTAACCTGACTTACAAACCAAGACTATTAAGAAAAGAAAAAGGCTATATTACTAATGGTTCTGTTGCAATACTTCAAAAAAAATATGACTTTGAAATATCAGAAAAACAAAGATTATATATTTCTAGTCAGGAATTTAGAGAATTTTATTCATTGGCAAGAAACTATCAAACTCGCTCATTGAATATTGACAATACAAGTGTGTATTGGTTTGGAATAAACAAGGAAGTCTAATAATGAGCATTTACTCTGATTTTTTAAATCAATTTGATTATGATGTAAGAAAAAGCAACAATGCTAGATGGATAGATCAAAAATGTACTTTTGATGTTGTCTCAATTATAGCCGATTGTATTATAGAATATGTGGAAAATGAAAATGAAGAATTTACAGTCTCAGATATATGGCATAGTGAATATTCTAGAAACAATGTTATTGAAATTTTTTCAAAACCTGACCCCGAATTAAAAGCAAGTAATGAGTATGATAAATATTTTGCCCAACCAATAAATTTATTGTCTTATAGCAAAATATTATCAACAAGAAAGGAAAATAATAGATATTTTTATAAGATTAATAACAAAGAGCTATTGGAAAATATAGCTTTAAGGCCAACAAATGCATTAAATTTTCTTTATGAGTACATAGTAAAAGTTTTAAAGGATAGTGATTTATATAAAAGTTTTGAAAAATTCTTTGAAATTCAAACTAAAGATTCATATAAAGATCTAAGGCAAGACTTTATTGATTTTACCATTGAAAATACCGGCATTAATACAGAAACAGAATGTGGTAGGATATTCACAAAAATAATAAATCCATTAGCATTTAAGTTCAAGAAACTAGGCACTGAAAAAGGTAGGATGTCATCAAAAAATATTACTATGAATGACCTGCTCTATAATAGATCTAATTGGAGAGACGAGCTAAGTGGTAAGGATAAATCACTAACAAGAGAAGAATACCAAAACACTTTGGATCAAATGAGCTCTAAAGCTTATTCTAAATATACTGTAAATAAAGCTAAAAAAGATGTAAGAAAATATAATGATAAATATTATGGTTCTAAATCTGAAATTAACCAGCCAACAGAAACAGTTAATGCGAGCCAAGCTCATCATATTTTCCCACAATCAGATTATCCGCAAATTGCTGGCTATATAGAAAATTTAATAATGCTTACCCCTAATCAGCATTTTAGTATGGCTCATCCAAATAATAATACTCAATATATCGATAAGGATTTTCAGTATATTTGTTTATTAATAAAATCTAATAAGATAAAGGATAATTTGACTTCAGATTTATTGCCTAAATTTTATGATTTTTATGATTATATGTATGTTTTAAATACAGGTCTTGATACTGAAGACTTTAGTGAAGTTGAATATTTGGATTTTGCTACAATAATTAACAAAATAGACTATTTTTATAGCGACTACATTGATAATAATAAATATATTTCATTAATTAATGATAACAAAATTGCTATATAGATTTGGTTAGTGAGGGGGGGGCTAAGCCAGGACAAAAGCCAACACCTATGTGTTAAGTCTTTAGTCCCGATTTACTAATTATGTTTTTTGGCCAAAAAATCATATAATGCAAATTTTGGACTATGTTCTAAATATGGTTGAATGCATTAAAATCAACCTTTTCAAAAAAAAAAAAAAAAATGTTTGGTCAAAAATAAAATTATGTTATAATAGAGTCACTAAGAATGAGTTAATAAATTTTAATATTGAATTGAGGTGGAATTAGTTATGTTTTTGTCACAATAAAATAAGATATTGCGAATTATCCATTATATTTTTAAATATGATGGAATGCCTTAAATTTACCCGTTTAGAAATCTTCAAATTTAAGGTTTTTAGTTATTGTTCTTTCAAAACTTCATATGTTTTTTTAGGCTCAATGTAAGTAAAAACGAGTTTTCTATTTACATTGAGTTTAAATAGTAGTTGTATTTTTTTATGATTTTTGTTGTTTTGTCCATAAATTGATTTTTGTCAATGTTTTACTAAAAAGCAGTTTAAACATTTCATATTTTGCTTTTTAAGTAAAAATTATAGCTTTTTTAGTTTGATTAATAAGCAGATTTTTGTTTGTGAGCGTTAGATTTAAAATTCAGTGTTTTTGCTTTAATAGTTATTTTTTCTGAGTTTGCCAAACAAGTTAAAAAAGTCCCAAAAATCGGACACTTTTTTGAGATTATCTCATCAAACTAGGAAATTAGGGAAAACTATCATAAACTTTTATTGATTGTATTTTAATTAATTAAAAAAAATTTTAAAATTAAGCAGAAATAAATTTTAAATTTAGTATAATTTTTTTTATTGAAAATAACAAAAATGATAAAAAGGGAAAAAACCAGGAGGCTTTTATGCAAAATAAAAAGGCAAAAATATTAATTGGCAGTGCCGCTGCAATTGTACTAATGTCGACGGTCTTTGGAACTGTCGCTGGACTTGCTGCTAAAACTAGATATCGTGGAGTTAATCCTACCCAAGGAGTTGTTAGTCAGCTTGGCCTAATTGATTCAGTAAGTTTTAAGCCAAGCGTTGCTCACTTTACTAGTGATTATAAAACTGTCAAACAAGCACTTTTAGGGGGTAAAACTTTTAATGCCAGCAGCACTGAATTTAGCGACTTTGCATCAAAATTCAACTTTTTAACTAATAATGGCCGTAGTGTTTTGGCAATTCCAAACAAATACAAAGTTGTTATTGAAAAATTTGAAGCCCAAGATGAACAACAACGCTTTTTCCTTTCCTTTCATTTAGAAGAAACTCTTGAAGATAAAAATGTTGCCCGCTCAGCAACAAAATCAATTTACCTTTCAGTAGTTGATGCCCCAAAGGCAGCTTTGGCTCAATTTAGTGATATTGTTGACTCCAATTTTGCTAATTTGGTTCCTAGCCCACTTAGTCATTTTTCATCAACTTCTGTTAGACCTTTAGGGCTAACTCGTGCTGATGATTTTGCAAAAACATTGAATCAATTTGAATCAGTAGAGGAATTTGAGTCTCATTTAAGCAAATTTTTTGACATTCAAGCAATTAAGGCAAAAATTCGTCTTGAAGCCCAAGGCTTTGGTTTTGCAAAAGGCGACTTAGAAGAGCCTTTTGTATTTAGTTTTGTTAAAAATCCACAAAATTCAAATGAGTGAGCTACAAGTCTAAATCAACAAGTACCCTCAGTGCGTTTATATTTAAAAACTGAATTTGAGTCTCAGGCAAAAGCGACTTTAGCTAACTATAAAAATAAAGATGAGTCATTTTTAACTTCAATTGACTTAGTCGCAAGTGATAAGTCTGCTTTATTTGCTAATACAAAAGACCTAAGCGATCAACTCGAAGTTAATTTACTTGATGCTTCTGATTATTATATTGATCCAGATAAGCCTCAGGTTGATTCAACCACCGGAGTTTTACTTCCTTCTTCACTTAGTTTGTTTGAGCGTGATTTATTAAGACAACCTTCTAATAAGCCAGTTGATAAATTTTCTTTGTTTCGTTATGATGCAATTAATTTTTATAAACAACTCCAAGAACTTGTAAGTAAGCCATCTGCAATCAAAGATATAATTGATGCCAGCCTAACACGTGGACTGACTTTTTCTTTTGGTAAATATGATTTACTTTTTGATAACTTACGCGAGCACCTTGATTATGACTTTTTAGTTTCAAATGCTAAAATTCGTCAAAACTCAGTTTCAGGAAAATTATTTATTGAACTGCCAATCAAAATTAAGCTAAAGTCATCAATTTTAGGGGACACAGGTCAAAATATTAAAACTATTTTGGAAAAAACTGTAAGTTTTAAACTTGATAATTTCCGTGATCAAAAAATCGAAGATGCCCTAGCCAGTCTTTATCCTGAACTTAGCGAGCAACTAAAGCAATTAAAAGATGCCCAAAGCGCCCAAGAAGCCGCCCAACAACTAGCAGCTGATATTTCACCATTTCCATCTCAATCCACTAATCAAACCCTAGGAGCAACCAAAGAAAATCCTTATGATCTTGTCCAAGGTGCTCCAAAGTCTTATTTACTTTCAAAATACGAAATTAAACAATTAATCGACCAAAAAGATTATAAAAAACTAATTAGTCTTTTTAGTGATCCAAATTCTTACAATATTGATTTTAAATTAGGTTCAACTCTACAAGCCCAAAATATACAAGTTCCGTCTGACAAAGAAATAGCCAATTTAAATGCAACAATTGACTCAGCTCAGGCTTTAAAAAATGCTGATATTTACTCAGTTTCGACTTCGGCATTTAAAAATCGTGCTTCATTATTTGCTTATTTCCGTTACCTTTTATCATTAGATCCTAAAGATGCAATCAAAAAACTTGTTAATATCGGAACCCAAATGGGTCTTGAATTTGAAGGCTATCAAGACTTACCACTAAATCCAACTTTGGCAGATTTAGCAAAAGTAAAAATTAAAACCAAATTTGATAACTACGAGCACGACCAAGATTTTCTAAGTCAGCAAGATGAAGATCAAAATCAAGATGATTCTGTGGGAACAAAATTTGGACTCAAACTTCTTGATTTTAATGGTTATTTTGCTAATGACATTACAAGCCCAAATCAAGGAATGGCTTTATTTTTACCAGCAAGTCTAGATTTTAATTCAACTCAGTCAACTTCAACTCAGTCAAGTTCAACCCAAAGTACTCAAGACTGAAAAGTTGAAATTGCTAAAAATCTTGTTAGCGATAAAAACCAGTTAGCAAGCTTACCTTTTGCAATTTGAAACAGAATTATTGGCCAAGAAAAACAACAAGAAAACGATAAAAAACTAACATACAAAATTCTTAAAAATTACCAAGATGCAATTAAAATTGCCAAACAACCAGCTTTTTGAAATACTGTTGATTCTGATAATAATCCTCAAGTTCCTTTTAAAGATAAAGATTTTAGTAAAATCTCTACTCTTAGTGATTTAGTTTTTGCCTTTTATACTCAGGCAGCCTTAGCTAATAATTGAAATGAATATCAAGACTCAGGTGCACGTCCTTCAATTAAATTTGAAATTCAAGAAGATGCTGCGGCTTCTAAAGATCAAGGTAATATAATTGGTCTAAAAATCAAATATGTTGTTGGATTTGATGATAATGCTGGCAGTTTTGTTGATGATATTATTTCATCTTCACCTCAGACAATTTTTGTTCGCACTTCAGGGCAGTCAGAAGTTGAAGTAAAACAAAAAAATAATTTAGACCAGATGATTGAAGATGCTCCCCTTTCAAGTCAGTCATTGATTCTTGATGCTGAAAAATTTGCTCATCTACAAATTCTTGCTAATTCAATTTATGACAAGAATAAACCAAAATCAGAAGAGCCAACTTCTCCAAGAGATTCAGGAATCCGTTGAATCGATGACAAAGTTCCAGGCCAACCTCGACCAGAAGTTCAAAGACCCGAAGTCAATCAAGATGAATTTTTCAAAGACAAATTAAAACCAGTTGCGGTACAAGTTTCGACTTTCTCTACTCTAGACGAGAGTCCTTATTTTGCTAGTCCATTCCAAGATGACTCTCAGACTAGTCAGAGTTCAGACTCAGCAAGTCAAAGTTCAAACGAAGATTTACAGACTTTAAAACAAAAGCTTGAAATTCTTTTAGGTCAAAATTTTAGTACTTATTTTAATAAACTTGATCAAAACATTAGTTTTGAAATTGAATCAGTAAAAGAAATCTCACCTGAAGTCTACGGCGTTAGTCTAACTTTATCAAAAGTAATCCAAAACGGTCAGAACTCAACAAAAGTTAAATCAGATAAAAACTTAAGTCTGATAGTACACAAACAACAAAATAATATTCCTGAATTAGCAAAATCTCCGCAAATTTCAAATACTTCCTGAGCAAAACAATACAATCCTGATCAGCCACTAGCAAATTCAACAACAATAACATTGGAATTTAAAAACACAATACCGAAAGACTCAAATGGTCGACCAACAAGTCAGTGGTTATCTTCAGTGCCTGTGACAATTCATCCGGCTTTAATAAACATCTCTCCTCAGGCCGATGTTCTTGACCAAGCAATAGCAAATGAGGTGCTCTCGCGTTTGGAAACTACTAGTTTAATAGAAACTCCCTCTCCTGAAGCTCTAAAACTATCGATTACTGATAAGAAAAAAGTTGAGGAAGTTATTTCCGCTCTCAGAAGTAAACTCCCTCAATCTCTATCTAACCTTATAAGCCCTATAGTTGATGCTTATAAAAGACATGAAACAACTAAGTCGCATATTTTATCTTTAGCCCATATTCAAAATTCAAACCATTCGCCAATTAAATTATCGCTAAATGCTTCAACAAACACTAGCTCTGAAGTTAAAGTTGCAAATCTCCAACTTATTAACGAAAAAACTATTAGCTTTGACTTAGAAAGTTCCAATATTAAAAGGCTAATTAACGCCCCAATTGAAATAGCTTCTGAACTATCTGACAAAAAATTTGATCTTGAATCAATGAGAGTTCATAACATTTTGAGTCAAGATAATTTAGATTCCGACACACACACACACACACACACAACCGCGGAATCAAACAATCAATCAAACACACAAACCTCAACAATTACTTTTATTAAACCAAAATTTATTGTTGAGCGGACTGTTGGCGTGCCATGAAGCACATCACAAGTAGTTTTTGCTGCTAAGAAAAATTTACATGATCCAACAAACTTTGATGTATCTAAAGTCAAAGATTCAACCTTTTTTGTCTATGGTTGACGAGCAATAAGTCTAAATACCGGATCTCAACCGCCTGTACAAGTCCCCTACCTCCAAGTCCAGCCCCTTTTTGATCCACTTGTTGATATGTTTCCTGTACCACAGGTTCAAAGTCTAACCAGCCTGTCATTTAAAGTTTTTGATCCTGATGGTTATTTATACCAAAAATTATATTCTAAATCAGCAACAAATGTTGATCTATATTCTTATCGACTAAACCAAACAAAAGAACAATCAACTCGTAAAGGTTGAACTAACCAACACCCAAGTCAGGCAAATTTTGGCAATAATAATTTTAGCTTGCCAAGCAACTATTTAAATATTATTACAAATCAGCCAACAAAAGTTACTTTTTATAATGCAAGTGATTTTATTACTGATTTATTTAATGATCCTGACCAAAAACAAGAAGATATTAATGACAAATACACTGATAATATTAAAGAAAAAGTTGGTGCTAATGCCGCTGACTGAGGAAGTGCTTATTTTAACCTTTGGTATCCAAGAAAACTAATTCAAGAACAATCAAATATAATAAGTGCTAATTTAAATGACCTACTCTTTGTAGATCCAGATGAACTTGAGAAAAATATAAAAATGATTGCCCCGAATTTTACTAATTGGTGACCTAACTTCCAAAATTCAGAAGTTGCCGAAATTCGCACAAAACATAACGAAGAAGCTTTCAAAAAAGTTAACCTTTTACCTCAAGGTTGAACCCAAATTCATGATGGGGGCTATCCACTCAAAGTTCAAAAAACTGCATTTAATCGCGACACTCGTACTTTTACACTTACAACAAATCTACCAATTCCAACTCAAGACTACTATCAAGATGTCAAAGACACTGATGACTGACGTTTTGTTTTCCAAAACGATAATAATCAAATTGCAATGCTCAAAGCTAATATGCTAAAACAAGGGTCAAAAAATCCTCACTATAAAGACAAAGGTTGAATTCAATTTGAAACAGTAATTCCTGAGCATTTTTTCTCAACAAATGTCAGATTTGCTGGAATATTCAAACAAGAAGACAAGAAACTAAAATGACTACCAATTATTGACACTGAATATGTAGTTGATGACCGTTATTTTGGTAATATTATTTCTGATCCTTTAGATCTTAAGAAAGCCCGTGGCCGTGGATTTACTAATAATGCTTTTGGTGATGTCTTCAAAGAATTTAACATTCACAGAAAAAAGCAATCTTAATTCAACAAATAAATTAAGCACAAATTAAATACAAATTAATTACCCCTTTGAGTTTTATCCAAAGGGGCTTTTTTATTATTTTAAATTTAACCTTTTGCAAAAAAAAAAAAAAAAATGTTTGGTCTAAGATTAAATAAGTAGAAAAATCTCAGACAATTAGTTTTTTACCTATGATTTTGATTGCACCACTTTTGTTAATTTTTTCTAGCATGTTCATTTTAAAAAATTTGGACAAATAATTTACCTCATATAATAGCTTGGAGTTTTATATGATAAGCAACTTTGAGGCCTTTCATAGTTATACCAATCAATAAATTCACTTATTTTTTGATAAGCAATAGCTACATTTTCAAAATTTTCGCCCTCAATATTAAGCAATTCTCGTTGAAAAACTGCATAAAAATATTCAATAGGACGGTTTGCAAGGGCATTGCCTTTTGGTGACATTGATTGTTGGATATTGTTTTGTTTTAAAAAATTAGCAAATTTGTAGTTCGCATATTCCACGCCATGATCTGAATGGAAAAATTTTGGTTTGATATTATACTTTTTAATTGTTTGTTTTACTAAGTTTATAGTTTCTTCTGAAAATCTTGTTTTAGAAATCGAAAAATTGAGCAAGTAATTGGATTTTGTTTCAATAATTGAGTGTAGGTAAAATCATTCGTTGTTAATTTTGATAAATTTAATATCAGCAAACCATTTTTCACCAAAATTTTCTGAGCTAAATTCACCTTTGATATGATCTTCAGTCCAAATTCGTGTAAACTTTTTCTCTTTTGGTGCCGGTTTTCCTTGCTTTTTATAAGCTAGTGATTTTAATCCTAAAAATTCGTAGTGTTTTTGAAACACGTACGTGGATACATAATTTCCCTGATTTTTGTAAATATTATATAGGACGTCACGCCCTTTTACCTTTCGATTCAATATGAAATTTTCACGAATTCACTCAAGTAATTTTTCATCATAAATCATTTTCTTTGGTGGTTTTTTCACCCTTATTTTCTCATAAATCGAAGTGCGATTAATATTAAGAACACTACAAATTCTAGTGCAATTTTCGATTTTGTTTTTATCTTTTTCTTGTTCTTGTTTTCGTTTTTTGAGCTCCTCAAGAACAATTGCGGGATCAATCCCGTATCTTCTAAGAACATTCTCCATTATTTCTTGATAAACTTCACGATCGTTTTCAGAAAGATCGTTAATTGTATATTTCTTTTTTGGTTTACGCGGTGATTTGATTTTCCCGCGAACACTTATCAAACTTTTCATATCATTATTATAAAACTTTTTTTGCCAATTTCTTATCAAATTATTAGCATATATATGCAGCATTCATTCTTTATCCGCTTTTTTACTTTTAGATTTGTCTTTGTAAATTTCTCTAAATTCTTCTGCAAATTGCAAAATTGCGTTTTTTAGCCCTTTAGATTCGGCAATTTTGATGTATTTAAATTTGTCTTCAATTGTAAATCTGTATTGTTTCATTTTGACACACCTTTTTTCGAATAAGTCTGAAATTGGTGTACTAACTTATGTTTGGTCTAAGATAAAATTATGTTATAATAAATCTCACTAAGAATAAATTAATAAAATTTGATATTGAATTAAGGGGGAATTAGTTATGTTTTTTGCATGATAAAATCAGAAAATGCGAATTTTCCATTATATTTTTAAATATGATGGAATGCCTTAAATTTAACCGTTTAGAAATCTTCAAATTTAGGGCTTTTATTTATGGCTCTTTCAAAACTTCACATATTTTTTTAGGCTCAATGTAAGTAAAAATGAGTTTTCTATTTACATTTAGTTTAAATAGTAGTTGTTTTTTATGATTTTTGTCAGTGTTTTGAACTAAAAAAGTAGTTTAAAAATTTCATAATTTTGCTTTTTAAGGTAAAATTTCATCTTTTTTAGTTTGTTTTATTTGATTAGTAGGTAGGTTTTTCTTTCGTGAGTGTCCCGAGTTTCCCAGTTTCATAAGGTAATTTTAAGAAAGCATCTGGTTTTAGGCAGTTTTTTAAGTTTTTTGGTAAAAGTTACTTACAATTTTTTTAGTGATTTATTAAGATATCAAAGTAAAAATCATACCTATTTCAAATATTCGGATCACTAGGAACACCATCTCGATTTTTAAATGTTATTTGCTGATCTAAAGTGTTAAATTCAACCCTTTGCCTTAATTTTTGCAACATCGTTACTAGACCAACTTAGTTAATTTTTGTTTTTTCATAATTTATAATTATACCACAAAATTACTTAAAATGCTAGTAAATGATAGTAATAAAAATTAAGGTTTTAAAATCAAAAAACACCGATTTACCGATGTTTTTTCATATTTAGATTCACTAAAAAGCGAATTTTTGCCTTAAAACTGGGAAACTCGGGAGTAGGTAGGTTTTTCTTTCGTGAGTGTTAGATTAAAGTCAAAAAAAGTCAACACCTTAGTGTTAACTTTTTTTGTCCTGGTTTATTGAGGATGCTTTTTATTTAAACTAATATAAATATTAATTTTTAGTTTCATTAAGATCAAAGTATCTATCAATAAATAATTTATTAACTAATTCAGATTTGTCTTCGTTTTCGATTGATTCAAAAACTGCAGCTGATTTAAGAAGAACCGCCCCACTAGTTCCAGACAATCCTGCTTCTGTTGCTAATTTACCTAAAATATAATATTTAATATCTGAAAATTTTAATGAAGAATCAAGATTTACAGTTTTTTTCACACTAAAAACAGGTTTATATGGATCGCTAGCTATTGATGAATAAAGAGTTAATTCCATTATTTTTTTGTCTTTTTCATCTGCGTCTAATAGTCGAAAGACAACAAGTGAAGTCGCTAATTTGTTGTCAAGGAAATCGGAAACACCAGGAGTAAATGTATTTTTAGATTCACTAACTTTATCAACAATATTTCTAGTGCCGAAGCGGTTGCGTTCTTGTCTTTCAGTTACAGTATCAACTAACGCTGTATGGTGATCGATTTTTTGCACATGATTAGGTTGTTTTGCAGTTTCATCACCTATTTGTGCTTCTAAATTATTAATTTTGTCTTTGTCATATTCGTAGCGTCTAATTTTGATTCCAAAGTCAATTTTTTGGTTATCACCGTAAGAATAAGGTGAACCAGATTTATCTTCTTTTCAACCTTGAACTAAATAAAAAGGTGCTTGACTAGTTGAAAAGTTTTGGGCAGACTTAAATGCGAGAACAAATGTAGGGTTTTTAATATCATCTTTTTTTGAAGAAAAATCGAGTTTAAGACCGTCATGAGAAAGGAAAATACCGCCTTGAGACAAGTCTAAATAAGGTTTTAATTTTGACCTACGACCACTTGGAACAGGATTTTTTTGATCATCATAGTCTTTAAATTCAAGTTTTTGAGAATCAATTGACTTAATTGAGCTAATTGGAATTTGATTTTCGTTTGGATTTGAGGTTTGATCTGTTGGGTTAGCGGCGGATCCGCTGTTTTCTGTAATTAATGACTCAGCATCAAGAAAGAAATGTAATTTAGTTTCTTCTTGTAAAAATTCAAAAGGTTTATTATTTTTTAATACATCGGCAATTGGAATTTTTATTTCTTTTAATTTATCATCTCCAAGCCAAATACTAATAGAAAGAGCAAATTTTTCATTTTCAAATCCTGTATCAAGAATTATAGAGCTTGAATTTGGTAAATTAGATGCAAGTAGATTGTCAAAAAGTTCAGAAAGTAATTTTCCAGGACTTTGATTTGGTGCTGGATCTGCCTGTTTTTGCTCAGTTTTCTCTTCTTTTTTCTCTGTTTTTTCAGTTTCTTTTTGTTCTTCTTCTTCTTCGAAAGGAGTTGTAGTTGCTAAAGAAGATACATTAATTTTAGCTGGTGTTGGGTTAGTTTGTGATTTTGTCTGAGCAATAAAATCAAGAAGTTCAGAAAGTTGTTTAGTTTCTTCTTTAATCTTTGAAAGTTCGATTTTTTTATTTCTAATATGTTCAATTGTTTGGTCAATTGTTTTTGCAAAAACTGTTATTTTTTGGTCATCTTTAACCTTAAACTCTAAATTTTCAATTTTTAGACTACTTGATCCATCTGGATTTGTTTTTGTTATATTATCAAGTGCATTTTGGAAATAAGCCCCATAAACTTTATCGCTAATATTATAATTAAAATTGAAACTATACTCTAATTCATTATTAGAATTAAAATTTAGACCGCCAGGGAAAGTCTCACTTGATATAAAATTTCCATTAAGAGTTAATTTAAGTGGAATTACTTGTTTTTTAATTGGATCTTCTTGGTCTTCTTTTGAAAGTTCAATTTTTACTGGTTGAATTTTAAATTCAGAAATTTGGAAATTATTTAAAATTTCTGAAAAAGATTTTTTTAATTTTTCCTCACGAGTTTCAACTTTTGGAACTTCTGGTTTTGGAGTTTCTTCGGTTTTAGATTCTTGATTGTCTTTTGTTGAATCTTGGTCTGTTGATTCTGTAGGTTGAGTTTCTGTTGAATTTTCAGAATTTTCAGAATTATCAGTAGTTTCTCCTTCACCTTCAGATGATGAATCTGCTTGTTGCTGAGTGATTTTTGAGTTGTCAGTTAAAGTTGAAACACTTATAGGTTGAGGTGAAGCCGGGGATGCAGCATCAGAATCAGAACTTGCAGCATCAGGAGTAGAACTTTCAGGAACAGTTTGACTTGGAGATTCAGGTTTTTTAAATCAAAAATCAAGACTAGATGGTTGGTTGTCTTTGAAAATTGAATGATTTTTTGCTGAATCAGGCAAAGGTTTTGAAATTAAATCTAGTGGAGTTAAATTTGAAGAAGCTAAAAATTTAGCAATTTCATCGTTAAAAGTGTAGTTATCTTTGAAAATTTGGGCAAATTTAGAAGCATAATTTTCGTTAATAGTTGATAAATTTTTAAATTCTAAAGCAATTTTAGATTTCTTTTTAGAATATTTTTCAACCAAGGAAAGATCTAAATTTGCTTGACCAGTTGCATCATCAACTTTTGAAAAAAATAGTTTGCTATCTTTTAAATTAGGTTCTACATCAAAAGCTAAAGGCAAAATCAAATCATTTGTTTGCTTATTAAAAAAGGAAATACTCCCAAATTCAGCAATAGTTTTTAATAATGCTTGTTGATCAGAGTTTGATTTTTTGTTTTGAATAAATTTAGAATTAAACAAAATTGCAATTTCACTAGCAGTTTTATCTTTAATCAATTCATCATTAACGAGTTCAAGAACAACATTTACATTATCAGGATCAATTTCGGAATTTTTAACATGAGAGCTAAATTTTAGGTCAAATTTAACATTATAATTAATATTTTGTGCTGGATTTTGGACATTAATTGCTAAATTAGATAGCGTATTATTTTCAATTTTTAAATCTTTTTTGTCTTTTGGAGCAAGTAATTTAAAACTAAATCCAGCGAATTTATCTTCCAAAGGCTTAAAATCAACTAGCGAATTTAGATCAAAATTATAAGTTTTGTCATAAAATAAGTCAACTGCGTTTTTGGCTGTTAAAGTATCAGCAAATTGTGCTTTTAAATTTAGTTGACTAACAGATTGTAAAATTTCTTGTTGATTTTGACTGTTTTGAGCAAAAGATTTTGCTTCTGATTTTTGATCAGAATATTTTAAAAGTTGTTCGGATTGATTTGCATAATAAGCATTTTTTCCAATTGGAACGGCAATTCCAATACTAATAATTGTGCTTAGAAAAACAACCGAAGATGCAATAAGTAAATTTTTTCGTTTAATAATTTTCATAATAAACCTTCCATTTTAAGAATAATTTTATGAATTTAGCAATGATTTATCAGTTTTATATACAAAAAATTTCAATTTCTTAGTTGAAAATTCATTCGGGTTTTTCTTGTTATGTACATAAAAATGAAGAACTTTAATTGTATCTATTCCTGGATAATTTTCATAAATACCTGCAAGTTTACCAGTAGAATTTGGGGTTTGTGGAGCTGGGGTTTGTGTTTTTGGTGCTAGTTCTGGCGCTGGTGTAGGTTCTGCTGGAGCTGGCACAGGTGCCGCTGGTGGTGTCGGTGCAGGAGCAGGAGGTGTTGCTGGTGCTGGAGCTGGTGGTTCTGATACCGTTGTTGGTTCAGATGTTTCTGTTGCTACTTGTTCAGTTGGCTCTACCATTTCCACCGGTTTCTTAACAACATCTTTTTTAACAGCCAAACCTAATTCTGGATAGTGCAAACTAAAATAAGAATACATCGGGAATTTTTTAATTACTTCTGTGATATCAACATAATCTTCTTTATCACCAACAAGTCGATTAATATTTGTCCAAAGATCATTAAAATCATCATTACTTAAATAAGTTGGAAGAGTCCCGCTACGGAAATTATCAACAAAATTATTTAGTTTTTCAATGCTTTCAGGAATAATTATTCCGTCTTTGTTAGTTGAAATTGTAATTTCTTTTGGCTGTGTTTTAAAAATTACTGAAAGAATTTTTCCATTTTGATCAACTGGACCAACTTCATATCAATATTTAAGGTTTACTTTTGATTCTTGTTGAGCTACTTTTGTAGGTATAGGCTGAGAATCGCTAGGTTGAGCAGCACTTACCGGTTGATTTACGCGCACAAAATTAAAACCTGACATAGTACTTCGCGGTGAACCCTCATCATCAAATTGAGTTGTTGCTGCTTTTGGGTGCGCAATTTCAAAATTTATTTTATAGTCAAAATTATTACCTAAAGATTCAGATAAAAGTCCGGTTTTGTTAGAATAAATATTTTGGTAAAAAGCGACAATAAAATCTGTTAGTGTTTTAATTGGTGAGCGGTATTGTTCGCCAAGAGTTGGGTCAATTTCTTGAATTTTACTTGATTCAGATCTTATTTGGCCAACATAATAATCAACGCCGATAGTATTTTGTTCATTTTGAACCATTAAATCAATAATATTTTTAAGTCTTGGGTGAAGATAAAAACTATAAGGCATGCGACCTTTTTCAGCTCAGTAATTATTATTGATTGAAAATAGTCAAATATCTTTTTGTGCTTGTCTATCTTTTTCTTGTAAAAAGTTATTTCAACCTGATTTGTTTTCGATTTTAATTTTTGCCAGCTCTTTAAATAAATTTGTACTGTCAAGATTTTCAGGTCAAGTCTGGGCTGAGTCAATTAATTTTAGTCCTTTTAGTCAGTCAAAAAAATATTTAACAACAAAATTAATATCTTTTTGGGCTAAGGCTGAATAAAATCTTAACATTTCCTCAGAAGATTGGAAAACTGGCGATAAGACATTAACAATTCCAGCAACTTCTTCTGGATATGTGAAAGTTCACCTTGAACGCTCAATTAATTGATCAACTGGAATAACATCATATTTTTCAACTAAAAGTTTTAATTTTTCTTCGTCAAATTTAACGCCATAATAATGCGGATTTTCTAAAATATTTTTTAGTTTGCCAAAGTCACCTGAATTTACAAGTTTTTCAATTTCTTCTTTTGGCACAGGATTTTGCTCTGAAATTTGGGCATCTTTTTGGTTAAATTCAAAGTTTGTAGCCTTAGCTTTTGAAATTAAATCAGGCATATTTTTAACTAAAACTGAATAGTCGCCAACATTTTGAACAAACGGTTTTTGGGCGATAATTTCGTTTTTATCATTATAAATTTGAATATTTCCGTGAAATTGAATTATGATCTTATTGTTTTGATAGACAAATTGGGTCTTTTCAGGATCAACGCTAAAATCAATTTTTATTTTCGAAAAAAGATCAGAATTTTTTAGCCGAGAAATGTAATTTTTTAACTTTATTTTTGACAGCAACGGAACATTAGAAACTTGGTTTAATAAGTTTCTGTAAAATGCTTGTTTTTCTTGATAAGAAGGAAAAACTTGATTTTTTAGATAGTTTAGCAATTCTCAACTTGTGATTTTTTGGCTGTTTTGTTCATGAATATCACTAAAATTAGTTAAATCATTATCAGAAAAAGGTGATAATTCAATGTCATTTGCAAGGCTACCATCTAAAAATGTATCTGAAAAATCAAGATCTACTGCAAAATTGAAGTTTGGACTCGATTTTAAATCTTGATTGCTATGTTTAGCAAAATCGGCTGAAAATTTTGCTAAAAAATAGACACGATAAATGTTTTTTAAAGGCGTTTTGCTAAGATAAGCATTTTTGAGAACCGGTTCTTGGATAAGTTCGATTGAATATTTACCTTTGGCAAAATTATCATCATCGACAAATTTATTAATTTTATTTTTTAATAAATTTGTGATTGTTGACTCAAGATTGAAATATTGGCTAATAATTTTAGAAGCCTCAAGTGCCGATTTTGCCGAGTTTACTTTGTCTAAAAATTCGCTAACTGGGGTTAGTTTTGCAATCTCTCTTGTTGGTGACTTATCAAATTCAGAGATAAAATAAGGTCTTAATTTTGATAGTTCGGCTTTTGCTAAACTTGTAAAATTGCTCAGTGAGGAATTAGACAGACTTGTAACAGGATTATAAGCAACTGTTGCACTGTGAAGATCAGAATTTGCAACTTTGCCATCATCTAAGTTTTGTAAAACCCGTCAATAAATTTTAAATGACTGTTCTTGATCAAGCGCTTCGATATCTGCAATATTTAATTTGAATTTTTGTCATTGAAAATCATTTTGAAAATCAACAATTTCGAAATTGGAGTTAGAATTTTCTGCATAAAAATCAAAAAAATCGGTTAAATTAATCCCCGATTTTTTTGTGCCATTAGATTCAAATAATTTGCTTTTTAAACTAAAATAATCTGCATTATTTTCAACAACATCACTTTTTAGACTTATAGAACTAATTGAATTAGCTTGTTTTTGAACATCAAATAAAGGATCTTTGGTTACAGAAAGATTTGAAACAAGCCCAACTGGAATTCCAATAATTAGACCTGAGGCAATAAGACTTGAGCCGATTGTTAAAATCAATCTTTTTTTCCGTAATGCGACATTTGCCTTCCTATGTTCTTGATTCATTTTCACCTCCATTTGGATTTTGTATAAAATAAATAATACCACGCCATCTCTGCATGGTTATTTCTAGAATAATAGTTTTGCTAGCTACATATTTAATTTTACCAAAACAAAAAAAAAAAAAAAAAGTAAAAAACCTAATAAATTAGTAAAAAAATTCAGTTATAATTAGACTAACTAAGAATAATTTAATAAATTTTTGATATTGGATTAAGAGGCTTATCCATGTTTTTTGCCTAAAAAATCAGATAATGCAAATTTTGAACTATGCTTTAAACACGGTAGAATGCATTAAAATTAACCTTTTGCGAAAAAAAAAAAAAAAAATGCTTGGTCTAAAAAAATTTCTGTTATAATTACACTCACTAAGAATAGTTAATAAATTTTGAAATAAGAATTAAGGGGGGGGTCAAGGATGTTTTTGTCATAAAAAAATCAGACATTGCGAATTATCCATTATGTTTTTAAATATAATGGAATGCCTTAAATTTGACCGTTTAGAAATCTACAAATTTATGGCTTTTAGTTATTGTTCTTTCAAAACTTCATATATTTTTTTAGGCTCAATGTAAATAAAAACGAGTTTTCTTTTTACATTGAGTTTAAATAGTAGTTGTATTTTTTTTATGATTTTTGTTATTGCTTTAAACTAAAAAAGTAGTTTAAAAATTTCATAATTTTGCTTTTTAAGTTAAAATTTTAGCTTTTTTAGTTTGCTTTATTTGATTATTAATAAGTAGATTTTTCTTTCGTGAGCCTTAGATTTAAATTCAGTGTTTTTGCCTTGATAGTTATTTTTAATGGAAAATTACAAATTAACTATTAAAAAAAAGTAAATAAAAAACTTGGGAAGACCCCAAGTTTTTAGATTATTTTTGACTTATGTTTTAATTAAAACAAATCAGTAATAAATGAAAATTAATTTTGTTCTTTAATTACATAAACAGATTTACGGTTTGTTAAGAAGCGTCAGAGAATTCCAAGCACACCAAAGAAAATTACACTAATTATTAATAGCGCACCAAAGAAGACAGGAACTGATATTGCCAAAGCAAGGAAAATTGAGTTTGAAGCAAGAATGTACGAGCTAAATATTCCCATTCCCAACATTGCAAAAGGAACGCTTATTAGAGTTGCTATAATTAAAATTGGGAGATAAATGCTATAGAAAAGTCTTAATTTTGTTCGATTTGAATAGCCAAGAACGTCTAGAATTGCAATGTTTTCTTGGTTTTCATTAATGATTGAAGAAGCAATAATTATTAAAATAATTAAGGAAACCGCTAGGAAAATAATGACAACAATATTAATTCCGGCTCCAAAAAGATTAGCAAAGTTAGAAATAAAGTTTGTTTCAATATTTTTAGCCTCAACACCTTGGGGGGCGATTTGGTAAATTGTATTACCATAAATTTCGTTGAAATTTTTGAGCGCCTGTTTAATTGAAGAAAGGTTTTGGTTGACAAAGGTTTGGTTAGAGAGCGATGCAAAATCTAAGTTTGAATTTTGGTTAATTCAGGTTGCATTTTGTTGCTGATTTTTGAGGTTAATAATTTTTAAAATTTCTTCTTTTGAATAACCAGCAAGTTGTAAAGCACCTTTGTTTTGGTCTTGTTCGTTTTCACTAAAACCAAAAATGTTAGCAAAAAAACCAATTGTATCATCTTGATTTAGTGAATCAACTTTAATCTCTGAACTACCTGCTCAGTATCCAGAAGGTGAGTACAAAGTAAAGGAATTAGTAATTTGCTCAATATCAGGCGAAGCGAGAATTAATCCGTTAAATGGTTTTAAATTATAAAATTCTAAGGCTAAATCAAAAATATCAAGACCAAGAAGTTTATTTGCAACGTCCTGTGAGGTAATTAATTCTGAATTTATATAAGTATCAGAAATACCAATTATTTTAAATTTAGCTGTTTTTTGTGGAATATCACGAATTTTTGCTAAATAACGGTCAACAGTGTTAATAATTGGCATTTCAATTATTGAATTTAGTCCTAAATTGTGTTTTTTGGCAAAAACGTGGTTGACAACTAAAGGATAAATATCATTTTCAATTTTGAAATCATTAATGGCTTTGAGTAAATCTTGGTTTGATTCATCTTTGATTTCAATTATTGGGTTATTTTGACTTTGGGTATTATAACCATAAATTTTAAGACCATTTTCAACTGAAGATCCGTCATTATAAGAAGTGTCAATGTAAGTATAGACTTGATTTTGTGGAACATTTTCAGCATTAGGGCTTAGAGAAATTCCACCAAAGGAAACGGTAAAGTCTTTTTCAACATTTGGGTTCAAATATGACTCGACTAAAAATTTCCGGTATTCATCACGATTTTGGACTTGACCAAAAATTGAAACTTCGTGCGCCAGGTAGTCGTTCTTTGCAGGATCAAATTTAAAGTACCAAAATCTACCTAAATTAACATTCCCCGGATCGGCTAAATATTTAAAATATGGTTGTTTGTTAGCGATTTTTTCTTCAATATTTTGTGATTGTTCCATTTGGTGAACAACTTTGTTGGAAATTGAAAAAATATTATTTCTTAATGATTCAGGAAGATTTGAAAGAACAATATCAAAAATTGAAAGGTTATTTGTTTCACTAATTTTAATATTTAGTCCTGATCGAGAAAGAACAACCGGATTTTTTGAGTTAATATTTATCTCGCCATTTTGGTTGGTATCACCAAAAACTGAAGGATTTCCTGGACGGAAGTAATTTGGCGAATTAGTGTTAATCTCTGAACCTGATCCAATTGGAACATATAAGTTTTTCTCAAGATTTTTTGGATTATAAACTACTAACGGTCCACCTTCACGCGTTGGACTAAAGAGATTTAATTTGTATGTATAATGACGATTTGAGTAAGTTTTTGTAATTGTGTTTTGGAAAATATTATGGGAAGAGAGTGAAAAAATTAGCGCAAATTGGACAATAATAATTGCAATTACTAGTGAGATAATTTTTCAAGTTGAATTAATAACAAGTGAAATTGAAAATTTGTTGACAATTTTGGTTTTTCGAAATAGTTTTGCCACTCCTTGGGCGAATTTTGAAGTGTTAATTTCAGTAATTCCTGATAATAATTGGTTTGGTTTTTGTTTTAAGTTTCAAAGAATTACTAAATAAATTAGTCCGCTGATTGCCAAAAATGGAACTACAAAAGAAAATACAAATGAAATTGGCTCAAAACTATAAAGATTTACATCAAATTCTCAAAATTGTGAAATCAAGCCAACAAGTGGAATTTTGACAAAAAATCCAACTAGATAGCCAAGAAATCCACCGATAAATGAAATTAATAAACCAATTGAGAGGAATGAAGAAGCAATTTCAAAGAGTGTATATCCTTGAGCCCGAAGAATTCCAAGCACTTTATTGTTTGTTGAAATATAACGTTTGATAATAAAGGCAACAGCAAAAAGTACTAGAATTGATAAAAATAAAGTTATATAAATATTAATTGATGAAAAAGTAGAAATTATATTTGTTCCAACTGAAATCCGCAATGACCTTTCGGGATTTAAAAAGTCAATTTCATTAGCGCTAAATGTTCGCTGGAGACGATTTAGGGCAAAATTTTTGGCAATTAAGTCATCAGTATCTTGCTTGAATTTTTCCAGATCACCTTCTGGTTTTAACTTAATTAACAAGTAATTTTTTACTGGATTTGAACGGAATGAAAAGCGAGCCTTATCAAATCCGAATTTATTTACATATGCTAAGGCTTGATTTGTCGGGTCAAGTTTAATATTTTTTTCGTCAATAACTGGATATAAATAATCAACACTAAAATCAGAACCGACAATTATATATTTAAGACCACCAGCATTTAAAATGTATTTATCATCTAATTGATCAATTAATTTTTCAATATCACTAGCATTGTCAGGAATTTGTCCTTGGT
This sequence comes from Mesomycoplasma ovipneumoniae ATCC 29419, assembly GCF_028885435.1. NCBI lineage: Bacteria > Bacillati > Mycoplasmatota > Mycoplasmoidales > Metamycoplasmataceae > Mesomycoplasma > Mesomycoplasma ovipneumoniae. Next base: position 382,991 of record NZ_CP118522.1, read on the forward strand.
AGATTTCTTTTTGATTTTGTTCTAAATAGGTATTATTGACTTTGATAACATATGCACGATTATCATCAATGTTAATTGAGTTGCTTGCAAGGCGGGTTACAATGATTTTTTCGAAGAATTTCTCGTAGAATTTGTAAATATTAATACCGAAAAATTCAGGATTATCTTTTGATTTTTCCAAGATTGAAGCAGAAATATCTTTTAATTTATAATAATCAAGTGAAACACTGCTTGCCAAATTGCTATAAATAAAAGGTGGAAGTTCTTCACTATTTTTTATTTGTGATGATAAGAGCTCAATTAGTTGTGACTGCTCTGTTGAAGGATCAGCTTGAATTTGTCTTACAGATGGAATTCGTGATTGTAAAATAAAGGCAAGATTAAAATTGTTTGATTCAGTTTCGGTTAAGGCATCAGGATTTGTTGAGAATCATAAAGGAATTTGTGGAAGTTGCGCTGAGAAAAATTGCCCAAGTCCAAGAGAGTCTAAATTTAGTCCAACAAGCAAAGGATTTAAATTAGCATATTGAGCAACAAGTGTTGATAAAAAGCGTTTTTTGAAAGGTGAATCAGAAAATTTATTTTGTAGCAAATAATTATCCATTATATATTTAACAGATTTATTAAAGTTAGCATCAAAAGGATAATTTTGTGAATAATAAGCCAAATATCCTAAATTTTCAACTAATTCAGTTTGATTTTCAATTAGTCAATTTTTAATAGTTTTTTTATTACCATGCTGGTCAGTATATTGTTTGTCAAAAACTGGATCATTTAAAAGATTTCTAAAGGTACTGTCGTTTTTTAAATGCAAACTTGTTAGATAAGGCTGTAAAATTGACCTTGAAGCAGCAGGAAGTCCGGCAAAAAGTCCTTCTTGGTTCTGGAGATTTTTAATTCCACCAAAAAGTGTTGTTTCATTTAAAATTCCATTTGTTGAAGAAGAACTGGCAAAAGCATATAATTTATTAAATGCTTGCTGGAGTTCTAAGTTTGGAAGGTTGTTTTCGGCAACAAAACGAATTCAAAAACGATAATTACGAATTGCAAGTGGAATAATTGAGCTAGGATCATTAATAATTGAGCTTTGTAATTTATCAATTTGATCGGCTGAGGCTGAAATATAAATTGGCTTTAGTTTTAGCGGATTTCCGCCAGAATTGCCATCTTCAACTGGAGCAGGAATTTTGATTGAATTTGTTAAAAAGTAAAGAATGTCACCAATAGATTCAGAACTTGCAAAAATATTTGTATCTTCAAGACTTGGCGGTTTAATATTTGTGATAATATTACCGGTTTTTGTATAGTTTTTAAAATTAAAGATTTCAAAAATATCTTTGATTTCCTGGAGTCTGCTTTTAATATCTTCAATATTATCAAGATTTGCAATTCTTAAATATCTATTTAGGAAAATTCGTTCATTTAATGTTAGATTTGTAATTTTTATTTCAGGATTCTCAGTGAGTTTTGTCAGAATAGAACTTGCAAGAACATCAATTTGCTTACTTTTTTGCAAATTATCAGTATTTACAGCTGAATTTCAGTTAGCACTAATAAATTGTAAGTCATAAATGTCAATTTTTTCTTCATCAACTCCAGGAAGGAAATAACGAAGACCAACTTCTCCACTTCCTGAATCTTGCCCTTTTGATGAGGCATTAATTATTTTAATTAATGAATTTATTGTGTTTTGTCTTGTTTTTTCATCTTTAAGGAAAGTTCCAACAAGGGAAATTAAATAATCATTAGCAAATAATTCGCTTCGCTTGAAAAACTCTTGGTTTTCTTGTGCTTTTTTCAAATTTTCTGGCAGATTTACATATTTATCATAACCATCTGAAAAAGAGGTTTTTGTCAAATAATCAAGATTTTTTGCAAAAGTTGCAATGTCAAAATTAGTAATTAATTCAATTAGACCTTCGTTAATGTTTGAATAAGGATTAGCACTTCCTTTTCCGTTCAGTTTTCCAAGAATTTTGATAATTTGAGCTTGTTTATCTTTTGCAAATTTTTCAACAATTGGTTTTGTTAAAAATCCAAAAAAGCCTTTGGTTTTTTCATCAACAACAGTTGAAAACATTGCATTAAAATCAATTTCATTAACAATATCAATTAGTCCTGATTTTATTCTTTGTTGGTCAATTGACTTCAAAAATTCTTTGACAAAATCGGAAGTTGAAAAAAGACTAATTAAATTTGACTTGTTTTTATTAGCTTCTTCGAATCAATTATTTAAATTAGTAAGTAGTTTTTCAAAGTCAATTGAATAAATGACTGTTTTAAGTCCATTTAATAAATTAATTGGATTTTTAATTGCCTTAGCTAGCGCCTCAACTCCACCAAGTCGTTGAATTTGATCAAAAATATCAACACCAAAAGTAGATAAAACTGAGTTTAGTGAAAAAATTTGTCTAAGAAGATAAAGACTTCGATCTGAATTAGAAACAGCTGACTCTTGGGTTTTAGCAATTATTTGGTCAACAAAATTAGCTAGAACATCATTAATAATTGTTGGACGGTTATTTTTAACTAAATTATGCCCGGCCTTTACGAGTAATTCAGAAAGTAAATTATAATTTTTAGTTCGAAAAGAAAGAATATCAACTAATTTAATTTCATCAGCAGCATTAGCAAGAGCGGCAAAAATTGCATCTACATCCGGTTTTAAGAAAAAGCCATTATCGACTAAAACAGAATTATTTAAGGCATCAGCAGCTTGTAAAAATAATGAGCGCGCTGATTTTTGTGTGTCAATTTCATTTTGAACATTAGTTGAAAAGTAATAGTAAATTAACGGAATTGTTGCTGTATTTGAAAAATTATCTACCCGTCTAAATCAACCATTTGGCGAAATTTTGGCATCAATTTCAAAGTTTTTACTTGCCAAGAAATTTGCCAGTAAGGCTTGTGTTCTCTGCTCACGACTTCCAGGAACTGAAGAGTCAGTTTTTATAATATTTTCAGGAAGCAGGGTTCATTTAGTCTCACCGAGGTTTTTAAAAACATAGCCAAATTGGTAATTTGGCAGCAAAATTATTCCGTGAAAACCGAGGTTTGCAAAATTGCTTGTAGTAGGAATTGGACTGTCGTCTTGAACTTTTTTAAGTAAGACAATTTTTGTATTTAAAATGTTTTGGTAAAGCAATTTTTGATCATCTTGAAATTCAACATTACCAAAAGTTACTTTTAAATCAATTAAGTTTGGATCAATTCCGTAACTCTCATGAGCTGCGGCAATTATTTTAGCTTGAAAAATTGGCGGAATTTTTGTATTTGAGTCATCTAAAATTTTTCCAACTTGTGGAAATAGTTTAGTTTCTCTTTTTGATTTATAATCTTGAATTTCGTTAAATAGCCTTCCAAGTTGTTGCTGTTGTTCTAAATTTTGATTATCAAAACTGATTTTATTAAAAACTTCAGGACTAATTCCGGAATTAATAAAATGAATAACTTGGTTTGTTGTTGAATCTTGACCTTTTTGTTGAACGTCAATTGTAAAAGTTTGTCTTGTTCCAATTGAGTCAACTACTTTTACATCTCTTCCATTAACTTTTTGTGAGTAGTCTTGCAAATAATTATAAAAATAAACATTTGCATATTCTTGAACATTTTGTGAAAGTTTTAAAAAGGTTGCGTTTTTAATATTTGAATTTGATAAGTTATTTAATTCTTCATTTGTAACAAGTGCTAAATTGTTACTATTTAGTTGTTCAATTTGGGCAATTGTACTTACAAAAGATGGATCATCCTTTTTTTGGAAATTAACGGTTAAATCTGCGATTGAAAGATCAGCAGAGACAACAGTTTCATGATTGCCATCAGTAGTTATTATCCGTTTTTCCCAGTAGTTAATATTTTGTAATTCTTCAAATTGTTTAGGGTTATTATTTTTTAAATAAAGCAAATATTCTTTAATAAAACCAGTGAAATTTTGACTGTTTGCATCAATTTCTTTAAGTTTATATTTGTGATTGATATACTCAACTTTAGATCTTAGATCACGAACTCAGTTTGGCAATAATTGGTAGTTTTGACCTGGATCTAAAATTCTAAACTCATTAGAGCTTCAGTTTATATCCTTTGTTAATTTAAAAGTTTTATTTTGAAATCTCGCAGTAATAGAATCGCCATTTTGAGTAAAATTAACAAACGAACTGTTAGTATTTTGAATCTCAAAATCACCATCAACTTTTTGTTTAATGTTTAAAAGTTCATGCAAATCCTGGCCTTTTAATTCAAAGCCAATTCCTTGTCTTTGTCAACTTGAGCCTAAAATTGGATCAAAAGTAGCTTGTTTTGTAACACCATTAATGACAAGTGAGTTAGCAAAATTGATAATAATTTTATCTCCTTGTTTGAAATAAACAAGAATGTCACTAGCTTTATAATTTGTTCTGTCTAAGGTTATTGTATCACCAGTTGTCAGAGAATATGATTTTACTTTTTTTTGAAAATTTTTACCATCACTAGTTGTATAGACTGGCAAAAATGCTTGTTTTGACAATGAAAATGTGTTGTCATCATTTAATTTTGCATTAAAGTAAAATTCGCGACTAAATTCGCTTGAGAGAACATATTCATCCTGACTTAAACTAGGTGAAATTGAACCTAAACTAATAAAATTATCTTTTATTATTAGTTGTTTTTTACTTTTTTCGGACTCGAGCGGTAGATAAACGTCTGGTTTGAGTTCATCATATCCTTCGTTTTGGGCGTTTCCAAAATAATTAAATTCAGTATTAATCGTTGCATCATGAAGACCAGAAAAATTTTTATACTCATCTAACCGGTCTTCATAGGCACGATTTGTCGTGAATAAAGTTGTAAAAATTACGGCGGTAAAGAAAACTAAAGTTATTAGCCCAACAAAAATAACTTTAGTTTTTAAAAACATTGCAAATATGTGTTTAAAAATCTTTTTCATAGGCTACCTACCTTAAAACTTAAAATTATAGTTTAAAAAATAAAAAATAAAAACAAAAAAATAAATTAAAATTTAAAAATCAACTCGACAAATTGACCGTATATATAAATAATAAATAATATATATAGCTAAAATCTCGATCTAAATTTTTAAGATCCTAGCTCGAATTAGCTCTAAAAAAAACTTTTTTAAATTGTCAAATTTTTAAAAAAGATTTTTTTATTTAAAAATGTAGTATAATTTAATTTTTATTTTATTTTTCTAGTTTGCTCCTTATCTAATTGGACCAATCTAATCCATTTGTATTAAAAAAATCTGGAATAACAAAAAGAAGCGGGGTAAAATAATGAAAAAAAATATCTCCAAACCTGATTTTTCTAAAGCATTCAAAATATTTTTAAGTTTTGGTACTTTATCTCTGGCCGTCTCTGGAATTACTTTAATTGGTATAAAAAATCGCGATAAAACCGAGCATTTTAATGTACCAATAACCCATTCAGCCCAGGAAACTGAAAAACTTTTAGACCAAATTAACTATTTATCAATAGGTGATTCAATTTCTGCTGGTTTTAATTGAGATTATTCTATTGATCTCCGCGGAAAAATTGATGGAAATAACAAAATTAACGGACTCTCATATCCAGCTTTTTTTGCTAGTTTTATTCAAAAAATAAAACCAAATGCACTTAAATCCTTTGATAATTTGGCCCTTTCTTGGACAACAATTAGCGATTGACTTTACTTGCTTAATCCTGAAAATCAAGCGTATAAACATTCTGATAAGACTCATTTTAATTTCAATTATCATTTAGACCAAAAATTAGACTCACCATATGGACAGCAAATTCGTGACGTTTTTGGCGATTTTAATTCAAATAATTACCCAAAACTACGTCAAAAAATTCAAAATTCTAATTTGCTAACTCTTTCATTAGGTGCAAATGATTTAATGGAAGCTATTGATTTTCGCACAATCGCTAAGCCGATGCAAAAACTTGCTACAAAAGCTGAGGCAAATTTTGAATTTGCACAAAACATTGAAATTGCAAATCAAAGAATTTACAGAAATTTACAATTACTAATTCAAAGTTTACGAAGAATCAATCCTAATTTACAAATAGTTTTAGTTGGCTATAATTCTTTGTCTTCAAAAATTATTAAATTCTTTGAGAAAATGCTCACAAACGAAATTGGCGTTCCAGAAAACTATGCTGATTCAGTAATAAAACGTTTGAATTCAACAATAAAAAAAGCCGCAAAAAACCAAAAAGTAAATTATGTTGATTTATACAATGAATCAATTTGGCAAGAAAAAAGTTCTGAATTTAGCACAAATGACTTAGATATTCACCCATCAACTAAGGGTTATAAAAAAATGGCGCAAGATCTACTGTTCAAATTAGCTTTTGAACAAGACCTTGAGTTCAAAAAAGATGCAAATACTAAATTAAACTGAGGCGAAAATTATGTCCAAAAAGATAATAATTATTACCGCCGAATTCTAAATTTAGGTAACAATTCAGAAATTTTGAAGGCTTTAACAGTTGACAATTCCCCTGAAAAATTTATTTCAGAAAACTCTGAAATTGAACAATTGACCACTCAAAATGTTAAAAAAGCAACTCAATCACCGATAGAAAATTTTCTAAACGTAATACTAAACAATAATTTTGGCGCATTTTTAAACCGTTTTGTCCAGTTAGCTGTTCAAAATAATTCAAGCGTGCAAAAAATTTTGACTGATTTTTGACAGGAAAACCAAAATTCAGGCGCTTCTTTTTCCGAAATTTTGCAAAAAATTTACTCAAGTGGCTTTTTTAGTAAAATTATTAACCGTTTTCAGACTTATGTTCAAGATGTAACTAATAAAAAAGACTGAGAAAAAGCAACAATTTCTGACCTTGTTAATTATATTTTTGCTGATTTTGACGAAAAGCAAATAATTGATGTTTTAAATACTGTTGTAACTTCTGAATTTGCAGATAAAAATCCTGAAAAAATTAAAGAATTAATTTTTTCATCCATTTTTGGCCAAACAATAATCCAAGATTTGCTAATAAATAACATTATCAAAATCGACCTTAAAAATAAAGAAGACTTAAAAGTTGTCTTTACTTTTGACTCAATAAGAAAATTATTTTCTAAAATAATTACTGACTACCATCTTCGCTCAAGTGAATATAAGAATTCACAGAATTTTCACGAAATAATTCGAACTTATTTAGAAAATCCTGATAATGACAATGATAATGTCATTTTTATTCGAAATTTTATCTCTGAAACACTAAAACATCATGAATCTGTTAAATTATTAGTATCGATTATTAACGATAATTTTGAGTTCAATTTGAACGAGGAAGATCAAAATGCGCTAGTTAATCTTTTAGTTTCAATTGCCGATGTTGTTGTTCGCACTAATGTTTGGGCTAAACTAAATGATCAAGCAGCCAAAAATTTCTTAAATGTTATTAAAAAAATCAATACTACTGATATCTCTGAAAATATTGCTTCAATTTTTTCAGAGCAAATTTATACAAATTACTCATCTTTTTTTAAAGATTCCAAAAATTTACTTGATTTATTTCACGAACTTTTAAGTTTTGATTTGAGCCAAAACCAAATTGACTCACTAAAAAAATTACTTAATAAATTCTACCCAGTTTTAACAAAATTTGACTTAACTAATTTTATTGATGAGTCAACCCCAAATTTTGCTAGTTTTTCATTCTTTTTTGACTCAGCTAAAGATTTTTTGGCTTCAAATTCATTTAAACCACTGGCAGACATTGTAAATCAAGCCATCGATGATTTTTTAGTAAATAAAAACAAATACCAACAAATTGACAACTTAAATCGTTTTGGCTTTCAGTTTTTAGCCAATAATTTGCCAAAACTTGAGGAAAATGTTTATGAATTTATCGCCGCAAATGTTGAAAAAGAGGAATTTTTAACTAATCTTACTAGTTTAATTTCAAATTCACTAAGCTCATCAGGCTTAACTGAAAAATCAATTTCAACTTTTACATCAATAATTGAGCTAATTTTTCAAGATTTTCGCGTTAAATATCTAGCTTGAAAAGAAGACAGAGATGCTCCAACTGATAATTTAATTTTTGGATTTGTAAAAGCTGCCCTACAAAACTTTGAAACTTTTTATAAAGAAAATTCTGACGAGCATAATTCAGCAAAATTACTTTTAGAAGAAGCTAAAAAACAACAAGATGAACTAGAAATTGAAAAATATTCGCAAGAAATTGCCCTAACAGATCAAAAACTATCCTTCCAAAATTTTTCATCATACTTTTTAAATAATTTTTTCACTCAAGATACAATTTATAGTCTCTTAAAAAATCTTGCAAGTCTTGATTTTAAAACTAAAATTTCAAATGAAGACTTGGTTTTATTTTTCAAAAATCTTTTTGGACAGTCTTTTTTACAGAACCAACTTCTTGGTAAATTAAGTCAAAATAGTTTTTTTAGCAACCCTAAAATCCAAGAATCACTTTTAAAAATTTTAACAAACTTTTTTGAATCAAAACAAGTTGAACAATTACTTTCAAAACTTATTGAGTATTTTTTTGACAAAAAACAATTTGAATCACATCCAAATTTTAATTCACTAGTTGAAAATTTTCTCAAACAAAACACTCAACTAATTGAGCAAGTTTTTACCCTTTTCTTAGGAGATTCTTCAACTTGAGATTCAATTTCTGAATTTTTAGAGATAATTTTGGCTGAATATAAATTAGATTTGTCTGAAGATTCAGTTAATACAATTTTGGCTTTAGTTCGTGATATTTTTTCAAAACTAAAAGACTCAACTTTAGATTTTGATCAAGATCCCAAAACTCATTCGCCACTAGTAATAAAAGCACTGATTTCAATTATACTTGATGCAATTTCAGGTAATTCTACCCCTAAAAAACCGGTTCTTGAGACTTTATTTGACAGTTTTAGCGTTGATATTGCTAATTTTTATTATTCTCAAGAGTCAACAAGTACCGATGCCTCAAGCAAACTTTCCCAAGATAGTATTGCGACTTTAATTTCCGAAGTTGTTAGAAGTAAGCCTATTTCTGAACAGATTCGGACAGGCCTGGCAAATATTCCAAAAGAATATCTTGACAGTGTTATGCCAATTTTTAATTGATTTTTAGAATCACCGGCACTAAAAGATCTGTTTAAATCATATTTTAAAATAGTTGCAAAAACACAAATTAAACAGCCACTGAATAACCTTTCATTAATTAAGACACTATTTGAAAAGCAATATTTTAACAAAATTATTGGTGAATTTATTGTTAAACTAGATGAAAAAGACAACAAGTTGAGCGACAATTTTTCAACACTAGTTGGAAAAATGTTTGATACTCAATTTAAAGACACTGAATTTCAGCCATTTTTTAAACTAATAAAAGAAATAATAAAAAACAATCTTGAAAACTTTTACAAAGAAGAAGTGGATCCAACAGGACTTATTCCAGACGAAGCTTCCACCGTTAATGTAAGTGAGAATTTTTCCCAAGTATTAGTGAGCGCTCAACCTTTTAGCGATACTGACCAAACCCAAGACCAAACCTCTTCATCATCTGAATCTTCTCAAGAAACAACCTCACCGCAAATCCAGGCAAATTATTCTAAAGATAATGCCTTATTAACAAAATTTATATCAATTTTGAGCAAAATAACAAGCGGTGAGGTTTCTTTTTCAAATCTTAAAACACTTTTAGAGTCCGAAATTGGAAAAGAAGAATTTATTATTGACCTTATAAAACAAGTTGCATCAGTTTATAATAAAATTTCTGAAGATGAAAGAAACAATCTTTGAAATATCATCGTTAAAATTTTTGATTCATCATTTTTCAAAGACAAAATTAGTTTATTAAGCATTGGCGATGTGTCTAGCTTTTCACTATTTAGTGGTTTATCAGCAGAAAAAAAGAAAACAATTGAGCCATTACTTAAAAAGTTACTCATAAAATTTTTACCTGAGTCAATGAATAAAGTTTTAATTTTTCGTCTTTTAGATTATATGAACAAAAATTCTGCTTTATTCAAAGAAGTAAAAACATTTTCCGGCCTTTTAGTTAAATTTTTAAGTGATGAAACCAATAGAAACACCACTAATAGTCAGGCAAATTCTCAAAATGAATCAAATTCAGTATTTTTAAAATCATATCTATGATCTGTGGTTGACTTTTTAATAAAAGATGCTGATTTTGCTGATCTAGCAGCCGACATAATCGCTGTATATTTAAAATTAAAATTGGATAATAATGAAAATCTTAAGAAGGTTAAAATAGACAAACCAAGGGAAATAATTACTAAATTTTTCGATGATTTTATAAATTTAGGACTAGAAAATCCGTTACTTTCAGGAATATTAGATCAAATTGTAGAGTCAATCAAAACTTTAGATCCAAGTCAAGAAGCCACAAGCTTTTTTGGCACTATTTTTAGCAAATTAGATTTAGCAAAATTAATTAATCTTGATTTAGTTGTTAAAATTGAACCAAAAATTGGCGGAGATGACTCAACTGGCCAAAGTTCAACCGATCGAAAAAATCTAATTGATGAAACAAAATTAACAATAAAAACCCCAACTAATCAAAAAATATCAACTAAATCAATTGCTGACTTTTTTGATTTAATATTTTTAGCCTCTCCAAACTGAAATAAGGATAAGGAAAATGAAGCTTCGCCAATTTTAAAAGAATTAAATCATATAAAATACACAGGAATTTCATTTGAATCAATTTTTAAATCAGGTCAAAAAGACCCTCAACTTGAGGCAATTTCAAAATTATTTCATAGAATTTGGTACTCTGAAAGCACCAAATCTAGCAAAATATCAATCTCTAACTTTAAAGACTCATCAAAAGGAAGACTCCTTTATAGATTAGTTTTAATTCTTCTTTTTTATACATATGAATCAAGAATTTCTCAGTTTTGAGCACGATCCTCAGCGTTTTACGGTGGTATTTTGTCTGCCTATACTGCATCTGAAATAATCCGTGCATCTTTACAAAACGGTCAACAAGCAAATACAAACAAAACTAACGATAATGATTATAAAACTTTCATTGACAAAATAATAGGTGACCCAGTAAAACCTAAAGCTGGTTGATGGCAAATTTGAACGTCTTATTATTCAGCTTCCGATGTTAAATTAAACGATATGCTAACAATGATTTATTATAATTTAGATGGTAATCGATTTTCAAAAGATACCGGTCAACCTAGATTAAGAGACCAAGTTTTGCAGCAAATTCATGATGGAACTTATCCTACTAATTACGAAAAGCCTAAAAGATAGTAAATCAATATAAAATTGAATTAATGTTAATATTTTTTATATTCTTTTTATAATAGAGTTTTACTTGTATATTTAATCACAGAAATCTTCTAGAGGTGTTTAGAAGTTTTTTCATTTTTTAATAATAAATATTAAAAAATGATCCAAATTTCACTAGTTTTGACCGTACAAGTTTAAATTATTAACTAAAGTTTTTTTCCTTAGATGGCAAAAAATTTTTATTTCATGTTAAAAATTTTTTTAAAAAAGCAAAAATTTTAGGAAAATTTAGCCATTTTTCCACTATAATTTATCTTTAATAAGAAAAAATTTTAAATCAAAAGGAAAATTATGGCAAGCAAAGATGGAATAATAAAAAGTATATTAGCAAAATTCACACCTTATATGCCAAAACATAATATACTTTTCAATGTTTATGGCCAACCAATTAAAGGATATCCCGTTGTTATTTGATATAGTGATAACACGGATATGCATTATTTTGTCAAAGCACGAAGAGCTTCTAAAAAAGGAATAATAACGGATAAATTGCCAACAGAAATTCTTATTCCTGCAAGTGCGACAAAGTCTGATTCTTTATTTTTTAAAGATAGTCTACTTGATTGTTCACAGATTTTTAGAATGCGCGCAAAAGATTTTGAAGTTGCGTATGGAAGAAGTAATTATCCAGAAATTGACCAACTGCCTTTTAATTATGCAATGCAAATTATTAATCAAGTAGAAAAAAACTTTAAAAATGACCACATCTCATTAATGAATGTAAGTATTATAGGATATAATAATAAACAAAAACCTATTATTGAACCAGAATTACTATATGCAAGCAATGCTAGTTTTGACCAAGAAAAAGGATGGGGAGAAAAATTATTAGAAAACAGAGATTCTGAAACAATTAGAAAAGCCAATGCTTTTGTTGTTAATTATCATCGCAAAGAACACACATCAGTAGAATTAAATCCAGTTAAATCTGGAATAAATATAACAAAAGAAGAATTAATGGTTGATAGAGTTTATACTCCAATTTATCATTATATATATGATAATGAACTATTAGATAAAGGCGCTAATGTTGTTGAAATTATCGATTTAGTTAAAAAAGATATTTTTAACACCGAAGAATTTAAAGACTATAAAGTATCAGATGGTGATGTCTGAGGTAGTCTCACTCTTCCTTGAGGGCGAAGAAGAACAAGCTTAAATATTGTTGATGAATATGATATAAATTCAGACAAATTAACTAAAATTCAACAAAACTATTTTTTCTATAATACAGAAGATAAGCAACTTTTAGAATTTAAATCAGCTTATGAAAACCAAAAATTAGCACAATGAATTGATAATAGTTGTTTTTATGATGAGTTTAGAGATTATATTGAACAAGGATTTGAAGACTATGATTGGTCAAAGGAAGAGATAGCTACTTGATTTATTAAAGAAAGATTTTGTATTGAAAATATATCAATCATTAATGAAGAATTAGAAAACAGAAATCTTTTAGCCCAACAAAAATATCAAGAAGATGAAGAACAACAAACTCAAAAACCTAAAGGAATGAAAATGTAATTCTTAAATATAAGTACCATTTATTGTGCTTTTTTACTGCTTTAGTCTATACTATAAATAATTAAATATTAATTTTAAGTATGATGATTTATGAATAAAAATAACAAACAAATTCTAGAACAGGAGAGAATAGATGACTAAAAACGAGGCTATGACTAACTTGTGAGTGTATGGTATGTTAAATGAAGCTGGTCTAAAGGATTTTACTCATGCTCAAGGTAGTAACATAGAAGAAATAAAAAAAGCACTTTCCACAGCTTCAAAGAGAGGGACAAGAAAGCATGGTTATCCTGAATATGTTACTGTTGTTGATGATTTCTTGATTGTAATAGAAAATAAAGCAAGTATTGATAAACATATTAAATGAGATGATAGAAACTTAATTGCAAGTGACAGAAATTCAACAACTAACTATGCTGTTAACGGCGCACTACATTATGGAAAGCATCTTGCAGAAAATACAAATTTTAAAAAAATCATAGCTATTGGTGTTAGTGGTGATGAAAAAAACCATAAAATAACTCCGTTGTTTGTTGACGAAAGAGGAGAATATAAGGTGCTTAATGATCTTGAGACATTTATATCTTTTAATGTTGATAATATTCGCGAATATTATGAAAAAGAAATATTAGAAATTCCAACTAATTATGAGTTGACAACCGAAGAACTACTAAAAGTTGCTCGTGATTTGCATGAAGACTTAAGAAAATATGGAAATTTAAAAGATAACGATAAACCTTTGATTGTTTCAGCAATTCTATTAGCCTTATCTGAAATAGAGCATAAAAACTTTGATATATCTGATTTAAATGGAGACAAAATCAAAACAGATGGCCAAAAAATTTATGAAGCTATAGAAGCTAATTTAAAAAGAGCAAATGTTAGCCCTGAGGTAAAAAGAGATAAGCTTTTAAATCAATTTAATATAATTAAATATAATAATATGATTAATGAAAGGATCCCTAATCTTGGTAAGACGCCTTTAAGACATTTTACAGAAGTTCTTCATAAAAGTATTTTTACAAACATAAAGTACAGTTCATCTGCTGAGGACTATATAGGAAGATTTTACGGAGAGTTTATGTCCTATTCTGGAGGAGACGGACAAAGCTTAGGTATTATATTAACTCCAAAACATATTACAGAATTGTTTTGTGACTTACTTGATATAAAGCCGACAGACAAAGTATTAGACCCCTGCTGTGGTACTGCCGGATTCCTAATTGCAGCTATGCATAAGATGTTGCTAAAAACGGAAGATGAAGAAGAAAAGAATGAAATAAGAAAAAATAGACTGTTTGGAATTGAGCTGCAAGATTATATGTTTACGATAGCAACAACTAATATGATTTTGCGTGGTGATGGGAAAAGTAATTTAGAAAATCAAAATTTCTTAGCACAAAATCCTAGAAAAATACAGCTTAAAGGTTGTACAATAGGTATGATGAACCCGCCTTATTCCCAAGGTTCTAACCAAAACCCTAAACTATATGAAATTTATTTTATAAATCATTTATTAGAAAGTATGGTAAAAGGAGCTAAAATAGCTGTTATTGTTCCCCAATCAACTTTCACAGGGAAAACGAAACACGAGCAAAATTTAAAGACTAAGATTTTAAAGAAACATACTCTTGAAGGAGTTATAACTCTTAATAAAGATACTTTTTATGGAGTAGGAACAAATCCTTGTATTGGAATTTTTACTGCTGGAATTCCTCATTCTAAAACGAAAAAAGTAAAATTTATTAACTTTGAAAATGATGGGTTCGTTGTTAGTAAACACATTGGTTTAATAGATGATGGAAGTGCAAAAGATAAAAAACAATATCTTCTTGATGTGTGGAACAATCAGATAAAAGCACCAACAAAGTTTTGTGTAAAAACCACAATAAAAGATACCGATGAATGGTTACATTCTTTCTATTACTTTAATGATGAAATTCCTAGTAATGAAGATTTTGAGAGAACTATAGCTGACTATCTAACTTTTCAAGTAAATATGATTACTCATGGAAGAGGCTACTTATTTGGTCTAAATAGAGAAATCAAACAAGAGAAAAAACAAGCCTTGAAAATAGCAAAAGATGGTGAAAACTATGTATAAGTATCATCTAAGTGATGTAGAATGATGTGAGTTTTTGATAGATGATTTGTTTGATGTGGTTAGAGGTAATGCTAAAAATTTAACAACAAGAGAGCTATCCGAAACCAAGAACAAATCACTTCCATTACTATCGTCAAAGGATCAAAATAATGCATTATCAGGATTTACTATAAAAAAAGATAGTGAAAAAAGCTATATAAATGCAATAACATTAAATAGCAATGGTAGTGTTGGTTATTCTTTTTATCATAGCTATGAGTTTATAGCATCAACTGATGTTTCTATTTTGTTTTTAAAAGGTCATATTTTAAATGAAAACAATGCTATTTTTTTAATAAAATGCATCGAAAAAATTGCTATAGCTAAATTTGCTTATGGATATAAAGCTAGCCTTAAAAGATTAAGAAGAACTAAAATTTTACTCCCTGTAGATAATGATAGAAAACCTAACTTTCGTTTTATGGAAAGATATATTAAAGAAAGAAAATATCACATAAAAAGTACATTAATAGAATTTTTAGAGAGAGAGAGAGAGAGAGAGAGAGACGCACACACGCAGAGAGAGAGAGAGAGAGAGAGAGAGAGAGTAGCCGCCTGCCATATAATTTTTCTAATGTTAAATGAAAGGATTTTTTTATAGGTGGTAGTGATGGTATTTTTCAGATTAACGCTACTAAAAGTGGTATAGATAAAAATAAATTAAATTTAGAGAATGGGAATATACCATATATAACAAGAAGCAAAATTGATAATGGTATTAATTTTTTTATATCAAGTAATCAAAACAAGAAATATAATAAAGACAAAGGTAATGTTATTATAATAGGATTAGATACACAAACTTGTTTTTATCAAGAAAATGATTTTTATACAGGGCAAAATGTCCAAATTTTAAGTAACAAGAAACTTAATAAAAAAATAGCTATGTTTCTTATTCCTTTAATTAAAAGCCAAATAAAAAAACTAAATTGAGGAGGTAATGGCGCTACATTATCAAGACTTAATCGAATGAAAATTTTATTGCCTATAGATGAGCAAGGCGCTCCTAATTGGATTTATATGGAAAGGTTTATAGAAAATATTGAACAAAAGAAAATAAATGAATTACTTATTTGAGCAAACCAAACACAACAACAAGAACATCAAGAAGATGAAGGACAACAAACCCAAAATCAAAAGCCATATAGAGATGAATTAACTTATCAATTTTTAAGATTACAAGCTGAAAAACAACTCCAAGAATGAGAAGAAGAAAGATTGAAAAAAGAAGAAGAAAAATCTAAAAAAGATATTCCAACATTCAAAATAAAAATGTAAAAAGCAGAAAAACAAGAACTTACACACTTAATTTGCACTATTTTTCACTAGTTTTTTACCATCCGAACTTAAGTCATTAATTAAAGTTTTTTTCTTCAGATGTATAAATCATCATTCTTTATTTTATATTAAAAATTATTTAAAAAACAGAAAAATTTTACCAAATTTTAACTTTTTTTGCTATAATTTATCTTTAATAAGAATAAATTTGAATTAAAGGAATAAATCATGGCAAATAAAGATTTATTAAACTAAAAAAATTTAGCCCATTTAAAGGTCTTGTTTTTGATAGTTTAGCCCAAGAAATAAAAGCAAGACCAGTAATTATTTTTCATGATACCGAAAATGATCATTACTATTATATTAAAGCACGTGATGTCCGTTTAGACAGTGGTAAGTTAAATGACCCTTTTGACGGTGAAATTTTGATTCCAAAATCAGACAAACCTAATACTTTATTTACAAAAGATTCTTATCTAGACTGTTCGCGAGTTTTTTACATTGGTGATAGTCAGTTAGAAGAATTAATCAAAAATCACCCAGAGACAGAAATACTTGACTTAAAAGAATTAGAATTTAGTCAGGCTGAAAAAATGTTTGACAAGATTTATGAATTTGTGACTTCCAAACCACCTTATATAGTAATTTCCAGCGTTTCTTATGATTCAAAAACAAAAATAACTAAGCCCAAAGTTTGATATGCTAGTGATCAACATTTAAATAATGATTATAAAACCATTAGATTTAAGACTAAAAAAATAAAAGAATTAAAAGATAAATTGCACAAGGAAAAGAACCAAATAAGTTTAGATCTATTTAAAGGTATTTTGAATGATGCCTGAGGAGAATATTGAAAAGAAAAAGTGTATAATCCTTTATTTCAATGAATAAGACAAAACAAATTTGTTCAAAAAGGATTAAATTCAATTGAAATTATTCATGAATATAATAAATTATCAAGCCCAATAGTGCCAACAACAATTGAACCCGATACAATTTATAATTGCCTAGTTAATAACAGATGACGCGATATATTAAATTCTTGATTGTCTAACGATAGATTTGATTTTATTTTATCTGAAAAATTATTGGCAACTGATTTTAAATTTATGATTGACTGGTTTGAAAAAAATAATTTGGATATAAATATGGAATCATTTAGCCAATTTCGTAAATCAATACAGGAATCACAAAATTGAGGTCAATTTTTCTATTTTTATAAATTAAAGAATAAACTTAAGCAAGAAATATCCAAACTAGAAGAAAAACAACAGCAAATCCAAAATCAAGAGACAATTAGAGATGAACTTACCTATCAAAATTTAAGATTACAAACTGAAAAATGAGTCCAAGAAGCAGAAGAAGGGCTAAAAAGAAAAGAAGAAGATTTAAAAAAATTTGTTGCAGAATTGAAAACGAAAATGTAAAAAAGAGAAAAATATGGGAACTTGGACACTTAATTGGCGCGATTTTTTTCACTAGTTTTAAATTTATATTAAAAAAGTTAAACAAACAAACAAAATAAAAGAATTTATTTACTAATTCTCGGCTTGCCAGTATAATGGCAAAAATTCACTTTTTATTGAATGCAAAAACGGAAAAATACCCGTAAATCCGGGTTTTTTTACGCTAAAATCTTAATTTTTATTATTTTAAAATTAAGATTTTGAAAAAAATGCTTGGTCAAAAATAAAGTTATGCTATAATTAGCATCACTTAAGAATGATTAATAAATTTTGATATTGAATTAAGGGGTAATAAGTTATGTTTTTGTCGTATTAAAATAAGATAATGCAAATTTTCCATTATATTTTTAAATATGATGGAATGCCTTAAATTTACCTGTTTAGAAATCTATAAATTTATGGCTTTTAATTATTGTTCTTTCAAAACTTCATATATTTTTTTAGGCTCAATGTAAGTAAAAACGAGTTTCCTATTTGCATTGAGTTTGAATAGTAGTTGTATTTTTTATGGTTTTTGTCAGTGTTTTGAACTAAAAAAGTAGTTTAAAAATTAATAATTTTACTTTTTAAGTTAAAAAAGGGCGAAAAACCAGACACTTTTTAAGATTATCTCATCAAACTGGGAAACTCGGGAATAATTTATTAAAAATATTTTAATTTGCAATGCAAATTTAAAATAAATCAGTCTTACTTTAATATTTCTAATTATTCATCAAATATTGATTGACGATACTCATTAGTTTTCTTATTCATTTCAACATGAATAATAACTCTTATTGTAGTTATAAAATCAAAATTATCAATGAAAACCTTTTTTAAGTCTTCAAAAGATTTTATTTCATACTTTTTACTATTAAAATCAAAACTAAATGGCTTTAATTTATTGAGTTTATCCTTTCTTTGTTTGTACATATCTTTTTTAAAATCGCTAAAAGATTTGTATTTATCACCGAAAATCATTTTTAAAACATGAGTATCACTACCTTTGACAACTCCTTCTGGCACATCAGTTTGTTTATTTGATTTGGCAGAAATATAAGGAATCATCCCGTCATAATAGCCTTTTTCAGCAAGAAGTTCAAAAGCAACTCTTCTAAAATTTAGTCCACCTGAGACTCCTTCTGTATTTTCAAGTATTCCAAAATATGGTCTAAAGAAATTTACTGTATAGTAATCATTATGTCCAAATGATCTGACTGAGTCTCCTCCAACATTCGCCCCAACAATATTTTTGTCAACTAAATCGTCAATTGAATTTATCGAATTAAATTCAGAACTTCCAACTCAAGATAAAATATCATTTTTTGTAAAACCACCACTTCCGAGTTGGATTTTTCTATAATCACTAGTGTCTGAAGGCTTTTTGGCAATTATTGCCTCGGCTTGTGCTAAATCTAAAAGATAAATTATATCAAAAAGATTTTTATAGTATTTTTCCAAATCAGCTAAATTGCTAAATCTTTCTGGACTTGAATTACGGACTAGTTGCTGATCACCTCCGTATTTTTCAATAAAATTAAAGGCTAAATCTCCAGGTTCGTCACTGTAAGGTGCCTGAAACATTCCTCGCGCAAAAGATTCAGCCCGATGACCAAATCGTTTTCCATATCCGTCAAGCAAAATATCATTATCAAAAGTATGAGTACTTTCATGTGAAAATATCGATTTTGCGTATTTTGTTAATATTTTTGTGCCATCAAAATACATAAGTTTTTTATTTTCACCCGGAACAAAAGCAGCATAATTCTTATCTCTTAATGATAATCAATGACCAACAGGCAAAGAATAAGCTTTAACGCCAGGTTCATTTTTTGGACCAAAAGTATCATAAACATCAACTATATGATTTTGCATAGTTTTTTTTGATTTTTCATTTAAAATTCGGTATAAAACATCATAGTAACCTTGAGCCGCCTCAGCAAATTCTCTGATTTGTGGTTTTAATGATTCACTTGAAGAAAAATATTTGGAAAATAGTCCTGAAATATTGCTATTTGTTGTAAAAATGAATCAAAGAGTATTTTGGTCTTTTACAGTCAAAAGTGGCAAAAGTTTATTAGCTTGTTCTTCTTGTTTGAATCTTTCGATCATTGGCTTATTTACTGATGTATCGGATTTACTTTCAACTTTTGTAATATAAGCTTTTGTCAGTGAATCAAAATATTTGTCGGGTGTTTGGTCTTTTTGCTTAAATAAATTATAGTTATATTCAATAAAATCGCCAACTGATTTTGGTTTTAAATATTTTGAAAAAGCATCATGATAACCATTTGCAGTTTTGTTAGCTTTTAGATTAATAAAGTCCAATTTTCCAATGTCTTTTAACAAAGATAGACTATCATTTGATTTTCCGTAAATTCCTAGTGAGAACAATAATTTATCTTTAAAATCCGAAATTGAGTATCAACGGTACAAATAATTTAAACCAATATAGATAGAATTTTTCTCTTTTTCTAATTCTTTTTTATAAAATTCAGTAAATTTAGTGTCACTTAGATCAAAAATATCAATATTATTTGAAACTGAATTAATTATATTTTCCAAGTCATTTTTAACTTCAGTCTCATGTTGGTCAATAAAAAGTTGTTCTTTTATTGGACTGTTATCAACAAAATTATTTTGAGTATCAAAAATTGAATTATCAGATAAATCAGTAGTTTTTAAAAGATTTATTAAACCAGAAACTAATTGATTTTTCTTCTCAGAAATTAAAATATTTGGATGAACAATAAATTCAGTCCCGTTATTTTTAAAAGAAAAGTCAGTTATTCCGGCAGTATTTTGGCTAAAACTGTCTATTTTAAAATCTTCTGTTTGGCCATCGCCAAAATAAATTCTTAGTTTGTTTACTTTTGTTTTTTCACGGGCAAGATTTTTTACTAAATTTTCATTTTCATAAAATTCAAATCCAAGCAAATTTTTGCTGTAAAGTTTAGAATTTTTAGCCACTTTATGTGCATAATTCATAATTGTATAACGATCATAAAATGGTAAAAGTTTTGCAAAATTTGCATAAGCAGTGCTAAAATCAGACTGATATCCTTTTAAATAGGAAAAATTTAGAGTTTTTAGCTTAATATTTTCATTATTTAAATTTTTCCATTTTTTTGCTCTTTCATTAAAAGTGTTTTCATCAACTATATTGAGTCAAGGAAAACTTTCATTATCAGCATTATTAACAAAGTTTATATTTTTAAACGACTTTTCATAGTCAAAAAAACTTGATTTATAAAAGTTACCAAAAATTGGCTTTGCATTGAAAAAATTTATCTTTGCATAAATATTTTCAACACTTCCGGTATCAGGAGAGTCTTGAGTTCCGTTTGTCGAAACCAAACCAATTAGCCCGCCAGAATTAGCAAATTCATCAAGACCACTATTTAAAACATTTCCCTCAATTACAATGTTTTTTAATGATGAATTTTCTCCTAATTCAGCAACAATTCCGCCAATTTTATCAGAATTGATTAATTTAGAGGTGATGTTTATATTTGCATAAGAATTCTCAATTGAACTTCCTCTTGTTATTATTCCGCTAAGACCGCCGGCAGATTGGGAAGAATAAATATTTCCATGAAAACTTGAGTTTTTAATAATAGAATTATTATCAAGCACACCGACAATTCCGCCTACGATTTTCCGACCTTTAACATCGCCAAAAAGATGAACGTTATTAATTGTTGAACCCGATACAGAATTTGCAATTGCTCCAACTGCAAATTGGGAATTATTTATTGACTTGACTTTGAGATTTTTAAAATTAATATTTTGGATTGTGGCGTTATTTAAATTGTCAAAAAGCGGCTTTTTTAAATCATAAATAGTAAAATTTTTACCTTCAAGACTTTCTAGACTTCCAGAAAAATAAACATTTTCTAAATATGATGTAGAAATCTGGCCTATTTCTGTACTTTCAGCAGAAATATCATTTGCTAACTTAAAATGTCCAGAGGGATTTGCACGAATTTGACTAATTAATTGTTCAAAACTCGTGATTGCCCCTAATTGATTTTTGGTTTTAGGAATATAAATATCAAAAGTAGAACTAACAGTACCGTTATTTAAAATATTTATGAAATTTTGGCTAAATTCACCAACAAATTTATAATAATTGCCTTGATCTTCAACAGATTTTACATTCAATCAGACATTTTTTTGCAAATCTTCTGAATCTAATTTGATTTTATAGTTGCTTAAATCAGAGTCTAAATTATCAACTGAAAGTAGCTTTACATATTTTTCTTGGCTGTTAAAATGGTATAAATTTGCAGAATTTATATTTTTAAATTCAATTTTTGACCCATCTATTTTTAAAGAAACATTATCAATTTCAGCTTGCTTGTTTTCTAAAAAGGTTTTATCCTCAAAAATAGAAGAAACATTAATATTTTGTTCTGTGTTTTCTAGATTTGAATTATTTTCCTGGCTTGGAATAATTGGTTCTTGACTATCCGCATCAATTTTAGCTTCATTTTTAGGATCTTTTTTAGAATCTTCACTCTTAGAAGTATCGTTTTTAGGATCATTCTTAGAAGTATCGCTCCCAGAATCACTCTTAGAATTTTCATTCTTAGAAGTATCAGGTTTTTTATCCACTTCACTTTTACAAGCCGTGATAATAACTATTGGTGATAATGATAGGAAAACTAAACTAGAACTAACTTTTTTTAGTAAAAGAAATTGCTTCATAATTTCCCCCCAAAAAAATTTAACTAATTATACATAATTGTAACATAGAAATATAAGAATTGTACAAATATAAAAGTTAAAAAAATCCTTATTTTTACTAGCTATTTTTGTATTATAACCCCTTTATTTTCACCGTAAATTTGTATTGTTTGATTTTGTCGCACCTTTTTTCAAAGTGCCAGAAATTAGTATACTAATTTAAACGTTATTTCCTGTTTTTTGTAGAAAACAAACGATTTTTTAATTTTTTACGGTTAGAATGAAAAAAATTTTAAAAATGCTTGCAAAAAAAAAAAAAAAAGTAGAATTTAATTAACTACAAAAATCGTGAACGGGGTTTAATGTGGAATACTCACAAAGCATTAGCGCACTTAACATTTTTAAAGTAATTAAAATTTTAACAAAATTGCAGAATAACGGCCTAAAATACGCCCATATTGATTTTGTTGATCAAATTTATGCCCCAAATTTTGGACTAAACTACCAAATTGCAAATTACTTAATAAAGTTATTCCCTAATATTGAATTTGATGCACATTTAATGTGCAAAAATTCACTTGAAAAAGTTGAAAAATTAGTTGAAATAGGTTTTAAAACAATTTTTTTACCTGCTGAACAAGTTTCAAAAACTGATTTTGAAAGATTAAATAAGTCTTATTCTAGTATAAATTTTGGCTTAATGATTCAAGCCAGTCAAAAAATTGAAGACTTTAGTGAAATAATTTCTTGTTCAAACGTCATTTTATTAATGACAATAGATAAAATTGGCGGAGTTGGCGAGCCTTTAAATCAGCAACTTCTTTTAAAAATTGAGCAAATTCGCTTGATAAATAAAGAAATTAAAATTTACACTGACGGTGGATTGCGCAAGGAAAATTGAGCTGAGCTTGAAAAATGAAAAGTTGATGTCGCAATTGGCGGTAGCATAATTTTTTCATATGCAAATTTTTCTGAATTCTCTAGACTTTGAGGAAATCAAAAAAATGCCCTTAATTAATATTGTTTTGTATTCAACGGTTGGGTTGCTGTTTCTTATTTTGATTTTTTTCATTTTCAAAAGATTATTTGAAAAAACCCCAGAAAAAATATCGCAACAAAAACTAATTTCGGTAGAAAAATTCACAATTGATGCTCTAGAAATTATAAATGCCTCTGCAGATGTAAAAGTTATGACAAATTTGCTCTTAAAAAATCGTTTTTCAAAACTAAATTATTCAGTTTTACCTGGTCTTATAGTCAATGAATCAAACCTTTTTTTCGTTTCTAATATTATCAATTATCAAGTGGGTATTGATAAAATAATAATTGATGAAAACATTAGTTTTTTGAAAAAAGGTAAGATTTTAAAGCAAAATTACTTTTCCAAAAGCCAATTTGAGTCACTTTTTAAATTTCTTGATAAGAAATTTTCTAACTCAAAAATTGTCATTTTAGTTGATGATCGAATTGATTTTAGTCAAATTGACAACAAAACTAGATTTGAAATTTGAAGCCAAGGCGATATTATAAAAAAACTAAGACAAAATAATCAAAAAATTTATGTTCCCAAAAAAATAATTGATTATTTTAGCTCAATTAACAAGTTTAACAAGGAGAAAAATGCTTAAAAATCTGTCTTGATACATTTTAGCTGCTTGAATTATTTTTTTCCTTGTTCAACTTTTTATCTTTTTTATCTACAGAGTTAATCTAAAAATTAAATATTCTAAGCTAAAAATTCCAATTAAACTCGATCTTGAAACGATAAAACAAGACTTTATTAATAAATATCAGCAAAAATTCATAATTTTACTGATTAAAGATTTTTTCTTAAAGCCTATTTGAATCAGCCAAAAAATAATCAAAATCCCTAACTTTTATTTAGAAAATAACATTTATGGCGTAGTTAATTTGCTTTATTTCTATAATTTTTATCTCCTAAAGAGCAAAAAATCATTGCAAATTGATATGTTTCTTTTTTCCAGTTTTCTTATAAGTTTTCATTTTAGTTTTTTATTTGCATTTTTAAACTATTTAATAGTTAGTTTGTGTTTTTTGATTTTAACTGTTTTTGTGATATTTTTTGATTTTTTTCTAAATCGAAAAATTTATTCACAATCCTATAAACAATCAAGGCAAATTTTACTGACAAAATTAGAAAAGGACGAATTTAAAGTTGCCAATTCATATTTTAAATACAAAAAACTAGCATTTTTGAAGAAGTATTTTTTGTTTTATCCGTTTTTATTACAGAATTTTATTAACAAATTTAACGCATTGGGGAAATAAATGAGAAAAAAAGAATTGAAAAAACAACTTGTTGAATTATATGACTTTGAAATGAGCCAGATTGAAAACAAAAGTGAAATTGAACTGGAAAAATTACTGCAAAAGTCCAAAAATGAAGCAATTATTTTAAAGAACAATCCAAATAAATTTTTTTACATCAAATCAATGCCAAAACCAAAAGAAATTCAAACAAAAACATCAACAAAAGCAGGGTGAATCGTCTTTTTTGCCTTTATTGGCGTCCTTTTACTTGCGCTTACATTGTTTATGACACTCGCTTTTATTAATACAGGAGGAAAAAATGGAACTTTTTAATGAAAAAATGACTAAATTTTGCAAAATAACAAACTGAAGACAAGCAGTTCATGAGGGTGTAAGGATCTTAGTTGAAAATAAAAAAGCAACTTACGATCTTGAAAAAGCAATCATGGAACAAACAGCAAAATACGGTGCCTATTATGTACTTGAAGAAGGTGTCGCACTTTTGCATGCGCCAGTTGGCGATTATTGTCTAGAAGTTGGAACTTCAATTTTAGTTTTAGATCAAATGATCACTTTTAATAATCAAAAAGATAAAAAAGCAAAAATTATTATTACTTTGTCTGCGCCAAATTCTGATGATCATATTGGCTTAATTCAAGAATTTGGCCTCTTTTTTGGTAATCCAGATTTCAAAAAAGAAATTTATGCTTCTAGAACAATTAAAGAATTTTATCAAATTATAAATAAATACCGAGGTATAAAAAATGAACATTAAATGCGTTTGTGGTTCAGGACTAGGTTCATCTTTATTATTAGAAATGAACGTAAAATTTGTGCTTGATAAATTAAATGTCAATTATGACTCAGTTGAACACACTAATATTTCCAGTTTTAATTCCCGCGGGGTTGATTTAGTAGTTATTGGTGCTGATGTTGCCCCAAGTTTAGATTTTGATAAGGAAAAAATGGTAATTTTAACTAACATTTTATCAAAAGAAGAGCTTGAATCCAAACTAAAAATAGCCTTAAAACTAAACTAATATGAAAGGATAACTGATGAATTTCGGTCTTTGACTTTTAGGTTTTCTAAAAGACTTTGTCGGCACACCAGCTCTACTTGTTGGACTTTTTACCCTAATTGGTGCTGTTGCAATGCGCAAAAAAGTCTCACAAATTATTGTTAGTTCTTTTAAAGTTAGTGTTGGCTTTATTATTTTAGGTGGTGGTGCTGGTGTTTTAGTTAGCTCGCTCAATTCATTTCAACCACTTTTTCAAAGAGTTTATAATCTAAGCGGTGTTATTCCCAATAATGACGCTTTTGCCGGCGCCCTCGCCCAGAGTTTGCCAAGTATTGCAACTTTAGGATCGCTAATTATGGTAATTGCGATGCTTTTAAATATTATTCTTGCAACTTTTTCAAGACTAAAATATGTCTATCTTTCTGGTCATGTTCTTTATTATTCTTCTTTAATGCTAGCCGCTGTTATGTACACTTCTGGCTTTGATTTCCAAAATAGTTCAGGAGATTTTGCAATGGCACTAATTGCCGGAGCAAGTATTTTAGCCCTTTATATGGTAATCTCGCCTGCTGCCCAACAAAGATATATGCGCCAAATTACCGGAACAAACGAAATTGCCCTCGGCCACACCGGCGGATTTGGCTATGCTCTTTCTGGTCTAATTGGCGAGTCAATTGCTAAAATTTCCAAAAAAAGTCTGCTTTCAACAGAAGAAATTAAATTTCCTCAGTCACTTTATTTTTTTCGAAACACCTTAGTTTCAATATCTCTAACTGTTTTTCTTTTTTACATTTTTGCCTTTTTACCAGCGGGACTTCTTTATGAATTAGGCAGGTTTGACAAGGTCGCCGATGCTAATGTAATTGAAATTTTATCATCAAGAAACTGAGTTGTAACAATGATAATTTCGGCTTTTACTTTTACTGCCGGAGTTGAAATTATTCTTGCCGGAGTTAGGCTATTTGTTGGCGAATTAGTGCCGATGTTTAAAGGTTTTTCTGATAAATTGATTAAAAATGCAAAAGTCGCTGTTGACTGTCCGGTAGTTTTTCCCTATGCGCCAAATGCAATTATTATTGGCTTTATTTCCTCTTTTTTAGCAGGAATAATTGGACTTTTTATTACATTAGGACTTGGCTATGGAGCACTAATTCCGGCTGTAATTCTTCCAGGACTAGTTCCACATTTCTTTTTAGGGGCAACTTCAGGTGTCTTTGGCAACGTAAAAGGTGGAATCTGGGGCGCTATTATCGGACCTTTTGTTGGCGGACTGATTATTACATTTATTCCGGTATTTTTTGCCCTTGGAAACTGAACACCGCTTGAGAATAACTCACTTGGTGATTTAATTACCGCTGGCGGAGCCACAAAACAATTCTTAATTAGTCTAAACTGAGGCGATACAGACTATTTTATTGGCTATATTCCCGGAATTCTTGGCTTTATTCCCAAAGTTGGAAAATATGTAATTTTAGGCTTTAGCATTTTAGTTTATTTAATTTTTATTATCGACGGAGTTATTAAAAAATACCATGGAAAACGAGCAAAAACTGCCTAAAGAAAAGCTTTTTTTGGCAACAATGCGGGCAGTCGCCCTTGATTCAATTAATAATGCTGGCGGTGGTCACATTGGTATGGCCCTTGGAGCAAGCGAAATTTTTTATAGCCTGGTTGGTCAAAATTTAAATTTTACTCCATTAAATCAAAAGTGAATTAATCGCGATCGCTTTGTTTTATCAGCCGGCCATGGTTCGATGGGACTTTATTCTCTGTATCATTTAATGGGCTTGATTTCGCTTGAAGATATTAAAAATCATAAACAACTAAATTCAAAAACACCGTCGCACCCTGAGGTTGACAAATTAGAATATATCGATGCCTCAACTGGTCCGCTTGGCCAAGGAGTAGCAATGGCTGTCGGAATGGCTCTTGCTGAAACAAGACTGTCAGAAAAATTCAATCAAGATGACTTAAAAATTATTGACCATTTTACTTATGTCTTATGTGGCGACGGCGATTTTCAAGAAGGTGTTGCCTTAGAAGCTCTAGCTTTTGCCGGCACAAATAAACTGTCAAAATTAATAATTGTCCACGATTTTAACAACATTCAAATTGATACAAAATCTAGTCAAGTTAATAATCTTGATTTTGCTAGTTTTTTTAAATCAATTGGCTTTGATGCAATTATTTTAAAAGATAATAAGCTTGAAAATATCAATTTTGCCCTTGAAAAAGCAAGAAAATCTGACAGACCTGTTTATATTCAAGTTCCAACTATTATTGCCTTTGGAACAGAATTTGCTAATTCAACCAAAGGGCATCATGGTTCAGTCAGTGCTAAAAAAACCTATGAATTTAAGGCTAATTTGGGACTAGAAAATTTAGAGCCTTTTGACTACGACCAAAAAGCCTATGAAATAGGGGCTGATTTATTAGAGCCAAAAAATCAAAAATATTTAGACTGAGAAAAAAATTTTACACTTTACAAGCAAAAATATCCACTTCTTGGCCAACGATTTGAAAACTTCCTTAAAAACAAAGAACTTTTTAATTTAGAATGATTGACTTTTGCTAAAAATAACTTAGCAATTCGCGATTATGTTGAGCAAATTATCCAAAAAATTGACAACACTGACTTACTTATTTTAGGTGGATCTGCTGATCTTGGAGTTGCAACTAAAACTAAATTTAGCGGCCAAAAACTAATTGACTACGGAATTCGTGAGTTTGCAATGGTGGCAATTAACAACGGAATTTCACTTTATGCTAATTTTTATACAATTTGTTCGACTTTTTTAGTTTTTAGTGACTATGCAAAAGCCGCACTGCGTCTTGCAGCCTTAATGAATCTGTCGCCAATTTACATTTTTTCGCATGATTCATATCAAGTCGGCGGCGACGGGCCAACCCATCAACCTGTTGAGCAACTGGCAATGCTAAGATCAATTCCAAATTTTTTAGTAATCAGGCCTTGTGATGAATTTGAAACAATTTTTGCCTTTAACTACGGCCTAAATTCAAAAACAAAGCCAGTTGCAATTATTACAACACGACAACCTTTGGAATCGGTCAACAAAAATCTTGAAAAAATTGACTCAGCTTACTATATTTACAAAACTGAATCAGCTAAAATAAATATACTCGCTTCTGGCTCAGAGGTTCAGCTGGCCAAAAAACTAATTGATAAATTAGCCCAAAGTCAAATTTTTGCTAATTTGATTTCAGTTCCAATTTTACAAAATTTAGTTGAAAATCCACTGTTAATTAAAAAATTGGAATTAGAAAAGTTGCCTATTTTTGCCCTTGAGGCTTCAAATGATCCTTTATGATTTAAATTAGCAACTGTCCAAAAATTTTCTGGACATTTTGCTAGTGGCTTTGGCGAGTCAGCTCCTGGAGACATTGTTTATGAATTAAAAGGTTTCAATGTTGATTATTTATTTGAAAAAGTTTTAAAATTTTTAGAAAATAAGTAAATTTAAAATAACTTGTTTTCTAGAACTATCTAAAGTTAAATTAATATTAGAAATTCAGACAGGTTAGTTAGCCTGTCTGAATTTTATTCTGACTAATCAAAACAAAAAAATACTAAAATTTTAACTGAAATAGTCTTGTTTTGTCTATATTTTATTAGGTTATAAATTGAAACTGTAGAACAAAAATGTCTCCTTGGTTTGGCAGTTTGTTGGCAAAAATTGACATTTTAGTGAATAAAAATATTCAAAAATACCCGTAAATCTGTGATTTTTTAGCTAAAATCTTAATTTTTATTATTTTAAAATAAGCTTTTGTAAAAAAAAAAAAAAAATGCTTGGTCAAAAATAAAATTAGGTTATAATTAGACTCACTTAAGAATAATTAATAAATTTGATATTGAATTAAGGAGGAATTAATTATGTTTTTGGCATAAAAAAATCAGAAAATGCGAATTATCCATTATATTTTTAAATATGATGGAATGCCTTAAATTTAACCGTTTAGAAATCTTCAAATTTAGGGCTTTTAATTATTGTTCTTTCAAAACTTCATATGTTTTTTTAGGCTCGACGCAAATAAAAACGAGTTTTCTATTTGTATTGAGTTTAAATAGTAGTTGTATTTTTTTTATGATTTTTGCTAGTTGGTTTTTTAAGAATAAACAAGTTTTTTAAGTTTTGTAAAGTTGAACTTAAGTTAATTTCCTTAGTGGAAATTTCAAATTTTTTGACTAATTGGTCAATATCAGTTTTGTCGCTGCTCATATAACGAATAGGTATAATAAGACCTAAGCGCGAATTAGCGAAAGCTTTTTTTCATAAAAATGAAACAAGTACAGAGTCAATCCCGCCAGAAATGCCAAAAATCACACCTTTTTTATTTGCTTTTTTACTTCTTGCCGAATTCATTTTATAATATAATTTATATAATTATTTATTTGTACATTATTTTTCATAATTAGAATAATTTCTTGTATGATTATAGTGCAAAATAAATTTTTTAGTATAAAATTTCATATAAAATATACAATTTTTCCAGGAGGATATTGATGGCTTATCAAAATGATGCCGCTCAATTATTAAGATCAACTAAATCATGAGCAAAAATATTATTAATTATTCGTATAGTTAAATTTGCTTTAGGTCTTATAACACTTATTGTATTTATTGCTGGATTTTTTGGTGCTGTAGGTCAGGCCAGCACCGACCAAAAAAATATTGAAAAAGCAGTTTCAACACTTTTAGGATCAGTCTCGGCTACAGCTGTAATGCTTATTTTTTGGGTTATATTATCATTTGCTTTCTGAATTTTATTAATTATTTCCCCTTTTAAATTAAAAGATCTACCAGCACGAATGAACCTAAAAAACGCTCACTTTATTTCAAAGTTTAAGCGAATTTTCGTACTTTCTATTGTTGCAATTTTTATTCCTTTCATTAATATAATTTATCTTATTATGCTTAGATCATTTATTTCAAACTCAGAAAAAGAAATTATTGAAGATTCTCTTGATTAATTTTTTGTAGTACATAAGATAAGACAAAAAATTTTTTTAAAATTAAAATAAAAAGGTGAAATTTCACCTTTTTATTTTAATTGAATAATATTGGAAATTATTTATGTCTTATTAAATTTAAAGATTCAAGATATTTTACTACTTCACCTTCGGTATCAAATTGCAAGGCTTCATTTGCAATTTTTACCATTTGTTCGTAATTTAGGTCAGAAATTAGTTTCTTTACTTTTAAAACACTACTTGTTGAAACTGAAAATTCATCAAGACCAAGACCTAATAAAAGTGGAACAGCATTGATATCACCAGCCATTTCACCGCACATTCCAATTCATTTTCCGTGTTTATGAGCTGCATCAATTGCCATTTTGATTAATTTTAAAAGTCCAGGGTTTAAAGTTTGGTATAAATAGGCAACTTTTTCATTCATTCTATCAGCGGCAAAGGAATATTGGATTAAATCGTTAGTTCCAATTGAGAAAAAGTCAACATATTTTGCAAATTGATCAGCATGAATTGCTGAAATTGGAATTTCAATCATAATACCAATTTTAATGTCTTCACGTTTTGCAACTTTTGGATTTTCTTGACTAACTTCTTGATAAACTTGCTCAAAAATTGCTTTTGCGGCAAAAAATTCATCAAGAGTTGCAACCATTGGAAACATAATTGCTAAATTTCCAAATTCAGATGCCCGAACTAATGCCCGAAGTTGAGTTTTAAAAATATCGGTTTTGTCAAGTGACAATCGAATTGCCCGATATCCTAAAAAAGGATTCATTTCTTTTGCAAAATCAAAGTATTTTAAGGTTTTATCGCCACCAATATCAAGCGTTCTGACAACAACTTTTTTAGGATTTTGAGTTTCAAGTACGGCTTTATAGCTAAAAAACTGCTCATCTTCAGTTGGCCAATTTTGGTTATCCATATATAAAAATTCAGAGCGGAAAAGACCAATTTCATCAGCATTTACTTTTTTGGCAGCATATGAATCATCAACTGAGCCAATATTTGCAGCAATTACAACTTTTTTTCCGTCAGCACTTTTTGATTCTTTATTTAAATAGTCTTGAAGTTTTGCTTTTTCATTTTCGTATTCTTGTTTTAAAATTTCAAATTCTTTAATTTCAGTTTCACTTGGGTTAAGAATTCCTTGCCCAAGATCACCGTTAATTGCTAAAATATCACCAGCTTCAGCCTTTTCAAGGATATCGCCAATACCTAAAATTGCCGGAATTTCCAGACTTCGAGCCATTATTGCAGAGTGAGATGTTTTTGAACCAATATTTGTGGCAAAACCTTTAACATATTCATTTAATTGAGCAGTATCAGAAGGTTTTAAATCATCAGCAACAATAATTACATCTTCATCAATCGCGCTAAGATCAATTATTTCCAAATTTAGGATGTTTTTTATTATTCTTTGTGAAGCATCTTTAATATCAACCGCTCTACCCATTAAATATTCATCACCAGTTTCAAGTAAAAAATTAGTATGATTTTTGGCTGTTTCTTTTAAGGAATATGCAGCTGAATATCCACTTTTTATCATATTTATTGTATCATCTTCCAAAACCGGATCAGTTGCAATTAAAATATGAGCATCAAGAATTTCAAGTTCATCTTGATTAAGTTTAGTTGCTAATTTTTTAATTTTTTCAATTTGTTCGACAGATTTTCGCACTCCGTCTTGAAAAATTTTGATTTCAGCATCAATATCTGTTATTTTTGCATCACTAATTTCAATTTTTTGTTCTGTAAGTTTAAAAACTTTTGCTATCGATATTCCGCTAGAAGCACCAATTCCTTTAAATTTATATGAGCGAAATTTTGACATTATAGACCTCCGATTTTAAAAAAATTAATTAAATTATAAAATATTTTGCCTAAAATACAAATAAATAAATCTTATTGACTCAAAAATTTATTAGTTAAGTCTAAAAGTTTATTTTTTTCCCAAATAAATTTAACTAATTTTTCACGATCTGCTTGAGTTAATTTGATATCTTTTGCTTTAACTTGTCCAAAAATATCGATTTTTACAGGCAGAGAAAAAAAATCATCCCTAATATTATAAAAAGACTCAACTCAACAATTTAAAAGGTGAAAGTTTTGTCTCTGATTTAAAATATCAAGCAAAATTTTGGACAAAATTAGTCCTAAAACTCGACTGTGTGGCGTCTTTCTGATTAAATTTTCGAGTATTTCGTTGTTTGTTTGGGTCACATAATCATCAATTTTGCTGATTTTATCAATGGTAGTCTCATTTTTTTCAATGTTTGAATCAAGCAAAAATGAATGACCATGATCGCCTAATACTAAAAATTCATTATCTTTTACAATATTTAAATTTAAATCATTAATAAACAAATTTGCATGCATGTTTTCTAAATTAGGTCCAATTCCAAATACTTTTTTGCCAATAAGTCCGCTAGCAAAACTAAAAATTTTACATAAAATTGAATTGTTATAACCTAAGACAAAAGCAATTCCGTTAAAACTAGAGTGTCGAACTAAATAACCAATTTTATAAATTTTTTCTGAATTTTCAAGTGCAAGATCAACTAGACTCATTCCAGGAACTAAATTTTGGGCTGGATCAATTATCAAAATATTTGCTTTTTCTAGGGAGTTATAATCTTCCAAAAATACTTTATTTTTGTATCCGCCTTGTTTGATTATTAGATTTAATTCCTTAATAATTTGGTTTGTTTTTATAAAATTTTCGTCAATTAGCAAAAAATCAACATCTGTTTTTGCCAAAATTAAGTTATAAATTAAATTTATGCTAGTGTTTGTCACTCCGATAAGTCCTATAATCATATTTTATCCTTTTGTAAAAAATATTTTTTAACAGTTTGTGGTATAATTACTTAGTATTTAACACAGTCGAGCTTAGACTCTAATTTTAAATTTTCACTATTTTATTATACTATAAATTAGTAGAAAAGTAGAAGAGGTTCGTTTTGCTACAAGTCAGAACAAACATTTTTAGATCAAATCAATATTTTAAATTTTTATTGAAATTAGGTTTTAAAAAGAAAGCAGTATATGTTTTTATTATTCTTTCTTTTTTAACAACAGTAATGTTGTCCTTAATTACAAAATTTTACGCAACTGAGACAAATTTTAGTCTTTTTTCATTTATTACCCTTTTTATAAATCTTTCACTGACAATAATTATATCATCCTATATGTTTTTATCTATTTTTAAAGATTTAGCAACTCAAAGTCTTGATATAATAACTTTCACAAAACCATATTCTCGTCACTATTTTATTGCGACAAAAATCTTGTTTTTAACATTTTTTGGACTTATTTGGTCAGTTTTTATTGATTTTTTATTAATAGGATTTTATTTAATTAATTATTCATTTTTTGACCAAGTTAATACACCTTTATTATTTGGTTTTTTATCACCATTTTTCTCATTTACTATTTTTGGCGGAATCACAGTAATTGTTAGCCACAAATTTAGTTCGAAATCATCGCTTGCTATCGCTATTTTTTCATTTGCGCCTTTTATTTTAATTGGCTCAACAACAGCTTTTAATTCAACCTCAAGCATTAATAGATTTGCTGAAATTCTCAATTTAGAACATAATGGCTATGATTCAAAAACAATTGCTGATGTTGAAAAATTTTACTTAAATGACAAGCAAGACCGTTTTTTTATAATTCCAAAACAAGTTGACAACCCTAATTTTACCGATCGACAAATAAATTATATTCAACAAGCATGAAATGATTCTTCAGCTGCAGCCCAAATCTGGCAAGTGGCTTCTTATTTATTAATTCCTTATCAATTAATTAATATTTTTGAACCAAAAGATCGTGATGCAATCGAAAATGCTGCCGGAAATCAGGATAGTTTTCTTAAAAATTACATTTATGCAAACAATTTAGAATCCAAAGAAAAAAATTATCTTCTCTCAACAGTCCCAAGTCTTCAAAGATACAAACTTTCAAATAACCAAGAAGTAATTTTAGTTCCTGGGGCTCTTAAAAATGATTCACATTTTGAAGATCTGGAAAATCGAGAAATAATTTATGCTAATGAAGATGCTTCCAATTTTGATAAAACGCTTCCACAAGACTCCCAAACTTTCGGGCTAACATCTGATCTTGTTGGTAAATTAAAGTGAAATTTAATAAAACAAGTTGTTTCATCTGAGGTTTTTAGCAAATACGCACGCGCATTTTTTGAAAGCTTTACAGAAGAAAATACCCAAAAAGATATTCTTGAAAAAATTTCTGCTGCAATTTCAACTGATAAAGAACTTTTAGATTTAGTTGATGAACAAACTGTTGTCCTTGCGAAAAATCCGGACATAAGCCAAATTGAAAACCAAGTTCAGAAAAAAATATATTTGGCTACCTCACTCATTTATTGACTTTATTTTAATAAACAAAATAGCTTTGTTCTTAATAATTTATTAAAAAATGACAAAAATAATTTTGATCCAGCACCATTTTTTGTCAAAATTGACCAACAAAATTATCAAATCGGCGGATTTTCATCATTTAGCGCCGAACAAAGACTAGTTGATAACAAAGTAATCAAAAGATTTAATCTAGCAAAAAGCAACAACTTTTTATTCCAACCAGTTTTACAAATTATGGAAATAAAATCTAATCATCACGTTGTAATTAAAAATTTTTACCCGCTGATTTGAGCATTTATTTCAATAGTTTTAGTTTATTTTATCTTTCGAATTTATACTAGAAAGGATTATAAATAATGTCAAATTGAGTTTTGGAGGTTAAAAATTTAACAAAAATTTACCCTAAATCCGAAAAAGGGGCAAAAAATGTCACTTTTAAGGTTAAAAAAAACACAATTCATGCCTTTATTGGTGAAAACGGAGCGGGAAAAACAACTGTTATTAAGTGTATTGTCGATGCATACCAGAATTTTTCAGGAACAATTCTTATTAATAATTTTTCAAATAAACTGCCACAAGCAAAAAAATTTATTGGTTATGTTCCCGAAAATTCAATTTTTCCGCCTGAACTAAATTCATACGAATTTTTGTATGAATTTGGACTAATGTCAAAAATGAACTCTAAGTTAGTAAAGCAAAAAATTGATTATTATTTAAAACTGTTAAAAATTGAAGATTTAGCAAAATTAAAAC
Source organism: Mesomycoplasma ovipneumoniae ATCC 29419 (assembly GCF_028885435.1). Classification (NCBI taxonomy): domain Bacteria; kingdom Bacillati; phylum Mycoplasmatota; order Mycoplasmoidales; family Metamycoplasmataceae; genus Mesomycoplasma; species Mesomycoplasma ovipneumoniae. The sequence goes on from NZ_CP118522.1 coordinate 418,767, forward strand.
CATTTAACTTTTCTTCAGGTCAAAAAAGAAAAATTATGCTTGTTCAGTCTTTGATTCATGATCCAGAACTAATAATATTTGACGAGCCTTTTTCAAACTTAGACCCTTCAGCGCGAAGTGAATTTTTAGCGATTATTAGAATTTTACACAAGCAAGGAAAAACAATTTTCCTTTCAAGCCATAATTTGCAAGAAATTGATTCTTTAATTGATAGTTTAACACTAATAAATAAAGGACAAATTTACTACTGTGGTCAAAAAACTGAAAATTTGCAAAAAATGTACCAAAAATATATACTAAACACGGGGACTACTAAATAATGTTAAAGAAAAAATTACTGATTTTAGCTACACTGCCAACGTCTTTTTTGTTTATTTCTTGCAGCGGAATTTATAATTTTTACGAATCTCAACCAAAGCCTGAGAATAAATCATTGCTCACAAATCTTAAATTCCAGGAATTTGTTAATTCAGTTTTTTCTAATAACGAACTTCAAAAAGATGACTATATTTCAAACCAAATTAATCTAAATTTGCCAAAATTAACTAGCGAATTAAAATATTCTCTCATTTTTTCAAGACCATATTTTAGATTTTTCAAAGATCAATACACCGAAACACGCGAAAATTCGCGATTTACAATTCATTCATATTTATCAAAAAATTGACTATTTTTACTTGAAAATATTGACAAATTATCTTTTATTTTCAACCCTTACACCGGAAGATTTGTTAAAAATGCTAATGAAGAAAAAATAAATTTGCTAAAAGATACCAAAATCAAAATTTCAAATAAGAATTTTGATTTTATTAAAATTGATAGAGAAGCTGATCAATTTGATAAAAATAGCGTTTATTATTTGATTTTTGACAAAAATAAATTTATTAGATTCACTGTTTTTGAAACTAATAACGAATTAAAAACAAAACTTGACTTTAATATGTTTGTGCTTGAAGATCAAATTGCTGATAATTTTTCTTTTGCAAATGCCATTGAAAATTGAGTAAAATCTGAAGAACAAAAGTATTTCAAAGATAAACTCGAAACCGCACGCGAAAATCTAACCGATGATTTTAAAGGAAAAAAGGCCGAATTAGAAGACAAAATCGCTAGATTTAAACGCTCAAGCGGGCACTCACTTGATTCTGAAGATGAAGAGGACGAAGATGGAGGAGGGAATTTTTGTAGCATTAATAATTTAGAAGCATGTTCAGAAGATGCAAAAGCCTTCTTACTAAAAAGTCTAACTCGTCGAGGATTTGGTAGAACGCGACGAAACGTTAGTGTCACAAATTTCCAAGACGTAGATAGTAATTCTGAACAAAATAACTCAAGCCAAGAAATTTCTGATGCTAATTTAGAGCTTGCCGAACTTGAAGAAAAGTATAAAAATGATCTTGCAAATCTTGACAACACTGTAAAAAATCAGCTATTTAACGAAAAAAATGATCTAACTAGCTCTAATTTTTTCTCAAATATTACTACTGATATTTCTTCATTTAATTCTCCTTATAAATTTCACAAATACAGTTTATATTCAATAGATTTGGAAAAAGGTAGCGATATTAGCCCAAAACCTGAAGAATCACCAAAGAAAAACTCAAGTTTTATGGACAATTATTCTAAATTTATTGATGAAAAATTGGACATTAAAATAAAAAATGAAACAGCTGAAGAGTTCAATAATCGCCGTGTTTTTGAGTTTATTTTTCAAACTATTTGACCAAATAATGAAAACAAAAAAGTCCAATTTTTCAATGCTTACTATGCAAAAGAAAACATTGAAAAATTAGAGTCTGAATGAAAAAAAATTCAAGAAAAATTAAATAATACTGATTCAGCAGATTTTGAAGCCGCAATTGAAGAATATAAAAACTTTGTTGATACAAATTGACTATTTATTCTTGAAAGACTTGACAAACTTAGACTTGATTTTTATAAATGATACTCATTTCCTGATCAATTTGACGAAGATGGCAGCATAAAAGTTGCTCATAGCGATGAATTTAAACAACTTGTTAAAGACCAAGAAGATCTTACAGAGCCTTTTTATTATGCAAATAAATATCTTGAGTCAATTTCCGAAGGAGACACATCAAGATTTGTAAGTAATTATAAAGATCTTTATATATTAAAGCAAAACACACTAATAAATTTAAGAGTTGATAATTCAGGCTCAGAGCCAAAAGTAAGCCTAAATCCTTTTGTATATCATTTTCCTAAAACAAAAAATAAAATTTCGGCCAAAGTTCTTACCGAAATTTTCCACCAAGCACTTTATCATGCCTCTCAGGAAGCTTATCATGATTTTGAAAATGATTTTGTAAAAAAATTCCGTTATAATTTGCCTGCGCAAATGTTTTTTAAGGAAAAAGATGAAAAAAAATAAAAAATTACTATTTTCTGTTAGCTTATTAACATTTTTATCAGCTGGTTTTTTAGCTAGTTGTGCTCAGCCTTCAAATCAGCCAACTAATTACCAAGCTAAATACGAAAAATTTGCAAAAAATGATATAGTTCAGCAAGAAAAAGCTGAGCCTTTTTTAGAAAACAGTATTATCAATCAACTTTTAGATAAAATTTATGAAAATGCTGACTCAAAAGAGCAACTAATAAACCGAATTTCAACGATTGATTCTGATAACTATTTAAACGATTTAGCCTTTAATTTAAGCTTTTATAACACAATAAACAACTCACCAAGTGATTCAATAATTGGTGGTTTTGGAAGAGGTAATTCTAACCCTGTTTTGTTTGAAAAAGCGAAATTTAGCGTTAATGAACTTTTTGAAAACAATTGACTTTGGCTTTTAAAAAATTTGAATTCTGCTGTTTTTGTCCGTGGTCTGGCAAAAATTGACCAATTTCAGCAACAAAATGATGAACTAAATATCGGTCTTAGAAATGAAGCTTTAAAAAACAGTTTTTATCAACCTAATTCAAATAAATTTATTGACATTGCAATTGTAAAATCGCCGGGCGAAATTGATCCAGAGACAAATATTGAAACTAAAACTTATCAAGTTTTCCTTTTAAATCAAGATAATTTTATTTTTAATATAACTATTAAAAAAGAGCTCAAAAACCAAAAAATGCTTAATTTAGAAGCAACTTTAAGTCCTTGACTTCAAATTTACCCTAAATTTATCGACCAAAAAACTGAAAAATTCCCACTGCAAGAATATGCAAGAATTACTACAAACTACCGAAGTGGCGTTGCAGGTGTTAGCGTTCCTCTTGTTGAAAAACTAATTTTCGAAGAAAATCTTGGTGGAAATGTTTTATATTATACTCTAGTTGACTTTCAAAAAAAGTAAGATAGTTTATTAAAAAAAATTTATTTTTTTATTGGTTTTTTTTATTTTCATGTATAATTTTAAATCGATAGATAAAATTAATTTTTAGATTCTTTCAAGAAATATAAAATACCTAATTTTTTAAAAAAAGGAGTAAAAATGGCATATTTAGACAAAAAAAGGAAAGATGGCTTATTGCAAAGCGACGCATTTTACAATGAGCTCTTTCTTGGTTTGTTTGGATTTGGTTTTTGGTATTTGGGTAGAATAAGTCTAGCAATTATTAGATTTACCTTTACTCTCGTTGGTCTTTTAATGATTTTCATTTCCCAAATGATGTATTTAGGATCAACAGCCCAAGACGAAATTGCAAGAGATGTCCAAATTTTAACAATCACAGGTGGAGTAATTCTTGGTCTATCTGTAATTTGAAACATAATCACCTTAATTATGATTTTCACCGCTGATCTTCGAGACGGAAAAAGTGTTAAAATTGTTCACTGAGGAACAGAAGTTGAAGATAACCCTGAATTAGAAAACGAATTTGACAATCCTCCTGTTGAACAACCTGAACCTGTAAGTGTTGTACCAATGGAACAAGAACCTGCTTTTGATGAACCATTAGATTTACAAGTTCAAACAACTGAAGAAGAATATGTAGAACCAGAAGAACCTGTTTTTGTACAGCCTGAGCCTGAAATTTATGTTGAACCAGAGCCAGTTTATGAAGAACCTGTTTTTGAGCCAACTTACTACGAAGCACCAGCTGAACAAGTTTATGTTGAACCACAAGTAGAAATAGAACCAGAACCTGTTGTTAATTTAGAAGAAAATCTTGATATTGCAAGACAAATTGAAATTATTAATGCTGAACAAGTTCAAGCAAGTCAATTAAACATTGTTCACGAAATGGAAATTCCTGTTGATTTACACAATTTAAAACACATTCACCACACTACATTTACCATTGAAGAAATTGAGAGTGGAATTGTTGATGAGCACTTTGAAATTCGTGGACAACATGATATCAATTGCCATTCATAAAAAAATAATTAAAAATAGTTATCTATTTTAATATGCGATTAAGAAATATTCCAGATGCACTTGAAAGAATTCAAAAACATAATTTACTAGTTGAAAATCCAATATTTGTTGATGATTCTTGAATAATAGAAGTAGGAATGGGTAAAGGGCAAATGATTACAAAACTTGCTTTTGAAAATCCTTCTAAAAAGTTTTTAGGTGTTGAAAAATTTCCCTCTGCTGCTGTTAAATCTTTAAAATATGTTGATGCTTATAATTTAAAAAATTTTTTCATCATTATATGTGATGCAAAAAATTTATTGTCAATGTTGAACGGAAAAGTAAGTCAGCTATGGCTTACTTTTCCTGATCCTTGGCCAAAGAAAAAACACTATAAGCGTAGACTTACTTACAAACTTTTTCTTGATATTTATAAAGAAATACTAACAAAAAATGGTCTTCTAAAATTAAAAACAGATAACCAAAAATTTTTCCAGTACTCAATTGAATCCTTAGAACAAAATGGTTGAAAAATAATCTACCAGACTAATGATTTGCTAAATTCTTCGCGCGTTAGCGAAAATGTTATGACTTCTTATGAAGAAAAATGAGTTGGACTTGGTTATAAAATCCAGTATTTAGAAGCCACTTTTAATTAAACTAAGATTTTTCTAATATTTTTTAGACTGCTTTTTTATCAAATTAGTGCATTAATTTAAGATAACTTTTTTTATATTTATTTTTCAAAAAAATATAGTTTTTAGGCTATAATTTCTATAACAAAACTTTTAAGCTATATATAATTAATTTAGTAAGGCTCACATATTTACAATGAAAAAATTCTCAGAAATTTTTGTCAAATACTCCAATAAATTTGAATCAAATAGGATAACAATCGAACCTGTCTATTTTGACTCGCAAATCCCAATGCTATTAAAAGAAGACCTTGCAATCACTGAATATCTTGGCCAAAATAAAGCATATATTAATTTAGGTTCGCGCACAAAAGAATTTACACCTTCAAGATTTCGCAAAATCGCACAAAAACTAGCTAATTACCCACGAGATATCCAAATTGATTTTGATAAATTTCCAAATAGCTTCCTTCGTTATTTAATTGAAGTTGTTGCCTTTGTTCGTTCTGATATTTTTTCCCTAAGAGCAGAATATGATAAACAGCGAACAAAATACCGTGATATTTTAGTTGTCTCAAGTTATTTAGATGAATTAAAACCGATAATTAATAAATACCAAATAATCAATAATGCTGTAAATTATGCTCGCTATTATCAAAATATCCCGCCAAACATTGCCTCTTCAGAGTTTTTAGCAGCTGAAATACAGAAAAAAATTTCCCAAAACCCTAAATTAACTGTAAAAGTTCTTGGCGAGTCAGAAATCCGTAAATTAGGGATGAATTTACTTTTAGCTGTAAATCGTGGCTCAACTTATGATGCAAAACTTGTTGTTATTTCTTATGATGGACTACCAGGAAGTCAATATAAAACTGCTTTTGTTGGAAAAGGGATAACTTTTGACTCTGGTGGATATAATATAAAAACTGGTACGTATATGAATGACATGAAATACGACATGTCAGGGGCAATAATTTGTGCCGCTGCTATTGATGCCCTTTCAAAATTTAATCCACTAGCTAATGTTGTTGCCGTCTTACCACTAACAGACAACCGCCTAAATGGTGATGCAAATACACCTGATTCTGTTTGAAAATCAAAAAATGGTAAAACTGTTGAAATTAACAACACTGATGCCGAAGGTCGTTTGATTTTAGCAGATGCAATAACATATGCAATTCGTGAAGAAAATGCAACCGAAATTATTTCTGTTGCAACTCTAACAGGTGCAATTCGTGTTGCTCTTGGTGAAACTTTTACTGGCGCATTTGCTAATGATGACAAAATTTGAAAAAGTTTTAATGAGGCATCAAAAGAAGCTGGCGAATTAATTTGAAGAATGCCACTACATCTAGATTTTGCCCAAAATATTCGTGATTCAAAAGTAGCAGATCTAAAAAACACTGATTTTTCCGGTAAAGCTGGCTCATCATCTGCTGCAATGTTTATTGCTGAATTTGTCGAAGACAAACCATTTCTTCATTTAGATATTGCCGCAACCGCCTTTGTTCGTAATCTTCCAACTGGTGTAATGGTTAAAAGTCTAGTTGAATACATTTTAACAAAGTAAAAATTCTAAATTAATCTCATTAAAAAAGATAGCACTGGCTATTTTTTTTAATTATTTTTTAACTGTTTTTAGTTAGTTTGAGCTAGTTAAAAACAGTTTTGATTTAAATTATTCTTGGTAATAAACTGCCAGACCCGACCAAAAATAGCATTCAAAACTCTAAAAAACGCTTTAATTTATTTAGTTTTTTATCTTTTTACCAAAGAAAATTTCAAAATAAATCTCGAATATTTGTTTAGTTCTATTATTAATTAGTTGTTCAATTTTTTTAAAATCCTCTTTATATTTTTCAAGATTTTTAGGATCTTTATCAGCGGGGTCAATTTCATAATAAAGACCTTTATTGCAAAGACTTTCTAATTTAGAATTTCCGTTTTTATCAACCACACCTTGAATCAAAACATCCTGTACATTTTGGCAGATTTGTTCAGAATTTTTATTTTGCTTTCTTGAATTAGTATCTTTATGAAGAAGTATTAAGTTTCCGATTTTTTGTACTATTTTATTGTACTTTTCTTCGTAACTTTTGTCGTTGTTTATTAAAAAACCTATATTATAATCTTTGCTAGGATTTTGCGGAAAAAAGTGATCAACTGAAATAGGATCATCTGTATTATTGTATAAATTCGTTAATTGACTTGTAAATTCAGTCTCAAAATGTTTATCCTTTTTATATTTTGGATGAATTTCTCCATTATTTCTAAGGCTAATTCGTACTCTCAAAATAACATTTTTTTTTAAATTTTTATCATTTTTGCCTTCTTTATCTATGAAGGCTATAAAATTTTCAGAATTAATATCATCACTTGCATTTGTCGGCGATTCTACTAATTTGTGATAAAGTTCTTTGTCATTTTTTAAAAAACTTGGATTATTTTTTTGTTGCAACAACATCGTATAGATTCCTTTTCTTAATGATTGGCCACGAAAATTACTGTAATAAATAATTTTAGACTTTTCAATTTGAAATAAAACAGAACTAAATAACTCTAAATTTTCTTTTTTCTCGGTCAAGTCTAGACCATCATCAAAAATCTCAAATTCCTTTATTGCGCTTTGGATTATTAATGAATACGGGTTGTTAGCACCTTTTTTTGAAATCATATTGATTTGTAAATTTATAAAAGCTAGTTCATTTCTATGAATTGTTTCTTTAAATTTTTGGATTAAAACTTTTATGCCGTCGTTGTCAGTTATATCTTTTTTACCTGATAAAACATTTATATGTCCGACATATGCATATTCAAAAACTAATATCTTTTTAACAAATTCTTCTAGCGTTTCTTTAGTTAATGCCTTGTTATTTGTTCATTTATTTAATAAATTATCAAGTTGTTGGTATAAGGAAAATAAATTATTCTCTGTATTTTGGGTATTGAATTCATCCTTAATAAAATATTGTTGATTTTGCAAAAATGCCCCTAGTTTCTTTTTATTTTCTTTTTCTCCACCATAACAAAAATATTTTTTTATCAGTTTGACATATGGAATTTGTTCTTGTTGGGATTCTTCATTTACCCTTGAGGCAATTAAATCAACCACATCAATTGGTTTTGATTGAACATTTATACTAATAAAAAGTTTTGCAAATTGCTTATCTTTAATTTCCGAAATTCTAATTAATGTTAATAAAATCTTATTCAGAATAAAATTTGTAAAATCATTTATTCAGCCTACTGAGTTTTTATTAGTTTTAATTTCTCATAATTTTTCTAAAATTTTTTGTATATTATTGGAAAAAATAGGGTCGTCCATTTTTCCATTATTTTTAAAAAAATTTAGCAAAGGGGTGTATTGGCTATTGTTTTTAGAAAAGTTTTCTAATATTTTGCTTATTGTTTGATAAATGCTCGCCTGTTCTAAAAATATATTTTCGTCACGGTGGCTCGCCATCTTTAGTATACTGATCAAAATTAAGAGAATAGAAACAGTTCTTTGTTGCCCATCAACAATTCAAAACCCCTCGCTTGCTTTTTTTTCAGCAAAAATAATCGTGTTTAAAAACAAAAAGTCTTCTTTAGTATCAAACTCCTTGAAAATTAGGTCAAAAAAATTCGCTATTAGACCAGGATCTCAAGTATAATTTCTTTGAAAAAAAGGTAAATAGATTTTGTATTCATGAAATTTTTGTAAATATTCTTGTACTGTTATTGTTTCTGAAGACACATTTTTGCTTTTTTCTCTTGCTAAATTAATATTATTATCATTTTTGAAATAATTCTTTTTTATTTCAGTCTTCATTATTTCATTAATCCAGCTTTTATTTGTTTTACTTTTTATTGGTTCATCATCTTCATTTACATCTTCATCTTCGTCTTCATGTTCGTCTTCGTCTTCATCATTCACATCAACAACTTCAAATTCATCTTTCATATCAAGGACTTCGCTATTATTTTTATTTAGTTTTTCATCATTTATTACTAAATCTTCTGTGTTAATGAATTTAGACTCATTATTTTTTATTTTGTTGTTAACTACTAAATTTTGGGAATTTTGAATTTCACCATTTTCTAAAATTTCTATTGTTTTTTGTAGATAATTTCCTATTTTGCTTTTGAGGATGTTTCTTTCTTGATCATTTTTTATATCTTCCATTATTGGTATTCAAAGGCTACCAAAACTTTCAATAGCACCTTTTATAACATCATCATTTTTACCACTGTTTTTTACTAAAATTTCTTTATATTTGCTATTAAGATACAAAGCATCAAATGATAAAAGTAAATTAAAACAAATTGAATTTAATTTTTTATCAATGGCTTTGCTTGCTTTTTTGAATGAAGATATATATTTTTCAAATGAATTTAAAGCGATATTTTTAATATGATTATGCCTAAAAGTTGAATTTCCATCTCATTCATCGCGATTCTGTTTATAAAAATTGGCTAAATCCTTCTTAATCTTAAGTCTAATAAGAGGAGGATCATTTTTTTTATTCATAGATACAATTTGAAGACCTTCAAGTATGTCAATACGTTGACGAAATGTTGACCAGGATATGTACTTTTGTCGTTGTCAATCTTTAGTAGTAATTTTTTTGTGTGCAAATTGTGAGCAAGGAACTATTTTCTTATTATCTACTTTATAATCTAAATACTTTTTGTCGATTATTGGGCCTAAATCTTCTATAAAAGGTTTGATATATGCAAATATAGCAGTACCAATTTTTCATGGCTTTAAGTTATTATTTTTTGCACTATTTCCATTTTTATTAGCTTTTTTCTTGGCCATAATTCTCCTTGTCGATCTTATAAATTAAATTTATTAGCGCTTCTAAAATTGTTACTATAATAGAATTTCCTGGCTTGGCGATATAATGATTCTTTTGTTAATATATTTTTTGAAATTAAAGGACCGAGCCTTTCAAAGTCACTATTTTCAAAACCCATTAATCTAAAAGCTTCACGATTTGAGATAAAACGATAGTTTAGTTTTTTTTCTAAATTATTTTCAAATTTAATAATCCCGGTGTTTGGATTTCTGTCTTGCTTGGTTGTCAAGGTTCTAATAATAAAATTTTTTGACTCATTAATTTTTTCAACTTTTTCGACCATCCTAATTCGTGATGGAGTCGCGTTAATTAAAAAGCCAGCATTTTCACTATTTTTTGAATCAAAGTTAAAAATCGATTGAAAAATTTTCTTCCTTTTATCCAAATTGGCCGAAATATCCTGGCCTAAATTTAAGATATATTTTTTAAATTCTAAGTCGCTGGCAAAAGGTGTTTTTATTTCTTTTAGAAAACTAACAGCAAAAACTCGATTTCTTTTTTGAATTGAGCCAAAATTGAGTCCATTTAATATTGCAGTAAAAGTTTTATAACCTTCTTGTTCCAAAGTTTCTTTTCACTTTTTATATTGATTAATAAATTTTTTTGATATCAAATTAGGTACATTTTCCATTAAAAGGTACTTTGGCTTAGTCTTCATTCCCTTAATTAGCGAATAAACATTTCAAATAAGAGAACTTGTTGAATTTTTATCAAAAATACCATTAGCACGACCCATGTTAGCAATCGAAAGACCTTGGCAAGGAAAAGAATAAGTGACAAAATCAGGCGCTAAGCGATTAATTTCTTCTACATTTAAATTTGTAATTGAGCCTAAATTATTGCTTTTTATAATTGAAGCCACAAGAATTTTTTTAAAAGTTAAATCTTTTCTTGTTATTTGTGAAGGTCTTTTTGAATCTAGTGACAATTCAAAATTTTTTAAAAAAAAATTTATTTTTTCTGGTGAACTAAGTTGATTTTTTTTTAAAATTTTATCAACATCAGACAAAACATTATGATGGATTTGAGCATATGTAATAATTGATCGAGCATCTCAATCAACTGTGGCAACAATTTCAAAAAATTTTTTCTTGCCTTTTTCAAAATTAGCAATAGCTTTTGCTTGTGCCCCAATTCCAGAAAAGGTTTCTAATACCTTAATCCTAGACATTAGAAATCCTTTTTGTTTGGGTTTTATTAATGTTAACTATATATATATATATATATATATATATATATAGTTCCAAAATTAACAATTTTTATCATATTAGTAAATTATACACAGTATATTGAACTTTTTTGGAAAAATAGCCTAATATCAAATATTTTTTTATTATGAACTAAAGCTGGGAATGTTTATAATTTTGAAACTACAGATTTAATTTCTTGATAAGTGTCTAAATCAATAAGTCTAAAAAACGGCGTTAATTTGCCTTTTTTTAATTTTTTACCCCTATACAAGCCAACAATTTTGTTTTTGTAAAATAGAGGAGAACCTGACGAACCTTGCGTGTAGCTGATATCTTGAACAAAAACATTTTCTTTATCCAATTCAGCGATTTTGTCATTTACATAAAATAATGTTTTTAATGTTTTGGGTTTAAAATCTTCGTTTAAGACCACAAGAAAACCTAGGGCTTATTATACTAAAATATCAATAAAATAAGGATTTTTTTAAGCATTTGATGCTTGTATAATTCTTATATATTTATGGTATAATAAATTATACAATTTTCTATAATGGAGGTAAATAGGGTTATTTAATTAATATTCATAAGCGTATATTAAAAAAAGGCTAAATATCCGTTATTTAATCAATTTAAAAATGAACAAAAAATTTAATTATGATAATTCCATAAAATTTATAATACTTTTTTTATTGTCAATTTTTAAAACAATAATTTTTGTTGTAGGTGTTATTTTAACTGGTATTAGCGGTGTTGATGGCGAACAAACAATTGGATCAGATTCGACAACACCAATTGGAAGATTAAAAACTACAATAAGTGGTATATTTGGATTATTATTTCTTGCCTCATTGGGTTTGCGTATCTTTTTTGCTTGAAATTTAAAGAATGATGAAGTCTTTAGACAAACTGGGCTAGATGTTAAGCAATATTCGATTGGTTTTGCGCTTATTCCTTTAATTACTTCAATTTTATTAATTACTAAGTCGCTTAGAGATAAAATTTCAATTGGCAATGACTGAACTACAAGGCAATTAATACTTAAATGAAAAATTATTAACTTTATTAAGGATTTGGTTGTTCTTCTTTGGCTTTCCTCGATTGTACTTGCTATTGTTTCGTTAATTCTTCGCTCTAGCACAAATAATACAATGTTTGAAGAATTTAATGATGTTGTAATTATAATAATCTTTGTTGGGATTTTCTATTTTTTAATTCCATTTTATTTTTTGGCTTCCTATTCTCTTAAAATATACAGATTAATCAACAAAAGAGAAAAAACTTATTGGGAATCAGCTACTTACGTTTTTTTCATGCCATTTTTTTACTTCAATGCTTGAAAAAATGTTTTGAGACTTTCTAAAAAATTAAAAATTACAGAAAATAAACTAACAAGCCAAAATGAAGTAGAAACACAAGTAATTAATAACAAAATTAGTCGACAATTTTATCAATTTACAATTGTAAAAAATATATTCTATTTAATTTTTCTTATAATTTTTACAGCGACAATGTCGCTAGCTATAACTAAAAATGAAATTTTTCGTAACACTGGTGTTAGTCTAATTTTCTTTAATTTATTTAATATTTCGACTATGACTTACCTTATATACATTGGGCCTCGTTATTTAGCAGATTCTGTTAACATGCATTCCAAACGAGCTTGACTAATTTTATATATTTTAGACGTTTTTGTTCCTATAGTTTCAATTTATAACCTGATAAAATATAAGCAAAACAAGACTATTTTAGTTTAATTATTATCATAATTTTATATTCTACTATTAATTTTTTATTAAGTAATTGTGAAAAAAAATATCTTATTTTAAAATACTTTTTTACATATTCTGGTTTTACAAACTTAGAGTTTAGACAAATTATACTAAATAACCAATTAAAAATATAAAATTACCTAGCCGGTAAATTTAAAAATAATTGAAATATGACGAATTTAACTAATCTAATAAAAGAAAAAAAATTAAATGATAAAAATTCTAGAAAATTTTGAATTTTGTTTGTTTTGTCAATAATTAAAACAATGTTTTTTCTTTCGCTAGTTGTTTTAGGAAGTAGTTCATATGATTATACTACTAGACTGAGTTCACACAGAAAAAGTGATGTTGACCTAGACTCTTTAATGGGAAGAGTATTAATGACAATACTTTTAATAGCTATTTTTTTGTTTTTCATTTCATTATTTTTTCGGATTTCTTTAGCTTGAAATTTAAGGGATGATGAAATTCTTAAACAATCTGGTATAAATCTTAAACAATTTTCAAATGCTTTTTTACTTTTCCCTTTAACTGTGTCGATTTTATTAATTAATAACTCGTTTAGTTCAAAAAATACAATTGCCAATCATTGAACTACTAGACAACTAATAACTAAATGGAAAATTATTAATCGTTTTGTTTTATTGACTCTATTTTTTGCCATATTATTGGCTATAATTTTTACATATGGGTTATCCTCTAGTGGTATTAGGCAAATCGATAATAATTTTATTAGAAATTTTGCAGATGTTCTACGGGCAATATTCGCTTTTACATTTTGGTTTGCGTGAATTTTACTTTTTTCATTAGCTTCTTATTTGTTCAAAATATATAAATCAATTGATAAAACTGAAGAGGCAAATCAAACATCTACTATTTTAGCTTTTTTTGCGAGTTTTTTGGGACGCTACGGTCGGTTGTTTTACAGAAACACCAAAACTGTAAGTTTTGATTCGAACATATCGCATATAGAAGAAGAATTAAAGACAAATGAAGAAATAATAACAGAAGAATCCAAAACCAAAACTAATTGAGAATTTTACAAATTCTCAATTATCAAAAATATATTTCATTTTATTTTTATTATCCTTTTTATGATAGCAGCCATAGTTTTACTAGTTGTGCCTACTAATCAACTTATTGACCAAAAAGCCAGTATTGGCATTTTGTTTGGTTTATTTAGTATTGCATTTTCACTTTATTTTTTTTACATAGTACCGCGTTATATTGCAAATTTTTCAAGTCTAACAAAAAATGGTTTTTATATAATTTTGTATATCTTAGACATTTTTGTGCCTATAGTTTCAATTTATAACCTAATAAAATATAAGCAAAATAAGAGTATTTTAGTTTAAATTTTAGTATTTTTTGTTTTAATTAATTAGAATAAAATTCAGACAGGCTTTAGTTAGCCTGTCTGAATTTCTAATATTGCGAGTTTCCTAGTTTAATGAGATAATATTAAAAAAGTGTCCGGTTTAAACTAGGATAAAAAAATTAATAGTTTAATATTATTTTAACATCATAGCATATTGCTGTGGTGTTTTTCAATTTAAAATCGATTGAATTCTATAATTGTTGTATAAATATATAATCTGCAATTATTTTTTTCAGATCTCCTAAAGTTATTTTACTGTAGTCTAACTCGTTTAAGCATTCACTTTTTATAGTTGAAAATCAGTATTCGGCCTCCCTATTATCCAAAGAATTTCCTACACGGGACAACGAAACAGTTCCTCCCATTTTATTTATTTTGTCAATATAGATTTTTGAAGTGTATTGAAATCCATGGTCTGAATGAATAACAAAATCTTTATCAATAGACCTAAATGTCTTTATATTATCGATAACTAAATCTAAACTCGGACAAAGAAGCCAACAACTTATTGTTAATTTTTTTTGTCCTGGTTTATTTTTGGGAACTTTTTTAACTTTTTTGGAAAAGTTAACTACCTATTTCAAATATTCGGGTCACTAGGAACACGCTTCGCGATTGTTAAATATTATTTGGCATTTAAAATGTTAAATTCAACTCTTTGTCTTAATTTTTGCCATCAAACTAGGAAACTTAGGAAAAATAACTATCAAAGCAAAACACTGAATTTTAAATCTAACACTCACGAATGCTAAATCTACTTATTAATCAAACTAAAAAAGCTAAAGTTTTAACTTAAAAAGCAAAATGTTATATTTAAACTACCTTTTTAGTTAAAAAACGGGTGTGTTCATAATCTTGTGTTTTAAATTTTTATGGATTTTTCAAATAGAAATGTAATCTAATTTAATTTTACATTATTTAACCGATTAGGGAAAATAATTTCTAATTGTTTTTTAATCATGAATCAATTTCTTACCTTTTGTCATTTTGTAGATGCGTTTTGGAGAGTTAAATAAGTTATTTTTGAAAGGTAATTTACACTTTGAATTCCGCCTTTTGTTTTTGTATTTTTCCTAATTATTCTATTCATTGACTCAATTAAATTTGTGGTATAAATTGCTTGCCTCAATTCATATGGATATTTAAAAAATGTCGTTAGTTCAGCGAAATTTGTATACCAAGACTTGATAATTGAAGGATATTTTTGGCCTCATTTTTTCCGCAAATTTATCAAGATTTTGCATTGCAAATTCTTGATTAGCCGCTTGATAAATCTTTTTCATATCAAGGACAAACTCTTTTTGTCTTTGTTAGAAACTTTTAAAAGCGAGTTTCTAATTTGGTGAACAACACATTTTTGAACATCTGTTTGCGGGAAAACCGCTTCAATTGTTTGAGTAATTCCACTTAGATTATCGCAAGAAATTATTAGAACATCTTCCAGCCCGCGAGTTTTTAGTTCGCTAAAAACATCAAGTCAATTACTTGCTGATTCGGTATTTTTAATCCAAAATCCCAGTGCTTTTTTATTTCCGTCCCAATCAATTGCAAGAATAAGATAAAGTGATTTTTTGACAAAAACACCGTTTTCTTTAACATTAAAAAACATCCCATCAATGTACAAAATTGGATAGGAATTCTCAATTTTTCGCGATTTTCACTTTTCAATTTCAGGCAATAATTTGTCAGTAACTGAAGAAATTCAGGCATTACTTATTTCTTTTTTATAGATGCTTTTTATTGTGTTAACAATATTTTCATATGACATTCCTGATGCAAAAAGTGAAAACACTTGCTCTTCGATATCGCCTAAATTTGTTTCGTATTTACCGAGTAATTTGTTCTCAAAAGTGCCATTTCGATCTCTTGGTATTTTTAGATGAAAATTATTACTATTAAAATTCACAGTTTTACCCGAAAATCCGTTTCGCTTATTTGGCCTATGCACGCCTTTTTTGCTTCGGTTACTTTTTTCATAGCCTAAATGTTGGCTTAATTCCGCCCTTAAGAGCGCCTCAGTAAAAGTTTTAAACATATGCGAAATTTCGTTGTGAAAATCTTCTTTTTTTATTTTTTTATAATCAGCGTATTTGTCAACAAGTTTTTTAGCTTCTAACTCAAATGGGGATAATGTTTTTTGCTGTTTTTTCATATTTTGGTCCTTCATAATAAATTTTATCAAAATAAATTTACTTTAAAAACACAAAATATTTAACATTACCTAAAAAACTAACAAAAATCATAAAAAACAACTACTATTTAAACTCAATGTAAATAGAAAACTCGTTTTTATTTGCAGCGAGCCTAAAAAACATATGAAGTTTTGAAAGAACAATAACCAAAAGCCCTAAATTTATGGATTTCTAAACGGTTAAATTTAAGGCATACCATCATATTTAAAAATATAATGGATAATTCGCATTTTTTGATTTTTTTATGACAAAAACTCCCTGATTCCTCCCTAATTCAATATCAAAATTTATTAATTTATTCTTAGTGAGATGTATTATAACATAATTTTATTTTATACCAAGCATTTTTTTCAAATGGTTAATTGTAAAATAATAAAAATTAAGATTTTAACGTCAAAAATCCCGTATTTACTGGTATTTTTTCATATTTAGATTCACTAAAAAGCCAATTTTTGCCATAAAACTGTCAAACTCGGGATACCGAAGGTCAAGTAGTAAAATATCTTGAATCTTTAGATTTAATAAGACATAAGTAATTTCCAATATTATTCAATTAAAATAAAAAGGTGAAATTCCACCTTTTTATTTTAATTTTAAAAAAAATTTTTGTCTTATGTATTATAAAAACTTAATCAAGAGAATCTTCAATAAGTTCTTTTTCTGACTTTGAAATAAATGATCTAAGCATAATAAGATAAATTATATCAACTCAAATAATAAAAATTGCGACAATAGAAAGAACAAAAATTCCCTGAAACTTTGAAACAAAGTGAACATTTTTTAGGTTCATTCGTCTTGGTAGGTCATGTAATTTAAAAGGGGAAATAATTAATAAAATTCAGTAAGCAAGTGATAATAAAGCCCAAAAAACAAACACTACAATTGCAAACGTAGTTGCTCCAAAAAATAATGAGAATGTTTTTCTAGCTTCTCCTGGATTGGCAGCAATCTCACCTACAGAAGCAGTAATTCCAGCAAAAAATACAATAAGTGTTATAACACCTAAAGCAAATTTAACTATACGAACAATTAATAATTTATTTGTTCATGATTTAGTTGATTTTAATAATTGAGCGGCATCGTTATGATAAGCCATTTATATCCTCCTGGAAAAATTGTATATTTTATATGAAATTTTATACTAAAAAATTATTTTTGTGATACAATTATACAAGAAATTATTCTAATTATGAAAAATAATGTACAAATAAATAATTATATAAATTATATTATAGAATGAATTCGCCAAGAAGTACAAAAAGCAAATAAAAAAGGCGTGATTTTTGGTATTTCTGGTGGAGTTGACTCTGCACTTGTTGCGTTTTTAGGAAAAAAAGCTTTCCCTAATTCGCATTTAGGTCTTATTATGCCGATTCGTGATATGAGCAGTGACAAAAATGATATTGACCAATTAGTCAAAAAATTTGAAATTTCCACTAAGGAAATTAACTTAAGTTCAGCTTTCCAAAATTTAAAAGACTTATTTAGTCTTAAAAACCAACTGGCAAATTACAATATCCAACCTCGCCTTCGCATGATTAGTTTATATGCTTTTGCTCAAGAATTGGATTATTTAGTTCTTGGAACTGATAATTTTTCTGAAATGTATCTTGGCTATTTTACAAAATACGGTGATGGTGGCGTGGATTTATTGCCGATTGTTAATTTAACAAAAATGCAAGTTTATCAAATCAGCGAACAAATTGGAATTCCGGATTCAATAATTCAAAAATCCCCAAG
This sequence comes from Mesomycoplasma ovipneumoniae ATCC 29419, assembly GCF_028885435.1. NCBI lineage: Bacteria > Bacillati > Mycoplasmatota > Mycoplasmoidales > Metamycoplasmataceae > Mesomycoplasma > Mesomycoplasma ovipneumoniae. The sequence goes on from NZ_CP118522.1 coordinate 436,831, forward strand.
CGCAAATCTTTGAGATAACCAAAAAGATGAAGATGAATTAGGTTTTACTTATAAAGATTTAGATTTATTTTTTACAGATCCAAATTTAGTTAGTGATCAAGTAAGAGAAAAAATTGAAAAATTACACAATTTAAGTGCCCACAAACGTAATCCAGTGCCAAGACCTGCAAAAAAATTAGGAGATTTTTAAATGGCTGGTCATTCAAAATGAGCTAACATAAAGCACCGAAAAGGTGCCCAAGATGCCCTAAAAGCAAAGATTTTTAACAAATTTTCAAAAGAAATTATGGTCTCAGTAGCAAAAGGTGGACCTGATCCTAATTCTAATCCATCTTTAAGACTTATTATTTCTAAAGCGCGAGCAAAATCAATGCCAAAATCAAACATTGAAAAAGCAATTGCCAAAGGCCATGGAGCAACTAGCGAAGGTCAAACTTTTAAAGAAATAATTTATTCTGGAACTTTATCAAACGGAATTAGTCTAATTGTTACAATTTTAACTGACAATGTTAATCGATCAGTTTCATCACTTCAGGCACTTTTTCGGCGTGCAAATGGGCAAATTGGAAAACAAAATTCAATTCCTTATTTATTTGAGCAAAAAGGTTATCTTGAAATTGACAAAACTGATCAAATAAATGGCGATGACCTTATGATGTTTGTTCTTGAAAATGGCGGTGATGATTTTCAAGAAGATGAAGAAAGTTACTTAATATATTGCGAACCACGCGCAATTCAGGACTTAAAATCAGCAATTGAAAACAATTTTAGTGTAAATTTTAGCGCTGTTGAAATTAGTTATTTCCCTAATTCTTGAGTCGAACTTGATCAAGAAAGCACTGAAAAAATACTAAATCAAATTGATAATTTTCTTGAAGATGACGATATTCAAAATGTTTATCACAATCTAAAAGTTTAAAAAAGTTTTTTTAAGACAAAAATAGGAAGCACTCAAGCTTCCTATTTTTCAAAATTTTATTCTTTATTATAATAAAATTTTTTAATTTCTGAGACTAAATCGATTTTATCATTTCGAAGTAAAATTCCGGTAGTCAAATGTGATGTTAAATTGTTTTGATCATAGTAAAGTTTTTTTTGATCTTTTGCGAGAGTAATTAACTGATTTAAGAAAATTAATTCGCCATTTGTGTTATAAACTCCAGAACCAGAAGCCCCAGGACCATTTGTTACAAAAAAACTTGGGGCGCCATTTTTAATATAAACACCTTTAAACATGTTTTTTGAAAATGCAAACCCAGGTCAAAAGCCGCCAATTTTAGTTGTATAGTCAATTTCGCCGTTTTTTCATGATTTTTCACTAATTTTTAGTGGCGGAAACTGTTGGACATGATCTCAGAAATTAGAAAATTTTTCAAATTGACTGGTAAATCTATTCACATCGTCTTCAACAGTTTTGCCATTTGAATAACGAAAAGAAGATAAAAGTCATTTTTTATGTTTTTGGTAAAAATCAAATATACCTTTAATATCTTCTCTAAATTTAGCATGGTTAAAGTAAAATACCCCTATATCCTTGCCAAAATTGTTGAAATTTTTAGCTTCTCGAAAATATCTTTTGTGCAAATTAATGCTAAATTCACTTAATTGTCTTGAGGTAACTGGTCTTATATAGATTGAATTACTTCTTCGATTTCTATTGTTTCTTTTCATTAATTGCTCAATTTGTTTGTCATATTCAGATTTTATTCAAAATAAACTTAACATTCCAGAATTAGCTAATGAACTAAGGGTATTAACATTATCATTAAAATAAAAACGCATGAAAGGATAAGCCATTAATTCTCAAAAAGGTCTCTTATTAACATATAAAACGTGTTTATTTGTTAAAAAAACACTTTCACCTTCGTGAGAATCAAGTAATATGGCAGTTCCGGTTGAAAACCTTACATTTCTCTGAAAAATATCTTTGTATCTTTGATCTGAATAGTCAAGCGATCTAAAACCAAAATAATCTGGTTTAAAATTTTTTTCTCGAAAACGAGGATTGAAGTAACCAAAAAAAGTTTTCCTTGCATCTTCGTTTTGAGAAAGACTGCCTGTATTTATTTTGTCAAGTCAATAAATATTCAAGTTTTCATTTTTTTCACCTAGAAAATGATCATCATTTTCTTGTTTTATCACGTTTGGCTTTAGGGCAAAAGCTTCATATGAAAAAGAATTACCTCGAACTTTATTAGTTACATCAAATCCGATTTTTTGGGCGGGTTTATTGTCATAATTGCTTAGTTTTGAAAATTCTAACTTTTCATTTATTATCGGTGTTTTTTCAACAGGCAAATCTTCAACAACTTGGCTTATTTCTGAATTTACCAGCGGAATTTGTTCGGGATTTGGCTCAGGTTTTTGTTCAAGTATTTGCTCAAGTTTTGGATCAAGCTCAACTTTAGGTTCAGGTTTTTGCTCTGGTTTTGGTTCAAGCTTTGGCTTGGGTTTTGGTTTATTTGATTTGACTAAAGATTCTAATGATGAAAAATTTAAATTGTCGATTTGACTTTTGTTTAAAGACGGATTTTGAATTGTTGATATTGATGAATTTGCTAAATTATGATTATTTTTAGAAGTGGAATTTTCAGCGATACGGTTATTATTTTCACGGGTTAATGGTGAATCATTATTTGAATCATTTATTGTTCTGATATTTCCAATTGGATTCAAATTTTGAGTAATTTGTGCCAAATCATTTTTTGGAGTTTCTAACTCTGGTAAAATTTGATTTTTTGGCTGATTTTCTTCAGTAATTACTGGATTTTTAGCACTTTCATCCTTATTTTTTCTATCTTGGAAAGGTATAAAATTAGTGCATGAAATTACAAAAAAATTAACCAAAAGCAAAGGTGCTAAGGATTTGAAAAATTTAAATTTCATAACTAAACCGCCCTTCTCCTTATTCGACAATCAATTTTATAATATAAAATTATAACAAAAAATATGTCAAAAAAATAAATATTATTATATTTGACGTTAAAGGTAAGATTATTCGATATTTAGTTAAAAATGATTAAAAAGGATTTTAAATTTTTAAGAGTTAATGATTAAAAACGGTAAAGTGATAATTAAAAGCACAAAACCAACAACAAATCCCAGAAAAATTGGCAGAATAGATAGCTCTTTTTGTTTTTGTTTGACAAAATTATAATCAATTTTTGGACTAACAGGTTTAAATCCTCGTTTTTCTAACATCCTATTTTGCGATTGAATTCGCCATTTATGATAAGAAATTGAAAAACTACTAAATAAACCAAGTCTTAATACCGTCGCAAGAACTGAAATTGAAATTGATAAAAGTCCCAAAATTGAAACTACGTCATATCAAACTTTTTCTTGAACAAAACCCATCACAAAACCAATAATAGCTAAAAATAGTGCTCAAAGAATCAAAGCTAAAATTGAACGTTTCTGGATTTTCCGTCTGAAAATAGCGCTGTAAAAAAACGAAAAAATAAACATGATAATAAACCGTCGAATTTAAGTAAAATAATTTTAAATATATTATATACTAAAAATTGATTTTTTATTTTTAAACGGTTAATAGTCAAATTATTTTTTTTCCATTTTTGCAAAATGATTGTATCATTTTAGTTTTAGTGCTCAGTCTTTTAGGAAAAACTGAATAAAATTATATATTTTATATATTTATAGTCTAAACAATAACAAATTTTATAATTTGGTAAAATGCTAAAAAATTATAAAAACTTTTAACCATTTTTTACTAATTATAATATAATTTTATATATTATTTAGTCATGATAGAAAATAACGATACTTACCTAGCAACAAAATTTGATCATTTTTCCAATTGAAAAAAAGAACGAAAGATTTCATTAATTTTTTCTTTACTTATTATTTCAATTACAATTTCGCTAATCGGATATTCAATGATTGAAAACTGTAGCGAATTTGTTCTTGACAAATATTATTTTATAAGCTTTACTAATTATTTCCAAAATTTTAGTGCCTTTTTTTACTTGACCTACCAGTCAAACTTAATTTACGGAATTACCTTATTTACGTTCGTCCTTAACGCAACCCAGCGAAAATTTCAAATTTTATTTGTTTTTACAGTAATTTTAACAATTGTTTTGATTGTTTTTTGATCTATATTGGCTTGAAATTTAAATTTGACTTGATCAGTTTTAGCAACAACATCAACTGTCCATTTTTTCCATCCAGTTTTTGCAATATTTGTACTCTTTTGGTATCGAAAACAATTTTCAGTTAGTAAATTAGGTTTAGGTTTTGGGGTTATTTATTCAGTTTGTTATTATATTTTTTGTGTGCTTCTGTATTTTTTCACACTTAGACAATGAGTTGCGCCTGAAATTAAAAAAGTCGGAGCTCAAGAGATAAAAAATATGGTATTTTTTTACACAGGTTTAACTATTTATCCATTTGTAAATTTTTTACATCCATTTTTTTATTCAGGAAACAGCCACTCAGTCGTAATTTTGTTAAACCTGTTAATGGCTTCTTCGGTTGTTTTTCTTCCATATATGATTTCACTTTTTTATATTAATATTTTTGGAATTAAAGCAACAAATTGGCGTGTAACCCGAGAAATAAAATCGATTTATAATCGTTTAAAAGCATTTTTCTGAGTTTCCAAACCAAAAAATTAGGAGTAATTTGTTAAAAAAGTGGCTAAAATTGTTGTTGGTCTTTCAGGTGGCGTTGATTCTGCGGTTAGCGCATACCTTCTAAAAAAACAAGGGCATGAAGTTATTTGTGTCTTTATGAGAAATTGAGATTCTGACCTTAACAATGATTTTTTAGGTCAGAAAAATTTAGGCGACAATCATATTTGTCCGCAAGAGCAAGATTGGCAGGATGCAAAAAAAGTGGCAGAGCAACTAAATTTGCCAATTTTCCGTGTAGATTTTGTAAAACAATATTGAGATGAAGTTTTTAGCGATCTAATTCAAAAGTACAAATCCGGTTTAACTCCAAATCCTGACATTTTGTGTAACAAAAACATAAAATTCAAACATTTTCTTGATTATGCAATTAATGTTCATCAAGCCGATTTTATTGCAATGGGTCACTATGCAAAAACAAAAAATGGAAATTTGTTTACTCCAAAAGACAAAAATAAAGATCAAACTTATTTTTTAGGACAACTTTCAAAAGATCAGCTAAAAAAAACAATTTTCCCGCTTGGCGATTATTTAAAAAGTGAAGTTAGAGAAATTGCCAAAAATTTAGAGCTAATGAATGCAACAAAAAAAGACTCAACCGGAATTTGCTTCATTGGTGAAAGAAAATTTACTGATTTTCTCCAAAATTATATTCCTGCTCAACCTGGTCCAATCGTCGATATTACCACAAATGAAATTATCGGAAAACATATTGGAATTATGTATTTTACAATTGGGCAACGAAAAGGTTTTGGCCTAAGCGGAATGAATGAACCTTATTTTGTTGTTGGTCACAATCTTCAAGAAAAAATTTTGTATGCGGCTCCATCAAGTCAAAAAATTTGACTTGAATCAAACCAGCTTTTAGCAATTAATGCTAATTTTTTGACAGAAAATTTTCCACTTGAAAATTTAAAAGCCAAATTTCGCTACCGTCAAGAATTTGTTGAGGTTAATATTAAAATAATTGACCAAAATTCTTTTTATGTTTATTATCAAAATTATACTGCAGTAACGCCTGGCCAACAAGTTGTGATTTATTCTCAAGATCAAGTTGTTTTAGCTGGCGAAATATCACTTATTTTCCGTGATGGCAAAAAACTTGATTATTTAAGTTAAAAAATCACGAGTTTCCCAGTTTGTTGAGATAATCTTAAAAAGTGTCCAGTTTTTCAGGGTTTTTTAACTAAAAAAGCAAAATTATGAAATTTTTAAACTACTTTTTTAGTTTAAAACACTGACAAAAACCATAAAAAATACAACTACTATTTAAACTCAGTGCAAATACAAAACTCGTTTTTATTTGCAGCGAGCCTAAAAAAACATATGAAGTTTTGAAAGAACAATAACTAAAAGCCTTAAATTTGAAGATTTCTAAACGGTTAAATTTAAGGCATTACATCATATTTAAAAACATGATGAAAAATTCGCACTATCAGAGCACATTAGACAAAAAACATAACTAATTCCTCCCTTAATTCAATATAAAATTTATTAATTCATTCTTAGTGACTCTATTATAACAGAAATTTTTTTTAGACCAAGCATTTTTTTTTTTTTTTTTTTTGCAAATGGTTAATTTTAAAATAATAAAAATTAAGATTTTAGTGTAAAAAATACCTGTAAATCCGGGTCTTTTTGAATATTTATATTCACTAAAAAGTGAATTTTTGCCATCAAACTGGCAAACTCAGGAAAAACTTGATTATTTAGGTAAAAAAAATTAAATTAATTTAAAAAAAGTACGATTATAGCCAATAACTTTGCCTTTTATTGCGCTAAGAACCTCAAATGATGTCAATGGTTTATTTAAATTTCGTGCAATTTGACTCCAGTCAATTACTTGATTTAGGCCAAAAATTTCAAGTTGGTATTTTCCTTGGCCGTTTGTAAGACCAGGAAGATAAATAACTCCGTATTTTGCTTTAATAAATTCAAATTTTTCAGAAGAATCTAAATTAATTTTTTTAGCAATTGAATCAGCACAAAATGATCCAAAGCTATTAAAAACAGGAATATCACTATCAAAAAGATCAAAACTATTTTTTCCAGCACTTAAAGTCGTTTTATAATCATCAGTTTTTTTGATAATTCCAACCCGATTTCAGACATTTAGTCCAACTCCAAGCGAAAAATTTTCGGCAAAACTAGTTATAATTATAGCATATTCTTTAATTTTATCAGATTCAGAATAAATTTCAATGTCAAAATTACGGGCACTAAAAAATGGACTTGTGCCTTGTTTTCCTAAAAATTCGATGTCTAAAAGATGATAATCATTTTCTCTGGCAATTAGTGCTGATGAGCTAAAATTTATCGGTAAAAAATCAAGAAAAAAATTTTGCTCTTCTTTGGCCAGTGGTGCATTTAGCTCACTTTTGGAAATCTGTTTTTTTACAAGCAAATTATTTTCAACTTTTCCATGAGAACGGTATAAAAACGAACTAATTCCAAAATCAATAACATGATTTTTGATTAATTCAAGAAAATCATCGTAAAACAGAGGCTTATTTTTTAAATCTTCAGGAATTATATTTTCAACATCAAGGGCAAAAACCTCGAGTCGATAGTTATGATCATTAGCTGGCGGCAGCGGCCCGAAATAAACTCCATCAGGATGAGGTCGATAAAATGAATCAAGCAAATAATTATTGGCATGACGGGTCATTGAATTCTCAAATTGATACATTTTATCTTGTCGCGAAAAGGAGTCATCTCATTTTAGCTTGTTTTTTTTAATATTGGCCGCAACTCAGTGAATAAAAACAAAACCTAATTCAGCTGTTGCTTCATAGTCAATTAAAGTAAGGGCATATGATTTTGCGCCTTTGACTTTGTCTCATTTTAACGGAAAACTTACCGAATTAGGGTATTTTTTACCTAAATTGCCATTACCAAATTGGGTGTCTAAAACGCCATTTTTAACATCAGGGATATAAATTTTTATCATATTTTTTAGTCTTTATCAATATTTTTTGTATTAATTATTACAATTTCATTTGTTGGTGGACCTAGGATAGGAGTTGCTTTAAGAAATTGGACATATTTGTCTGGTTCTGATAGTTTTTTTAAATTTTGCTCAAGATCAATAGGTTGGAAAGGCAAAAGGTTACCACTTTTAAGAAAACCACTAATATTTATTCGTCTTTCAACGTAAAATATTTTTGGATTTTTAGGGTCTTGTTTCTTAACTTCATCTTCAAGTTGAAGCAAACTTGCACTATAAAGTCCGCCTTGATGGAAATTATTAGAATTGCTAAAAGGATATTTCTGGATTTTGTCAGTGAATTTATATTTATCAAAATCATCAATCATCCCAATTTGTTGAGGTGCAACTTCTTCTCTAGTTTGAGGGCCTTGGACTGGTAAAGGCAAATTTTGTTGGAAAGTTGTGACTTTTTGGGATGAATTTTGTGAAAAAAGGTTTGGTTTTTGATTTATTAAGTTTTTTTGGCTTGTAGATTTAGGTTCATTTTGATTTTGACCTTGATTTTCAGGTTGACTTTTAGTCTCAGGGGTATCAGGATTTTGGTCAATTATTCAATAAATACGATAAATTGCATCTTTTATTGTATTAGTTGACTCATCTACATGAGTTTTTTCGTCATTAAGAAAAAAAGCACGCGGTTGAACTTTATATTTTCGCCCATCTTTGCCTGTTATTGTATATTTTTCTAATCTCTCAGCTAGTTCTGCTTTTTTTTGGTAATTTTTATCATTAAAAATCGGAACATCCAAATTAGTTTTGAAATTATCTTGGATAATTTTATTTAGTCTATTCAAGATTTTATAGTCATAATTTCATCAATAGGAATTTGAAAGAGCTTGCGTAGTTGCAGATATTATCTGACTAGCAATTAATTGAATTCCGGTAAGACCTATTGTAACTTGGTCATCTTCTTGGGTTGAATTTCCTTGAGTTTGCTGGTTTTGGGATTTAGCTTCTTGCTCTCTTTTCATTTTAAGAGCTAGTTTAGCAAGCGCTTTGATTACCTTATAGGATACATATTCTTCCTTTAATTCGAAATTATTTACAGCAATACCTGATCCAAAATTTTCGGGTAAAAATTCAGGATATACCTTTAAATCTGTGGATTTTAGGTATTTTTCTTGCGATTCTTTTCATCGTTTTAAAAATTCAGAAGCTGTTAAATACGAGGTGCCTTGATAATATTTTTTAACAATTTCAGGAAAATTAGGAGTTTTAGCAAGTTTTTCAAGCTTCTTTTTAATTACTTCATTAGATTCGTTTGGAAGAAAATTTTGGAGATTTAACTCTTTGTTATAATTGTAAATTAAATTGGCAAAGGCATTATTTGCAATATCTTGAGTTTCAATTGATAGTGGCAGATTCAAAATTTCGGTTAATAATTTATATTTTTCTTGGCTTAAGCTATCTGAAAAATTTTTTACATCTTGGCCTTGATTTTCGATGCATGAAACAACAATTAGTGGGAAAGACAAAGGGATTAAAGCCAAAGATTTTTTAAATTTTAATTTCATTTTTACACCTACTTCTAAGCCTTAAATAAAAAACTAAAAGAAAAAAGATATTCTTTTAGTTTTTTCACTTTGTAAAATGATACCATATTTTTCAATTTATGCTTCATTTTTTACATAAATTTCTTCAAAGCCATTTCGCCTTCAAAAAAACCCTTTAAAAACATCATTATTTTGTAGCTTTGCGGATCTTTCGCGTTGATAAAGAGCTAAATTTGAATAATATTCTTTTGAAAAAAAGGGAATAATTCCGTTATAAATTAGTTTTAATGATTTTTTATCTAAAACTATTTTGCAATTTGGAACAGGAAAAAAAATAAAAATAGCATCATCAGGTTTTTTTAAAACAGCTTTTATATCAAGACGAAAATCAATTTTACGTAATTTCATCAGAATATTAAAATTATAAAAATTATAATCACCGTTAAAACTAAAGATTAGTTCTTTTTTATAAAAGTCGTTAAATTCGACTAATTCTTCCAAGGTTTTTGCTTTTTTTATAACAAAAGCCGTCATTCTTGGCGAGAAAAGTTTAGTAAAACTAGGAACAAGTCAATATCCATCTGATAAGTGGTTAACTTTTATTTTAATAAGTTTTGAAATTTTTTCTCTTAATCGGATATTAGCCATAATATTTTGAAAAAAAGTTTGCTATTCCTTCGGCATCATTTGAATCTGTTATAAAATCAGCATGTTGTTTTACTTCTTCAGTCGCTTGACCCATTGCGATGGCTAGTTTAGTTTGGTCAAACATTGAAATATCATTTTTTGCATCGCCAAAAGATAAAGTCTTATCGAGATTTAGGCCATAATTTTGCTTTAAATAATTTAGTCCTTGACCTTTGTTTGAGCCAGAAATCATAATATCAATTACTGAAGATTGCGACTGAACAAAATAAATTCCTTCAACATTTTCAAGTTCAGCCATTGATTTTTCAAAAAGTTCTAAGTTACTATCTCGTTTGATAAGTAAAAATTTTACCACGTCAAGGCTAGAAATTTCGTCTTGGGACAAACTTTCATAGTCATAAAATTTTAAAGGTAATTTTTCAGCTTCAGAAAAATTTTCATTTTCATTTTTAAGGAAAGAAAATCATGGGCATGTTGTTTGTTTTTGGCTAAAAGCTAGCATATTTTTGGTTGTATAAATCAAGAAAAAGACTTGATTTTTGGCCAGGCTCTTAAAAATTTCTAAAACTTGACTTGGACTAAAAGTTGTACTAAAAACAACAGATTCGTTTTTATAGTCATAAATCAGTGAACCATTACAACTTATTATCGGAAAATCTGGTTTTAGTGCAAAATAATATTTTTTTATAAAATATCAAGGTCTACCCGAGCAAAAAATAATTTTTTTGCCATCTTTTTTTAATTTTTCAATTGTTTCAACAGATTTTGGGCTGATCTGGTGATCGGATTTTAATAAAGTTCCATCGAGATCGAAAACAAAATTTTCGATATTTTTTAATTTCTCTTTGATTGTATTATTGTTTTTGTCCATAATATGCGTTTTTACCATGTTTTCGGTTATAATGTTTTTTTTGTAAAACAATATTAGCCTGACTTTGATCAGGATTTATTTGTTTTGTATAAAAGGCCATTTTTGCTACTTCTTCAAGAGTCATAGCGAGTTTAACAGCGTCTTCTGCAGATTTATTAGACCAACAAAAAGGCCCGTGTTCTTTTACTAAAACGGCCGGAGTTGCAATAAAATCAATATTATTTTTATTAAAGTGATCAATTATGACTAGACCAGTATTATGTTCATATTGACCATTAATTTGTTCGTCAGTTAATGAATTTGTGCAGGGAATTGAACCATAAAAATTATCAGCATGCGTTGTTCCTAAGGCAGGAATTTCTTTGCCAGCTTGGGCTCAAGCCACTGAAAAAGGCGAGTGAGTATGGACAATTGCCTTAATTCGCGGATCTGCTTTATAAAGAAGTGAATGAGTTGGCGTATCACTTGATGGATTTAAATCAGTTTCGAGAACATTATTTTCAAGATCAACAGGAACCATATCTGAATATTTCATTTTTTCATAAGAAATTCCACTAGGTTTAATTACATAATATGAGCGATCTGAACTTATGGCCGAAACATTTCCTCAAGTGTGAAGTGCTAATTTTGAATTATATAATAAAAGATTAGCCTCTAAAACTTGTTTTTGTAGTAAAACTAATTCGTCCCTATCTTTGATTTTCATAAGCAATCCTTAAATTTTCAATGAAGAAATCACGTGCTTTTGCGATAATTTGGCTTTGTTTTGCCAAATTATCAGAAAGTGGTAAATTTTGGTCAAAATTTTCTTCTTTGTGTCACATTTCAATTACAAAAGGCACGGCAATTTGGGCTTTTAAAATATAGCGAAAAGCAGAAACAAAATCAACATCACCTTGGGAAAACTCAAGATTTTTAAAAATTCCAGGGAGAGTATCTTTGAAATGAAAGGCAACAATTTCTGATTTTCCTAGTTTAATTTCTGCTTCTAAATCATTTGAAAAACGGGATAAATTACCTAAATCCGGGTATAAAAGCACGCCTGAGCCAATTTGTTTTTGAAGATAAAGTAGTCTTGAGATTGTTCCAGCAAATTTTGTATCCATTGATTCAAATGCGATTGTGACACTATATTTTTTTGCTAATTTAACAATTTTTTTCATTGTTTTAATGAAAAAAATCTCAGAATCAGGATGAGGCTGTTCATAATAAATATCATAAGCAGCAAGCTGAATAATTCTAATTCCGAGATTTTTTGCTAAAATTAGTGCTTTTTCCATAATTTCAAGCGCTTTTTGGCGAACATTTTCATCTTTTGCGCCAAAAGGAAATTTTCGGTGCAATGATAAACACATAGAATTTATATAAAAATCATTTTCAAATAAAGCATCGCGAATTTCTTTAATTTGATTTTTAGAAAAATCAAGACGAGCAGCAAATTCATCACTTTCATCAACAGACATTTCAATAAAATCAAATCCGGCTTTTTTTGCCACTTTAATTTTGTCGACAAATGTCAAACGTTTATCAATTGCTTTTTCGTAAATTCCTAAAGGAAAATTAATGTCAGTATTTTTTAAATTCATCCTTAAATTCCTTTGCTTTTTCTTCAGGATTTTCAGCATCACGAATTGAACGGCCGGCAATGAAAATGTAAATTGGAATATCTTTAAATAATTTAATATCCTCAACTTCAACTCCGCCAGTGATTGTAACTTTAAATCCTAAATCAGCGAGTTTTTTTACAATATCAATATCTTTTTGGGTTCATTTAACTCCGTTAGCTTGCGAATCGCGAGGACGGTGTCAAACAACTTGGGGAACACCTGCATTTTTTCAGTCTTGAACTTGTTCTCAAGTAAAATTATTTGTCATTTCTACTTGAATTTCAAGGTTTTTCGCCATTTTTTGACTGTAATCATGAGAAAGATTGACTAAATCTTTGATTGTCGGAGTTTCAGCTGCGCAAATTACAGTTGTAAAATCGGCACCTGAGTCAAAAAACATTTTTCCAAAAACGTTTCCAGCATCAGCGATCTTACCATCGGCAACAATTATTTTATCAGGAAAATTTTTTCGAAGTTCGGAAATAGCTTTTTTACCTTCAGCGGCTAGTAAAATTGTTCCAACTTCAATAACATCAATATATTTTTCTGCTTTTTTTGCAGACAATATCGCCTCTTCAATACTTTGATTATCAAGAGCAATTTGTAAAAGTGGTAGTGCCATGTTTCATTCCTTTCCTTATAAATTTATATATAAATTATACATTTTTTTATGATTTTTAGATCATTTTTGGCAAAACAATCGATCGTGATTCAAATTTTTGAAAAATTAGAGCATTTTTTGTTGGTCATTAAAAAAGCTAATTAGTTTTTTTGTTTAAAGTATTTTTTTAAACTAATTCCACGAGTTTGCTAGTTTGATGAGTTAATCTTAAAAAAATGCCCTGGTTTAGTTTTGGCCGCTTTTTTAACTTAAAAAGCAAAATATGAAATATTTAAACTACCTTTTTTAGCTAAAACACTCACAAAAATCAACTTATGATAAAATAACAAAAATCAAAGAAAATACAACTACTATTTAAACTCAATGCAAATAGAAAACTCGTTTTTACTAACATTGAGCCTAAAAAAACATATGAAGTTTTGAAAGAACAATAATTAAAAGCCCTAAATTCGAAGATTTTTAAACGGTTAAATTTAAGGCATACCATCATATTTAAAAATATAATGGAAAATTCGCATTTTCTAATTTTTTTATGGCAAAAACATTCTTAATTCCCCCTTAATTCAATATTAAAATTTATTAATTATTCTTAGTGAGTCTAATTATAACTTATTTTTATTTTTAACCAAGCATTTTTTTTTTTTTTTTTTTGAAACTGTTAGTTTTAAAAAAAAAAAAAAAAATTAAGATTTTAGGTTAAAAAACACGGATTAACCGATATTTTTGCTTATTTGTATTCACTAAAAAGTGAATTTTTGCATCAAACTGGCAAACTCAGGAAAATAATCGACCGGATTTAAATTTTTGAAATATTAGATCATTTTTTTATTGGTCATTAAAAACGGTTAGTCAGATTTTTGCTAAAGCATTTTCTTTAAGTAATTTTTTACAGCTAGATTTACTAAACAATAAACTTAAAAAATATCATATATATAATTTATATTTATTATATATGTATCTAGAATTTATCCTAAGAAAAAAATTATTTTTTTTGTTTGTTTATTTTTAAAAAAAGTGTATAATTTCTAGCAAGGAAAAATAATGCAATCAAAAAACTCTATTAAAAAAGCATGAGAAAACAAAATTAACATTATTAATAATTTTAATGTTAAGTTTTCCATTTTCTTTGAAATAGTAGTTTTTGACACAATTTGTTCATAACATTAAGTTATATAGGATAAAAAAACAAAAACTACTATCGAAAAAGATAGTAGTTTTTGTTTTAAAAAAGGAGGGAAATGAAAAAACTTTTTATCGGTTCAGTACTTAGTGTTTTCAGCACGGCAGTTTTTGTTTCATGCTCAATTCAGCCCGCTTGAGAAAGGCAAGAATGAATTACGACTGTTAATTCTGCCACTTCTGATCCTGGTGCTTTTAAAACTTGAACTAACACTTTTACCTCGCCTACAGTCCCTAGTAGGTATTATACAGCTTCTTATTTAGTCCAAACTGTTTATGAAAATAGTGTTGAGATCAAACAAGATGGAATTAGCGATGAATCAAAAGAAAAACAAGACAAAAGTTTTAATTATTCAATTACAAAGCCAACATATAGTTACGAGTCTTTTGTTAATGCCGGGGCGATTGTAGTACGAAAAAAAGACGGTAGTGAGCTAGTTTTTGACAGCGATGCTCATGAAAAAGGCTATCTTGAACCTGGTCAGACCACCAATTCGCTTGTTATTAAATTAAAATCAGACCAAAAAAATTCAATTAATTCTGACTTTTTTGTTCAGGCACTTGATGAGGCTGAATCAATTCATTTTTTCTTAAAAAATGACGTAAAATGGGTAGACTATCAAGGCAATCCAAGCCAATATACGCTAAAACCTGAGGATTATTACTACGGATTTAAAGCCCAAAGGCTGTCAGATCCACAATACCGGGCAAGCGTTGGCGGAAGCAAAAAAATTGACGAAGAAGCTCAGAAAAAAATTCCTAATTTCGATCCAAAGTCAACATATTTTACAAATACTCTTATTAACTGGTATTTATTAGATCTTTTTGGAATAGATTTGGCTGATTTGGATGATGAAAACAAATATATTGAACAATACAAAGGCAAAAACGCTAATTTTCAAGGGCAAAAATCGGTAAGTTTTTACAAAGGCGCTTCAAAAGACAAAGTATTTTTTAACGGATTTTACCAAAAGTCAATACTTGGCGGGATGATTTATCCGGCGCCTTCTGGATTTATCGACAAACGAAACAGTGAAACTCAAACTATAAAAGACGGAAAACCATCAGGCCGTTTTGGCGAAACTGGCGAAGCACTTAAATATGGAGCCTACTGGTATGGCGAAGATTTCCGCAAAGATCAGCTTTTTGTCTCACCTTATACCCAACTTAGTCAGGAAACTCATCGTGAGACTTGAAAAATCAACAAATATTACCCACGAACTGGCTGAAAAGAGCAATTACCTTACATTTTCAACAAAATTACTACTCTTTATTCTAAATATAGCAGTCCTTCGGCGTTTGAAAATGCAAAATTCAACTCTTATCGCGAACAGACACAATTGGCTATCAGCTTTGACACGCTAAATGATTCAATTAAAAATTTAGTCTCAGGTGATCAAGAAACATACGGCTGAAAACTAAAAAAAGCAGAAAGTAAAGATGATTTGCACAAATGGTATTATTCTATACTTGTTCCAGGTTCGCTAAAACAAGAATTTAGACCGGAAGTTGGTGTTGCTTTTGATGAAAAATACTATGGATTTAATGATAATTTTGCAAAATTAAATTTTGGTGCTTCACTTGCTGATATTGCAAAGGGAAATGCCAAAGTTGTTGAAAATCTCATTTCAGGTCCAAGTCTTGAATTTCGGCAAATAATTGCAAATGCCTGAAATTTATACACAACAGCCCAATCAATTTCAAACTCAAGCTTGCCTTGATACAATTTTGTCTCTCCAGATAACAAAATTACCTCAAAGCCAGATTCAAAAACACCCCGCGATTTTTACCAAGAAGCAAATACAATTAAACTCCTTGATCAAACAGGGGAAATATATTATACCAAAACTCCCGAAGATGAGAAGAAAAAAAATTTTGAAAATGTCAATGATGCCACTAAACAATTCCAGGCGCCTCAATTTGAAGTGCTAAAAGCACGCATGAAAGCGCTACTTGATGATTTTTATGCCAAAAATAACATTCCCGCTGACCAAAAAGTTGAATGAACCAACCACAGTTATTTTGTAAATTCTGGCAACAAAGAAATTGGCGCAATTACTAACGGCGCAAAAGCGATAATGGATCTTGATCCACGGCTAAAAATTAAGCTAGTTTGGCCACTGACAGACCGAACTCGTCGTTTAAATTATTTACTAACACGAACAGGCGGACTTGATTTTGGTGGTTGGGGCTATGATTATGACGGAATTGGGACGGCTTTAGACGGTAAAATTCAACGACATGGTGTGGGTTATGCAATGCTGTCAGCTATTTATGCCAAAGGTCCAGAGTCAAAAATTGCAAAATCCTATCCACACGTATATCGTTATGCCCTTGCTGCTAAAGATTTTTTTGACAAATTTGCCCAAAAAGGTTATATAAGAGAATTTAAAGACTGAAAAGATGCACCAAATGCGCCAGATTTTGGTGCAACAGATCAGCATTTGGCTCCTGATCTTACTTATTTTTTTACTGGCGAGGTCAAAGAAGGCCCTGATCCAAAAGATGCAACTAAAAAAGTTATGAAATACAAGACTTTTGTTGACCAAATTAATGAACAAAAAGACGACAAAAACAAGGTTTCTTTTGATTTTAGCGCCCAGTCAGCAATTTTTAACCTGTCCTACCAAGAAGAAAATTCTGATGAAGAACTGATTAAATTAACCGCGGAATTAACCTCACTTTTAGGATTTGGACTTAATGATCTTTTGAATGTAGCATCTTCAACGCCATATGCATTTTTAGAAAATCCAAATATTTCAATTCCATATTCAAACAATACTTATTCAGGTTATGTTCCGCCAGACATGATTACAATTAAGCCACTCAAAGAAAAATTCCAAAACCTTAATAAAAAAGGAACAAATTAAAATGATATTAAAATATTCTCTCAAACGGTTAGGACTTGCGCTTTTAACTTTTGTGGCAATTTATATTTTAGTTTTTGTTTTACTTGCTAATTTTTCGCCTGATCCTTTTGGTGATGTTATCGATAAAGGTGCAAAAGGGACCGATCAGGCCAAAAAAATCGCTGATTTACACGCAAAATATTATTTTGACCAGCCGACTCTGACAAGACTAGCTTATTATACGGCCGATATTTTTCAAGGAAATTTTGGCGCCCGTTTTAAAACTGGTGAAGATGGCAAAATTCCTGAATTATTTTTCATGCCTTTGCGCTATACAATTTTAGTGTCGCTGCCTTCATTTTTAATAAGTAGCACTTTAGGACTAGTTCTTGGAACAATTGCCGCTTATCGGCGTGATCGACTTGAAGATGCGGCAATTTCGGGAATTTCAACTTTTTTTGTTGCAATTCCATCGTTTGTCCTAGCGCCTTTTGTTGTTTTAATTGCAATTAAAATTGGACTTCCTTTTGAGTTTAAAGATGCCGAAACCTATGGGAGTCTAACGTCATTTGCCTCACTTTTGCCGCCAATTTTTGTCTTTACGATCACTTCAATTGCGGGCTATGTTTTTTTAGTTCGAAACCAAGTTATTAGTGTGCTGTCGTCTGAATACATTTTGATTGCAAAAGCAAAAGGGCTTTCAAAACTGGACATTTTTTTCAAATATGTGCTAAAAAACGCAGCAATTCCGCTTGTAAGATCTTTGATTTTTTCTTATATTATTCTCCTTTCAGGTTCAATTGTCCTTGAGCAATTTTTCCGAATTCCCGGTAGTTCAACTATCTTAGTTAGCGCTGCCTTTGATGGTGAGATTAATATTTCAATGTTTTCAATTATTTTCTTTACTTCGCTTTCATTAGTTGTTGATATTATTGGTGATTTAAGTTATGTTTTTATGGATCCGCGAATTTCTTTTGGTCAAGACTCACCAGTAAGTTACTGAGCGCGAATTAAAAATTGAAAAGCACGTAATTATCGACCTGCGGAGGAAAAAAATGCTCGATCCTAAAGAATTTAACCAAAAATATAATCTCAAAGAAAACCAGATAAAACTCCTTAAATTAGCAAGTTTTTCGGAAAAAAACTACCAAGTAACAGGAAAAATTGTTGAACTCTGAAAAGATACAGTCCAAAAATTTTTTAAATCAAAAATCTCACTTATTTCCACGTTTTTATTTCTTAGTGTGCTAATTATTGCCATTTTTACAATAATTTTTAGCCCCTATAGTGTCAATAAGCCAATTTCAAATGCCGATCCTTCGCTTGTCTATGAACAGCTGCCAAGCACTTTAGGGACAATAAAAACAACAATTTCAACCGATATTCTCGAAAAAATCCGGGCAATTGAAGTTGAAAAAAATATCACTCTTATTCAAGGTGCGACCAAAGAATTATTTCCAAACCGTTGAGAAATTAATGTGAATCCTTATCAAGTTATGAGCGCCCTTGAAAATGGCAAAAATTTCATTTCACTAGTTGGAACAGACCAATTTGGCCGTGATATTTGACTCAGAACTTGACAAGGAACTCTGAATGCACTTGGAATTTCAGTACTTATTGCTTTAATTCAATTTTTAATCGGAATTGTGCTAGGAACTTATCTTGGCTATCACATTGGAAGCTGAATTGACAATATTGTTCTTAGAATTATTGACATTTTTGGTGCAATTCCTTGAATTATTATCTTTATTATTTTTATTGCAATTTGAGGGCCATATACAATCACAATTATTGTTCTTTTGTCGCTTACAGGCTGGACAATTCCAACTTATCAAGCAAGGTCCTATACTGTTATTGTCAAAGACGAAGAATATATTTATGCGGCAAAAGTAATTGGAGCTTCAAAATTCAGACAAATTTATTCACACATTTTGCCAAATATTCTCGGAAAATTACTCTCAACTTTTATTGCAAGTATTTTTTCATCAATTTCAACAATCGCATCACTAGCTTTCCTTGGATTTTTACAAGAAGGACCTGAGTCATCAGCAAATTTAGGACTAATTATTAACTCTTCAGTTCCTCTGGCTGACAAAAATCCAATTGCCTTGCTTTTACCTTCAATGGTTTTGGTTGCCTTAGCAGTTACAAGTCGATTTATTGCCAACGGAATTCATGATGCCCTTGATCCTCGTGTTGGAGGCAGAAAATAATGAAAAAAAAACGTATTTTAGACGTAAAAAATCTTCGTGTTAGTTTCAAAACCGGCAAAAAACAGTATCTTGAAGTGATCAGAGGCATTGATCTTAGTGTTTATTCAGGCCAAATTGTTGCCTTTGTTGGCGAGTCGGGTTCAGGAAAGTCTGTCTGTTCAAGATCGCTTTTAGGAATCAATAACTTTGCAAAAACTACTGCCACCAAAATGGAAATTGACGGCCTTGATGTTGGAAATTTCAAGAAAGACTATCAGTGACGGCAAATCCGTGGTCACAAAATTGGCTATATTCCTCAAGACCCTTTAGTTGCCCTAAATCCAACCCGGACAATTGGCAAACAATTGCTTGATGGTCTCAAAAACGACAAGCGTTTTAAAAATAAACAAGAAAAAATTGACTTTTTAATTAAGCTGCTTGAGTCTTTTGGACTTGAAAATGCAAAAGACCGCTTTTATTCTTATCCGCATACCTTATCTGGCGGAATGAAACAGCGGGTAGTGATTGCAATGGTAGTCGCCGCTCAGCCTTCAATTATTATTGCCGATGAGCCAACTACGGCACTTGATCCAACGGTCCAGTCTTCTGTTTTGGCACTTTTAGATGAAATTCGCCATCAATATAAAGTTTCAATTATTTTTATTTCCCATAATATTTCAATAGTTGCTAAATTTTGTGACTATATTTATGTAATGTATGCTGGCCGTGTTGTTGAAAAAGGAACTCGCCAAGATATTTTTACAAACCCAAAACACCCTTATACCTGAGCGCTAATTTCGGCAATTCCTGAGGGTTCAAAAAAAGAAGAACTCTATACAATTAGCGGGTCTCCGCCCGATTTAAGACACCTAACAGCCGGAGATCCTTTTGCTCCAAGAAATGAATATGCTTTGCAACTTGATTTTGAAAAAGAGCCCCCACTTATTAAAATTTCTGAAAGCCACTATGCCGCCACTTGACTTTTACATCCGTCTGCGCCAAAAGTTGAACTAAATCCTGAATTAAAAATGAGAATAAAATTATTTAAAGAAGTATTATAATGGAAATTGCATTACAGACAAAAAAATTAGAAAAATATTTTATAAACAAATTTGCAACCGTCAAAGCTGTTGATGGAATTAATTTATTGTTAAAAAAAGGCCAGATTTTAGGCATAATTGGCGAGTCAGGTTCAGGAAAAACCACAATTGGTCGCTGTCTTGTTCGGCTTTATGAAAACTTTGGTGGTCAAGTTCAACTTTTGGGTCAAATTATTTCCGGTAAAAAACTCTCGCGCAAACAAAACCTGTTTTTACGAAAAAACATGCAAATGATTTTTCAAGATCCTTTTTCTTCACTTAATAAGCAAAAAAATATTTACTCAATTTTAAAAGAAACACTCGTAATTAACGGCATAATTAAATCCAAAATGAAAGATATTTTTCTTGACTGAAATGATTTAATTTTTCACTTCAAGCGAACTCTTGAAAAAAAATACCTTGAAATTGAGCTTTTAATGCTCCAAGGCCAAAATCACGAAATGGAGCAATTTTTTGCCTACTGACAAGAGCAAATCAAACTAATTGAAAATGAACTTGAAAAATTTAGTCCAGAAAGTGGCAATCAAAATTTAAATAACGAATTTTTTGGCCAATATTTGCTTTATTTTGAACGCAAACAAAAACTTTTGGCAAGCATTTATAACTTAGCTTACGAAAATGTGGCCAAATTACACGATTATTTTTACGAAATTCAAAAAATTTACCGTAAAAAAGAGCAGGCAAAAGTCGAGGCTGAATATCGCCAAGCACTAAAAGATGTCGAAGACCTAAGATCACTAATTAAGTCTCAAAAATCATTTTTCAAAAAAACACTCAATGAATCAGGGATTAATTTAAAAAAAGAGGCTAGTCAAGAACTATTTAAATTCACAAATCAAAATAATTTAGTCTCATCTTATATTGCCGAATTTTTCTATGAGTACAAAATTGCAAATAATAACGCCCTAACTTCAAGGGATTTGGAAAAATATTCCTTTTTTAAAAAACAGGCAATAATTAACCGTCAAATTAGCAAGTTTTTAGCTCATCACGCCCGAAAAATCTGAGAAAAAAATTTATTTTCCTTTTTGGAAATCAGCCAAATTGAGCAAATCATTGAAATTTTGAATAATTTCAAAAAAACGATGTCAGAAACTTATAAAAACGTAATTTTTGACAAAACTAATGCCAAAAATTACATGAGCACAAAAGATTTTCGTGCTAAAATTTCTGAACATCTTTTGAAACTTGAATTAAATAGCTTCCTTGAAAGTGCAAAGAAAAACAAGCAAATTTTTGCTCAAAAAGTCAACTTTAGAACAAAATATCTCCAATTTAAAAATATTTATACTGTTAATAAAGAAAGAGGAAATTTTAGCACTGAAAATATTGAAAAACTTGCAAAATTAGAAGAAATTTTGGCCAAAAAACAAGTCGAATATGATACAATTAAGAACGAATTTATTCAAAATTACAACAACTGACTTAGCGAGCAAACCAAAGAAATAAACTTTCAAAAACAGGCTCAAACTGATTTTTTTAGCAAAATTTCACTCTTAGAGAAAAAAGTTCTTGCAATTCACCAAAAATTTATTGCAAAAATTAAATCTACTGGGGAATTTAGCGACCAAATTAGAAACATTGACAACCGTTTTAATGAAAAAATCGCCATAATCAAGACGCTTAATGTTGAGAAAATCAACATTAGGAATGTTTATAAAAACATTCAACTTTTTTATGGAATCAAAAAAGCGCCTACATTTTTCTTACTAAAGCGTTCAATTAAGAAATTTATTCTGAGCGAACTAATTTATGAAGCACTTGAAAATGTTGGGCTTTTACGCTCATTTGCCTACCGTTATCCGCACGAGTTTTCGGGCGGTCAGCGTCAGAGGATTGCAATTGCTCGGGCTTTAATTGTTGAGCCAAAAGTTATAATTGCTGACGAGCCAATTGCTTCACTTGACATTTCAATTCAGGCACAAATTATTAACTTGTTAAAAAAATTAGTTAAAGAAAAAAATCTTTCCTTAATTTTTATCGCCCACGATCTTTCTGTTGTTGAATATCTTGCTGATGAAGTTTTAATTATGCATGCTGGCAAAATTGTCGAAAAAGGTAAAACTGACGAAATTTTCCAAAATCCAACTCATCCTTATACAATTAATTTATTAAATTCAATCCCGAAAATTTCAAACGCGCACATTCCGTTTAGTCCAATTTTATTTAATAATGTTTATCTTGAAGAACAAAAATTCCCTAATGTTATTGAAGAATTAAAACTTACCCAAAACCATTTTGTCTATGGTACAAAAAAACAACTTGATAGCTGAACTTTGAAAAAAAGTTAAAACTAACCAAAAATAAGTGATTTTTAGTCTAAAAATTTAAAATCTAGACTTTGGCAATATTATCTTTGATCCTTTAGGCCTTAAAAAAGCCCAGAGCGTCGATTTGCTAGCAGTGCTTTTGGAGAAATCTTCAAAGAATTCAACATTTACAAAAAAGCAACCTTAAATAAACCTTAATAAATAGATTAATTAAACAAATATAAAATACCCCTTTGAGTTTCAGCGGAGGGGATTTTTATTATTTTAAAACTAACCTTTTGAAAAAAAAAAAAAAAAAATGTTTGGTCTAAGAAAAAATTATGTTATAATAAACAACACTAAGAATGAATTAATAAATTGATATTGAATTAAGGAGGATTTGATTATGTTTTTTGTCTGAAAAAATTAAATATTGCGAATTATCCATTATATTTATAAATATGATGGAATGCCTTAAATTTACCGTTTAGAAATCTACAAATTTAGGGCTTTTGGTTATTGTTCTTTCAAAACTTCATATGTTTTTTTAGGCTCGCTGCAAATAAAAACGAGTTTTCTATTTGCATTGAGTTTAAATAGTAGTTGTATTTTTCATGATTTTGTTATTTTGTCCATAAATTAATTTTTGCCGGGGCCTTTAACTAAAAAAGCAGTTTAAATATTTTATAATTTAGCTTTTTAAGTTAAACTAGCCAAAATAAGTAATTTTTAGTCTAAAAATTTAAAATACTAAACTTTTTTGTTGATAAAAATCTTTTATGCTGGAAAATTTGAAAAAATTCTTTTTTTTGCCGATTTTTAATGTATAATTAATTGTTGTATTTTTAATTAAGTATCTTTATTTTTTTATCTAGACAACCCGAAAATCTTTATATTTTAAATTATTAGTTTGGAAATTATATGTCAAAAATTTTAGCAACCCCAAAAGCAAGAGCGATGGCTAAGCAAGCAAATATCGATCTTGCTGATCTTAAAATTGAAGGACGAAAAATTGAGTCATCCGATGTTGAGAATTATCTAAATTCTCTAAAATCTTCGCCTGCTCCTGCAGTCGAAGCTCCAAAAGTTGAGGCTCCTACTCCAAAAACCCAACCAGCCTCAACAACCACAGTAAGTCCAACATCAAAACTAGATGGAAGACGCGAAAAAATTGCTCCAATCCGTAAAGCGATTGCAAGAGCAATGACAAATTCATGAAATTCTGTGGCTTACGTTAATTTAGTAAACCAAATTGATGTAACAGATCTTTGAAAACTTCGTAAATCTGTTTTAGAATCAGTGCAAAAAACAACTGGAATAAAACTAACATTTTTAGCTTTTATTGCAAAAGCAATTTTAATTGCACTTAGCGAATACCCAATTATTGCTGCAAAATACGACGAAGCTGCAAATGAAATTGTCTATCCTGATACTATAAACTTAGGTTTGGCCGTTGATACTGAAGCTGGTCTTATGGTTCCAGTAATAAAAAATGCCCAAACTCTTTCAATCGTTGAAATTGCCAGTGAAATTGTTAGACTGGCCAAAGCAGCTCGTGAGCGTAAAATCAAACCAAGTGAAATGCAAGGCGGATCATTCACTATTACTAATTATGGATCTGTTGGTTCTCTTTACGGTGTTCCAGTAATTAATTATCCAGAACTAGCAATTGCTGGTGTTGGCGCAATTATTGATTCTGCCGAAGTTAAAGACGGACAAATTGTTGCGGCCAAAATTATGCATCTAACAGTTGCAGCCGATCACCGTTGAATTGATGGAGCAACAATTGGTCGTTTTGCCGCAAGAGTTAAAGAATTATTAGAAAAACCAGAAATTTTAGGAATTTTATAATGTATAAATTTAAATTTGCTGACATTGGAGAAGGGCTCCATGAAGGAGTTGTCGCCCAAATTTACAAAAAAGAAGGCGACCAAGTAAATGAAGGTGATTCGTTATTCTCAGTTGAAACTGACAAAATTACCGCTGACATACCTTCGCCAAAAACCGGAAAAATTGTTAAAGTTTTAATGTCTGAAGGTGATACAATTCACGTTGGTCAAGAAATTTATTATATTGATGATGGATCAGGTGATAGCGATGTTCCCGAAGTTAAAACTGAAGAGAAAAAGGAAGAAGAAGCAAGTGGAGCAAGTGTTGTTGGTGAAGTAAAAGTAAGCAATGATCTTTTAAGTTTTGATTTTGGTCCAAAAAAATCAACAGCAAAACCAGCAAAAACTCCTGCCCCAAAAGTTGAAAAAGCACCTGAAAAACCTACTTCTTCTGCAAATACTGGCAAAGTTTACCAAGGTAAAATTGACCAAGAATTTGATGTAATTGTTATCGGTTCAGGACCTGGTGGTTATCTTGCGGCTGCTGAGGCTGGTAAAAATGGTTTATCAACTCTAATTGTTGAAAAAGAATATTGAGGCGGTGTTTGTTTAAATGTTGGCTGCATTCCAACAAAAGCAATGTTAAAAACTGCCGAAGTTCTTGATTATGTAACTCACTTTAGTGACTATGGTCTTGAAGGAAAAACTGATGTAAAAATTTCCTGAGAGAAAATGCACCAACGAAAAACTGAAGTTGTTAACAAATTAGTTGGCGGAGTTAAGGCAATTGTAAAATCAGCAAGAGCTACAAGTATTTTTGGTGAAGCCAAATTCCTAGGTGCGCACGAAATTTCAGTTGAAGATAAAGTTTATCGTGGAAAAAATATTATTCTTGCAACTGGATCACGTGACCGTAAATTGAATTTACCTGGTTTTGAACAAGGTTACCAATCAGGAAAAATTTTAACTTCAAAAGAAGCAATTAATCTTGAAGAAAAAATTAGTTCAATTGTAATAATTGGTGGCGGTGTTATTGGTGTTGAATTTGCCCAAATTTTTGTCGCTGCTGGAGTTAAGGTAACAATTTTACAAAATCTTCCAAGACTTTTGGCAAACCTTGATGGCGAAATTTCACAAATTATTACAAAAAACTTAACTGACCGTGGTGTTAATGTTGTTCTAAATTCTAATATTATTAGCTATGAAAATGATAGTATTGTTTACGAACTTGACGGAAAAAGACAACAAATTAGTGCTGATAAAATTTTAGTAAGCATCGGTCGTGAGCCAAATTCTGAAGGTCTTAGCGAAGTTGGAGTTGAACTTGATGCTCGCAAAAGTGTTATCGTTGATGATCAATGCAGAACAAATGTTGACGGAGTTTATGCAATTGGTGATCTTAGTGCAAAAGCAATGCTAGCCCATGTTGCTTACCGTCACGCCGTTGTTGCAGTAAGTACAATAACTGGAAAAGGCGAAAAATATAACGATAAAACCG
Source organism: Mesomycoplasma ovipneumoniae ATCC 29419 (assembly GCF_028885435.1). Classification (NCBI taxonomy): domain Bacteria; kingdom Bacillati; phylum Mycoplasmatota; order Mycoplasmoidales; family Metamycoplasmataceae; genus Mesomycoplasma; species Mesomycoplasma ovipneumoniae. The sequence continues at coordinate 462,609 of NZ_CP118522.1, forward strand.
TTCCAGCTTGCGTTTATACTCATCCCGAAATTGCTTCAGTTGGTCTAACTGAAGAACAAGCAAAAGAGCAAGGTTATGATTTTGTTGTTGGAAAAGCTAGTTTTGCTCACATTGGTAAAGCAATTGCTGCCGGAGATGCCCACGGATTTGCTAAATTAATTGTCGATAAAAAATATGGCGAAATTCTTGGTGCTCACTTTATCGGTCCAGTAGCTACTGATATGATTTCAGAAATTGTCGTTTCAATGGATGCTGAGGTAACAATTCATGAACTTGCAGCAGCAATTCACCCTCACCCTACTTATAGCGAAGTAATTTGAGAAGCAGCCCGTGCTGCACAAGCAAAACTAAAAAGATAAAATCAAAAATCAACTCAATTAATTTCTTCAAAACATCAAAAAAGGAAATTATTTATTTAGTTTCCTTTTTTTAAATTAATGCAAAAAAATAAAAATTTAAGCCGTCTTGATTTTTGTGCACCTTTTTATTGTTGATTTTTTGTAAATTTGCCCAAATTCTTGTGCAAAATGCAAAATTTTAATTTTTAACCTTTAGACTGTCAATTTTTGATGTATTTAAATTTGTCTTTAAGTCTAAATTTGTATTGCTTCATTTTGATAGAATTTTTTTTGAATATTCTGGAATAAATATACTATTTTACAAAATCTCTTTGTTTTTTTTTTTTTTTTGCTAGAATTTTTTATAGAATACTTAGGAGGAAGTGTGTCGAAGAGTACAATCACTAAAAAACTACTAACTAAAAAAAATATTTTTCTTTTAGGGCTAAGTACTATTGCTGGTGGAGCAATTATTGCCGTTCCGCTAGTTGTTTTTGCAAATTTAGAACTAAAAAACCCGCGAATTGATGTGCAAAACCAAGCAAAATCAATTTCTTTCATTAGTATAAAGGATAAATATTTAAATGCTAATTCAGACTATTTAGATCTAAAAAAGAAACTTTTGAACGACGATAATACCAAAAAAACTGACATTGATTTAACAGATTTTTTTGATTTTTACCAGACAAATAACTCTAGCATTCCTGTTAATTTTTCAACCGATCATAATTGAAAACCTTTCAAACTGGAAATTTTTGATATCAAACCTGATGATAATGAGCAAACATTCGAAGTTTACTGGCGAGTTTCACAAAAATTAGCCGATGGTAAAACAGCAACTTCTGACTTATTTAAACAAAAAGTTGCTTATAATTATGTTCCAGATTATTCGCTTTCTAATTTTTCAACTTATTCAGAAGACCAACTCAAAAAATTAAGGCCTTACACAAATAGTGAGGTTAATTTTTCTTTTAAAAAAGAATTGACAAAGTTAATTTCAGTTGAAGATTTTCAAAAAGAAGTTAATAGTGCAAAAAATGACAATGAAGCTAGAGAAATTATTAGTAAATATTTTAACCTCGATGAGACAATTTCACAAATTTTTAGCAATAAAAGCTTTTACTTTGAATCTGAAAGTGGTATTCAAAAACCTCGCTATGATATAAATTTGGTAAAAGATCAAATTATAACTGATCGATATTTAGTAAAAACAGCAACTCCTGGGGTTTATAAATTGACCTTTGTTGCCCAGTTTTCTTCTGATTTCTCAAAGGAAATTGCCGCTGATATTAACAAGGATTCCAAATTTTTCCTTACTACTCAACTCAATTTAAGTAATTCTTTCCTTGATAAATCAATTAGTGATGATATTGTTTTAAGCGAATTTTCTGACAGTGATTATTTTGCAATAAATAATTTTAGTCAAAATAATTCAACTTTAATTACAGGGTGAGATTTTCTAAATTACTATAATAATGAAATTTTTGCAACCAAAGAAAAACGCGCCGATTTTCTTAATTCACTTATTGAAAAAATTGTAAAAACACCACTAATATCAAAAATTCAATTCCAAAATAACCTAGCAAATTTAAATTTTAACCAAATTTCAAAATTTTTAGATGTTCAAATCAAACTAGACACTGATCAAGTCAATTTAGATTTCAAAGATAACAATGTTGTTGCCCAAATTAATGGTGACATTGTTATAAAAGATAAAAGAAATGATAAAATTGTTGCTACAAAAAAATTTTCTCAAAGTATTAAAAATTTTGAAATCTTAGCTCAAAATGATCTTGATTTTGCGGCTTCAATTAGCAAAAGTAGTTTAACTATTGAACCAAAAGCCCAAGAATTTGTTAGAAAAGAAAATCAAAAAGGAATTCCAAAAGACGAATTATTAGCACTAATTCAGACAAATAATTTCGATAAATTAAAAAAAGTTCTTCAAAATTCCCGTTATTATGGCTTTAGATTTGATGAAACACAATTAAAATCAATGGTTGATAATTATAATTTACCAACTGTTGAAGATTTAATTAAAAACTCAAATGTTGATGATGCGGCCTCAAAAGGGATAACATCAATTTATTCTAATTATTTTAATAGTGACGAAAAAATTTCACAATTTTTGTCATTTTTATCAAAACAGGATGTTAGTTTTGTTGCAAAATATTGGTTTGATTATCTTAAACATTTTAAATTAATAGATTCTGGAGCAAACTGGCCAGAAAATACTAATAGTAATGAATTATTTGAAAAATTAAGCAACATTAAAATTAAGCCTACAAAACAACCACGCGGTCAAATTGATAGTGATAATTCCGAACCAACAGTTTGACTTTTTTCATTTAACTATGGTTTTTTAGATTTAAATAAACCTCTTGAAAATGGTTTTTACATTAGTAATGAGCTTAAAAACACTCTTAATTTGATAAAAACAAATTCATCTTTTAGCCCTGAATACTTTATAAAACAAATTGAATTACTATCAAGCAAATTCACTAAGCCTAATTTTTTAGAGCAAACCGGTAAAAATAATATTGAAAATCTTACCGATTTTCTCGCAGCTTTTTATTCATTAGCTTATTCAAAACAAAAAAGCCAAAAACTTTTTACTGGTAATTTTGGTAAGGATTTTAACTACAAAATTCAATTTAGCTTGGAACCTAATTTAACAAATGTTGATGCTTTAGAAAAACAAAATGACCAAAATTTAAAAGTAAAATATTGATATAATATTGGTCCAGTTGATAAAAACGGCGATCTAGCTAGCGTTATTTATCAAACAAAAAAATCAGAAATTGAACTAAAAATCAATTCTGAAAATAAACTTTTAAGCGACGAAGTTGATAAATTAGATGAAATTGCCTCAACTTTTTCACCAAATTCACAAATAGTTTTCTTAACCAGTCAAGATTTTAAAGATTTTGAATCTCAAATCAAAGTTGCCATCTCAAAATCAAATGACAATAAACCAGTATCTGTTGATAAAGAAGTGGAAAAACTACCTTTTAGCAGTTATTTAACCTTCGAACACAAAGATTTAGATTTAGGCTTTTATGCTATAAAAAAACCAAAACAAAATCAAACACAAGGCACAACAGGTACAACAGAATCAGAATCACAAACTAACGACATCGACACTAGCGGTGTAATTGAGAAAATTCCTAACACCGGAAACCGGGTTCAATATAATTTATTTTTATATCTTTATGATAAAAATAATCCTGAAAATTTCTCAAGTCAACCTATCCGCGTTATTATCATGGAACACACAAGCTCTTTATTGTTAAAATAATAAACTTATAAAGGAAATTATTATGAAAAAAATTAAATTAAATCATATAATTTTTGCAATTATTGGAGTTAGCACGGTCGTTAGTATTTCTGCCAGTGTTCCGTATTTAATCTCCTTACACTCGAAAAATTATAATTCAAAATTGTCCGAATTTGACGAGAAATTAGCTAACGCTACAAATTTAAATGTTAATTCAGAATTTAACACGACCGAATTTAATAGCTTAGTTGCTAATTTAAAACTTAAGTCAAAATTTGCTAAAAAATTAAGTGCTTCTGACGCTCTAAATTTGCATTTTGATAAGGCATATAATTTTGACCTAAATAATGCAATTGACTTTAGCGAAATTAGTCAAAAATATCCAGATTTAAATTTCAGATTGGTTGTTCCTAGGAGTCAATCTGAAGTAAAAATTGAGTCAAATAAAATAAAAAATCTTGCAGTTAATATTTCAAATTCAAGTAAAAGTATAAATTATACCGCAAGTTTTGACCTAGATTTTTCAGATCAAGATAAAACCTTGAATTTTTCAGCCCAAAATTTGAGCGCATCAATTAGTCTTCTAAATCAAGATTTTTTAGAAGGAAAAACCGCGACCGAAATTGCTATTTTGTTTTATAATGAATTTAAAAAAAATTTTGAAGAAACAAAAAATTCAAGTTCAGCACTATTTGCAACATTTTCTAAATTTGGCGGAATTTCATTTAGTATAAATTCTGAGCCAGTTTTTGTTTTTCCTTCCAATTTTGAAATAAAACCTGAATTGCAAGAAGAAAAACTAAATTTTACAAATGTTGATGATGTTAATAATAAAATTGATTTAGCATTAAGTTTAGTTGATAAAAAAACACAAAAAAGTAGTAAATTAACACTTAATTTTGTTGATGTGCCTAAGAAAACAGAACAAAAAAAATCTTCTGAACTATTAAAAATTTTTAAAAAAAATTATAAATTTAACTCAGTAATTTCTAAACATTTAGCACAAAACAAACTTAGTGTATCAGAATATTTTTCCCAAAATCCTCAAAGTTTAAATCTTGAACAGTTTAATTCTTGGTTTACTTCAAACTCAAGTGAAAATACAGCTGAAAATAAAACATTTCTAGAAGAAATCAAAGGTTTAATCCCTAATTTTGCTCCAAAAAGTGTCACTTTTTCAGTAAAAGAAAACAAAAATAATCCTAAAAATCCTAATATTGTCAATGTTGGACTAAATATTGAAGGTAATTTTACTGAAGAAACCTTACTTCCTTTAGGTCTAAAACTTGGCGAAGATAATACTTATACCTTCAATTTTGAACTAGAATTTAATGCAAACGAAGAAATTTATGGTGCACATTTTATAAATGCAATTGAGAGTTTTGACAAGCAAGGATCACAAGATATTGACAATTTAACCTTTGAAATCAAGAAAGACTTGCCAATTACAGTTTTTGCTTCAACAATTGATGATAAAATCCAACCTTTTTTAAATAAACCTTACGATATAAAAAATATAACAACTCAACTAGCCCCTTTTTTTGAAGCTCTTAATTTTTTTGCAACAAAAAGTAATAAAATTAGTCAAACTTCAATAGTTTCAAGCACTGATCAGACCGCTGAAGAAACCACTGAAGGTTCAGATGCTTCTACAACTGTTGATACAAATGTTAGCGCTTTGACTACCTTATTCCAAGATACAGAAGAAACAACTCCTGTCCCTTCTCCAACCCCGCCCGCTTCTTCAAGTGAAGAGTCAACTACTCCAACTCCAACTCCAACTCCAACTCCAACTACCCCTCTAAGTGATCAATCTTTAGGCGATTACCTAAGAAAACTTCTTGGAAATCTTGAAAAATCTAATCTTCCTGAAGGAACTTCTGTTTCTATTTCTGCAGATCATAAAGATGAGACCTATGAAATAAATCTTAAGATTAAAACCCCTAATGGAATTGAAAGAAATTTAACAGTTGAAGTTGACGATGTAAATAAAGATAATAAACTTTATAAATCTTTTTCTGATAGCGTAAAAACTCACCTATTTTTAGATTGAAAAACTAATGTTGAAATAGAAGAGAAAACTTTAGAAGATGGTCAAAAACAGCAAGTTGTAAAATCAATTTCAGCCGTTAATAATCCAAATTTTAGATTTAATGCAAACGAAGCACCTTCAAAAATATCAAAAGAAAAAGTCCATGTTGATGAACAAAAACAAGGCATTTATTTAGCCGAAGGTGGAATTTCTTTGGATAAAACTGTAAATAACAATAAAGATCTAAAATTAAAAGACGGCACATCCTTTCTTTATGCTTTTAAACCCAAAAAATTACCTAAAATAGATTTTTTTCAATATTTTTTACTAAAAACAGGTGAAAAAGAAAATAATTTTAACTTAGTTATTGAAAAGCAATTCAGAGTTCCCGATGTTTTTAAAATTGGTGCTGATTTCGTCCCTAAGCCGCCGGCTCAAATTTTTCGCCACAATAATGATGGATTTCTAACAACCGATAAAGAAGGATTTCGATCAACATATAATGGTGAAATTACAGTTGCAATTCAAAAGGGTACTATGAGAACTGTAATAGGAATTGATCCAAAAAATCCTCACAATGATTTTCATGATTTTCTTAATAATTCTAGATCCACTATTATTTTACGCGTGGATATTGAAAAAAAAGATAGCAAATCGATTATGAATATTAAATTTTATTCTACCGAATCTGATGATGCTAAAAAACCAATTTTTACCTGAAGTCGTGAAATACCAACTGGTGCAAAATTAGATTTTGAAAAAGGTTTTACTTTTGGAACTACCATGTCACAACTTCAAGAACAAATCGACAAACAATTGGAGGAACTACCTGGAGGAAGATCTGAAACCGGAATCACCTTTAAAGGTTTTGCTTTATTTGACACACCTCAAAGTGAAGAAGAATATAATAAACTTTTTGAAAAATTTAGATCCGAATATCTCTAATCACAAATTTTAATTATAAAAAAACCTCGTAAAATCGAGGTTTTTTTATAATTAAGTAATAAAATTTAAAGCCAAAACTAATTTAAGCAAGACAGAAGCTTTTTTTAAGCATCAAAATAAATAATCAGAAAAAATATTTATCTGAGTTTTTTAAACTTATTTAGTGTATAATTTAATTTTATTTTCTAGTTTGCTCCTTAACTAATTGGACCAATCTAATCGATTTTTTCTAAAAAAAATCTGGAAAAACAAAAAGAAGCGGGGTAAAATAATGAAAAAAAGTATCTCAAAACCTGATTTTTCTAAAGCATTCAAAATATTTTTGAGTTTTAGCACCTTATCTTTAACTATTTCTGGAATTACTTTGATTGGTATAAAAAACCGCGATAAAACCGATCAAATTAACATACCAATTACCCACTCGGCCCAAGAAACTGAAGAGCTTTTGGATAAAATTAATTATTTATCATTAGGTGATTCGATTTCTGCTGGTTTTAACTGGGATTATTCTTTTGATGTTAGAGGTATGCTTGATGAAAATAATCAAGTAAAAGGACTTTCGTATCCTGCCTTTTTTGCTAATTTTATTCAGAAAGTTAATCCAAATGCCCTTAAATCGTTCGATAATTTGGGCCTTTCTTGAACAACAGTCACAGATTGACTATATTTACTTAATCCTGAAAATGAAAAATACAAAAATTCAGACAAAACACATTTTCGTTTTAATTATCATCTAGACAAAAAACTAAATTCACCATATGGACAACAAATTCGTGAAGTTTTTGATGACTTTTCGGCAACAAGTTTTCCAAAACTTCACAAAAAAATTCAAGATTCAAATTTAATAACACTTTCATTAGGGGCAAATGATTTAATTGAATCTATTGATTTTCGTGTAATTGCAAAACCACTCCAAAAACTTGCCACAAAAGCTGAGGCAAGTTTTGAATTTATGCAAAATATTGAACTAGCCTACCAAAAAATTTATCGAAATTTGCTAACTTTAGTTGAAAATTTGCGCAAAATCAACCCTAATGTTCGAATCGTTTTAGTCGGTTATAATTCCTTGACATCCAATATTGTCAAATTTTTTGAAAAACTACTAACAAATGAAATAGGTTTGCCCGAAAACTACGCTAATTTAGCAATAAAACGACTAAATTCAACAATTAAACAGGTTGCCAAAGTTCAAAAAGTTCAGTATGTTGACTTGTATAATGAAAAAATTTGACAAGAAAATCCAACTGAATTTGCAACAAAAGAATTAGATATTCACCCTTCAACAAAAGGTTATAAAAAAATGGCCCAAGACCTCTTGTTCAAACTTGCTTTGGAACAAGATATTTTATTTAAAAACGAAGAACACAAAAAATTAGGTTGAGATAAAGACTATATCGAAAAAGATTTAAATAATTATCGTCGTACTTTAAATATAGCATCAAATTCACAAATTCTTGAGGCCTTAAGTCTTGAAGGCTCAACTGATAAGTTTATTTCTCAGACCTCTCAAATCGAAACAAGAACGACTGCAGATATCAAAAAAACTGAAAAATCACCGCTTGAAAATTTTGTAAATGTTATATTAAATAATAATTTTGGTGATTTTTTAAGCCGTTTTGTTCAGTTAGGACTCCAAAATAATCCAGGCGTGCAAAAAACTTTAACTGATTTTTGACAACAAAACCAAAGAGCAGGCGCTTCTTTTGCCCAAATTTTGCAAAAAATTTTCTCAAGTGGCTTTTTTAGTCAAATAATTTCGCGTTTTCAGACTTATGTTCAAAATATTATTAATACCCAAGACTGAGAAAAGGCGACAATTTCTGATTTAGTTAATCAAATTTTTGCCGACTTTGATGAAAAACAGATAATTGATGTTTTAAATACTGTTGTAACTTCTGAATTTGCCAGCGAAAATCCCGAAAAAACTAAAGAACTAATTTTTGCTTCTATTTTTGGCCAAAGTTTAGTTCAGGATCTTATAATTAACAATATTATCAAACTCGATGTTGCATATAAAGATAATTTAAAGGTAGTTTTTACTTTTGACTCAATCAGAAAACTATTTACAAAAATAATTACTGATTTTCAGCTTCGCACAAAAGACTATGAAAATTCTGCCACTTTTCAGCAAATAATCCAAACTTACCTCGAAAATCCTCAAAATGACGCTGATAATGTTAGTTTTATCCGCAATTTTATTTCTGAAACTCTAAAACATCATGAGTCTGTTAAGGTTCTAGTTGGAATTATTAACGATAATTTTAATTTTAATTTGTCTAAAGATGATCAAGATTCGCTCACTGATCTTTTAGTTTCGCTTGCTGATGTTATTGTCCGAACAAATGTCTGGACCAAATTGAATGACATTGCTGCTAAAAACTTTTTAGAAGTTATTAAGCAATCTGATTATAAAAATTTTGAGAGTATCTCATCAATTTTTGCTGACCAAATTTATACAAATTACACATCTTTTTTTAAAGATTCCAAAAATTTACTTGATTTATTTCATGAACTTTTAAGTTTTGAGCTAAGCAATAATCAAATTGAGTCACTTAAAAAATTACTTAATAAATTTTACCCAATTCTAACAAAATTTGACCTAAGCAACTTTATTGATACTTCTTCGCCAAATTATGCTAGTTTTTCCTTCCTTTTTGATTCGGTCAAAGATTTTTTAGTTTCAAATTCATTCAAACCTTTATCAGATATTGTAAATTCAGCAATTAATGATTTTTTGATAAATAAAAGTCAATATAAGCGAATTGATGATTTAAATCGTTTTGGTTTTCAGTTTTTAGCTAATAATTTACCAAAACTTGAGGAAAATATTTACGATTTTATTGCAAAAAATGTTCAAAATGAAAAGTTTTTAACTAGTCTAATTGATTTAATTAGCAATTCACTAAGTGAGCAAGGTCTAAAACCTACATCGGTTAAAACTTTTTCGGAAATTATTAGACTAATTTTTGAAGATTTTTACGCTAAATATCAAGTTTGAAAAGACGATAAAGCAAGTCCGACTAACAATCTGATTTTTGCTTTTGTCAAAGGTGCAATAAATACTTTTGAAACCTTTACAAAATCAAATTTTACCGAGTATGATTCACTTAAAACTAACCTTGAATCGGCAAGACAAGCAAAAAATGAATCAGAAATTCAAGAATATTCAGCAAAAATCACGCATCTTGACCAACAACTTTCATTTCAAAATTTTTCTAGTTATTTTCTAAATAATTTTTTTAGCCAAGAACAAATTTATTCACTTTTAAAAAGTCTTGCTAGCCTTGATTTTAAAAGCAAAATTACAAATCGAGATCTAGTTTTATTTTTCAAAAACCTTTTTGATCAATCATTTTTACATAAGCAGCTAATCGAAAAATTAAACCAAAATAGTTTTTTTAACAAGGAAAAAATTCAAAAACCCCTTTTAAATATTTTATCTAGCTTCTTTGAATCTTCAGAAGTTGAAGCATTACTTTCAAAACTTATTGAGTACTTTTTTGACAATAAAAAGTTTGAAGAACACCCTGATTTTAGTTCATTAATTGAGAATTTTATTACAGAAAACTCTCAATTAATTGAAAAAGTTTTTACACTTTTTTTAGGAAATACAACAACTTGAGAATCAATTTCTGAATTTTTACGGGCAATTTTGGATGAATATAAACTAAATTTAAAATCAGAATCTGTTGATACAATATTAGAACTTGTTCGTGATTTTTTGTCAAAACTAAAAGATTCAATTTTAAGTATTCAAAATGGTGCAACAATTCAACCGCCGTTAACAATAAAATCAATAATTACTATTATTCTTGATGCAATTTCTAATAATCCAACCCCTAATAAATCAGTGATTGAGACTTTATTCGATAGTTTTAGTGTTGATATTGCAAATAATTATTATTCTTCAGAGGCAACAAGCAAGCAAGATCAAAGTAAAATTAATCAAGATAAAATTTCCTCATTAATTGCTGAGGTAATGAAAACTGAGCCTATTTCAGAGCAAATTAAATCAAGTTTATCAAGTATTCCAGATGAATATCGCGAAGATATTGTTCCAATTTTTAATTCATTTTTACAATCTGATGGACTTAAAGATTTATTTAATTCCTATTTTAAAATAGTTGCAAAAGCAAAAATTAATAAGCCATTGAATAATTTGTCATTAATTAAGTCTTTATTTGAAAAGCAACAATTTAATAAAATTATTGGTGAATTTATTGTTCAATTAGACGAAAAAAAGAATAATCTAACAGGCAATTTTGCAAAATTATCAGAAAAAATTTTCAATACTAAATTTGAAGGAACAGAATTTGAATCTTTTTTCCAGTTAATTAAGAAAATAATTCAAAATAATATTGATAGTTATTACACTAATGAGCCAGAGTCAATAGATATTTTTTCAGAACAACCTCAACAAATAAATGTCAGTCAAGATATTTCTGATTTTCAAATTATAGCTCGACCATTTAGTGATTCTGGTCCTGAAGAACAATCCCCAACTTCATCTTTAACAGAAGCACAAAAACAAAATCCAGTCAATAAGTCGGCAAATTATTCAAAAGAAAATGCTTTTTTAACAAAGCTTATAACTATTTTGACTAAATTAACTAACGGTCAGTTTTCTACTTCCAATTTGAATTCATTATTAGAATCTGAAATTGGAAATGAAGAGTTTATCGTTGATCTAGTCAAGCAAATTGCAACAGTTTATAATCAAGTTGATAAATCAGAAAAAGATAATATTTGAAATATATTGACAAAGATTTTTAAATCTGATTTTTTCAAAGAAAAAATTGAACTATTAAGCGTAGGAAATATTGCTAGTTTTTCAATTTTTAGCGGTCTGTCAAAAGAAAGTAAGGAAAAAATTGAGCCAACATTTAAAAGTTTGTTGTTAGAATTTTTACCAAATTCCGCAAACAAACTTTTTATTTTTCGAATTTTAGACTATATAAATAAAAATCAAGAATTATTTAAGGATGTAAAAACTTTTTCAGGAATCTTAACTAAATTTTTAGGCAACGATAATAGTCATAAAAATAACCATCAAGCCCAGAATTCACAAACCCAAACTAATAGCCAATTTTTGAAGGCCTATTTGTGACATGTGCTTGATTTTTTAGTAAAACATGATAAATTTTTAGATCTAGCCGTTGATATAATTGCCTCATATTTAAAATTAAATTTAGACAGCAGCAACCCAAGTTTAACTAATAAAGTTGAAAAACCAAGAGAAATTCCTAAAGTTTTTTTAAAAGAATTCATTGGTCTAGGCTTCGATAATCCTTTAATTTCTGAAATTTTAGATCAAATGTTAGATGCAGTTAAAACTTTAGATTCTAGCAAAGAAGCATCTACTTTTTTCAGTGCCATTTTTAGTAAATTAGATTTTGCAAAATTAATTAATCTTGATTTAGTTGTTAAAATTGAACCAAAAATTAGCACAAATGACTCAATAGGACAAACCCCAAGCGATCCGAAAGTTCTAATTGATGAAGAACATTTAACATTAAAAACACCAACAGGACAAAAAATAACACCTAAATCACTTGCTGATTTCTTTGATTTAGTATTTTTAGCTTCACCAAATTGAGATAAGAAAAAGGAAAATGAGGCTTCGCCAATTTTAAAAGAATTAAATCATATACCTTTTACTGGAATTTCTTTTAAGGATCTTTTTTCATCAAATAAAAAAGATCCTCAACTTGAAGCAATTTCAAAATTATTTCATAGAATTTGGTACTCTGAGAGTGCTGGATCTAGTAAAATATCATTCAGTAATTTCAAACAAACATCAAAAGGAAGACTCCTTTATAGATTAACGCTAATCCTTCTTTTTTATACTTATGAATCAAGAATTTCTAAGCTTGCTGAGGTAGTTCGAAAATGGGCATTTTATGGTGGTGTTTTTTCATCTTCAACTGCATCTGAAATAATCCGCGCATCGTTACACAGTGGTGAACAATCAGATAAAAGTAAAAGTACTGATAATAATTATAAAACTTTTATTAACGATATAATTGGTAACCCTGTAAAACGTGCAGGCTGGTTTTCAAATACTTATTATACGCCTTCTGACGTAAATCTAAATGACATGATTACAATGATTTATTATAATGCTGACCGTAATCGGTTTTCCAATTCCACAAAGCAAGAAAAATTAAAAGACCAAATTTTGCAGCAAATCCGCGATGGAACTTATCCTGATAATTATAAATAACCTTAAAAATTTAGGTAAAATACCGCCTAAATTATAACTAAATTCACAAATGTTTTAAGAATTTATGACAAAATTTTAAGTTAAAACTTAAAATCAATAATAAAATCTAATTTACTAATAAAAAAATCATTTTGATATTTTAAAAATTGTATCGGTACAAAATAATAATATCGAGTAAATTTATGGTATAATTTTACAAAATGAAAATCTCAAAAAATCGATTTCTTTTTGTTCTTGATCTTGACGGTACAGTGCTTTCTGATAGTGCAAATTCCGAAATACATCCCGATACTGAATCAGGAATTAAGCGAGCTGTTGAATTAGGTCATATTGTTTGCATTTTGACAGGAAGACCCTGAAGATCAACAAAACCAATATACGAAAAATTAGGTCTAAAAACAATTGTTGCTAATTTTAACGGCGCTTATATTCATAACCCAACAGATTCTGAATTTATTCCAACAATTAATTACTTAAATTTAAACGACATTATGTATATAATGGGTGACAAACGGGTAAAAGCGGAAACCTCAAATGTTGCAATTGAAGGACCTGGATGAGCTAAAATCAAAAAACGCGATAAACAATTAGAGCAAGTTTTTGGATTTGACCATATTAAAAATCTAAAGCCTGGTCTAAATTTCCATAAAATACCTTTAAAACCGACTTGTTTAATTCTTGATACAAAGCGATCTACAAACATCAACGATTTTAAATCATATTTAGAGCGACGCTATGGCGATCTAGGTGAATTTTCGGCTTGATCAAAAGGAGAAAATCACACATACGTTTTTGATATGACCGCAATTGGGGTTAATAAATCTAAGGCAGTTTCAATGCTTTCGCGTTATTATAAAATTGACTTAGAAAATATAATTTCAATTGGTGATAGTTACAATGATATTGGGATGTTTGAAATTTCAACAATTTCTGTTGCAATGGCAAATTCGCCTTCACAAGTAAAAAAACATGCAACCGTTATTCTTAAAAAAACAAACAAAGAAGGTGGCGTTGGTTATTATATTAATCGTTTTTTAAAAGATCCTGAAAAAGAAATCGAAAAATCAAAAAAAGTTAAATATGCGCGTTCAGCAGTTTCAGTTGAAGCAACCGAGTACTAAAAATGAAATTAGAAAAAATTGCAATTTATGGCGGTTCATTTAACCCCGTTCATAAAGCTCATATACAAATTGCAAAAAAAGCAATCGATTTTTTAAATTTAGATATGCTTTTTTTTGTGCCAAATTACATAAATCCACTAAAAAACAATAAAGAAAACAACATTGATCCCGCATTTCGTTTTGAAATGCTAAAATTAGTGCAAATTGAAAAAACACAAGTTTGTGATTATGAAATTAAAGCCAAAAAAATTAGCTACACAATTGAAACAGTAAATTATTTCAAGCAAAAATACGCAGGTGCCAAACTTTTTTTAATAATAGGTTCTGATAATCTTGCCAGTTTTAAAATGTGGAAAAATTACAAGGAAATTCTTGAAAAAGTCCAACTTGTTGTTTTTAGGCGCAAAAATTATCCTGATTTAGGAAATGTTAAACGTTATAATGCCTTAATTTTGCCAACCCAGTTGCCTAATTTTAGCTCTTCAGAAATAAGAAATGGAAACTTTTTTGGCCTTGATCCAAAAATAAATGCCTTTATTGGCGCTAATTTTTTATATGCTAATTCAATTCTTAAAGGTTTTCTTGGTAATTCTGACCGATTTATCCATTCAAAAAATACCGCTGAACTCTCAAGCGAGTATGCTAAAATTTATGGACTAGATTCAAAACAAGCTTATTATGCTGGCTTATTTCATGATTTAACCAAAAAATGAAGCAGGCAAGAACATATTGATTTTCTTAAATCCCAAAAAATTGATGCTAGCGATCTTCAAGACTATGAACTTCACCAACTTTCAGCTTCAATTTGATTAAAGAATGTTTATTTATTACCTTTTGAGCAAATAATCCGCGCTATTTCTTGTCATACAACCCTTTGTTTTGAAATGTCATTATTTGACAAATCAATTTATGTTGCCGATAAATTAGCTCGTGGCCGTCGTTTTCCAGGTATTCAAAAATTACGCGACTTAGCAAAACAAGATTTAAATAAAGCCTTTAGCCAACTTGTAAGAATGTCCAAAATTGAGCATGAAAATATGAAAAACTCAGCCAATCAAATGAAACTATATGAAAAACATCAAAATTAAAACTGCTATTTTTTATGCTGATAAGGAAGAACAAGTAAATTTAGAATTACTTGGTGCAAAATTTATAGAAAATGTTAGTGTATTAGACCTAAATTTTCCAGTTTATGAATATAAAAATATTTATTTTTTTTATATTCATTCGCAAATTGGCTTAATTAATTCGGCTATTTTTGCTCAGACAGTTGCAGTAAAATTTTCAATTACCAATATAATAAATTATGGCGCTTGTGGAGGAGGGTCATCAATTGATTTTTCAAAAATGAAAAATCAATTGATATTTCCCAAACGTTTTTATTTACTTGATGCAAAAACACCTTGATATCAGCCAGGTCAACTACCATTTGAACCTAAATTTTACGAGAATAATTTACTTGCTGCTCAAAATTTTAATTTAGGCTCATCAAATAGTTTTATTTTTGAAGAAAATCAAGTAAAAGATTTTCAATTTGTTGATTTTTTTGATATGGAAGCATTTTCCTTTGCTCAAATAAGTGCTAAAAATAGCTTGAATTTTTATTGTATTAAATATTTAAGCGATAAAATTGGCCAAAATATTGACATTTCCCAAGTTAATCTTAACATAAAACAAGGCGCTCAAAGTGCCGCAGAATATGCCTTAGATCTTCTTGAGAAAATCTAAAAAATATTTGTTTACTATTATAAATTTGCAAAAACAGTTTGAAAAATTAAATTATAGTTTTTCAAACTGTTTTTGTTTTAAAGTGGCATAAGAAGCTGACAATTGTTCACTCGTTTTTTAGTGTGTATTAGATTAAATGTGCAAGGTTTAAGGCTTTATTTTAGATTCTGCTATTTTTCTTTAACGCCTATAATCAACGTTTTAACGCAAAAAGTATTATATTTTTTTGTTGAATGTATTAAATTTTTTTACATTTTAATATTAAAATTTAAAACTATTCATAAAAAATAAAGTCCAAAAAAATACCTTATTATGTAATGTTTTATTTTATTATATTGTAACATTGAAATTACTATATTTCACTTTTATGATTTTTTCTAGTAAAACCTTAATAAAAATATAAATATTAATTATTTTTGATTTTCGTTGATTAAAATTTGTATAATATTTATATAAGGATAATTAGGAGGATGTGCTATGAAAATGTCAAAAAATAAACTATTTAAGTTCTTCCCTTTAATATCGTTTTTAGCAATACCAATTTTTTCAGGTCTTATTTCGCTCACACTTTCATCAGAATCTAACAAAACTGGTAATTTTGCAAATACTTTTGCTAATAAAATTAATTACGACAACAAATTGTCAAAATCACAAGAAGATCTTGCTGGTTTTAAGCAAAAAAATAAAAAAATATTTAGTAGAAAATCTAATCAAAAATTCACAGCTTTTTCGTTACTAAAATCTAGTAATGTGGAAAATGTTTTAAAAGCTGAAAATGTAGATATTAAAATATTTTTAGATTTAATTGATACCAACAATAATTCCATAAGTGCGAATGTTGAATATTATCAAACTAAAAACAATGAATATTTAAAACAAATAATTTCGCTCTTTGAAGAAAATAATATAAAAATAAATAGTAGCTATGTAAGCAAATTGTCACCAATAATATGGATTAATATTAATTCACTTGCCGAAAAAAAATCCCTCGAATTATTAGAAAAACTAGATTTTGTTTCATTAGTAATTAATAATATAGAAAATACGCCAAACTCGGATTCACTCCCGACTTATTCTGCTAAATCTTTAAACCAAGAAGCTAAACCCAAAATATTTTACAGTAACTTAGAACATGCCGCCTACTATTACTCATATTTAAGAAATACTAAAGATTATTTTACAAAAGAAAAGGAAATAGTTGATTATAAGTCTACAAGAGATAATACGTATGAAAAAGTCGGAGTAGTTGAAGTAGGTATGAGCGGCACCTATGATGAAAGCGATTGACTCAAAGCTCAAATTCCCAAATATTTGGTTAATTACTATAATATTGGTCGTGCTGATTCAAAAAAAACTAATGAAAATCAAAATGATCACGCCAGTTTGGTTTCTGGAATAATAGTAGGAAAGAGCGGATTTGCATTTAATACTGATTTGCATCTCGCAAATTTGGGTAAAGTATCATCGTTTGATTCCCCTGTTTGAATGTCAATTTTTGAAAAACTAATAATTGAAAAAGGAGTTAGACTAATAAACCATAGCTATGGATATGATTTCATACATGAAAAAGACGTTGATGCTAATTTCGAAGATATTTATGGTAATAATTCTATATTAAAAAACTCTGTCTCTCGATATATTGATCATCTTTATTATTTGGATTTTTTATCAAGAAAATATGGTGTTATAAATATTTTTGCTGCCGGAAATGAATATGATGATAGATTAAAAAAACATGATGATAGATTAATAAACAATAATAATCCTGATCCTGAAAAAGAATATGGTTACATATCTGGGTATGCTAATGCAATAAATTCTATTGTTGTTGGTTCTAGTTTTGGTACAAAAGAAAATTTCTATGCAAGTATTTTTAGCAATAGATTATTGCCAAAGGCTCTAAAAGGCTTGCCTAAACCGCTCATAGTTGCCCCAGGCGAGAATATAGTTGGGCTATCTGATCAAGAATCACCAAAATCAGGAACTAGTTTTTCTGTGCCAATTGTAACCGGTATAGTCTCAACCATAATTGGTTCAAATCCTTATTTATTTAATGATAAAAATATTATTCCAGCAATAAAGAGTGTATTGTCTTCATCTGCGGTAGATAGTAAATTAGATTATAAAGGTATAAAGAATTTTGTTGAATCTACAAAAAAAGAAAATGAAAAACAAAACACATGGTCTTCGATTGATAATTACATAGAAGATTCTAGCAAAGCCCGATATTTGCAAAATTATGAAAATGAGCACGAATCTAAGTCAAATGGTTTTGATACAGCAGTTGGGGCGGGGCAAATTAATTTCGCTAATATACAAAAGGCAATAGAA
Organism: Mesomycoplasma ovipneumoniae ATCC 29419; assembly: GCF_028885435.1. Taxonomy (NCBI): domain Bacteria; kingdom Bacillati; phylum Mycoplasmatota; order Mycoplasmoidales; family Metamycoplasmataceae; genus Mesomycoplasma; species Mesomycoplasma ovipneumoniae. Next base: position 480,604 of record NZ_CP118522.1, read on the forward strand.
AATTTAAAAACTTTTTCTGTATCATTTGAAAACACTGATGAATATGTTTATGTATCACCAGAAATAAAATTAAATCAAGGAAAGAAAATAAAAGCTTCACTTGCTTGAGCTTTTAATGCAGGATTAACAAAACCCCTAGATAAATATGAATCTCCACTTAATACGTGGTACAATAATTTGCTTACATTTGGTTTATCATATGTTGCTGATAAAATCGTAGAATCAGCATATAATAAAGCTGTGCAATCAAAATTTGAAAAAGAATATCATCCTAAACATCCTGATGAATGATTAAATAGAAAAACTCTCCTTAATAAACAAAACAATACATTGTTTAGTGATTATGATTTAAAATTGCAAAAAAAGGTGGGGAACAATTGGCAAACTATCGATTTAAATTCTGGTTCTTCAGGTTCTTCGAACGTTGAGTTAATAAGATATTCAGCAGAAGAATCAGGGACATACCGAATCCTGGTAAAGAAATTTAGTTCTTCTCTTTTTAAAGAATCGGTAGATGATAATTTGGCGGTTTCATATGTTATACAAGAAAAATAAAATATTTTTTATAGCAACTATGTTAGTAACTCCTTGGTTACTTCCTATAATTATTCTTGCAGTTCAAAATTTTTCTTTTGGACATAAAGCAAATTTTTCTAGTCAACATCCACAAAAACCTATTATTTGAGTCGATGATAGTAATGATCTAATTAAATCAAATATTTTTTCTTATAATCATTTACTAAATATTGACAGCAAAAAAGCGCCATGAATTAAAAACTCTAAATGGAAAATGACTTTTCTACAAAATCCTGAAGAAATTCAAGAAATAGTAAAAAAATATTTATATTTTCAAGAACAAAATTTTGTCAATAATTGAAATGATAAAACAACTAAAAATTTAACAAGTTTTTTTGCTAATCAATATAATAATAAAAAGGACGAATTTAGTTTTAAAGAATTAAAATTAGGAGAGTTTTCTGATAGATTTAACAATTTATTTTCTAATAATTTTTTAATCATCGAAGATTTTGACGATTATTTGGATTTTTTCAAAGAATTTGAAGACAAGCAAGAATTTGAAAGAAAAAATTTAAATAAAGATTTCTTTGATAATAACCAACTTCTAGTTTATGTAAAAGACGAGTCAAATGTTGTTCCTATTTTTAACAAAACAAGCCTAGAAACTAATTTATCACCAATAGATCTAATTACCTATAAAAATCAGAACTTAATTATTTCAATAGATCAAAAATTTTCAAATTATTTAAAAGAAAATTCTTCTTCTACTAGTAGAACACGCGAAAGGTTCCGAATTTTCTATAAATCAATTCCTAAAAATTCTTATAATAAATCATATCCGCTATCTTCAATAAAAATTACCGATATAGAAGATTTAGTTTTGTATAATTCACTAGACAAAACATCAACAGAGTTTAGTAATTTTTTGGATTTTATTAATAAAAAAAACACAATTTTGTCAAGAAAAAATTTGAAAAAGAATAGATTTTATGCATCACAAATTGATAAAAACATATCTAATTTAAGTGAAAATAAAATATTTTCAAACTTTGGCGAAGTAAAAGACCTGATAAATAACAAAAATTTATTGAAAAATGAGCACTGAAAAAGCGAATTTCACCTATCAAATTTATTTATACCCATAAAAACACAGGACAAAACATATAAATTTAATAGCTTCATCTTGCAAAAACAACAATTAAAAGAGATTTTTAAAGATGAAATTATTTATTGAGAATTTGATAAAAATTCCAAAAAAGTTTTAATTTATACTTTAAATTACAAAGACATTTTCCATCAAGTTGCAAAACAACCTGAAAATTTTAATTTTGATAACTTGTTGCAATTTGAAAAAATTGATATTGGTGATATTGATGTTCAAGAAATTGAAATAAAAAAATTAAATTCCATCGAAGATTTCAATAATTTATACAATAAAACAGTGGTGTAAGTATGAAACAAAAAGCAAAAAAAATTTTTTATAGTTCTTTGTTATTAACAAACTTTGTAGCTGCTGGGGTTGTTTCTACAATTTTGATCATTAATTATATAAGTCCTAAAAAATCAGAAACACTTAGTTTTCAGGATGTGTCCGATGCTGAGAATAAATTTTTTACTAGCAACACTAAGCCTGAGGGTTTTTCTAATCCGGCAGACAATCATTGATTTACTTCGCAATATTGATCAGATTTGCTTCAAAAAAATCCAGAAAGAGCTAACCAATTACGGCAAAAATATCCATCTTTTGAAAATAACTTGTTCAAAAACTCCGATAACAATTCACCCCTTATTAAATTAAGTAGCTTTTTTCGCTCTGAATTTAAGAAAAATAATGACACATTAGAATTTGACCAAATAACTGATCAAGGTGTATGAAAAGATAAAAAAATTATTAATAATTTTGTGATTTTAAAAAACTATAATGACTTTTTCTCATTTTTTTCAAAGATAAAAAACGATAATTTTTACAAAAGAGTACTACAAACACCTGATTTTTTTGGAAAAAAGTCAATTATTGCTTATGTTCGACCTATCTGAAATTATCAAGATTTAGCTTTTACATCAAAAGCTAAAAAACCATTTTTTAATCCAAATCATACTTTTTTTAATCCAAATAATCCCGATAATGTTGGGATTATGTCGTTTGACTCAAAATTCGAAAAATTTTTTACTCTCGGCCTTAAATATAACGAAATTATTGATCCTTTAATAGTTAATAATCCGGTTGTTTCGATTATTGATTCAGATTTTTATACTAAAAAATTTAATATTTATTACAAAATTATAGACAAATCTATTGGAAATAGTTTTAATCCTAAATTCGACATTCATATTAGCAGAATCGAAGATCTTGTTCTTTATAATAACATTGTTCGCGATAATAATTCTTCAAAATTCAAAGAATTTCTTTTAAAAAAACAGGAAATTTTAGATAAAAATAACCTAAAAAGCACAAGATTATATGCAAGAACAAATAAAAATCAACTAGAAAACCTAAAATTTTTTTCAACCCTAGAAGAAACAAAAAACCTAATTGTATCAATGCAAGATTCAATAAATTCAGAATGAGGTGGTGCATTTGTTCCTTCAAAACTTTTTATTCCAACAGAAGATAATTCCGAAGTTTTTAATAAATTTATTTTAAAAAAACAAGATGCAAAAAAAATTTTTGATGACGAAATTTTGTATTGAAATGTTGATGAGCAAGCTAATAAAATTAAAATTTACACCTTCAATTATAAGGATTTATTCCCTAATTTTGCAACAGAACCTCAAAATTTTAAAATTGAAAATTTAGAAAAACTTGAAAAAATTGATATCGGAAATACAACAATAACACAAGTTGAATTTTCTAAAATTGAAACACTAGATCAATTCAATTATTTATATAATCAAATAATAACTAAGAAATAATATTAAAACCTTAATTTTCTATTTCTTTTTTGGGTTGCGCGATTTATTTTTCATAGACTTATGAAGCTTTTTTACTAATTTTGTATTAATTTATTACCACCTATATGCAAAATTGACTCTTTGTGTGCAATTTTGCATTTTTCTTTTTTATAAATTTGCCCTAAATTCTTCTGTAAAATGTAAACTTTTGCTTTTAAAAGTTTCAAATTCGGCAATTTTGCTGTTCTAATTTTGTCTTCAACTGTAAATTTGAATTTTTTCATTTTGGCACCCTTTTTTGAATCAGCTAAATCAAAACACTCATTTATAGTTTATCTAATTTCACATTTTTTTGTATAGACTTATTTTTTATAGTAAAATTTAACTCATAAACATTTAGGAAGGGCAGAACGATTATGAGATTGAGCATTTTACCTAGAGTTTCAAAACGAAAACAAACAATTTTATTAGCAACAACTCCTGCAATAATTGCGACTTTAACCATTGGATTGTCCCAGCAATTAAATCCTTATACAGGTCAAATTCCTAGACCACAAATAGTTTTTTCTCCCCAAGACAGAAATGAAATTCTAAAAGAACCAGAAAAACCAGCACAAACTGAAGTCCCAAAACCCGAAGTTACTAAAATAGATGTTCCCAAACCAGTTGAGCCAGTAAAAGTAGAAACGCCAAAGCCAAAACCAGTTACAACTCCTGAAAAAGCAATAATAGTACCGATAAATCCACCTAAGACCCAACCTCAAACAATTCCTCGCACTGAGACAAAAGTTGTTAGTCAATCACAAACAAATGTTAATTCTAATCTTGAAGCACTAAAAGTAAAAGCACTAGCGCGATATAGTCAAGCAATCGATAATTCAATCAAAGAAGCAAAAGCAAAAATTGTCGGATTTCAGCAAGAAATTGACGAAATTAACCGTATTTATGACAAGCATTTTGATGATCCGTTTTATAATCCTAATAAAGTCACAAAATTAATCTGAGAAAATTTTCGGATTCAAAAATTACGAACTTTTATTGGTTCAAATGCCCCTGAATACCAACTCGAAAGAGTTAAAAGTGATCTAAAAATACTTGAAGAGTTAAAGCAAACCAAAAAATCATTTAATCAAGAAGAAATTAAAATGCTTTTACGCGGAATGTTGCCTTCAACTGACTCGCCTTATGTTTGAGGTTATGAAAATGAATCTGATAATCCTGTGCTAAATCAACTAAAAGCAGCAAATAATCGCCGTCTTATAAATATTCCTTCATGATATTCACGAACTCCAGGAACAATTTCTGATCTAACTTATGAAGGATGAGACCGTCAAGATGTCTCGAGTGAATTTAATGGAATTGATAATTCAATTGGAAATTCAGTAAAAGTTTATAATTATACCCCTAATGATAAAAATGAAGACAGAGCTAATCGTCAACCGCTCAAAGTTATTGTTCTTGATGCTAATGACAATGATGCATTTAAAAAATTTCAGGAAATTCTAACATAAGTACTCCAAAAAGATAATAAAATTCAAGCTGTTGTTCTAAAAAATGTCGGTGATAAAAATTCAAACCAAAATGTTGAAAAAATTTTAAGTTCAATTCCACCTTCAATTAAAAAATTAACGCTTTTCCTTGATAATTACAATGCAACAGCTAATTTGCGTCCTTTAGAAAAAATTAAACTTGATGAACTTGAACTCTATTCAAATATTGATGCATTATCAGATAACTGGTCAATTAATCCAAACGCACTAAAAAACATTGACTACATTAGTTTTGATTATAATAATGCCGCAACTTTTCATAAAAATCATCCTAGTGAAAAAATACCTGGATCAATTGTTTTTAGCACTTTAGCTTGAGATGCTCATGATACAATCCAAACTGTTGATGAGGGTCTTTCAATTGTTTTTGACTCAAAAGTTTATCAGCGAATTTTCCAAGGATCTCACGGTGGCAAAGGCGGGCGTCCGGTTAATCTTGATTTTTCACGGGCAAAAAACATCAAATCACTTAAAGGCTTAAGTCTTGAAAAATTAGATAAAATCTGAAATGATCATGTTAAAAATTGAAAAGATGACAAATATTCTAATGAAGATTTTACCGGATTTAGGCCGATAAAATTTAGAAAATTAATTTTTGGCCTTGATGATGCCAACAACTTTGTTGCAAAATGAGACGATTTTAACGGCGGACAATTAAATTCACGACTAACCTTTGATGAACCAGGTGGAGCCCAAATTGAGTTTCGCGACAATACCGGTAATCAAACTTCAAGTCCAATAGCCATCTTTTTATCTGGAACGCCTAGTGGAGATGCAATAAACGAAATTAGCGCCTTTATTAGAGCAGCAAATTCACGTAGTCTATTAGTAAATCGTCTTTATGTTGAAAATGAATCAGTTTTAAAACAGGTTGGTTCACGAATTGGTATTGTTCAAGTTTCAGTTAAAAAAGCTGACCAAAACACTGTTCAAGAGGGATTTTCAGGAGAGCTATAAAATGAAAATTAAATTTTTATTTCCACTTTTATCTGTTCCATTTTTTGCAATCGCTTGTGGTAATAACCACCAGCAAAAACTACCTTCAGAACAAAGTCAACAAGGTCAAAAAACCCCTCCAACTGAAGGAAATATTTCAAATTCACCCCAAATTGACTTAGTTTTCCAAAAAATTGACGCAAATTTTGAATCACTTTTTGGTCAAAAATCAGAAAATGAGTTTAAAAAATTCATTTCCGAGTCACAAAAGTCAGTTTTTCAACTTCTTGATAATAATGTTAAAGATTTAAGTAAAAAACAGGAAAAAATCACCCAAATTAACAATATTTTTAGTGCTCTAGAAAAAATTGCAACACAGACTCAATACGATCTTGAAGCTCAAAGATCAACAGCAACACTAACATTAGGCGCACTTAAAGATATTTTTAAGGAAGAAAAACCAACTCAACCGCAGCCACCTCAAAGCCCTCAAAATCCTCAATCATCAGAAGAACAAGATAAAAAAATTGCTGAATTAACTAATAATTCTCGTCCTTCTGGACAAAATTTTAGTCGTTTTTCCCCTGATGGCAAACGGATAATTCTTGATCAATATGAAAATGATTTTCCCGAAAAAGAATGAGATTGGTATCGTATAAATTCTAATTTTAGTGGCGGTGGAATTGGTTTTGGATCTACAAGTGAACTTGAAAAAAAGCCGGAAAATTTCCCAAAAGAAAAGCCCGAAACTATTGCAAAATTAAATCAAAAAGCAAAAGAATCAGACCAACCTTTATTTGAAAAAGCACAATTTCGCCTTTTTTCCTTACCGGTTTTTGACGATAATGCAAACACAAATAAAATAAAATTCAATACTTATGAGTCTGGATTTAAGACGCCGGCTTGATGAAAATCTAGCGAAAATTCTGACTATACTTTTGGCGGTCCAAATCGACTTGGTTTGCCAAGAAAAATTGTTTCTGAGGATTACAGAAAACTAATTCCAAATGTTGTTTCAATAAAAATCGAAAATTTAGTCGTTGATGATGCCTACCAAAATGACAATAACAATCCAATTACGCGCACAAATTTTTCCTTTGGAACCTTAGGAATTTTAGACTACCAAATTCCGCAAAATTCATCCTACCCACTAAAATGATTCTTTTTAACTAACGCTCACGTGGCAAATAATTTGCAAATTGCCAATGATTTTCATGAGGGCAAACATTATGGACGTGATTTTTCAAATTATAATGATTCTGATTTTCGTTTAAATACACAAAGTATAACTCTTACAAAATTAAAACAAACCGTTCCTTTGAATACAATTTTGCCAACCACTAGAGGAGCAATCACTGATGATGAATTTTATAACACAGTTAAACTTGATATCAAAGAAAAGAATGGCAAAATTTACAATAACGGTTCAGAATCTCCAGATTTAGCGGGGGTGAATAACCAACCAAAATCCCGCCAAAAACCAACCCAAAGTATGAATGTTAGAACTATTTTAATGGGTTCAGACGTTTTTAAATTCAAACCTAGCGATTTTAGTGATCAACAAGACCTCCAGAATGTTGATGAATTTCTTGATTTTGCAGTTATTGAAATAAATTTCAATAATGAGCAAGAAGCTAAAAAAATTACCGAAGAATTTTACAATAATCACAAAGCAAGTTCACTAAAAATTTCTGAATTTAATCCGTTTAATTCAGATCAATATTCAAAACTAGAAAAAACACCTTTTTATAGTTTAGGCTACCCAGGTTCAAAAGGTGACCCTACTATTTCTCAAAACGATTATCCAGCCGATTTTGCCCAAAGAAACTACAGTGTTTCGCCTTGGATTAATAAAAATTTCCGTCTTTTTAATTCTAGAAACGAAAAAGATCCTTTAATTAATGGCGGTTCTGAATTTGCCTGATCAAGATCATATCGCAGTTTTGTAAATCTTCCCGGAATTAGCGATTATTTTATAACTGCACCAGTATTAGCTAAATCTTATACAAAACTTGATTATTTTGACCAAAAAGACAAGCAACGTAAATCCAAAAAATATTTAAACAGCGGTCTTGGAACTGTTATTGATAATTACACTGCTAGCGGTGGTTTGTCTGGTAGTCCTGTCTTTTTTAAAGATGGTCAACTTTATTCTGTGGTTTATGCTTCAGATTCGCAAGCTTCAGCAAATTTAACATTAAATTTGCGCTCTTATGGCTATGATTATAAAGGTTATTATGGCAAATATAATCTTCCTAAATATGATTTAATTTACGGCGATTCTTCTAGTGATGCTCAACAACAAAAATCTTATTGAAAAGCGCTTTCTGAACTTTATAAAAATGAAAGCAATTTTAAAACTAATCTATTTCCTGAAGGTCTAGCCACACAAAAAGATGTTTTTTCAAAAAAATAGCTTATTTAAAGGGCTATTTTTTTGATTTTAAGGCAAAAACAGCAAGTTAAAATTTAGCAAATTAGTCATCTTAATTATTTTAGTTTTACAATTTTGCATAAGTATTTTGTTTTATTTATAAAAATCAAACCAAAACTGGTACAATCAAAATCATAAATAAAAGACTAATTGCCTGAATTTTTCTACTAAAGCAAACTAAAAAAGCTAAAATTTTTAAACACTGCTTTTTTTAGTTTAAAACACTGGCAAAAATCAATTTTGGATAAAATAACAAAAATCATAAAAAAATACAACTACTATTTAAACTAAATGTAAATAGGAAACTCGTTTTTACTTACATTGAGCCTAAAAAAATATATGAAGTTTTGAAAGAACAATAATTAAAAGCCATAAATTTATAGATTTCTAAACAGGTAAATTTAGGGCATTCCATCATATTTAAAAATATAATGGAAAATTCGCATTATCTTATTTTAATACGACAAAAACATAACTTATTACCCCTTAATTCAATATCAAAATTTATTAATTTATTCTTAGTGACTCTATTATAACCTAAATTTTTTTCAGACCAAGCATTTTTTTTATTTTTTTTTTTTTTTTTTACAAAGGGTTAGTTTCAAAATAATAAAAATTAAGATTTAACCTCAAAAATGCCCGTAAATCCGGCTATTTTTGCATATTTCTATTCACTAAAAGTGAATTTTTGCCACTGGCGGATCTCAGAATTTTTAGTCCCTTTTTTAGATCTATAAAATTAAATATTTATACTTTTATAAAATCCCTGCTAAAAAGGCTAAATTTTACTATTTAATAAAAGCAAAAATAAAAAAATCCAAACACTTAATTGTTTGGATTTGTTGTTTAAATTTGTACTTATTTTACAAAAAGCCGTCTATAAAAGCTTGCTGGAAAAAATAGATAATTGCTCAAAAAGTTAGCGCAGTAAAGCCAAGACCAACAATGACAGAAGCTCAAATAAATGATGATTGTAATTTAAGTCCGATTTTTTCTTTATTTTTTTTAAAAAAACTTTTCAATCTAGTCATATTTTATCCTTTTACGGTTGATCCTTGACGTGAGACTGCACTCATTATTCTCTTACGAAAGACAAAATAAGCAATAAACATTGGCAGAATTGTTAAAATTGCACCGGCCATTCTGATGTTTTTAAAGTAGCCTCCGGGAATTTGGGCGGTCTCATCAGCAACTCCAACTTTTTGTAATAGTCAAGTATTTAGCGTAGTTAGATCAGCTGAATTAGACTGTAGTATTAAAAGTGGCCAAAGCGTTGAATTTCAGGCTGAAAAAGCAGTTAGAATTCCGACAGTTCAAATTGTTGGCGATATCATCGGGGTGGCTACCTTAAAAAAATATCTAATCCCAGAACAACCATCAACCATTGAGGCTTCTTTAATTCGATCAGGAATTTCTTCAAAGGCATTTCGAAACATAAAGCCTGAAAAAACAGAGGCAACAAATGGACTAGTTAGGGCAAAAATTGACTGGAAACCATCATTTCACCCGAGCATTACCATAATCCGGTACTGACCAATTAAAAGGGCAGTTTCAGGAAGAACTAAAATTGAAAGGAAAACTACCCAAGAAGCTTGTTTAAATTTTCACTTTCTTAGCGAAAAGGCATAGCCAAAAGTCATTGAGAAAAAAACTTTTGCAACCACAGAAATTAAAGTAACTAAAATCGTGATTCCAAGAGCGGCAAAATAACCTGACTGAGCAGCTTTGACAAAATTATCTCAGGCAAAATGATTCGGTCAGTAAACTGGAATTCGCGTGTCAAGAATTTGCTCTTCAGGCGAGAGTGAATAGACTAACATAAAATAAAAAGGAAAAACAATTAGTATTCCAAAAAAGAAAAGCACGATGAATTTGAGCAAAAAGCTTGAAATTGCACTTGTGATATTTTTGTTGCGAACTTGCGAATTAATTGACTCTGTTAATTTAGCGGTTTTTTTGTCGCTAATATATTTTAGAATTTTTAATTTTATAATGAACATTTTTCTCCGTAATTTTGTCAGCTACTAAAAATATTGTGCTTAAAAACTTTTTGACAACAACTGAAAGGGCAATTCCAAAAACAAAAAGATAAATAGTTAGCGCTCCTGCTTGGGCAAAGTTAGGTGTTCCGCGCACATTTTTGTAAATATAGATCAGTAAAGTTGCACCACCGTTACTAATTGCTTCAGTTTCGTTGGCAAAAATACCGATTGGAAAGACCTTAATTCCGCCGATAATTCCGATTGTAATTAAAAAGTTAATTGTTTTTGAAACTGACGGCAATGTAATTTTGAAAAATTGACGAACTGGGCTAGCTCCATCAATTGCCGCTGCTTTATAAAGTGTTGGATTAACTGAAAGCATTGCGGTTGTTAGAATTAAAACTTCAAAAGCAAGACTTCTTCAGACTCCAGACATTAAAACAACTAAAAGTGCATTAAAAGATGAGGGATTTCCGGAATTTAGTCATCTTGTTGAAATCCCAAAAAGACGGTTAATAAAGCCAGTTTCACTATCAAAAATATAGGCAAAAGCAACTGAAACGGCAATTCCTGAGGTTACATAAGGTAAAAAAAACACTGTCTGTCAAAATCCACGGGCATATTTGCGGTGGAGTGAGGCAATTGTTGAGGCAATAATTAAACTAATTATTAGGCCAAGTGGTAGAGCTGCTATTGAATAAATGACAGAATTTCGAATTGCAATATGAAAATTAGTATCAAGAGTAATTAAATCAACAAAATTATCAAAACCAAATCGAGTATTTCCGGCAATATTAGGATTAATTTCGATACTTACAGACTTAGAAATTGAGTATAAAAATGGCAAAAAAGTAAAAATAAAAATAACTAAAATTGAAGGCAAAAGTATTAAAAAAGGCTTTCAAAATGGTTGCTTTTGGTCTAGAATTCCCAGTTCAAGATTAGTTTTTTTAATTCGCTGTTTTAGGAAATATCTATTAATTAAGTTCATTGGATTCGCTCCCTTGTTTGATAATCAAATAGATGCAATTTTCCTGATTTAATACTGAATTTGACAATTTCGTCAATTTCATAAGCTGGTTTTTTACGCAAGATTATTGAAATTTGACCGATATTTTCAACATCAATTTTGGCAAGAATATCTTTTCCTAAATATTCAATGACGCTAATTTTACCTTGAAAATTACCAGCTTCATTTTCGACTAAATCTTCAGCTCTAATTCCGACTCTTATTTTTTCATGCTGATAATCTTTGAGTAATTCAAAAATTATTTGATTATCAACAATGACACTTTTAGTTTCTCTGTCATAAAAAGCATCAAAAATATTCATCTCAGGAACACCTAAAAATGAAGCAACAAATTCATTTTTAGGATTATGATACAACTCAGTTGGAGTTCCAATTTGCTGAACATATCCAGTTGACATACAAATAATTCGGTCCGAAATTGACATTGCCTCTTCCTGGTCGTGGGTAACAAAAACTGTTGTTATTCCGATTTCAGTTTGAATTTTTCGAATTCACTGACGAGTTTGAACTCTTAGTTTGGCATCTAAGTTTGAAAGCGGCTCGTCCATTAGTAAAATATCAGGATGTCGAACAATTCCACGGGCAATTGCGACTCTTTGCTGTTGTCCACCAGAGAGTTTTGTTGGTTTTTTAGCTAAATTTTTAGTTATTTCAACTTTTTCAGCTGTACGTAAAACAGCGCGATTTATTGCTTCTTTTATTGAAATATTATCATTTTGATACTCTTGATATTGCTTTAATTCTTGCTCGTTTAGTTTTGAAGTATTAAGGGAAAACTTATTAATTAAGTTTCTTTCATAGTCTAAAAACAGTTTTAAAGTTTCCTTTTTGTAAGTTTTTGATTTAGTCTTAAGCGATTTTAAAAGCAACAAATTCGGTGAATGACGAGTATTTGTTTCAAGAAATTTCTTTGTAGTTTCACGGTAAGTATGCTCAAGATTTGCAAGTTTTCCTGAATTTTTGATTTGATTTTTCTCGTTTTCAATTTCAGTTTTAAATCAAAGCTCTTTTTCTTTTTTTCGTTGATTGAAAGCCTCAATTTGTTCTTGATAATCTAATTTGAGTGATTCAGCATCTTTTAGACTTGTTTTTTTAGTAAAATTTTCATAACCTTGTTGAATTTTAGCCAGTTCAATTTTTGAATTACTAAGAAATTGAGCTTGCAATTTCTCAAGTTTTTCCAATTTTTCATATAAAAGTGCTTTTTGTTCTAAAAAGTTTTGCCGAGCTCGAACTAGTTCAGGAGCATTTTTTATTGCGTATTTTTCTTCCTGAATTTTGTTTTTATGAGCTTTTTTGTCGAGTTTTGCTTGTTTTTTAATTTTGTCAACTTTTAATTTATAAGCTTTTCGAAAGGTAATTGCCTGTTGGATTGGGCAAATTTCCCCTTCTTTTTTGCCAAAAATTTTTTTCCAAAAAGCTCAAAAAATTGATGCAGACTTGCCTAATTTTAAAAAATCAATCGTTAAATTTTTAATTTCAGCCTGTTTGTGTGCTTCAATTAAAAAATAATCGGTCTGAAGTTGATTTAAATTATGATAAATTTGTGTTTTCAGTTCGTTATAATCATGTTCTAACTGACGGTAAATATCAAAATAATCAAATAGTTTATTTTTGTAAATTTCTAGATCTTCAAGTGAAGCACCGTTTTTGGCAAGAGCAATTGAATTAGCATTTACACGTGCAAGCATTGATTTTTCAATTGCTTTTTGCTTTCATCTTGGGTCATTATGCAAAGAAAAAGCAATGTTTCCAAAAACATTTAAATGCGGATAGAGTGCATAATTTTGGAAAACAAGACCAATTTTACGTTGCTGAGGTGATTTTCGGGTTACATCATCGCCATTGAAAATAATTTGACCTGAAGTTGGATTCAAAAGACCAGCAATTGCATTTAAAATTGTAGTTTTTCCTGAACCTGAAGGTCCTAAAAGTGTAACAAGTTCACCTTTGTAAATTTTAATATTTGCACTATCAACAGCAAGTGTTTCACCAAAGTCAATTGTTAAGTCCTTAATTTCAATTGCAGGGATTGAAAATTTCGATTTATAACGACTATTTGAGGCCTGCCGAATTTTTTTTAACTCGGATTCAAAGTTATTTTTTTCGATTTTTTTATTATCATCTGCTTTTTTCATATTATTTATTATTTCCACTTTTTGTATCTTTTGAATTTTCTAACCTAAATTCATACCAGTCAACAACATTATTATCTTTATTTTCTTTACCTAGAACTAAAAAATCAGAAATTTTTGCAAGACCTCGTGTTTTATAGATAGATTCAAGATTTTCATTAACCGAAGATATGTTTGAATCTTTTAATTTTTCATAAATTCCGAACTTTTTATTGATGGAATTTTCAACTGCTGCTGCTTGTTTGATTGAATTATAATAATAAATTGTAGCCTGGTTAGTTATTCCTGAAAATCCTGATTGCAAAGTTGGAACAGCAAGTCCTGCTTTTATTATTTCAACTCCATAAGATTTATAAAATCCATTATGACCAAAAAATAAACTTCCAACATAACGGTTAAAAGAACGCGCTGGACCTGTTTTTGGGTAGACAAAATAAACTTCAGTGCCTTTTGGCAACATTTTTTCGGCAAATTTAGTTGCCCGACCAGCATATTCGGCCTCAAGTCCTTCAGTTTTTTTATAAGTTCCAGATTGGGACGTTCCTACCTCGGGAGTGTCAATACTTTCAATTCTCACGTTAAAAGTAGGTTCAATTTTAGTTTCTCCAACAGATTTTAAAGTTGCTGTATCGCCATCAGTCCATTTTTGAATTGTAACTTTTTGGTGGTTAAAAAATTTTGAATCAGGCAAAGTATCGTCTTTAAATTTGAGTTTATCTTCTTCAGTTCAAGAATAATTTGGATTAAGAAATTTTGCAATGTCTTTGGCATATTGACTATCTGGGTTTTGCAAATCAAGCTCAGGATTTTGTGAAAAATCCTCTATTTTATAGTATTTTTGGGCCTGAAAGTAACCTTGGGCGCCTTGATTTGTTGTACAAGCGGCAATAAAAAAAGGGATAAAAGTAAAATTTATACTAGTAAAAAACAGCTTTAAAAATTTTCTTTTCATAAGACAAATTTATCAGATTAATTTTTTTCTCTTGCAAATTCAGGTCCTAAATTTTGACTCAAAGTGTTTAGAAAATCGTTAAAACTAGGAACAGTGCCATTGGCTGCCTTAAGTGATTGCATTTGTGCAACGGTTGAGTCTAAATTTGAACGAAATTTAGAGGATCTAGCATCAGCATTATCATAAACAAGCGAATAATTTGCTTTAGCTTGTTCGTTATTAAAGCGACTAAATTGCTCGAGTGCTAACTTTTGACCTTTGTTTTTTGGTTTAGAAACATCTGGACTTAGCGTTGATTTTAGCGGTAATAAATATGAAGTTGCTTTTGAAAAATACTCAACAGGAGTTATTTTTCCGAATTTGTCCCCAAAGTCAACTTTTTCAGTTAGGATTCAATTTACAAAAGCCTTAACAGCACGGTCTTCTTTTTCATTTGCGTGAATAAAAATCAAATCAGGGCCTTGGGCAGCAACGGCAGTAATTTTTGAATTATTGTCAAATTTGTGCGGTGCTGCTAAAATATCCATTTCATCTTCGTTAAGTGAACTTGAGGCTTCTGTTATTTCAACGCCATTGTATCCGGTAATTACAATTGGCTTAAATTTTTCTTCTTTATCAAGAACTTTGTATGATCCTTCAATGATTCCAGAAGGAACCTCATCTCGGTCAGTAAAATAAAACAACTCTTTTTTCGGGTTTTTTTCTAAAAGACTTTTAATTTCAGCTAAAATTGACTGCTTAATTTTAACGGTGTCTTTACCATTAAGCGCCTTAACCTTAATTTCTTTTGAGATGTCTGCTAAATCTGATGCCTTAATTACTGCCGAAAATCTTGCATTTGGGCTGTAAATATGTTCAACATTTTCGTGAGTAAAACTTACTTTGTAATTTTTGTCGTTTGCTCTTATGTAATTATGGTGAAATCCTGCTGTTGATCCGATTGAAAAAAGTTGTTGATGATTACGGAAATAAGTTGAATTATATTCACCAGAAGTTGTAAAATAAATTGACTTATCAGCCATTCCTTTGGTGAGTAGCTCATAAACTTGCTTTAAATTTTTGTATCTGTCTGATTCAGGTTTTTTGAAAAATGATGTATAACTAATAAGATTTTCTTTTCGATTTAAAACGGTAACTTCTTTAGATTTATCATTTTCTGACAAAGAACGTGAAAGCCCATAAATTAAAGTAGCTGCATTGTCAATTCCTAAAACTGATTTTGCCGCAGTTAGACTTGAGCCTTCAAGTGCTTTTGGAAAAGCTTTGACAATTCTTGAAGATAATTTCTGTAAATCACTAAAGTTTTCAATATCAGATTTTTTAAACTCATAACCTGAAAGTCCATCTGGGGTTGACACGTATTCTTTTCAAAGTTTTTTAATTTCCTTAACATCTTCAGTTTTTTGGGCAGCTAATTTGGTAAATTCTTCAAAAAAAGCTTTGTCTTCAGCTTTAATTTTTGCTGGATTGGTTGAGTGTTTCATTGCCTGATCAATAATTCAGCCAAATAAAACTTTATTTACATATAAACCTTCAGAAGATTTTCCAAACGGAAGAGTGTAGACTCCTTTTTCATCAAGAAACGGAATTTCTGAATTAATTTGCAAAAAGTCTTCAATTCCTTGCTCTTTTAGGAATTTTTTGGTAATTTTTTCATTCTCATCAGTTGGATCTTGATCTGATTTTAGATTAGTAACAATCGGAAATGTCATTGAATATTTATTTACAATCGCCAATAAAGATGAATAATTTGTAACAATATTAGGTAATTTAAGTCGATCTTTTGTGTTTAAAAAAGTGTCAATTGAATTAGATGCTCCTGAATATCCCCCTTGAAAGGATTGCTCTTTCATTTCTACAAAATCAGGTTTATCTTTTTGGGTTGTATTTCAAAGTTCGATAATTTTATTTAATGCTTTAATTTCATTTCCACTTGAAGAAAAATTGTGACCAAAAACTAACTTACCATCTTCAGGAGTGTCGAATGTAAATCCTCTAACTCCATTTGAACCGATACCACAAGAAGCCATAATTCCAATTGGTGCTAAAACTGATAAAGAAGATAAGAAAATCCGACTAATTTTCTTTGCTATGTTATTTTTATGCCTTAATTTTGTACCTTTTTTACTATGTGTGTTCATTTTTTTCTCCTTAGTATTTTATTTTTGTGTATTTTTTTCTGTTTTTAATTTAACTGATGCGCCAATATTTTCCTTTAGAATTCTAAGAAAAGTATTAAACTCAAGATTTAAATTCGGGTTGGCTAAAAACTGATTGTAAAGTTGAGAAACACTTCCTAGAGTTGCTTTTCGGAAAGTATTTGAGTCAATTCCTGCAGGTTCGGTAAAAACTCTATATTTTTCAGGGTTTTTTAGCTGATTTTGGAATTGTTCATAAGCAACTTTGAAAGCATTATTTTTTGCAAAAGCTGGATTTTGATCAAAATTTGATTCCAAATTTGCCTTAGTTGGATTGATGTTTGAAGCTGAAAATGCTAAAAAATCGCTCGGAGTTACAGTCATTTTTTTGTTATTTGGCCCGTCAAATTCAATTTTTTCCGAAATAAATCATTTAACAAAGTTAAGTGTGGCCTCATTTTCAACTTCATTATTGTAAAATCCAATCAAAGATGGACCTTGGGATGTAACAATATTAAATTTATTTGATTCTTGTGTTTTTGAAGGTTCGTTGAGAAATTCTAACTCGTCTTCATTAAGTTTTTCGTGTGATTTTGAAAAAATAAAGGCATTTTCAGGTTGATTAATCAGTTTAACTTTGTTTTTTGTTGATTCAACATAAAGTGAAGAAGTGTTTGAATCTTCTTTTGTTTTATCAGCAACTCACTTGTCAAAATCAGGATCAATTGCTAAAAAATTAAAACTATTTAAATTAGTCTTTGATTTTATAGCGTTTTTTATTTTTTCAATTAGATCCTTGTCATCAGTTTTGCTTAAAGAAATATCGTTTTCTTTAACAGAAAATGAATCAGCTTCATAAACATAACCGGTTGAATTATCTAAAATTTGGTGAACTTTTGCAATTGCATTTGCAGGCATATTTTCTTCACTCACTATTTTTCAAATTTTAGATTTTGAGCCAACCGGGTAGTCAAAAGTTTTTGTATTAACTTTTAGACGTAAAAAATTTTGTCCCTGTTTTTCAAAGTTACGCGAATAATCACTTGTTGAAGTAATTGCAAAAACTAATTGGTGATTTTTTAAAAATTCGCTAGCTTTAGTTCTGCCGCTTGTTGGACCAAGTAATTTATTTTTTACTAAATCTGACAATATTTCATAGGCTTTTTTTGTATTTTGGTGGTTTGCGCTTGTCTCATCAAAAAGATTTGTATAGTTGAGTGAGCCACCATCAAGATTTTTAAAATAACTTGAATTTTCATACTCACCATCTGCCTGGGCAAATGCCACAAAAAAGAAGAGTGCAGCTGTATCATTTAGTCCGAGTAAAAAGTTAACTTTTTCAGTTTGACTACCTTTTTCGGCATCTGGGAACGATTTTCTAACTCGACTTAAAAAATCAATTAGATCTTTATAATTATTGAATTTTTCAAAACTAAAAGTATAGCCTTCAAAACCGCCTTGATCTGAAGGAAAACTTTTGTACTCTCCTCAGACTTTTTTAATATATTCAAGATCGGTTTTTTTTGGATCTAGATTTTCAACTCGCACTTTATCAGATTCACTAATTTTAAAATTAGGACTTGTTTTTGCTGATTCTAATATGTATGATAAAACTGGTTTGTCGAGCAAAAGTGCCTTTGAAGTTTTTAGAATTGGTAAAAAAGCTAGTGTATTTTGGTCAATTCCAGGTACATTTTTTGTTTCAACCAGAAATCTTTCATCATAACTATTTTTAATAGTTTGGGCTAAATCGCTTTTGGAATTTAGATCCAAAATCATACCGTGTTTATTCAAACTAGCCGCCAGAGCTGGGTAATTTAGTGTTAAATTCGGCAGTTTTTTTGTATCTTTAACTTCTAAAAATGTTATTAAATTAGTTTGATCATCGATGTAATTTGCCGCGACATTTTCTAATTTAACGGGTAAAAATCCTGTCTGTTTGTCTTTAACTTCAGATTTTTGGTTTCATTTTTCAAAAATTGATTTTAGAGCTTTAGTTCGATTATCTGTAGGCCCAAAAATTACGCGAAAATCGATTGTATTGTCATTTTCGGTTTCAAAATGAAGTGGATTGTCTTTTTGTGATTTTAATTCAGTGTGATTTGCATTTGAAAAACAGGATGTCAAAATAGCCAAAGAAGAAACCGGTCCTAAGCTAATTGCTGTTTTTAAAAATATTGACTTAAATTTGTTGATTTTTTCCATTGTTGTTAAATTTCTTTTTTAATAAGAAGATTTGCAGTATCTGTAATTAGTGTTTATTTATTTTTTAAAAGTGACTTTAATTTTCTAATTTTATTTTTCCAAATTGCTCTCCTGTTAGTTTTTAAAATAAAAAAGCACAACGATAAATTATCTTAATTTACTTAGTCAAAACTTTAACAATTTAGACCAACTAACAATAAATAATTTCCAGTTGTGCTTAACATTTGAGATTATTATATAACTTTTTAGAAAAAATTAACAAAAATTACGTTTTTTTCTTAAATTTGTTGAATTTTTTTCAAATTAATTAAACTTTAATTTAAAAAAGTTAAGCCTTTTGGTCAAAAATTAACTCACGTTTGCTGAATTTAATTTTGTCTGCAGTGCTGTTAAAAATTTCTCAAAACTAGCTTGATCTTGGTTTCCATCAGCAACAAGACGGCCCATTTGGTTTAGCGTAGATTTTACCTCAAGACGGATTAGCGCACTTCTTGAGTCAACTGGATCCATATAAAATGAGTTGTGCTGCGGGTCATCATTAACGGTTTTAAAATTTTTAAATGCGGCTCTAAAAGAATTATTTTGCTGAAATTGTTCAGTATTAGACAAATTTTGGCCAAAAACTTGTTTTGTTGGCGCTAGATAATTTCCACGAAATGCAACATATTCACTCGGACTACCATGATATTTTGCCTCACCAGATTGGCCTTGATATGTAAAGTCTTGTTTGTGAGTTAGCATTCATTTTAGGAAATTTTTTGTTGCAATATCTTCTTCGGCATTTGAGTGAAAAGCGATTAAATCTGGTCCTTGGTAAGTATAAATACTTTTTGAATCACTGCTTGAATTTTTAATTGGCTCTTGGAGGAAAACAACTTCATTTTGGTTTAAGTGTTTGTCCCCACCCGGATTTTCAACACTGGCATTTTTTAGTAAAAAAATGTCGTTTTTATCATTTTTATTTGTAAGATTAATTATTTCTGAGTCAGTGTTTTTAATTTTTTCTTGATAAAACTTAGAAAAATCTTCACCAAAAACTAAATAAGATTGACGAGAATCTTTTGAATTAGAATCAACAAATTCTTTTACTTTTTTAGCTTGACTAGTGTCTTTAGGATCTAAATAAACATTTGAATCAGCATAAGTTGAACTTTTAGTCTCATTTATTAACTGGCTAATTTGACTTGTTAGGACATTTTTTAGTTCATAAATTGCTTTTTGGGAATCTTTTTGGTCTGGATCCAGCTCACGAATTTGGTATGCTTGGATTTTTGAAGAAAATGGAATTTTTTCAGTTTTTCCATTTACTTGAAACACAAAATTAGAATTTGACTTTACAAAACGGCGTTGATAATTACTTGTTGAGGAAATTGCCATTGCAAGTTGGTGATTATTCATCAAATTGTTGGCAAAACTTTCTTGTGAAAACCTTCCTGGATAAAAAATCGCATCTGATTTAAAAAGATCTAAAATTTGTTCATAATTTTTCTTTGTATTTTGATAACTTTGCGAATTTTTATTAAATAATTTATCAAAACTAACTCGCTCAAGATCTTTTGATTTTTCCCTTGTTACCTCAAACATAAACTTAGAATAATCCCCGCCAGCTGATGCAAAAATTTTGGCAAAAGCTAAATTTTCAATGTCATCAGTCCCGAAAGGAAAATCTCCTGTGCTAATGTCAGCTGGTTTTAATACAAATCCTTGTTTAATTCTTTTGGAAAAATCAAAAACTTTATCATAATATTTGAATGTCTCGTGGGAAAGTTCAAAATTCTGTCAAGGATTAGGGTTTTTATCGTCAAATTTTCGCGGTGCTCAGAGCTTTTTAATATGTTCGGTGTCTGATTTTGGCAAAGAAAACTGTTCAAAAAAGCGTTTATCTTCCGGAGAGTCTGCAATTTTAGCGCCATTTTTCTTTGCATTTTCAATAATTCAGGCCATAACTGGTCCGTCTATAACTAAAGTCTGCGAAGATTTAACAAATGGAATTGTATAAATTCCTTTTTCATCAAGAGTTGCGATTTGAGTATTAGATTCGAGAAATTTTGGATGATAAGTATCTTTTATAGCCTGAGCCAAATCTGGAAACTTGTTTAGATCTAAAAGCATTTTATGTTTAGCCGCACTTGCCGCAACAGCTGGATAGTTTATTACAAGATTTAGGGTTTGATTTTTATCATTGGCAGAAAAAATTTGCTCGAATTTAGCAGCCATTACGGTGTAATCTTTGTCATAATTTGGAGTTAATTTAATTGGCAAATACTCGTGATTATTTTGATCTTTAACTTCTGGTTTTTCATTTCAAAGTTTAACAACTTGATCTAAGGCCTGAAATCTTGGCTGTTTTTCATTTCAACTTGTTACAAATTGAAGCTGCCCGTCATTATTTCCGTCAAATTTAAATTCCTTAGCATTCGTAGTGCCTAATGTACAGGATACTAAGGCTAATCCCGAGATAAGAAGTGGTGAGAATAAAATTGGTTTTGCTAGTTTTTTCATAGTTTTTTGATCCGTCTTTTTTTGTTTTTTGTTTTTAAAAATAAAAAATCACCCCAAAAAATAAATTGTTTGAATTAAAACAAGTTAATAAAAACAAACGGTAAATTTTTTGAGATGATTTTAAATTTGCCATCATTATAGCACAAATTTCCAAAAACAAAAATATTTTAAAATTTATTTTTAATGACCTGACTTTACCAGTTTGATGGCAAAAATTCACTTTTTAGTCAATACAAATATGAAAAAATACCGGTAAATCCGTGTTTTTTGAGGCTAAAATCTTAAGTTTTATTATTTTAAAATTAACCTTTTGCAAAAAAAAAAAAAAAATGCTTGGTCTAAAAAAAATTTTGTTATAATATAGTCACTAAGAATGAATTAATAAATTTTGATATTGAACCAAGGAGTGATCAAGGATGTTTTTGTCATAAAAAATCAGAAAATGCGAATTATCCATTATATTTTTTAATATGATGGAATGCCTTAAATTACCCATTTAGAAATCTTTAAATTTAGGGCTTTTGGTTATTGTTCTTTCAAAACTTCATATGTTTTTTAGGCTCGCTGCAAATAAAAACGAGTTTTCTATTTGCATTGAGTTTAAATAGTAGTTGTATTTTTTTATGATTTTTGTTAGTGTTTTAACTATAATTTATTTAAAAAACCATTTTTTTTTTTTTTTTGCAATTTTGGGGATTAAATTAGTTATCTTAACGCTTGGAGCAAATATAATTCAAAGGCTATTTTGTTATTAATTTGCGAAGTTTTGATTTCTGTATCTAATTTTGCAAGATTAATTATTAATTTTTCAATTTTTTTAATTCCGTTTTTATTATATAGTTCGACTGCTTTTTTAAGTTGGAAATCAGAAATATTAAGATTTTTAGTGATGTAAGAATCTTTTTTACCTGCTTTTTTATGTAAAAAAACAATAAAACTAAGCAATAATTTTGAGTTAATTTGCCCTAATAACAAGCCAATTGTGTGCCCTTCTAATAATTTTTGTCGGTAAAATTTTAGAACTTTTGTTAAATCAAAATCAACAAATGATTCAATAAAACCTCAAGTAGAATATGATGAGTAATCGCTTATATATTCGCGAATTATTGCTGAATTTATAGGTTTATTTAGAGTTTTTAGCTTTGCAATTTCATTATAAATAATTCAACCATTTAGCGGTAAGATTGATTCAAGCTCAAAAATTTTGGTTGCTTCTAATTCAACATTAAATTTTTTGACCATTTGAGCAATAAATTGGCCAACATTTTGTTTTGTAATTTGCTGGGCTTCAATTATTTTAGTGGCCTGAGGAGTAAAACGCTTATAAATTCATGAATTTTTAAGAGCAAAATTGGTTAAATTTTCATCAAAAACATACTTAAAAATGATTGTGTGTTTTGTCTTTATGATTTTAGAAGCCAGTAGATTATTTAATTTTTCATTTTTTGAAAAAAGCAAAAAATTATTAAAAATTAATACTTTTTTTTCGTCGAAAAGTGATGAATCTTCAAGGTTTTCCTGTATAAAATCTAGCGAATCATTTGCAAAAAAATTTATTAATAATGAGTTTTTAATTTCTGGGAGTCTGAAAATTTTTTCTTGGACAAGGAAATTGTCGCTTCCAATGATGAAAAACATACTAATGAAATTATACATGAAATAATTAAAAAAGCTAAACTGGATTGAATATTTAAAGTTAAAATTTGAAATTCCTGAATATAACCAACACTTTGGATGAAAAACTTGCTAATTCACTCAACAATTTGTGGATTAAAAATAAATATAAGCAAACTTGCGTATAAAAAAGTAAAAAAACCGGTGAAAACAATCGTATTTATCGGAGCCATAAGGTTGTAATATGAATTTAAAAAAGTTGAAAAAATACTGCTAAAAAAATTTATAAATAAGAAATTAACAACTACTTTGTGCCAATTTTTTGGAAATTTTATCTGATTTATAATTGTTATTATAAAACTGATTGTAAATGTCAAAACAAATCCTACTGAGTAAAAAATCAAAGGATTTATAGATAAAATTAAAATTCCACTCATTGATAGAAGTTCTATTTTATTAAATTTTTTATTCAAAAATAATTTATTAACTTCAATGAGACCTCAGAACAAAAATCCTCTTAAGAACGAAATTGAAAAATTGAACAAAAACAGTTGAAAAGTCAAAAAACAAAAAAACAAAGGTTTGTATATAAATTGCCGTATTTTCAACATTTTGGAAAATGAAAAAAATAATTGTTTAAAAAGGTTAATATGAAATCCTGAAACGACAAAAATTTGGTAGACTCCAAGATTTACTAATATTTTTCGAAATTCACTAGCATCCACTGGAGTTTCGGCAAGAAAAATCATCGGAATGAGCTTTTTGGAATAATTTTCTTGAATCGAGAAAAATTTTCTAACTTTTGCAAAAATAGTATTGCTTTCTTCTAAAAAAGTAATTTTTGCATCTTCCAAAACTAAAAAGGAACCTTTTGACTTCAAATACGAAACAAAATCAAAATCTGATGTGTTTTTAGGTCTGACAAGTTTCCCACTAAGTTTTAATAGTGTTCCAATTTCATATTGATTGCCGCGGATAAAAATTTTGTCACTCTCAAACTTTACAAAATTTCCAAAACTAACTTTATCGACAACTTTACTTTCAAAACTAACGCTTGAATTTGCAATTTTTGGAAACATTAGTCAATAAGATACTAAAAAAAATAACAATAATATCAGTAAAAAAATAATTTTTTTAAATTCACCAACAAAAATTAAAAATGAAACTGATAAAAATAACAACACAACTCAGGTAATTCTAAAATTATCAACTAGTAAAATTGTAAAAACACAACTTAAAAAAATTGCTAATCAAGAATAAAATTTTCTTGAAGAATTTTTAAAGTTGCCGAATCAAGATGTAAAGCTCATTCGATTTCTTTTCAAGTTATTTGTTTATTTTTTGATTCTTTTAAAAAAGCATGTAATTTTGTTGCTATTTTTTTGTTAGTGATAATTTTTTCTAATGCTTTTAGAGTGATTTTATTTAATGTGGATTTTTTCTCTGTAGGTTTTAGGGAAATTTTTTGGTCACTTGTAACTTCTAGTTCGGATTCATATTGGCTAGTGTCATATCCGCGAATTACATCAAAATCGGCAAAAATTTGCCGTCATTTTGTTCCATAATTGAAAAATTTTGTACCAGGATTGCGAACTCCGTGTAAAATTGTTATAGAAATCTGCTTCTTCGGCCTGACATGAGATTGAAGTTTGTATGCCAAAAACGAGAATCCAGCAAGAGACCCAGCCAAAACAATTAAACTGATAACCTGTATTTTTTTCATGTACTTAGTTTAATTTTTTAACTAGTTTTTGTCTAAAAAAGGAAAAAAACATGAAAAAATATTTGTTTTTCATGTTTGTATTTATATTGATAAAAGAAATTTAATCTTAAGGATAAAAGTTATAATGAATATCCCGAGTTTGCCAATTTGATGGCAAAAATTCACTTTTTAGTGAATATAAACACTGAAAAATACCGGTAAATCCGTGCTTTTTTCCCTAAAATCCTAAGTTTTATTATTTTAAAATCAACCTTTTCAAAAAAAAAAAAAAAATGCTTGGTCAAAAATAAAATTATGTTATAATAAACCTCACTAAGAATGAATTAATAAATTTTGATATTGAATTAAGGAGGAATCAAGGATGTTTTTACCATAAAAAAATTAGACATTGCGAATTTTTCATTATATTTTTAAATATAATGGAATGCCTTAAATTTGACCGTTTAGAAATCTACAAATTAAGGCTTTTAATTATGGCTCTTTCAAAACTTCACATATTTTTTTAGGCTCAATGTAAGTAAAAACGAGTTTTCTTTTTACATTGAGTTTAAATAGTAGTTGAATTTTTTTATGATTTTTGTTGTTTTATCCATAAATTGATTTTTGCCAGTGTTTTAAAATAGGTAATTAACTTTTGCAAAGAAAGTTAAAAAAGCGCCCAAAAGCGGACACTTTTTAAGATTATCTCATCAAACTGACAAACTCGGGAGAAATTTAATTTTAAGGATAAAGGTTATAATAAATATTTTTTTGCGCCAACATTAAAAATCATATTTTTCAATTTGACCATGATCGCGAGTATTTTTTTAAAATAATTGTTTTGAATAGATATAATAATAATTTCGATAGATAAAATTAAAAACCATGTTACTCACGAAAAAGTAAAAAATGCAGTTCTATCACCGGCAATACCTGTCTGGGAAAGGGTTGTGAGCTTTTGTCCCAATAAAGATCCGCCAAAAATTCCATAAAGAAGCAAATCATGAATTGAATCTGAAATTTGAACCGATAAATATTTAAAATATTCCTTGTAAATTAACGGGAAAATATAGTGAGTTATTGTCTTAAATTTATTTCACTGGCGAAGTCTTAGCAATTTGTATTTTTGCCAGTCGATCGAATTAAGAGTTTCATTTAGTTTTTTTGCCATTCCAAGGCCGTTTTTAATTCCAACAAGAAATGTTACCCATAAAATTGGTTGAACAGCAAAACTCAAGAAAAGATAAAAAATAACAATTGACGGGATTATCCTAAAAAAGTTAAGTAAAAATTTAAAGAATGATCATTTAATTCAATGGTTTAATTTTTCATTTGCAGCCAGTAGTCATAAAATTGAAACTACACCAATAATTGCAAGACAGACAATAACTTGAGCTAAAAGTTTTCAAACCATGTAAATTGGATTGTCTAATTGTCCTTGTAAAAAAACACTTCAGTCAATAACAAAAAGTGATCCAAAAAAACGATTAATTTGATGTTGATTAACGTTCCATGACTCAATATCCAAAATGCTAATAATTAATAAGGTTAATATAAGAAATCCAAAAAAAATCCTTAAAATTCAATTGTAATTTACTTTTAACCATAAAATATATTTATTTTTTTGGTTTATATTAACAGATCTTTTGTGTAATATAAATTTATTAAAGAAAATTATTAAAAATTCTAAAAAAGTTGCAAAGACTAATAAAACTGCAAGTGGTATTCCGACAATTTTTCAACCCAATGCAGGATTTTGAACCCCATCATTAATTAAAATTCCAATACCAATAACTCCAGTTGCTGAAATAATCGTTGTTCAACGAATATTTGCTTCAAAACTGAATAAAAATAGCCCAAAAAATTTATTAATTACAAAAGGTAAAATTTCATTTTTAAATGCAAAGAAGCGATTTTTTCCTTTAATTATCGCTTTTTGATACCCGCTTAAATCAAGTGAATTTAAAAAAGAATAAAAATACCGATGTAACCAAATTCAAGAAAATCAAGTCACAATTAAAATTGCCGCTAATTTTGGAGCAAAAATAAGTTTTAAAGGATCAATTATAAACGTAATTGGAAAGGATTTAAGAATTATAATAATTCATCAAATTATGCTTTTTAAATATTTATTTTTAATAAATTGTGAGCTAAAAAGCGCAGAAAAAAAAGCAAGAGTTGCACCGATAAAAGTGCCAAGAAAAGTGTATTTAATTGTGATTCATAAAAATCTCATGCTTAAAGAAAAAACTGAATCACTATAATAAGGATGTTTGTTTGAAAAAGCAAACAAGTCAGTTAAATTTTTTTTAAAAAGGGTTCAACCATTATAATTAATTTCGGAAAAAATTGAGTAAAAAGATACAATAAACAAAACTAAAAAAACAAATGTGAAAAAAAGTTTTGTTTTTTTAAATCTTTGGTAAGGCTTGTTTTTAAATGCGCTAATGATCGTCATCTTCATTGTCATCCTTACCAAATATTGAATCTATTTGTTCTTGGTCAATATCTGAAAATGAATTATAAAAGTTAGCATTTCCATTGTTTATTAGTAAAATTCTGCCATCATATTTTTTCACTAAATTAATATTATGAGAAATAATAATTGTGATTGAATTATTTAATTTTCCAAAATTAATAATTAAATCAATAATTTTTGAAGCTGTTTTTGGATCAAGAGCTGAAGTTGGCTCATCAGCAAGAATTATTTTTGGGTGGTGTAACATGAGCTTTGCAATTTCAACTCGCTGTTGCTGACCTCCAGATAAGTCCTGAAAAATAGAGTAAATTTTTTCTTCCAAACCAAGTTGGCTCATAATTTTAATTATTTGTTCTCGTTGGCTTTTGGTTGGAATTGCAAATAAACTGCAAAAAATATTTTTATACTTAGGTAAATTTTTTGCTAAATTTAAATAAACACTTTGAAAATTTATTGAAGTTGGTGTTTGGGTAAGATATCCAACTGTTTTTAAAAATTTTTTCTTATTTTTTTTGTTTTGATCTAATAAATTTTGTTCTTGCCAAATTAGCTTACCTGAAACAAAAATATTTTGTAAAATTGACAAAAAAAACGAAGACTTACCTTGACCACTTGGGCCAATTACAAATAAAAGTTCTGTATTACATAACTTAAAATTAAGAGGATTTATTAAATTTTTTCCGTTTTTGTCATGTCTAAATGAAAAATCTTCAAAAATTAGACAGTTTTTAGTTTGATTTTGATTGGGCATAAATCTTACGGAATTCAGGGTCTTGTTGATTTACTTTTCTATAACCATTGTACCCAACATTTGGACCGTATTCATCTTTTCCGTTTTTTGCCAGGTTAATAAATGCTTGAGAAATTAAATCAGCTTGAATTTTATTGAATTTTGGGCGGAATGAACCAATATCATATGAAGCTGGGTTTGTTAGCATAAAAATTTCAACTTTAGAGTCTGGTTTAGATTCTGTTTCGCTTGAAGTATATTGTTTTGAATCTTTTTTATTTTCAGTTCAAGCAAAAGAAGCCTCATCATCAAAAGCGATTCTAAAATTTGGATCTTGACCAATTGCATGACCATCTCCTTGAATATATTTATCAGAATGTCCTAGCCGATCTTCATTTAAACTAGCCGATCTAAAACTTGAACCAAAATGTTTTTTTAGAATAAAATTCTGCATTTTAAATGTTCCAGCAGAAGTTAGATTTCCATGAATTATTCCATAATTTCTGAATTTAGGTCAGTCTTTATCATGTCAACTTTTTTTAATTTCAGCTCTTGTTTTTTCATCGCCATAAATCATAATCATACCACGGTAATATGAAATTATTTTTCGCGGGTTTGATTCATCATATAAAAATCGATAGGCAATTGTGTCTCATTTTTGCGGATCATTTGGATCACTTGACCATTCATTATAAGGAGTTTTATTAAATAGTTCATTTAATTGTTTTGCACCTTTATATAATGGATCATTTTCTGTTCCGTCGGTGTAAAAAACCGGCGATTCAGGGCTATTTTTAAAAGCTCATGTTAAAGTTTGGAGACCATTATAAAGTTGTTTGTCTTGGTCATCCTCGATAGTTGTAGTTGCATCAGCAATTACAAAATCGAGAGCATTAGCTGAGTTATTTGATGATTTTAATTGCAAAATTTTTGATTTTGCATCATCATTTCCAACAAATTCAAAATTCACATCAGGCAAGTCTTTAGTTTGCGAATTTGCCTCTTTTAGTTTCTTAAATTCTTCTGTTAAATTGGTAAGAAATTTATTAACTCGATCAGGTTCTTTAGATTTAAGTTTAAATCAACTTTGACCTAAACCAAGGTTAACTTTTGTATCTCATGTTTGAGCTAGTTGCTCTGGATTTTGATCTGAAGTATTGATACATGCAGAAATCACTAATGGTACTGTTAAAAAAGAAGAAAAAAAAGATAATTTTTTTAAAAAATTTCTTTTTTTAGAGTGAAATTTATTTTTTTTCGTCATTACAAACAATTTTCCTTTTGTGTTTTAGTAAACAAGGTGTTTTATGACGATTTTAGCATTTGCTTTTAAAGAAAAAAAGGACAAACTCGTTACGCTAGTATTACCTAGATCAACTTTTAAGAGTTTTTCTCAGCCCAAAACGGACACCTCTGTTTACCTAGTCTAAATTATAGCATAATCATTTAAAAAATTTAACAAAAAATAGTATGAAAAATCAAAATTTTTTTCAAAAAATTCATTTTTTAATTAAACTTAAGCATTTTTTAACAAAAAGCCAAAAATTTTTTTATATAAACATTTTAGCAATAAAACTATTTTTTAAATTTTTTAAATATTCAACTTTTTGCTCGTATGCAAGAATTAGTGAGTCAAAAGTTTCAAAAAGTTGTGAAATTTTTTGTTGTTCAGCAACATCTGGGGTGAATTTTAGTTCAATTTTTAGCACATTTGAGCTAATTAAATGCGGGATTGTCCCTTGAGAAATGAATTTTTTGGAGTTTTTTTCGAACTGAATTGCAAAAAGAGTACTTTCAGGATATTTTTTTGAAGTCAAAATTCCACAATTAGAGGTAGCAAAAAATTTTTCTTGAATAAATTTAGCCGATCCAGGATTTCCGTGAGTTGAAAAAATTATCTTTTTTTGCGCCAAATATTCGTTGTAATAACCAAATATTCCATGATTTTTTATTTGTGATGAATAAACCGGGTAGATGTATCCGCTCTCTCTCTCTCTCTCTCTCTCTCTCTCTCTCTCTCTCTACGGGTCTAGTTTTTATTTGGTGTTTGGTTAACGTTTGACCTCGGGAAATCTCAAATAAATTTTTTACTTGGTCAGTAATTCAGGCTGATTTGAAACCTTTGAATCTAATTGAAGGAAAATCTGAACTTAAATTAGCAAACATTTTATTATTGAAATCATTTTTAAGATTTTTCAGGACGCTTATTTTTTCTTCAAGTTTATTAGCTAAGTTTTCAAGTGCTTCAAAAAGTTGGGAAATTTTTTTCTGCTCGTTGATATTAGGGGTAAATTTTAATTCAACTTGCGCCATTTCCGAACTAATTAAATGTGGAATTGGTCCTGGGGTAATATGATCGCGAGTGTTGTTACCGATTGCAATTGCAAAAAATTCATTTGGTTGGTACTTTTTTGAGATTAAAATTCCGCAGCCAGAGGTTGCAAAAAATTTTTCCTTTCGAAAATTAACGACTCCTGCATTTACGCCATCAGCTGTCCATGTTATTACATTTTCAGCCAAAAAATCTTTATAATATCCCAAAATTCCGTGATTTTCTATTTGCGAAGAATAAACTGGGTAGATATATTTTGCCGAAACAAACGGACGAAAATATTTTTTGGTTAAATTGCCGCTTCGATTTATTAAAAATAAATCCCCTACTTTTTTTGTTAGTCACGCTGAGTCAAATTGTTTGAATCTAATTTGTGGTGAACATATTTTTTTTAACATTAATTTTCCTTGATTTTTTCAAAAAAATTTTTTTGATTAAATATTTTACTACGAATTCACCAAATCTAGTTTAAACAATATAAATTTAACTATTTTTAAATAAAAGTTAATGTGTTAATTAAAAAAATCACCTTGGATTTAAAACCGCTGTCAAGACAAAAATTTTTGCAAAAAATGTAATTTTGTTATCTAATTTTTGATTTTTTTCAAAACTTAGACAAAATTAAAATTTATTATAAGATTTTACATTTTTATAAATAAAAAAATCTTATCTAAATGGTATAATTAAATTAAAAAAAGCACAAAAAGGGGGCTAAAAAATGGACAACACCATCAATCAAAAATATATAATGACACTTGATTCAGGAACAACTTCATGCCGAAGTTTGGTTTTTGATAAAAATGGCGATGTAATTTCCATTTCTCAAAAGGAATTTCAACAATATTATCCACAATCAGGTTGAGTTGAACATGATGCAAATGAAATTTGGAATACTCAACTCTATACAATGCAAAGCGCCAAAACGCGTGCAAATTTAAAGTCAGATAACTTTATCGCGCTTGGGGTCACAAACCAACGTGAAACTGTGGTTTTGTGAGACAAAACAACCGGTGAGCCGGTTTATAATGCGATCGTTTGGCAAGATCGCCGTACAAGTGATTTTTGTGATGAACTAATTTCACAAGGACACCAAGATTATATTAGAGAAAAAACTGGACTTTTAATTAATCCGTATTTTAGTGCAACAAAAATACGTTGGATTTTAAAAAATGTCCAAAAAGCTAAAGAAGTTTTGGCCCAAGGAAATCTTCTTGCCGGAACAATTGACACTTGACTTGTTTGAAAATTAACTCAAGGAAAAACTCATGCTACCGATGTCTCAAATGCTTCAAGAACAATGATGTTTGACATTAAAGAGCGAAAATGAGACCAAAAAATACTTGATTTATTAGAAATACCGGTCGAAATTTTGCCAAAAGTTTTACCTTCTGCTGCCGATTATGGAATCGTTGAACCAAGTTTTTGATCAATTAATGCAAAAGGAAAAGTGCCAATTTATGGAGTTATTGGTGACCAACAATCTGCCTTATTTGGTCAGCTTTGCACTGAAGTTGGAATGGTAAAAAATACCTATGGAACAGGATGTTTTACCTTAGCTAATACAGGCCAAAAAATTGTTGAGTCAAAAAACAATCTTCTAACAACAATTGCCTGACAAATTGGCGACAGTCCGGTTGAATATGCCCTTGAAGGTTCAGTTTTTATTGCCGGTGCAACAATTCAGTGGCTTCGTGATGGACTTGGAATAATCGAAAATGCTGCTGATACTGATTATTTTATTTCTAAAACTGATAAAGATGACCACCGGACAATTTTAGTTCCATCTTTTACCGGACTTGGAGCTCCTTATTGAGATTCTTATTCTCGGGGCGCAATTTTTGGTCTTGAAAGAGGAACCAAAAAAGAACATATTATTAAAGCAGCCCTTGAGTCAATTGCTTTTCAGTCAAATGACTTAATTAAAGCGATGAAATCTGACTTAGGCCAAGAAATTACCTTGATGAAAGTTGATGGTGGTGTTTCTAAAAGTGACTTTTTAATGCAATTCCAGTCATCGATTTCTGAGCTTGAGATCTCAAGGTCAAAAAACACCGAAACAACAGCAATGGGAGCGGCTTTTCTTGCAGGATTGCATGCAAAATTCTGAAAATCAATTGACGAACTAAAACAAATTTCACAAATTGACAAAACATTTAAGCCACAACTTGACCAAAATCAGGTTCAAAAACTAGTTGCAAATTGAGATCTTGCTGTTAAGAAAACTCTAAACTGAGTAAAAGACATTAAATAAAAGGAAATTTTACATGGAAAGTATCATTTATTTATCTGAATTTCTGGGAACGGCAACGCTAATTTTGCTTGGAAATGGCGTTAATTATTCTGTAAGTGCAACAAAAATGTTTGCAAATCAATCAGGAAAATGGATTGTTATTGCCCTTGGTTGAGCTCTTGGTGTACTTTTAGGAATTATGGTTGCTAACGGAATAGCCGGTAATATTTCTGTTGCCCATTTAAATCCTGCAGTCTCAATTTTTTTTGCTATCAACCAAAAAAATGCCGAACTTTTAGCGCTTATTCCTTTACAAATATTAGGGGCAATTTTTGGCCAGATAATTCTAAATACGATTAACTGAAGTCATATTAAAGAAACAAAAGCAGAAGTTATTGCCTCATGTCACCACACCGGACCGGCATTTAAAAAATCTTATGTAACCAACTTTTTATACGAATTTATTGGAACTATTGTCTTACTTGCCACAATTGCCTTTTTGGATAAATCATTTCAAACAATGGGACCAGTAATTGTTGCGCTAATCGTGCTTTCAATTGGACTATCACTTGGTTCTTCAACTGGTTATGCTATAAATCCTGCGCGTGATTTTGGTCCAAGATTTATCTTTTTCCTTACTTCATTTGTCTTAAAAAAACATAATAATTTCTTGAATGTTAATAATTGAAAAGAAATTTATGGATTTGATTATTCATGAAATCCAATTATTGCTCCTAGTTTAGCCGCGGTTTTACTAGGTTTTGCGATTTAATTTGCCTATTTTACTAAGTTTTTTTGATTTCTTTCTTGGAAATTTTTAAGCAATTTGCTATAATTTATAGTCAATATTTTGTTTAGGGGAATTATGAAAAAACTTAGAAAATCGTTGTTTTTACTGTTAATAACTTCAGGGAGTTTGCTTTTAACTTCTTGTGGACTTACTACTTCACGAATTGAGTTGCAAAATAAAAAAGATGAAAATCCCAAAACTCAATTTCAAGAGAATAATTTTATTCAAAAAGAAACTCTAACAGCTGAAAAAACCGGCGATTTGCTAGATAATTCAGAAGCTCAAATTAGCCAAAAAACCAATTTTGATCAAAAAATTGAACAAAAAATTGATCAAAAATCAAATCTAGTTTCAATTCCAAAATCTAATATAAAAACAAAAACAGTTAAAAAACAAATTTTAAAAAATTTTAACCAAAACAAAAATCAAAACCAGCAACAACAGCAACTTTTAAGTCCAAATAATAATAATAATAATAATAAAACTGAAATTATCACTAAAAAGCAGCCAGAAGTGGCTGTTTTTGTAAATTATTCGCAAAAATATTTGCAGTTAGAAAACGATGTCAAGAATTTTATTAACACTGAATTAAAAGAGCTCAAACACGAATTTTTCAGGGATAAATTAAATCAAGTAATTGACGAGGTTGAATATGAAAAAATTCGTGACCAAAAAAATAAAAATGACTCCTTTTTCAAAAATAACATCGAAAAACTAACAAAAATTTTTGATGAAGTTAAAACTAATTATAAAAATTCAACTGATTTTTCACAAATAATTGAGCCAAAAATTCAAGATGATAAACCAAAAGAAAAAGACGAAAATTCTTATCCTTTAGGGATTGAAAAATACCAAGATTATCAAGGTAATTTAAATTCCAATAATTCTGCCAAAAGTTTTATGAATTTAATCGACCCAAAAGATGTAAGAAATTTTGAATATCAAGGCTATAATGAAAAAAATCGCAAAAAAGTTGCTGATTTTACTAAAAAATTAATCGATGAGTCTAAGCCAAAAAATGATGACGAAAAAATAAAAATTATTTTTGACTGAATAGTTAAAAATGTAAAATATGCTTGAAATCTAAATCGGATTCCCGCAGTTGAACCTTCGGCTGTTTTAGAAGAATTATACGCTGTTTGTGGTGGCTATTCTAATTTATATAAAGCGATGCTTGATTCAATTGGCATTAAAAATTCAATTGTCATTGGTTGATCAAAATTTGGTCCACACCAGTGAAATTTAGTTTTTGATACAAAAACCAAAGAATTTTTTCACTCAGATCCAACTTGAGGACAATTCAGAAGAAATGATGCTGAATTTGCAAAAGATCATAAAACCTTTAAAATTCTTGACTCATTTTATTCAGAAAATGGCCAAACTTATGAGTATAATTTAGGTGTTTCGCTTGTTTCTGCTAACACTAGCAACATTAAGCCTGCCACTGAAATTAAAAATAATTCTAAAGTAGTCGGAATTTCTAATGATTTTCTAAAAAAAGCAAGCAAATTATACATCGGTCCAAACGTTTCACGAATTGATTATCAAAGTGGAACTTTTAACGTTAAAAGTATTGAAGTTGATCCCCAAAACCCTTATTTTGCATCAAAAGACGGCGTTTTATATAATAAAAACTTGACAAAATTAATTATAATGCCTGAAAAATACGACTTTTCTTCATTTGTTTTGCCAAAAACAGTACAAGAAATCGAGGATTACAAATTTTCTCTGAATGCAAAAAATTTAGAAAAAATCACTGTTGAACCGGGAAATTATTACTTTAGAGACTATGGCGGAATTTTATACAACAACGATTTAAGCAAAATTATTTTTATCCCTAAAAATTATAAAGGCAAAATTATCACTGCTAAAAATGTTAAATTAAACCCACATACATTTGCAAATAATCCAAAAATCACTGAAATTGAAATTAGCCAAGGCACAAAAGAAATTCCCGATTTTACATTTAACTCTCTAAGTTCGCTTTCAATTATTAAAATACCACAGAGTCTTGAAAAATTTTCTGAAAATGCTTTTGTAGGAATTGATCTAAGAAAAGTGAAAATAATTTACCCGCCAAACATTGATAAAAATGTTGCTAGTGTTCTGAAAAAAATAAAAAAGATGCAGTAATTTATTGCATCTTTTTTAATTTGGAAAAGTATTATAAATATTAGGTGGTTGCTCTAAAATTACCTTTTTATTAAGTTTATTTGATTTTTCTGATTTTGACAGTTTGATGGCAAAAATTCACTTTTCAATGAATATAAATATGCAAAAATACCCGTAAATCCGGGTTTTTTGATTTAAAATCTTATTTTTTTTTATT
Source organism: Mesomycoplasma ovipneumoniae ATCC 29419 (assembly GCF_028885435.1). Lineage (NCBI taxonomy): Bacteria > Bacillati > Mycoplasmatota > Mycoplasmoidales > Metamycoplasmataceae > Mesomycoplasma > Mesomycoplasma ovipneumoniae. The sequence goes on from NZ_CP118522.1 coordinate 516,085, forward strand.
ATTTTAAAATCAACATTTTGCAAAAAAAAAAAAAATGCTTGGTCTAAGGAAAAATTATGTTATAATAAGACTCACTAAGAATAATTAATAAATTTGATATTGAATTAAGGGGGAATTAGTTATGTTTTTGTCATAGAAAAATCAGAAAATGTGAATTATCCATTATATTTTTAAATATGATGGTATGCCTTAAATTTAACCGTTTAGAAATCTACAAATTTAAGGCTTTTAGTTATTGTTCTTTCAAAACTTCATATATTTTTTTAGGCTCAATGCAAATAAAAACGAGTTTTCTATTTGCATTGAGTTTAAATAGTAGTTGTATTTTTTTATGATTTTTGTTAGTGTTTTAAAATAGGTAATTAACTTTTGCCAAAAAAGTTAAAAAAGCGTCCAAAACTAAACTAGGACAAAAAATAACAGTTTAATATTATTTTAACATCATAGCATATTGTTGTGGTGTTTTCAATTTAAAATTGATTGAATTCTATAGTTGTTGTATCAAAATATATAATCTGCAATTATTTTTTTCAGATCTTCTAAAGTTATTTTACTTAGTCTAACTTGTTTAAGCATTCACTTTTTATAATTGAAAATCAGCATTCAGCCTCCCTATTATCTAATAATGAATTTCCTACACGAGACAACGAAACAGTTCCTCCCATTTTATTTATTTTGTCAATATAGATTTTTGAAGTGTATTGAAATCCATGGTCTGAATGAATAACAAAATCTTTATCAATAGACCTAAATGTCTTTATATTATCCATAACTAAATTAAGATCATTGTTTACAGATAATTTAAAATCTCTGATTTTTTTAGTTTTATGCTCAATTATTACAGACAAAAATACATGACTATCCTTAACATCTCTGGTAGCTTTTGCATATGAAACATCAGTAGCAAAAATATTTCTATTTAATTTATCTTTGTAGTCGCGTTTAACAATATCCGGCAGTGCGAATTTGGTGTTCTTAATTTCGTTCTTTCTTCTTTATCGTCTAATTTTGCATACTAAATTCAATCTTTTTAAATGTCTTCCAAGAGTTCGAGGGTGAATGTAAATATTATATTTCATAGAAATATAAGCACTCAACCTTAAGCGACCATATCTACCTTCGTTATCAAGAAAGGATTTTTTAATTATTGCGTCATTTTTGTACTCCTTTACTTTTATAACTCTAGTTTTAGATTTTGCCACTGATTGTCTGCATACATTAAAAATTTTTGCAGATTTGCTGTAGGGAATATTTAGTGTTTTGGATTCACTAAGTTTTGCTGATTTTGATTTATTTTTATTGATTTCGTAATATCTCTTAGCTATTTCTATTAATTCTTCTTTTGTAAATTCGCTTCAATCTGGTTCGATTGATTTTTTAGGTCTGCCACTCCCCGGCTTTCTGTTTGCGCCCTTTTTATCTAATAATTGATCTTGCATACCATTATTATAATATCTAATAATTTTTTTGATTCTTCGAAGTAGCTGACTTCTGGTTATAAAATTTGTATCTGGCGAAATATCATTTATATAATTTATTGTTTTTTTTAATCCAAATTCATTGTAAATTTTATAAATCATATCAAACTCGTCTTTTTTAAAGTGTCTTGACATTAGTATTCTCCTTTTTGTTGCATTTGAAAATTTAAAAAAGCTAACACTTTGAGTGTTAGCTTTCTCCTTAAACTCGGACAAAAAAGCCAACACCTTAGTGTTATTTTTTCCTGAGTTTCCCAGTTTCATAAGGTAATTTTAAAAAAGCATCTGGTTTTAGGTACTTTTTTAAGTTTTTCGGTAAAAGTTAATAACAATTTTTTTACTGATTTATTAACACATCATAGTAAAAATCATACCTATTTCAAATATTCGGATCACTAGGAACACCATCTCGATTTTTAAATGTTATTTGCTGATCTAAAGTGTTAAATTCAACCCTTTGCCTTAATTTTTGCAACATCGTTACTAAACCAACTTCAGTTAATTGATTGTTTTCAAATAACTTGTTATCACTAATATGTTTGTTGATTTTAAATATTATAGTTTTTAAAATAACTAGTGAGATAAAACACAAAAGTGTATGAGCTAGAATGTGCTCGTCAATTCTTAAAAATACGGGCCGAATATTCAACAAACCTTTTAGACTTCTAAAATTAGCTTCAATATTCCACTGTTTTTGGTATTTTTCAACTATGTCTAAGACATTTGAATTTAGTATATTTGTTTCATAAACATAGTAACCATCAAATTGTTTGTCTTTGTCAATTTTACTTTGATCTAATTCAAATTTCATGTTTGAAATTTCCTTAAAATATTTAGGTTTTTTGCCAAACAATTTGTTTACTTCAATAAAACCATCTTTATTTTGCTTTTTAATAAAACTTTCGATTTGCTCTTCGCGAGCTTTGCTGTCTTTTATTGCTCTTTTTGTACTGTAAGTAATAATTCTTCTTCTAATATTTTCGGTGTATCTTTTATTCTTATAAGATGAATAAAATTCTTCTTTTTTATACTTAAAATCCGCACTTACATTAACATAATCGCTTGGATCTAGTAAATAATTTTTGAATTTTTGAGTTCCTACCTTTGCACGATAAGAAATAATGAAATTATAGTTTCTTGATTCAAGAAATCGAATATTTGCGGCAGTTGACATGCCACGATCAGCGATTATTGTCATATTTTTGATATTATATTTGGATTCAACATCTAATACAAAAGGGATTAATGTACTAGAATCGCCGGTATTCCCTTTAAAAACTTTAATATGAAAAGGAATACCATTTTTATCACACGCTAAGCCAATGACAATTTGGTCTTCTTTGAATTTAGCATCTTTAGAATAACCAGGAATTCTTAATCCATTTCTTTCAAATGTCTCAAAATAGACTGTTGATGAATCAAAATAAAATTCACTGTCCCTTTTTCCAAGTTCGCTTATAACCATTTTGTTGACACTATTTAAAAGTTGATTTTGTGACTCATAGACAAGATCTAAAAGTCTATAAAAGCTATTTTTGGAAGTATTTATTTGATTTGAGTAGTCATCCTTTTTATCAAAAGCATTAATAATGCTGCCAGGATCAGTGATCCGTTTTGAAATTAAGTAGTTAAAAATTTCCTTCATATTTTTATGTCTACTTTTAGGAAGTGATTCAAAAAATATTGTGCTTTTCAATAAGTTTTTTCAATTAATTCCCCGCCAACAAAAACCGAACGCTTCGATTATGCTTGAATTTTTAATAGAATCAAGTAAAATAGCCTTGACTTTATCTTTGTCATCTAAATTTGAAAACAATTTCAATTTTTCTTTGATAATTTGAACAGCATTTGGATTAATTTTTTCCAAATTCCGCTCATTTCCTAAACTAAATCAACGTTTTGGATCTTTGGAATAACCTTGTGTTCAGCCAACATATTTATATGGTTTATCTTTTGAAGATCCTCAAACACTAAATAAAAACAAATTTTGTTTTTTCATAATGTATAATTATACCATAAAATTACTTAAAATGCTACCAAATGCTACCAATTAAAATTAAGGTTTTACATTCAAAAAGCACCGATTTACGGGTCTTTTTTCATATTTATATTCACTAAAAAGTGAATTTTTGCCTTCAAACTGGGAAACTCGGGAAAAAGCCAACACCTTAGTGTTATTTTTTTGCCCTATTTTAAACCGGACACTTTTTTAAGATTATCTATCAAACTGGGAAACTCGTGATAAATATTCGCTAGATTGATCTAAAATTACTTTTTTATTAAGTTTATTTGATTTTCAACTAATTTTACAATTTCTAAAGCAATTGCAGGGGCTGCTGATAAACCTGGCGACTGCATTCCGGCGGCAAAAATAAAATTAGGATCTTTATAAGAAGGTCGAATAACAAAATCGCTATTCTGAATTTCGATTGGTCTTGAGCCTGCGAGTGCAAAAATTGTTTCCTGATAATCTAAGGTTGGAATAATTTTATGACCGATTTTTTGAATTTGCTCAACAAGACTAAAGTCAAGACAATTTACCTTTGATTTATCGATATTTTCTTCTGCTGTTGGCCCAACTAAAATATTACCATCAGGACGAGGTGCTACAATTACACCTTTTCCATATTTTTGAGGCACTAGAAAATAAACATCTTTTACATCAGGGTGATTTCTAAGAATTAAATATTGGCCTCTTCTTTGTTTTTGACTAAATTCAGCAAATCCGGCTAATTTTCCAATTTCATCAGCATAATGACCGGCGGCGTTAATAATAATTTTAGTTTGAAGAATTTTATTTTCATCATTATTTGTTTCAATTTCAAATAACTGTTGGTCATTTTTTGAAATTGAAACAACTTTTGTATTAGTATAAGAATCAACACCATTTTTAAGGGCAATTTCTAAAAAAGCAAGACTAGATTTGACCGGATCGATAACTCAAGAATTATCACACTCAAGAGCTAAAGATGCTTGTTTTGAAACTAAAGGATGCTGTGTTTCTAGCTCTTTTTTTGATAAAACTCTTAAATGTGATTGACTAAGTCCGTTGATAATTCCGCGCTCATAAAGATCATGAATAATTTTTTCTTCTTCTGAATCAAAGGCAAGAACAATGCTTTTTGCTTGTTGGCGAGGAAAATTTACTTTTGGAAATATGTTTTCAATTCACAATTTATGTCCTAAAACATTTAATTTTGCTTTTAATTTATGTGGTTTTGGATCAAAACCACAGTGAATTATTCCTGAATTTCCTGTTGTAGTTTCTGATGCAGCATATTTTTTTGCTTCAAGTATTGCGATTTTTAGTTTAAATTTACTCAATTCATAAGCAATATTTGTGCCGATTATACCAGCGCCAATAATAACTACATCGTATTTTTGCATTTTTTTAGTTTCCATATGTCACTAATTCCTTTTGATAATTTTATAACTTAATTATATCAAAATAATCACTATTTATTGGTTGATTTTAGTTTGTTTTTATATAAACGGTTAGCAATTTTCTTTTTGATAATCAATGACGGAATAATTAAAAAAATCGAAATTAAAACTAAAACAACTCGTAAAATTAGCAAAGCTCTTGTTGAATTAAGTGGATAGGTAAGCAGTAAAAAAGTTAGTGAAAATAAAATAACAGTATAATAAAAAATAAAAGAAAAATCGACCACTTTTAGCCTAGTTAAAACCAGTGAGGCAAAAAAACAGACAAAAAAATTTAAAATCCCAATAATGGCTAAAATTCAATATGAAATTATCTCTTTTTGCCAAAAATCAGGCGAAAAAAATATATAAATTAAGCTAATTGGAATAAAAATTACAATTAAGGCAAAAACAAAATCCGGAATTTTTGTTATTTTTTTATACATTTTTTTCGCGGTTTTTTAGCAATTCAATAAAGTCAACTAATGAAATTTTGAAAGATTCTTGTGAACCAAATTCACGATAAGTAATTTGGTTTTTTGCTATTTCTTCATCACCTATAATTATCTGAAAAGCAGTTTTTTGTAAATTTGCTTCACGAATTTTACGTGTAATTCGCTCAGATCTTAAATCAATTTCAGAATTATACCCTAAATTAAATAGTATTTCGTGGATTTTTTTACTATATTCATAATGTTTTTCACCGACGGGAATCACGATAATTTGCTTTGGTGAGAGTCAAAATGGCAATTTTCCTTTAGTTTGTTCTAATAAAATTGCAATAAATCGCTCATAAGTTCCAATAAGACCACGGTGAATCAATATTGGAGTTTCTTTTTGATTAAATTCGTTAGTAAAACTAATTCCAAATTTTTGTGGCAAGAGAAAATCTAGCTGTAAAGTCGAAATTGTAACTTCTTTATTTAATGCTGTCTTAATTTGAAAGTCGATTTTTGGGCCATAAAAAGCAGCTTCACCGATTTTTTCAACGTATTTTACGTTGTTTTGATCAAGAAATTGTTTTAAATCATTCTCGGCTTGATTTCACATTAAATCATCTTGGAAAAATTTTTCTTTGTTTTGTGGGTCTCTTTTTGAAAAAGAAATATAAAAAACTTTTATTTTGAAAAAATCAAGCACTTCTTGAATCATCTTAAAAAGGTGGCTAATTTCGCTAAAAATTTGCTTTTTTGTGACAAAAATATGCCCTTCAGTTAAATCCATTGCTCGAACTCGTTCTAAACCTGAAAGTGCACCTGATTTTTCATAACGATACAACCTAGATTGCTCTGAAACTCTAAAAGGCAAATTCCGATAACTAAAATGTTGTTCAGAAAATAAAATTATATGGTGTGGACAAGTCATTGGTCGCGGAATAAGTGCTTCATCTTCAACTTTAATTGGCGAAAACATGTCATCTTTATAATGTTGTAAGTGCCCTGAAATTTCATAAAGGCTTTGGTGACCAAAATGAGGAGTTAAAACTTCTCTAAAACCGTAATTTCGGTCAAATTCTAGTATTTTTTGCCTAATTTTGTTATGAATTTTCATCCCATTTTCAAGTCAAACTGGGAAACCAAGTCCAAAATAATGGCTAAAACTAAAAAGTTTTAGCTTTGAACCAATTCGGCGGTGATCTCTTTCTTGTCTTTCTTGCAAAATTTGAAGAAATTTTTCAAGATTTTCCTTTGAATCTCAACTTGTACCATAAATTCTTGTGAGCTGCTTATTTTTTGAATTTCCACGTCAATAGGCACCTGCAATTTTTAGGAGTTTAAAATTTTTTATTTGATTCAAACTCTCAAGATGCCTTCCAGCACAAAGATCCTCAAAAAGTATATTGTTTTGTTGGTCAACAATTGAAAAATAGGTCACTTTTTCAGATTTGTTTTCAAGATCAGATTTTAGCTCTTGTTTGTAAATTTGACTTTGAAAATCAAGATTATTACCTTCTGTTTGAACAATTCTTAAATTTTTTGAAACTAATTTTTTCATTAATTTTTCAATTTTTCCAAAATCTGACTCAGAAAGTGGAGTTTCTAGATCAAAATCATAATAAAAACCATCATCATAAACAGGACCAATTCCTAATTTTACATTTGGGAAAAGTGTTTTTATTGCAAGCGCTAAAAGATGAGAGGTAGAATGATTGAGTTCATAATCAATTTTTAATTCCATGAGTTAAAGTCCCATTTTTTGTTTTATTGTTTTTAAATTTGAATTTGCTATTTGATTTGCTTTTTTCGCCCCATTTTTTGCAAAATCATCAACAAATTGTAACATTTTTTGGTGTTTTTTTTGTAAATCTTCGAGAAAATTAGCAACGATTGTTCCGACTGTTTCCTTTAAAAACTTATAGGATTGATCTTGAAAAAAATTAAGGGTTTCTTCTTGAGTTTTATCAGTAAAGCCCATATAAATATTCAAAAGATTATTGATCCCCGGCTTTTCTTGGCTAAAATAAATTTTATTTTCAGAATCAGTTTTTGCTCTTTGAATTTTATTATAGGCTTCTTGAGGCGAATCGGTTAAAAAAATTGCCGAGTTTTTTTGGCTTGTTGATTTAGACATTTTTTTGGTTGGATCAGTAAGTGACATTATTTTTTGCGCATTTTGGGAAATTATTGCCTTAGGAATGACAAAATCTGTTTTATAAATTTTGTTAAAACGCTGAGCAATTTTTCGTGTAAGTTCTAAATGCTGTAATTGATCAGCGCCAACGGTTACAAAATCAGGATTATATAAAAGAATATCTGCAGCCATTAAAATTGGATAAGTTAGCAAGCCTGTTGGAACTTTTTCGGTATTATTTTCCTGTTTTTGACGAGATTTATCTTTAAATTGCGTCATTCTTGAGAGTTCGCCAATTGTTGTTTGGGACTGTAAAAGTCAAAAAAGTTCACTATGAGCACTAACATCAGATTGAAAAAATAACACTGTTTTTTCAGGATCAAAACCGCATGCAAGATAAAATGCAAAAATACTAGCGCGGTTTTGGGTTAATTTTTCTGGGTCAATTGGCAAAGTAAGGGCATGAAGATCGGCGACAAAAATAAAATTTTCGTACTGATCTTGAAAAGAAAGACTCGGTTTTATCGAACCGAGAAAATTACCAATCGTCAAGTTTCCAGTTGCAGTTATTCCACTTACTAATCTTTTTTTCATAGCAAAAAAATTTTAGCATAATTATAATGAATTTTTTAGAAAATGAGTATAATTTAAAAAGATATTATGAAGCTAATTTCCAAAATCATTTATTTTCTTTTGCAAATTTTTAGCTTTGGTTTGTTTGCTAAACGTATTAAAAAAAAACATAATAAAACAAAGTCTGAAATCACCTTTGATGACAAAATCGGTTTCAATGTTGATGATCTAGTTAAATTTTTAGGCGGGACTAAAAATATTGACTCATGTGATTTTACAGTTTCTAGATTAAAAATTAAATTAAAATCAACTGAAGGTATCAATGTTGAAGAAATTGGAAAATTAAAAGGGATTTCAGGTGTTGTTGTTGGTTTAAACGAAATTAATTTAATAGTTGGTAATAAATCTAAAGCTATTTGAAAAGCTATAAATAATTTTGAATAAGTTTAAAAACAGTTTAAAAAATCCTAAGGAAATTACATAAAAAAATGCAAAAATTTGGAACCCATACCCGTGAAACCCAAAATTCAACTGGTACAAATCAAAATTTAAGCTACGAGCGTTTACTAGCAAATTTAATTACAATTGAACGTGCAGATTCAGCACTTTTTACAAGAATCGACAACGAAAATTATATTGATTTATTTTCTGCGCTAAAAACTAGCGATCTTAGAAAATTAATCTCTTCACCAATTTCTTCTGTGTCACTGACAACAAGTGAATTTGATGATTTTATTGAAAAAATAGAATCAATAAATGACAAAGATGAATTAATTGAATACTTGAAAAATTCAGACTACAAACTAAACCCGCTTGCCCAAAGAGCGCTTAATTCTGATTTTCAGTCAGCAAAAAAAGACATATTAAATAAAATATCATATAAAAAACAAACAAGTCTAGCAAAATGAAAGCGTTTGATCAAAAAAGCTTATGATATTCTTAGAGATCGAAATGTTTGGCCTTTGCACATTGGATTTTGCTATATTTCTTTGTCAATTGAAGACCGAAGTTTTTTTGGACCTTTATTTGTTAAAGAATGTGAAGTTACAATTGTAAATTCAGTGCCAAGACTTAATGCTGATGGGCATATAAAATTAAATAATAAACTTCTTGCATTTTTAAAGAAACTTGACATTGATTTTAATTTTGACTTTGATTTTTCAGAATTTTCAATTGAAGAAGTAATTGAAAATGTTAAAAAATTTTACAATGATAAGTTTGAAATTCCTAACATTGAAGGAAAAATTGCAAAAGATGTTTCAACTCCAGAAGATACAATAAATTTTCACCCCGGAGTTGTTTTAGGATTTTTCAACATTGGTGGATCACATCAACGTCAAATCATGGAAAAAATGATCAAAACTGGTGAAATTCACAACTTAATTGAAGTTGATATTAACAAAACCACATACAGAAACAATGTTGAAAAATCAATTTTTTCACCGAAATTTACAGGATTTTTTAAAATTCAGCCAACTAACTTTACCCAAGATTGCGCCCATATTTCGGCAATTTTACAAAACACAATTATCTGAGGGCCTCCTGGAACTGGAAAATCCCAGACAATTGCAAACATTATTTCAAATGTTATTGCCCTAAATCGAACCGCACTTGTTAGCTCGCAGAAAAAAATTGCCCTTGTTGTTTTAAGAAAAAGACTAAAAATGATGTCATTTTTCTGTCTTTTTGTCATTAATGAAAAGTTGGAAAATTATAAAGATTTTTACAAGCCAATTGAAGAGTATATTGAAAATATTGAAAATTTCAATATGGAATCAAAACTTAAAGAAATTAAAGTTTTTTCCGATGATGATCGCCAATATTTAGAACTTTTAGAAAAAATTTTTCCTAAAATTGAAACTTTAACAAATACACTTGATGCTTATAAAACAATCGAAAAAGCTAACAATTTTTTCAAACTAAGTATTGCTGAAACTCTTTTTAAACTAAATAAATCGATTAATATCAATCCAAAAAGATCACCACAGTCAAGAAATAATCTAAAATTACATATTATTGAGTCTAAACTCAAACGTAAATTGAAATTTTATGAAAAAGCAATGCATATAGCTTCCAATGAACTTCGCCAAGACGTTGACTTAATTCTTGAAAACCTAGCTAATTATGATGACAATTTGGAAAACATCTATAACAAAATTTCAAAATTAGAAATTTCTAATTTTGAAAATCTCGAAAAGTTTCTCAATTTTGTTAAAAAACCAAAAGTTGAAGTTCTTGATGATAAGGCTTTATTTATTTACCATGCAAAAAAAGTCTTTGAAGTCTTGGCAAAATTAAATAATGACCCTGAATTTCAACAGCTCTATACTCGCTTCAGACTTAGCGTTAAACAAAAAAAGAAAATGTCTCCTTACAAGTTTTTACTAAAACATGCCGAAATTATTAAGATTTTGTTCCCAGTTATTATTACAACTCCTGACATTGAACTTGTAATGTTTGAAAAACGTTATTTTGATTACATTATTATTGATGAAGCTTCACAAATGTTTTTAGAAGAAGCACTCCCACTTTTATTTTACGGAAAAATTAAAGTTCTTGTTGGTGACCACCAACAAATGCAACCAATTCGTTGGTTTGCTTCAAAAATGAATGATGAATCAGAAGATGATGCCTTTGCAAATATTGAATCAATTCTCGAATATGCCCATTCCAAAGGTGTTTTTAACATTATGTTAGACAAAAATTATCGTTCACATCATGCCTCCTTAATGTCATTTAACTCCCGTCATTTTTATGATTCAGAGCTTAAAATTGCCAATAATCATAATTTTGAAGGTAATGATGTAATTGAAGTTCATAATGTTAATGGTCAGTGAGACGGTCAGCAAAATATTGTTGAGGCAAAAGCGGTTGTTGATATTGCCCAAAAAAATATCAACAAGTTTTCAACAATGATAATTTTGGCTTTTAACAAAAATCAGCAAAATGCAATTGAAAAAATAATTTTTGAATCCTATCCAGAAATTGAAAAATTAATCTATACTGATAAAATTATTGTAAATAGTCTTGAAAACATTCAAGGAGATGAGGCTGATTTAGTAATTGTCTCAGTTGCCTACGATCAAAGTGCAAAATTTGGTTCAACTTATATAGCACGAAAAGGTGGAAAAAACGCCCTAAATGTTGCAACCTCTCGTGCGCGTCAAAAAATGATAATTTGCAAGTCAATAAATGCTGATGAAATTCAAAATACTTCTAACTCTGACGATCTAGAAATTTTTAAATCATGAATTAATTTCTTGGATCTTGATGTTCAATCACAAATTAATTATTCACGTAAAAATAAAGTACAACTTTCACTTTCAGAGTTAAAAAATGTTGCAAAATCAAGCTTTTTTGCTGATTTTCAGCAAGAATTTGCCGAAGAATTTTTAGGACTTTTCCCAAGTTTAGAGCTAAAAACCAACTATGTTGTCGGAACCGAGCAAATTGATGTTGCTATTTTTGATCAAGGCAAATTTTTACTTGGAATTTATTTAGACTCACTTGAATATCGCAAACCTAAAGAGTATATTGAATATTTTGATGCAATCAAATTCATTCAACAAAAAAAATATCCAATTATTATAATTAATTTTGTTGAATGAAAACTCAATAGAAATAAAGTAACCGAAAAACTCAAAAAAGAAATTATCAATTTGAAGGAAGATGATCTTGTTTAAACCGGAGTTATATCAGGTTGATGATTTAGTAATTGGCTGTGATGAGGTTGGTGTTGGCGAGTATTTTACAAATTTAACTGTTTGCTGCGCTGTTTTTTGCCAGTCAGAAATTGAAGGACAACTTATTGAAAAAATTGTTGACTCAAAACTTTTAAATGAAAAGAAGATTAGTGAACTTTTTGAAATTTTGGACCAAAAAATTACTTATAAATTTATCTCTTTAGAGATGAAAGACTATAATGATCTAATCCAAAAAGGACTAAACTCGCATGAAATCAAAGCTTTTTTATATTTTAAAGTGCTTAGAGATCTAGTTTTAATTTTTAAAGATGTTCCAATTGATAAAATTTTCATTGATGGTTTTGTCTCGGCGCAAAAATTTAGTCAATATTTTGCTAAAATAAGTAAATTTTTCAACATTGAGCCATGAAATTTTGAAAAATATCCTTTAATTTTGGAGAAAAAAGCCGACACAAAAATTAAACAAGTTGGAGCTGCTTCAATAATTGCAAAACATGTCTTAAGTCAAAAATTCAACAAACGGCAAGAAAAATGAAAAGCAATTTTTCCGGCTGGTTCAAATCAAATTGAAAAAATTGTTAATTTTTGCCTTGGGCAAATTCAGAAACACGGGACAATTTTCCTTGAAGAAAATGTAAAATTACATTTTAGCATTACTGATAAAGTCTATACGAAACTAAAGGAAAAAAATGGAAAAAATAGCTAAATTATTTCAAGAAAATTCAGAACAAATTATCTCAAATGTCGGTACAGCTGGCGGAGTTGGTCTTGGTGGCTGAATTGGCATAACTATTGGTGTTGGAATTATTTTATTTATTATTGGCGGAGTGATTGCCTTAATAGTCTCAAAAAAAATGTTTGAAAAACAAATCCGCGAAAATCCACCAATAACTGAAGGCATGATTCGCGCAATGTACATGCAAATGGGTCGAAAACCATCTGAGGCACAAATTAGAGCGGTTATGCGATCAGTAAAAAACGCTAAAAAGTAGGAAATAATGAAAAAGAAAGTTATTTTAATTATTATTGACGGCCTTGGATTGCGACCTGAAAGTCAAGGAAATGGTTTTGCACTTGCAAAAACACCGGTTTTTGATCACCTTTTTGACAATTATCCAAATAGTTTGATCGCCGCATCAGGTCAAGAAGTTGGACTCCCTGAAGGACAAATGGGAAATTCAGAAGTTGGCCATTTAAATATCGGAGCCGGATTTATTGTCTATACCGGAATTTCAATTATAAATAATGCTTTAAAAACCGGCGAGTTTTTCAAAAATGAAAAATTTATTAAGGTTTTTGAGCATAGTATCAAAACTGATACACCTGTGCAAATTATGGGACTTTTTTCGCCAGGAGGTGTTCACTCACATCAAGATCACCTTTTTGCCCTAATTGATTTTGCCGCCGAATTTGGTGTTAAAAAACTTAATTTACACCTTTTTGGTGACGGACGAGATGTTGCACCTGAATCAATTAAGCCAAATCTTAATTTATTAATAAAGAAATTGAAAAATTTTGAAAATTATAAAATTGCTTCAATTTCCGGTCGTTTTTATTCAATGGACCGTGATAAAATGTTTGACCGTGTTGAATTAGGATATAATTCTATTCGCGGAAAAGCCGAAAATACCTTCACAAATCCAATTGATTATGTCGATTCTCAATACGAAAAAGGAATTAGTGACGAATTTTTACAACCGGCAATAAATTTGCAAGTTAATAAAAATGATTTTCTTAATGACAATCATGGTGTTATTTTTTTCAATTTTCGTCCTGATCGTGCAAGACAACTTTCGCATTTAATTTTGCAAACAGATTTATATACTTTTAAACCAAAATATCCTGTAAAAATCGACACTTTTGTGTCAATGATGAAATATGAAGGGATAAATTGCGATATTGCTTTTGAGGAAATGAAAGTCAAAAATCCACTTGGAAAAGTAGCTGATGAGGCAGGATTAAAACAACTTCGACTCGCTGAAACGCAAAAATATGCCCATGTAACTTTCTTTGTTGACGGTGGCGTAGAACTTGAATTAAAAAATTCTGACCGAATTCTTGTTGATTCATTAAAAGTTGAGTCTTATGCTGATTATCCGCAAATGTCGGCCGTCGAAATTACTGATAAATTAATCCAAGTTGGGCAAAATTATGACCTTATTATCGTCAATTTTGCAAATCCAGATATGGTCGGACATACAGGAAACTTAAAAGCAACTATAAAAGCGGTTGAAATTTTAGATTCACAGATTGGTCGAATTCACAGCTGAGCAAAAGAAAATAATTTTCATTTTTTCATTACAGCCGACCATGGTAATGCCGAACTTACTGAGGATGAAAATAATAAACCCTCAACAAAACATACCGTATTTCCCGTTATGTTAATTTCAAGTGATAAAAGTTTGAAATTAAAAAATGGAAGATTGGCAAATATTGCCCCAACAGTTCTTGATTATTTAAATATCAAAAAACATCCTGACATGGATCATGAATCCTTAATAATTAAGCAAAACTAAACTTTTACAGACTAATTTTTCTTCTTTAAAACCAAAATCATTTTCCTTTTGATTTTGGTTTTTTTAAAAAGTTAATTGCCTATTTTAAAACCTGACAAAATCAATTTACGGATAAAATAAAAAAACCATAAAAAAATGCAACTACTATTTAAACTCAATGCAAATAGAAAACTCGTTTTTATTTGCAGCGAGGCTAAAAAAACATATGAAGTTTTGAAAGAACAATAACCAAAAGCCCTAAATTTATAGATTTCTAAACGGGTAAATTTAAGGCATTCCATCATATTTAAAAATATAATGGATAATTCGTATTTGCTGATTTTTTTATGACAAAAAACATAATTAATCCCCGTTAATTCTAATTTCTAAATTTATTAACTATTCTTAAGTGAGGTTAATTATAACATAATTTTATTTTTGACCAAGCATTTTTTTTTTTTTTTACAAAAGGTTAATTTAAAACTATAAAATTAAGATTTTAGCCTCAAAAAACCTGGATTTACGGGTATTTTTGTGTGTTTGCCCCACTAAAAAGTGAATTTTTACCATCTAACTGTCAAACTAAGGTGCTTTTTTTTAAAAAATTAAAATTTATAATTTTTTGTAAATTTTTAATATTTTTGTCAGATTCCTAGAAAATATTAAGAAAAATGGTATAATTTGTAATATTAAAATATTAAACAAAATAAGAGGTGTAAATGGCACGCAAGCTAACAAAATTAAGAAATTTATTTATCCTTTCGACCCCTATTGTTTTTTTAGTAGCAACAAGTTGTGGCGTTAGCCAAACAAACGAGGGGGAAAAAGAAGGTCAAAAACTCCAACAGATGAGCGAAAAAATCGCTGACAAATTAGGGTCAAGTCTAAGCTTTGACGTAAATGGTAATCATGTTTTTACTATTAAAAATGACAAATTCAAAGGTGCAACAGAAGTAGTGGCCCATTTTGAAGGTAAAAGCGATGATCCAGCTATTACTCTACCAATGACTGCCGAAGTTAATGCAAACATAAACAATTCAACTGCAATTTTTAACACAGCCGGAAAATTCCTATACGACTATAAGTGATCACTCAAAAAAATTAAAGTTGGATCTGAAGAAATTTCGCAAGATCAATTCCCTGATGATTTAAAAGGTGACCTTTGGTTTGAGAAAAAAATTGCGATAGTTAAACAAGATACTGCGCTTTGAATTGATCCTCAAATCCAACTTTTAAAAAATTGAATAAACACTAATGCAAATGTCGAGTTAAAAGCTGAATTTATTAAAAATGACAGCACAAAAGCGAGAAAAGTTGTAGATACCACTTTCAATAGTTCGTTAAATAAATTTCGAGCTGACTTACAAGACGGTTATAAATTTAATAGAATTTTAATTCAATCTAAAAATAACTCGTTTGCAACAATTAGTTTACCATATAAACCTTTGGAGCAAAAAGAAAACACACCGCAACAGATGAGCGCAAAAATCGCTGACAAATTAGGGTCAAGTCTAAGCTTTGACGTAAATGGTAATCATGTTTTTACTATTAAAAATGACAAATTCAAAGGTGCAACAGAAGTAGTGGCCCATTTTGAAGGCAAAAGTGATGATCCAGCTATTACTCTGCCAATGACTGCCGAAGTTAATGCAAACATAAACAATTCAACCGCAACCTTTAACACAGCCGGAAAATGACAATACGACTATAAGTGATCGCTCAAAAAAATTAAAGTTGTTAAAAATGGTAGCTCTGAAGAAATTTCGCAAGATCAATTCCCTGATGATTTAAAAGGTGACATTTGGTTTGAGAAAAAAATTGCGATAGTTAAACAAGATGCTGCGCTTTGAATTGATCCTCAAATCCAACTTTTAAAAAATTGAATAAACACTGATGCAAATGTCGAGTTAAAAGCTGAATTTATTAAAACTGACAACACAACAATGAAAAAAGTTGTAGATACCACTTTCAATAGTTCGTTAAATAAATTTAGAGCTGACTTACAAGACGGTTATAAATTTAATAGAATTTTAATTCAATCTAAAAATAACTCCTTTGCAACAATTAGTTTACCTTATAAACCTTTTTAAGATAATATCTAAAATAATAAAAAAAAGCAATTTCTCGAATGAAATTGCTTTTTTTGTCTTAAAAATAACGAAGATTAAATTAAGATATTAAATTAATTCAAAGTGTTTTAATTGTGATTCTAATACATCAGCAGGAACATAACCTTCAAGACGATGTACAAGTTTGTGATCTTTATAAAATAATGTTGTTGGAGTTCCATGGATTTGGTTATCACGCGCAAATAAAATATTTTCACGCACGTTAACTCTAATTATAACTAGACCATTTACTCCGTATTTATCGTTCATTTGATCGATTGAAGGTTCATAAAGAACACAGGCTCCGCATCCAGGTTGGTGAAATACGAGAATTGCAGCTTTGCTTGTTAAAATTTTTTGATTAATGTCATCGGTTGAGTGAATATCAAAGATTGGCATAATACCTCCTTTTTTATATAAATGATACCACATTTTCGCTTTTTTGCAATATATAAATAGAAAAAATTAATAGGATTTTGCAAATAAGACAAATTTAGTAGTTTTTTTACCACTAAATATTGAATTAGCGCTTTGAGGTATATTAAATATTGCATTTTTTGGCAAAATACAACGGGCTGTTGCGGTAGTTTCGTCTTGAATTTGCTTCTCTTTTGCCGAAGTTTCACTAAAAGGGGCGATAACAAATTTCCCTTTTTGTATTTCAGTTTGAAGATCTTGATATGAAGTTACAAAAACTGTATTTTCAATTATGCGAGTTTTAGCTTTTTCAAACAAGTTTTTTTGAATTTCATCAAGAATTTTAGGGCATTTGTCTTTTAATTGATCAAGGCTAAAATAAATTTTTTGGCGGTTATCACGGCGAACAAGGCAAATTTGATTTTTCTTTACATCATTTGGCCCAATTTCAATTCGAATTGGTGAGCCAGAAACTTCAGATTTATTTATTTTAAATCCAATTTGCTCGTCTGATTCATCTATTTGATAGCTAATTTTTCTTTGTTTAAGAATTCTAGCTACTTTTTTTGAAAAGTCTTTTACTTCTGGATGTTTTTTTGCAAAAAATTCAAGAATATCAACCTTATATGGGGCAATTTTTGGCGGCAAAACTAAACCATTATCATCACTGTGAACCATTACAAGAGCGCCAATTAGACGGGTTGAAATCCCTCAAGATGTTTGATATGGTGTTTCAAATTCGTTTTTGTTGTTTTTAAACTGAATTCCAAAATTTTTAGCAAAATTTTGGCCTAAAAAATGCGATGTTGCTGTTTGAAGCGCGCGGAAATTTTGCATCATTGATTCAATAGTGTAAGTTGTAACAGCGCCGGCAAACTTTTCACGATTAGTTTTTTTACCAAATATTGTTGGTATAGCAAGATAATTTTCTAAAAAGAATTTATAATATTTAGCTATTTTTTTAGTAAAATTTTGAGCCTCTAATTTATCTGAATGAATTGTGTGTCCTTCTTGCCAAAGAAATTCAGTATTTCGTAAAAATGGATTAGTAGTTTTTTCTCATCTCAAAACTTGAGTTCACTGATTTAATTTTAACGGTAAAATGTTATTTGCAGCAATTTCATTTTTAAAATAATCAGCAAAAAGGAGCTCACTAGTTGGTCTTATATAAATATTTTCGGCTAGTTTTTTTTGGCCTACATGAGTTATTGTTAATAATTCAGGTGCAAAACCTTTAATATGTTGTTTTTCTTTTTCTATAAAATTTTCAGGTATAAGAAGCGGAAAATAAACATTTTTTACACCTTGGGAAGCAAAAAATGCATCAACTATTTTGGTTATATTAGTTCAAATTGCATATCCAAAAGGTTTGAAGTAAAGCGTTCCTTTGATTGGACCGTAACTCATTAAATTCGCCTGAGTTATAACGTCAACATATCATTTTGCAAAATCTTCGCTACTTGGCGTTATCTTTTCAGGTCGTTTCATAAAATAAATAATTAAAAAAATTGGTGAATTAACATCTGGCTGCCCCAGTTAGATTCGAACTAACGAATGACGGTACCAAAAACCGTTGCCTTACCACTTGGCTATGGGGCAAAATGGTGGGGGGTGAGGGATTCGAACCCCCGAATCCGAAGAAAGTGGGTTACAGCCACCCGCATTTGGCCGCTCTGCAAACCCCCCGATCCGTTGCAGCTTTTTAATTATAACATATTTTTTTTGATTTGATAATTTTTTTTTATTTTTTTTTTTTTTTTCGGACTAGCGATACTTGGCCACATCTTCAGTTACTATTTGGAGGACATCATTTACTAGTTTTTCTTGTTCTTCAATTGGAAGATTTGGGTCTAATTTAATTTGCTTGTAAGCAAAAATAAAGGATGGATGTAAAAAATTACCTAATGGACGTCCAATTTTGTACAGTTCAATCCATCTATCTTTTAATTTTTTAGCAAGCTTTTCATCATCATGTCTTATTTTATATTCATTTGCTAATTTTTGATAAGATAAAATTTTAAAAATAGCAAAGGTAAATCAAAAGTTTTTAACAAATTCAGATCACTTAATAACAATAAAAAATCCAAGGCCAAAAAAATAACTTAGTGCTGGAAACCAAAAAATATAATATAAAATTTGACTATAAGGATTTAATTGGGCTAAATTTTGACTAATTATTTCAGAATTAACATTTAAAACTATCAATTTATGACTAAAAATCGGGCTAAGTAAAAATATTAATCTTACAATATAATTTAACAGTAAAAAACTTGAATCGGCAATATAATAAAAAAGTAATTTCCTTGGTTTGTTGCGGTTTTTTAAATTATTAAAATAAACTAAAGTTTGAATAATTACTAAAAATAGAACAAATGAGCCAACAAATGCTAAATACTGCCAGAATTGAAAATTATTAATTCCGGCAAAAAATAATCAAAAAATAAGCATCAACATCGAAACTAGCAAGGTTGAAATTGAATAATAAATTGACTTTGCAGTAAAAGAGATATTATTTCAAAGTTTTTCAACAGGATTTATTTTAGTTTTAGTTCTTTTTTCATGCTTTTGAAAAATATCTGAATTAAGTTGGTAAAAACTTGAAGTTCAAGCTGAGTGCTTTTCGCGATATTGCATTTTTTTATTTAAATCACTAATTTCAGCAACAGCTCTTGAGTCTGAAAGAAAGTAAAAAAACTGATTTTCATCATCATGCAAAAGTCATGAAAAATTAATTTGGTTAGATTTTTTTGGTTTTGTAACTTTTTGAAGGAAATTTTTTGACTCTTTTGTTTGCTCTTGAGTTGTTTGTGAATTTTGCTGTGATTTTAGATAATTAGGCTGATAAGTAACGTATTTTTCTTGTTGATGATCATATTGAGGGCTATTTTGGGCCTGAATTTCAATATCTTTTTGGTCAACAACTTTTTGAGTGTCATCACCTTGAAATGGATTAGCGGTGTTAGTTTTTAAATCTTGACTGTGATTTGGTTTTTGAAAATTACTATAATGTTGATATTTGCGATCACGGGAAGCAAAATGCGAATTATGAGATTTATTAGCGCCATAATTTTTTGAATTATAAAAATTAGACTGATTTTGGTCGTTTATTTTTTGATTATTTTTTTCTTGGTCATGATTTTGATTCATTAAATTCTCCTGAGTAACTATTTAACCTATTTATTTTACAATTTAATTTAAATCTAAAAAGTTAATTTAATATTAGCACCTTTTTCAATTTCTTCATTAAATTTTACCAATTTATAACTAATATTAATTATTTTTTTCTTTTTAATTAAATAAGGTAAAAAAACGCATGTTTTTAATGATTCGGCATTTTTATTCTTATAAGAACTTATATTAATAAATTTAAAAATTTTACAATACAAAATTCAGACATCAAAAACACACTAATTATATAATATATAATAAGCAAAACAGTTAAGCTAAATTTTGCTTGTTTTGAGTCAATAAAATTGCATTTTTTGACAAATCTATAATTTAATTTAAAATTTTAAAAATAAATCATTATTTTAAAATTTTTTTCAAAATGCTGGTTTATTTTAGGAATTAATTTTAATAACTGAAATAATTTTTAATATTTGCATAAAAATACCCTTTTTAGTCCAAAAAAATGAGCTTTTAATCATAAAAGTTGTATATTTTTTAAATTTTTTGTTGATTTTAATAAAAATCACTCCCACTTCACTCCACTAATAAAATGCAAAAAATTTAAAAAACACCACCTAAAATCAGTCATTTTTTTTCAAACAAAAAATGATAAATAAAAAAAATTAATTTTTTTTTGTTTGAAATGGGATTTAGTGTATAATTGTGGTTGACAGTGGAGATAAAAAATGTTTGGAACTGTTTTCAGAATATTAGATGAAAAAAATAGAATTGTGCTACCTCCTGCTTTTCGTGATGAACTTGATGGTGACTTCTATATTTCAGCTAATTTGGACAAAATTCTTGAGATCAGAAGCCAAGCGGAATTTGATATTATTGCCCAAAAAATTGGAAAAGCAAACTCATTAGATCCACGACTTCGTGATTTTGCAAGATATTTTTTTGGAAATACCGTCAAAGTTTCTGTCGATAAGCAAGGTAGGTTTTTGATTCCCAAAAATTTACTTGACTTGGCCGCTGTCAAAAAAAGAATCTATTTATTAGGGGTTAATAACAAAATTGAAATTTGGCCTGAAGAAAGATACGATCAATTTTTTGCAAAGTTTTCTGACAGCAATGTCACCGCTGATTTAGAAAAAGAATTGCTAAAATCGGGAGTAGAATTATAAAATGCACATTCCAGTTTTGTTAGAAGAAGTTATCTTAGCTCTTGAAATTAATCCCGAAGGATTTTATGTTGATTTAACTTTAGGACGTGGCGGACATTCCAAGGCGATTCTTGAAAAATTAACAACGGGGAAACTGATTGTTTTTGATAAAGATATCCAAGCCATAGACGAAACTAAATCTAAATTAACTGCAATTAGTCAAAATGTTAATTTTATTTGTTCAGATTTTGCAAATTTTGATTATCACTTAGAAAAATTAGGAATTGATTATATACACGGGTTTATTGTTGATTTAGGTGTCTCATCACCTCAAATTGATAATCCTGAGCGTGGCTTTTCTTACTCTAAAGATGGCAATTTAGATATGAGAATGGACACAAGTCAATCTCTTGATGCTTCTTGAGTTTTAAATCAATATTCTGAAGAAAAACTAGTTCAGATTTTTTACAAATACGGACAAGTAAAATTTGCACGGCAAATTGCAAAAGCAATCATTGAAAATAGACCTTTGAAAACCACTTTTGATCTTACTAAGATTGTCAAAAAAGTTATTCCAGCACTGGCGTTATCTAAAAAAAACTTTGTAAAAAATGTTTTCCAGGCTGTGCGAATTGAAGTAAATAACGAACTTGAATCTCTGCAAATGTTGTTAAAAAAGTTACCCAAATTCTTAAAGCACGGTTCAAAAGTTTTAATTATTAGCTTCCATTCGCTAGAGGATCGATTAGTAAAAGATGCATTTTTAAATTTAGTTAGCAAATCTAAGCAAGATTTTTTTAAAAAAGGCGATCCAGAATTCTCAACGAAAGTTTTTCGACCATCACCAGAAGAAGTTTTGCTAAATCCAAGAGCAAAATCAGCTAAATTACGAGTTTTAATTAAAAATTCATAGAAAAGATAAATTGAAAAATAGGTAAAAATACTATGGAAAGATGTAGTAAAATTATGCTAATGGGATTAGGTGATTTTGGATCTAAAATTGTTCAAAACATCAATTTAGATCAAGCTAACTTTCCAAAATTTTTTATAAATTCACGCGATGAATATTCTAATTTCAATTTTAGCGACCAAAATTCACTAATTCTTAGTCAATCAAATTTTGGATATGACTGGAAAAAAGCAAACCAAGCAGTAAAAGATAAAAGTTTAGAAATTCAATCAATTCTTGCTGGGGTCAAAATTCTCTTTTTGATTGTCGGATTAGGCGGATCAACTGGATCAGGAGCAATTTTAGAAGTAGCTGAAATTGCTCAAAAAATGAATATAATTATAATAGTTTTAGCAACAAATCCTTCTGAAAATGAGTCAAAATTTAGACGAGAAACAAGTTTTGACGTGCTTCAAAATCTAAAAAAAATTGTTGATTCATTGATTTTAATTTCACCAGAGGAAATAAGTTTAACTTTTCCGAGTCTTATGGTTGAAAATGTTCTTCAATTAATAGTCCTTACTATTCAAAAGAAAATTTCAATTCTAACAAAAGCTATTTGTCAACAAAATGCATTAATTCACGTTAACAGTTCTATAATCGAGTCAATTTTATCCAATAATAACTTTGTTTTTGTCGGATATGCAAGCGAAACTGGTCCAAATAGGGCAATAGTTGCAACTGAAAATGCCTTTAAAAACCATTTTGTCGAATTTGATCTCTCATCTTCCGAGGAAATGTTAATTACAATTAGTGCTAATAATTCAATTTTACAAACCGAAATTAACGATGTTCTTAACACAATTAGAAAAAATTTCAAACCAGACTTAAAATTTTCTTATGGCGTGTATACAAACACAAAATTAGATAAAGAAATTGAAATTGGTATAATTGCAAGTCAAAAAAAGCATAGTTATGAAAGCAAAAAAGCAGCAAAATTAAATCTTGCCTTCGATAACAAATTTAGTATTTTCTAAGCAAATTGATTTTGATTTAAACTTTTAGTAAATGCTTATAAAACACCTTTAAAAATTATAAAATTTAGTACGCAAACAAAATTTTATAACAAAAAGGTGTTTTTGTATTATTTTTTTTAAAAAATTTTTTTTATGGCCAAATCGACGGAAATATAGTATAATAATATTGTAGTTTTACTATTATTTTATCAACTAAATTATTATGTCAAAAATCAATAAATATATATCTGACTATTTTCTTGATAGTCAAAAAATACTTGCAAAATTTAATCCGAAAAATATTGTTATTTTACAGTTTTTCCAACGTAAAGATTTTGCCGTTATTGGCGGAATGGATGAAGTTTTAAAATTTTTAGTAGATAATACTGACTATAAAAAATATAAAATTCGTTATTTAAAAGATGGAAGCCGTGTAAAAAAACGTGAAATAGTTCTTGAATTAGAGGGTCCTTTGCATCTTTTTGGTCATGTTGAAGGAATTATTGACGGAATTTTAGCTCGCTCAACTTCGATAGCAACAAATGCTTATTTATGCAAAAAAGCAGCAAATGATAAAGAAATAATCTTTATGGCCGATCGTTCTGATCACTATTTGATGCACCAAATTGACGGAAAAGCAGCAAAAATAGGCGGTATTTCAATATTTAGCAATTTAGCTCAGTCAGGAAAAAGTGCTACTAAAAATTTTGGTTCAATGCCTCACTCTTTAATTCAAAATTTTGACGGCGATCTTATTAAAACTTCGCAGGCTTACCGTAAAATTTTCCCAGACCAACCACTTGTAGCTCTTGTAGATTTTAACAACAATGTAATTGAAGAATCCTTAGCTGTTTTGGCTGAATTTGGTCAAGATTTAGCTGGAGTCAGAGTTGATACTTCTTCAAATATTGCTGATCAAATGTTCGAAGATCCTAAAAAAGACGATTTTGGAATTAATGCAAAATTAATAAAAAAACTACGTGAAGAGCTAGATAAAAACAACGGTCAACACGTAAAAATTATCGCCTCATCAGGTCTAAACCCTATGAAAATTAGAGAATTAGAAGAACAAAACGCCCCTGTTGACTTATACGGCGTTGGTGAGTATATGCTTCAAATTCGAAATCATTTTAGTGCTGATGCAACCGTGTTAAATGGCAAAAAGCTAGCTAAATTCGGTCGTTTTTATCGTAAAAATTCAAAATTAATAACTTTTGAATATGAAAAATAATCTTGAATTGAATAATTTGGGTTATAATGATGACCTCAAAATTTGACAAGACAAGACAAGCTTTAATTATTCAGTTGATACTATTTTGCTAGGAAATTTCATCACCTTAACTAAAAAAGTAAAACTAGCACTTGAAATAGGAACAAATAACGGTGCACTAGCAATTTTTGTTGCTCATCGAAAAAAAGACTTAATTATTGATGCAATCGAAATTAATGAAAAAGCCATTAATTTAGCTAAAAAAAACGTTGAAATCAATAAAAAAGAAAGTCAAATTAATCTAATTTGTGCTGATTTTAATCAGTTTTGAGTTGAACATAATAAAAAACAGTCACGAAAATACGACTTAATTTTTGCTAATCCTCCTTATTTTAAAGTCGGAACCAAAAAAATCCGCAATGTTAGCCCTGAATTTAAAAATGCAATCTATGAATTTAGCCTTAATTTATCGCAATTAATTCTCGGCGCAGGCAAAATTATTCAAGACAAAGGAAGACTGTCATTGGTTTTACCAATCGAGAGATTTATTGATGTGATAGAATTTTTGCGTCAGGGTCGATTTGAGCCAAAGCGTGTTCAATTTGTAATGGCAAGAGTGGGGTCTAGTCCCAAATTTGTTCTGATTGAATCAGATTTTAATGCGCAATGGGGAACTCAATTCCTACATAATCTATATTTACACCCTAATAATAAAAATGAACATGTTTATCGCAAAGAAATTCAGAAACTTTATGTAGCCCGAAAGGTTAAAAATGGCTAAAAAATTTTACATCACAACTCCTATTTATTATGCTAGCGGAAATCTCCATATTGGTCATCTTTATAGTTCAACTTTGGCATGAGTGCTCAGAAATTTTAAAAAAATGCAAGGTTTTGACGCACTAATGCTAACAGGATCTGACGAACACGGTCACAAAATAAGTCGTCTAGCAGCCCAGTCAGGTTTAGATCCCCAAAGTTTTGTTGATAAAAACGTTGAAAAATTTAAAATTTTATGGCAAAAATTTGGCATTGATTATGACTATTTTTTAAGAACAACTAGTCAAGGTCACAAAAATTTTGTTAAAAAAATTTTTTACAAAATGTACGAAAATAACGACATTTTTCAAGGTCAATATCAAGGACTTTATTCTGTAAGTGACGAAGAATTTTTATCTCAAGTTCAATGTATCGAAAAAAACAACGAATTTTTTCACCCAGTCAGCGGTGCAAAAATGGAATTAGTCGAAGAAAATTCTTATTTTTTTGCCATCAGTAAATTCCAAAAATGGCTAGAAAATTATTTAGATGCTAATCCTAATTTTATTTCTGACAAAAAAATCGCAAACGAGCTAAGACAAAATTTTTTCCAAAAAGGTCTAGAGGACTTATCCGTTAGCCGAAAAAATTTAAAGTGAGGAATAAATCTTGAAAAATTTCAAGACCAAACTATCTATGTTTGACTTGATGCTCTTTTTAGTTATTTATCAATTTTTGACGACCAAATTAATATTGACTCACCACAGACTGAAAATTTTTGAAACCAGGCCGAAGAAATTGTTCATGTTGTTGGAAAAGAAATAGCCCGTTTTCACTGTATTTATTGGCCAATTTTTTTAAAATCATTAAATTTCCGATTGCCATCAACAATTTTGACTCACGGCTGACTCATAACTCCTGAAGGAAAAATGTCAAAATCAAAAGGAAATGTAATTAATCCTCTTGAATTACTTGATGAATTTGATGCTGAAATTATTAAATTTTATTTTGTAAGTCAAATAAGTGCCGAAAATGATAGTATTTTTGACAAAAAATTATTAGAAAGTCTATATAATTCATTTTTTGTCAACACATATGGAAATTTAATTAGTCGAACAATTGCGCTTGTTTTGAAATATTTTAATAACGGTTTAAAATTTAAAATTGAAGTTTTAGACTGAACTGATATTAGTTATTATGAAAAAATTTTGGTAATTTTTGACTCATTTTCCGAAAATTTGTCAAATTTTCAGCTTGAAAAAGGCTTTAAACTAATAATTGAGCTAGCAAAAAATTTAAACGGTTATTTTGATATCAAACAATTATGAAATGAAAAAAACTTAGATAAATTAGGCGCAAGTTTACTTTTAGTTTTAAATGGAATTTACACGATTTCAGCATGTCTAAACTCTGTTATGCCTAAAACCGTCGGAAAAATTATTGATTTTTTAGGAATAAAAACCACAAGTTTTGAATTAATTACAAAATTAGACAAATTTGACAATATTATTTTTGAAAAACTGGAAAAACCTTTTTTTCCAAGAAAAAAATCTTAATAACCAAATTTTCAGCGAAAATTATGTTTATCGTTTAAAAATTGAATTAATGGCACTATGTTTATCAAAAAAAGTGAATAAATTGGAAATGAAACTGTTGATTTTAGAATTATTGGTGTTAAATAAAAGAAAAAATAATTTTCAATAAGTCTATCTCTTCCACTTCGATTCAAGAAACGATTATAATATTGCACAAATGCAAACGGATGTCATAATCAACGAAAAACGAGAAAGCAAATACCAAGGACAAAAAGCGTTATTATTGCATTTTTAAATTTTTGAGTCGGTTTTTTTCAATATAAAATTACCAAAAATGTTGTAAATGCTAATAAAATAACACCAAAAATCCCTATTAGTAAAAGCACTAATTTTTTATTAAAAAGTCTTTTTCAATCTTTTGCGACTCTTTGAATTTCAGACTCGCTCATAAAAAAATAAAAAATAAATACCGAAAAAGTTATTAAATAAGTTAAAATTAATAAGAAAATTAATACTTTTTTATTTTTATTTGCAAAATTAAAAGCCAGCGAGGAGAAAATTGCAACTAAAATCGGAACAATTCCATATTCTGGGGTTCAGAAAAAAACGCGACTTGTAAGCAAAAGTTTTCCAAAATCGAACGTAAAAGCAACAATCGCACCTTTGAACCAACTTAAAATTATTCCTATCAAAACGTAAAATGGAAGTTCAAATGCTATGTTAAATCTACGTGGAAGACTAGTTTTAAATATAAAAGCAATAACTAAAAACATCGCCATTAAATATCCTGAAATTACGAGTTCAAAGCTTGTAAATCGAAATATTTTATGGTTGACTCTGAAAAATTCTTTAATATTTGCTTTAAATGTTGTTAAATTCATTGTTTTAATGGTAAATTATAATAAAAATTTAGTATAAAATATTATAATTTAAAAATAAAAAAAGGATGAAAAAAATGATAGAAAAAAACTCGTTTCAAGAACTTTATCCAGAAAGAATAATCAACATTCAAGCCTATAAATATAATGGCTTTTTGTATCGTCAGTGATCAAATGCAAGAGTAATTTCAAATTCACTTACTCATGTTGTTGTTAGTTTAAATGGCAGCATTGTGAAAAAATATGGGACAAAATCATGACGTTTTTCTGAACCGACTATTTTTGTTTTTCCAAAAAAAACAATGCATAATGCAATTATTACTTTTAAACCAGGTCAACATTTTAGTTATCATTACTATATAAATTTAGCTTCAGATTTTATTTTTGAAGAAAATACAATCAAATTTGTTGATTTTGATATCGATATTAAAATTTATAATAAAAAAAGTTTTGATATTGTTGACCGGGAAGAATTCCTTGAAAATAAGGAAATTTTGAACTATCCAGCAAAATTAGAAGGCATACTTTCAAACGAAATTAGTAAAATATTTCTCCTATTTTTGCAAAAAAAATCATTCTTTAGTAACGAGTATCTTCAAGTTTTTATTGATCTGTGTCAACGGCAAAAATGTTGAGTGCGTTAGTTGCAGCATTAAATTCTGCTTCTTTAATAGATTTTCCGTAGCCAATACCGTATTTTTTTTCTTCCCAAATTAGGTCAACGCGAAAAGTTCCATCAGCAAGGCGGGTTGGCAAATAATTGATTTTGCTAAGCGAAGAAAAAGACTGAATTTTTTCCTGAAAAATTGACTTTGGGTCTTTGTACTCTTTTTCGCATGCAAAATTTACACCATTATACAAATATTTTGCCAAAAATTCATTAAGTTTATCAAAGCCTTGATCAAGTAAAATTGCTGCTGAAAATGCTTCAAAAACATCAGCTTTTAACTTGTTATTTTCACGAATTTCTGATGCGCCTTTACCTAAGAATACAAGGTCAATTAGACCTAAATCTTGACAAACTTTAGCTAAATAATTTGTAGAGGTAAGTACCGCACGAAGTTTAGTTGAATTACCTTCATTTTTATAAAAATTATCATAGATTGCCCGAGTTACAGCATAATTAATTACCGAATCTCCCAAAAATTCTAACATTTCATAATGCGGTGTTGAGGGATTTGTAAAGTTGTAACTTTTATGTGTTAATGATTGAATATAAATGTCTATTGAATTTGGTTTAATATCTAATTTTTGCAAAAATTCGTGAATTTTTTTATTAGATTGCATTGTTCTCCTTTTAAAATTACGGACAATTTAATATTTATTTTTTGAAGTTTAGTGTAAAGTGTTGATCTTGAATTATGTGTGGTTGACTTGAATGAAAGTGGCCAAATTCGAGATGTAAAGTAAGTTTTTTATCTTCATCAAAAAATTTTGACATCATTGAAATAAAACTAACCTGTATTTTAGGGATATTTTCAGGGAAAGGTAAATCACTAATAGAGCTAAAATTAAGAATTTTATCTTTTACTAATTGTTTTATAACAAGATAATTAATTTCTTGATCTTTTAGACAATTTTTTGCGCCATTATCACAAGCAAAAGGAAATTCATCAACATTTTTGCTTTTAATTTGCTTAAAAATTTGCTGATATTTTGCCTTAAAGTCTGAATAGGAATAATTTTCATCAACAAGTTCAAGACGATAAGGGTTTTTTTTGGGATTAACTTCATCTTGAAAACCTGGTTTTGAATTAATAGGACTAAATTCTATTTTAGTATCCCCGCAAGAAACTAAAAAACCTAAAGCCACAAAAGTCAAAAAAATGCTTTTTTTCATTAAAATACTTTCTCTTAATAATATATTAATAAAATAAAAATTAACTAAATTGTACCATATTTCGGACTTTGATGTTTTATTTTGCCTCATATTCTATGTTTTATTTTTGCCTTTTTAGTATTTTTATATATAATTTATTAAATTATCCATTAATATAAAGGGAGCCATGACAAGGAAAAAAAAGATTTTATTTTCAATTTTTGCGTTATTTTTTGTAAGCGCAGCTTCAGTTACTGCTTTTTTGACCTACAATTATTTAAATCAACCGGTGGCCCCTGTAAAAAAAATTAGTGGCATTGATTTACTACTTGAATCAGACAAAGACAAAAAAGATGACAGTGAAGACAAATTTAGCAAAGATTACTTAGCCGAAATTGACCAATTTAATGATTTTTTTAGTGATCAAAATCAAGATTTAAGCCAAGAATATGGGCAAAGAGAAAGTTATTTTGAACAACTTTCTCTTTTAGATCTTGAAAAAATAACAAAAAATAACGTTATTTTTCCTGAAGGCTATGAGCGCTTTAAATTTAATACTGAAAATAACTTTGTCACAAAAGAAAGTGATGAAAATTTTCTTGGCCCAAAAAATAATAATTTATTAGTTTATGACTTAAATTATCCTTTAGTTGATAATTTAATTGAAGAAAATAATAACTTTAAAGCTAATATTTTGAATCAAAAATTTACAATTTTTGATTCAAAAGCTCGAAATCAAATATTTAAACTTAATAGAATTGGCGCATATGCCCAACCTTTAAATAATTCCGATAAATTTGATTGAATTTACCAAAAAAACGTAAAATTTAAGACCGGAACTGCTGCAATATTAGATTCTAATGATGAAAAAACATTATTAATTACAAATAATCACGTTTTAAGACCACTGGAAAGTTATAAATACAACGATGAAAATTTCGAAATTAAGAGCCAAAAAATAAGATTCTGAAATACCTTAGGTGGAAATTTTCTTGAATGATATCAAAATGGAAAAATTTATAGCCTCGACAGGGATAATATTGCATTACTTTTTTATGTAAAAAAAATTTATGAGGAAAAAATTAGTAACTTTGATCAAGTTAAAATTTTAGAATTTCTTATGAATTTCTATAATGATTATTTTGAAATTCCTTCTGATTTTGATAATCAAAAATTTGATCTTGGAGTTTTTTATTTTAAATACAAAAAGTTTATTGATGATTTAAAAGAATTAGCTAAATTTTACAGAAAGAATAAAGCCGATATCTTAGCAAAAATTCAACAAAATCAAACAATACCTGACCCTAATAGTGCTAAAAATAATTCAATTGAATCAAAATTTGAAAATTTTCTAGCAACTTATCAAAATTTTATTGATTTCTGAGAAAAAATGGTAAAAGAAAAACCTGTTCAAATTTCAGAAAAAGTTTGAAAAAAAGGCGATTCAACCTACGATTTTAATGTAGGGCTTTTTTGACCAAAGTCAAAACCTATGAAAAATAATTTCAAGGGTGTTTATGCTTCTGATCCTCAACAAAATTTTTCACGCTTATCATTGTATTTTTATACAAACAACGGGCCTGGCGCTTCTGGTTCAGGAGTTTTTAACGAAAAAGGTGAACTCCAATTTATTAATGGATTTGGCTTAATCAACAATTTTTACGATAATAATTCACGAATAGAAAAAAATTATTATGACAAATTAAACACAAATATTTCATTATCAGGTGGAATTCCTCTTGTTACTGAAGATTTTAATTTAACAAAATTAATAAAAGAATTTTACCCTTCTAGTCAAAAGAGGGGATTTACTGCGATTCAAAACGAAAAAATTGTTGTAAATAAAAAATAAAAAAGCGTAAGTTTTTTAATTTAAACTTACGCTTGGTTTCATACCGGCGCACCGATTGCTAGAATTATTATGAGATGGGAATTAAACCAATATTTTTAAAATATTTTTACTTATCTTAAAAATCTCATAATATATATGAAATCGACATTAATTATACCACAACTTTTTTAAAAAGAAGAAAAAAAATAAAAAAAATAAAAATGACTTGTACAAGCCAGTAAATTAGTATTTTTTACTATGTTTCTTTTTTTATTTTTGGGCTAAATTAAAGAAAAAAAGAAAATTTGCAAAATGACATTTGTAAACTTTATGTGGAAAAAGTTATGAAAATTCCTTAATATGATATAATTTTTTTAATTTACAGGTGGTTTTTATGAGTAAAATAACTAAGCAGCAACTTGGTGCAAAAATTTGACATGGTGTCAACAGGTTGCGAAAAAATCTTGAGGCCTATGAATATAAGGACTATATTTTAGGTTTACTTTTATACAAATTTTTATGTCAAAAACAGACTGAATATTTAATTAGTCAGGAATTTGATAAGGATGATCTCTATCTTTTGGATGATCAATTGGACCGTAGTGATATTGACCTTGGAAATACTGGGGTCTTAAGTTGGGGAGTGGTTGATAGAAAAATAGAGTCATTGAAAGACAAAAATGGATTTTTTATCCAGCATCGGAATTTATTTGATTCTTGAGTCAAAAATAAACAAAAATTTGACATTAAAGCTTTTCAAGGTGCATTTAAGGATTTTAGTGATGGAGTTAATGAAATAGTTAATAAATCTAAAAAGTCTTCTCATGCTTCATTATTTAAAGGTTTATTTTCTAAATTTGAAACTGATTTGGCAAAACTCGCACCAAATGCCAAAGAACAAACTGAAGTCATTTCTCAACTTATTGACACTATCAATGAAATTCCAACTACTAGGCAACAATACGATGTTCTAGGTTTTATTTATGAGTATTTAATTGCTCAATTTGCCTCAACTGCTGGAAAAAAAGCTGGCGAATTTTATACACCTCATGAGGTAAGCGACTTAATCTCACGAATAGTTGCATTTTATTTAAAAGACCGCAAAGATATTAGTATTTATGATCCAACAAGTGGTTCAGGTGGTCTGCTGTTAAACATCGGTCAAGAATTTAAAAAATATAGCGAAAGTTCAATCACTTATTATGCTCAAGAGATTAAAAACGAAACTTATAATTTAACAAGAATGAACTTAATTATGTCAAACATAAATTCCGATCAAATCTATGTTCGTAGAGGAGATACTTTGGAAGATGATTGACCTTTATTTGAAAATGAAGACACTAGCACATATCGATTGTTAACTGTCGATGCTGTTGTCTCAAATCCACCATATTCACAAAGATGAGAACCAAAAAATGCCGGTCATACAGAAAGATTTGAAGAATATGGAGAGCCGCCTGAAAACAAAGCAGACTATGCTTTTTTGTTACACGACTTATATCACATAAAAAAAGACGGAATTGGTGCAGTTATTTTGCCTCACGGAGTTTTATTTCGAGGAGGTCGCGAAGGTCAAATTAGAAAAAAACTAGTTGAAAAAGGGCAAATCGACGCTATAATTGGTCTTCCGGGTAATATGTTTTATGGAACTGGGATTGAAACTGTTATTATCATTTTAAGAAAAGATCGTTTTAAGAATGATATTCTTTTTGTTGATGCATCAAATTTATTTGTTAAAGATGGAAAAAATAACCGCTTTGCTAAATCACATATCAAAAAAATTGCTGATATTGTTAACCATCGTCTTGAAACTGAAATTTCAAAAATAATTAGTTTTGAAGAAATAGAAAAAAATAATTTTAATTTAAACATTTCACGATATGTTGAACTAACTGCAAAAAAAGAAGAAGAACATGACCTATTTTCATTAGTTTTTGGCTCAATTAGCAAAAAAGAACTAAAACGTTTTGATAGTTTTTTCCTTAATTTCCCTCAAATCAAGGAAAAAATGTTTAAAGAAAACCAGGAAAACAGCGATTATTACGATTTGCTTTCGCAGGACTATATAAATATTATTTATAATGACAGTGATTTTCAAAATTATCTAGAATCATTTGAAACTAAAGTGCGTGACTTTATCAATTTTTTCCAAAGTAAAGTATCTGATATTAATTCAATTAAAAACATTAACTTAATTCAGCTAGAAAAAGATATAACTGAGTACATTTTTTCATCTTTAAAGTTTCCATTAATTGATACTTATGATGTTTACCAAATTATAATTGATAATTTTGAAAATGTCAAGGAAGATTTAGAACTTTTACGGGAAAATTTTTCTGATTCTGGCAGCCTAGATATCAAAGAATTTTTAAATGATCAAATTGAATCAGTTGATAGCGTTAATCAGAAAGAGAAAGATTCTCGTAGAATTAAGTCATGAAAATCTAAACTTTTTAGCAATGATTTAATTGAGCAAAAATTTTTCCCAGATGATTTTGCTCAATTAAATAAGGTTCAAGATCAAATTGATCAATTTGAGTCTGAAATAAAAGAGCTATACCAGATAATTAGTGACGAAGATAAAACTGATGAAATTTATAACGATGAGAAAAACACTTGAATTCAAAGTGGCATTAAAAAATTAGCTAAAACATTTAAAGATTCAAAAGAATCAAGAGAAAAAGATTCTTTTGAATCTTTAATAATTCAAATTAATGAAAAATATTCAGATATCGAAAAAGTAAAAAAAGATTTAACTAATTTAAAAAATGATTTAACTAATAATTCCTACAATCAATATTTGAATTTGAATGAAAAAGATTTTTATGATTTGTTAATTTCAAAATGATGAGAAAAGTTTATTCAAAACTTTAAGGAAAAAAGTGAAGAATTCGTTGATGAGCAAATCTCAGGAATATCCGAAATATTAAACAAATATAAGCACACTTTTGTTGATATTCAAAAGAAAGTTTCTGATTTAGAAACAAAAATGTCTACTTTTTTGGATGAGCTTGAGGGAAGTCCCGCAGACATGGAAGCTATTAAAAAATTGTCTAATATTTTGAAGGCAAATTAATGTCCAAAAATAAAAATATTCCTGAAATTAGAATAGAAGGATTTAATCAGCCTTGAGTTAAAAAAAGATTGGGCGATGCTTTAAAACACGAACAATCATGAAAATATATCGAGTCATCCACTAAATATTTTAATCATGGAATTCCCGTTTTAACTCCGGGAAAAACTTTTGTGCTTGGTTATGTGAAAGACATAAAAAATATAAAAAAAGCAACAGAAAATTCACCAATAATTTTATTTGATGATTTTACAACTCAATCTCGGTTTATCGATTTTGATTTCAAAGTTAGAAGTTCTGCACTTAAATTGTTAATCAATAAAAATCCAAAAGATAATCTTTACTTTCATTATTTAATTTTACAAAAAATTAAATACAACGTAAGACATCATGGCAGGCATTGACTTCCCCTTTTTGTTAATTTTACATTTTTTCAACCAGGTTGACTTGAACAGCAAAAAATTTCACAACTTTTTGAAACACTTGAAAACTTAGTTAATAAACTTGAAGAAAAAATGAACCTTCTGAAAAATCTTAAAAATGGTTTTACTAATAAAATGTTTGCTAATTTTAGTTCAGATTTTCCTTCAATTAGATTCAAAGGTTTCGAATCAACCTGAATTACTGATCAAGTCAAAAATTTATTTGAGCTTTCCCGAGGCGAATCAATAACGAAAAACCAAATAAAAACTAGACCCACACACACACACACACAGAGAGAGAGAGAGAGAGCGGATACATCTACCCGGTTTACTCATCACAAACAGAAAATCACGGGATTTTAGGCTATTATAAAGAGTTTTTGGCTGAAAATGTCTTGACATGAACGACCGCTGGTTATGCTGGAGTTGTTAATTTTCGAAAAGGAAAATTTTTTGCAACAGGTTCTTGTGGAATATTAAAATCAAAAAAATATCCTGAAAGCGAATTTTTTGCCATTGCAATTGGATTTCAAACGAAAAGAAATGTCACAAATGGTATTATTCCTTCTCTAAAAATTATTGATATGGGCCAAATTGAGGTAAAATTCACTACTGATATTGCTGAACAACAAAAAATTTCGCAACTTTTTGAAACTTTTGACTCACTAATTCTTGCGTATGAGCAAAAAATTGCCTATTTTCAAAAAATTAAAAAAACTTTATTAAATGAAATGTTCATTTAGGTGCATATGAAAAATTTTAAAAGTGAAAAAGAATTTGAACAAGCAATAGTTGATAGATTAACAAGCCCAAAAAATGGCTGGCAAGGTTTTAGAGATGAATCTGGCTATAAAAATGGGTATAGTGTCATTTTGGAAAATGTCACAGAAGAAATTTTAGTAAAAAATTGGAAAGATATTTTGTTTCATAACAACAAAGACGTACTTAATAATGTTAGTCTTAGTAATGAAGAAATGGAGCAAGTTATTGAAAAAATTGATAATTGCCCAAATTTTGTTGAAACAAATATACTACTAACTAATGAGTATATTTCCATTAAAAGATCAAATCCAGCGCTAGACCCGGAAAAAATTGGCCAAGAAGTACAACTAAAAATATTTTCAAAAAAAGATATCGGTATAGGAAATAACATTTACCAAATTGCGCGTCAAGTAACATTCAAGACAACAAAGAATGATGAAAAGCGTGCTGATTTAATGCTTTTATTTAACGGGATGCCTTTAATTCATATCGAATTAAAAAACCAATCTGAAAAAATTCAAAGTGCTATAACCCAAATTAAAAATTATGCCAAGAGTGGATTTTATAAAAGAATCTTCAAATTAGTACAAATTGTTGTGGCAATGAAACCTAATGAAATGTTGTATTTACCAAACACAAATGATATTGAAAATATTAATGATAAAAATTTTTTAAAATGAACTGACAAAAATAATCGTGCTATAAATGATTATTTAGAATTAATTGACAAATTTTTCAGTATTCCAATGGCTCATAAAATGATTGGCGACTATATAATCGCGGATAACAAGGAAAAAAATCTTAAGGTTTTAAGAAGTTATCAAATTCATGCGGTTGAAGAAATAATTGGCAGACGATTGAAAAGGGATCTAAATTTTTCTAATAATTTGCATGAGTGCCAAAAAGGCGGGTATGTTTGGCACTCAACAGGATCAGGGAAAACGCTAACTAGTTTTAAATTGGCTACTCTCATTTTGGAAAAAGAGCTTAGTGATATTGTAATTTTTGTTGCTGATCGAATTGAACTCGTCACTCAGACATTAAAATCGTTTAATAACTTTAATTCTTCAGGAAAAATCGATGTTATTGAAGCAGAATCAACAGAAAATTTAATTGATCATCTTTCTACTGATTCTATAAGACAAAAATTAATTATAACTTCAATTCATAAACAATCACGGATAACAAATGAAAATTTTAGTAAAAAGTTAAACAAAATTACAAAAAAGAAAAAAATATTCATTTTTGACGAAGCACACCGAACAACATTTGGCGATATGTTTACTAGTATTCTCAAAAACATGACAAATTCAGTTATTTTTGGTTTCACAGGTACGCCAATACTTGAAATAAACGCTAAAAATAGGGTAGGTTCTGATGATCTGGGAGTAACTACCGAAGATAATTTTGGTCCAAGATTGCACAAATACACAATGGAAAATGCTATGGAAGACAAAAAAGTCCTAGCATTTAGTTCAGAATACAGTTTTATGGATCACTTAACTTCTACAACACTAGATTTAGTTCAGGAAAACGTTAAAAACAAAATCGGAATTACTGAATACCGTTCTAAATTTGGGAAAAATGATAAACAAATTATTGATCTCGAAGAGAAAATTTTCGAAAGATACGGTACAACTCATGAAAAACAATATAAAGAAGAGGTTGTCAAAGATATTCTAAAAATATGACCTAATCGAAGTAATAAATATTTTTATTCGGCAATCTTAACTGTTGAATCAATCGAAAGTGCTATTAAATATTTTGAAATTTTTAGAGAACAAATTGAAGAACAAAATCTAAATTTAAAAGTTACAGCGCTTTTTGATCCTTCAATTGATTCATCTGTTGATTCGTCAAATAAATCACGAGGATTGGACAAAAAAGAGGATATTGAAAAAATTTTACAACAATACAACAAAGATTTTCGTCAGTCTTTTGATTATAATACCCATAAAAAATTTAAAAAAGATATTCAAGACAGATTAAAGAGGGATAATTTAACTAAGTTAGAAAATGGCAATCTCGAAGGTCAATTAGATTTATTAATTGTTGTTGACCAACTTTTAACAGGTTATGACTCAAAATACATAAACACGGTTTATTTTGATCGACTTCTTAAATATGAACATTTAATTCAGGCAATTTCAAGAACAAACCGCATTGAAAACAACGAAAATAAACCTTTTGGAAATATTGTTTTTTATCACCGGCCAATTTTTTTATATGAAAAACTTACTGAAGCTTTAAAAGCTTATGCTTATGCCGATCCAAAAATGGCAGATCCAAAGAAAATTGAAATATTTTACGACGAAATTAACAAGAATTTTAGAAGTTTACAAAAACTTTTTAGCGATTGAAAGCATCCCGATTTTGAGAATGTACCTGAATCAATCGAGCCAAATGAAGCTAAAAAGTTTATAGAATGTTTTATAAAAATCAAAAAAAGTTTAATTTGTGCCGAAATTCTCGGATTTAGCTGGGAAAAAAACAAAGAAAGTGAGAAAATCTGATTAAATGAAGAGCAATGAAAAAAGTTAAACGTGAGAATTGAGGATGTTAGAATTGAATATAACAACACTAATCCAAACAAAGAATATGATGAAGTTTTTAATGAATTAGACAATCTTCAACCAAGTATTTTAAGAGAAAAAATCGATTCTTCATATATTCAAAGTTTGTTTTATGACTCCAATAAAAAACTAACTTTAGAGGAATTTTTAGCACAGGTTCAAAGCGAAATTACAAAATTTCTTAAAGTTGACCAGGCATTTGCTAGAGAATGTTTTATTGAAATGTATAATGATAATCGAGGCATTGATATTAATATTTGCGTTGATGAAAAACGGAGCGAAAATTCTGATAATGAAATAAATAAATTCGCTGAACAAATGAATATTGATAGTAAAAAACTTAAAAATTATATTAATGATAATAACCCTGTTGATTTCAACGACCGAATCGAGAGGTTAGTCGAAGGCAGGCTAAATGAAAATGTCAAAGAAAATATTATCAAAATAAAAAAATGAGCTAATACCGATGAAAACAAAAATAAAATCAAAAAATTCTACCATTATGACATAATTTTGGAATTTATCGAAGCCCAAAGAGATAAACTTAAACAATAAAAAACACTTAAATTTATTGTTCTTATTAGCTTAACAAAAACTATTCTGGCCACTTTTTTAACCTAAAAAGCAAAATTATAAAATATTTAAACTACCTTTTTAGTTAAAACACAGGCAAAATCAATTTATGTAATAAACAACAAAACCATAAAAAAATACAACTACTATTTAAACTCAATGCAAAAAGAAAACTCGTTTTTATTTACATGAGCCTAAAAAAATATATGAAGTTTTGAAAGAACAATAACTTAAAAGCCTTAAATTTGAAGATTTCTAAACGGTTAAATTTAAGGCATTTCATCATATTTAAAAACATGATGAAAAATTCGCGTTGTCTGATTTTTTTAAACAAAAAACATAACTAATCCCTCCCTTAATTCAATATAAAATTTATTAATTAATTCTTAGAGTGACTCTATTATAACAGAATTTTTTCTTAGACCAAACATTTTTTTTTTTTTTTTTACAAAAGGTTATTTTCAAAATAATAAAAACCCCTTCGGTTGAAATTCAAAGGGGCAATTTATTTGTTTAATTAGGTTTAATTAACCTTTTTTCAAAATTATTTAAATTTACTAGTTTAAATAAGCATCTACAAAAGATTCTAATGTTTTATCACGAGCAACTTTGACAGCATTTTCATCATCGCCAAAATCAGAATTTCTTACAACCGCAAAAGCCTTAATTAAAACTTTTGCTTTTGAATCTGGAAAAACTGGTTTTGGAAGATCTGAAGAATTAGGTTGTCCTGAATCAATAGGTTTTTCTACACTCACTTCAGGATTAGGCCCAATTTGGAAATAATCAAGATTGTAGGTGTTAAATTTATTTGGTGAAGGTTTTCCTTGTTCATCTTTGTTAAAAATAGTTTTTGAATAAACCTTGTCAAATTTAGGTCTTTGGCTTGAAGATGAATATCCACTTACTTCTAAGGTTCCAGATCCATCAGCTTCTTTGTTCATTGAAATCTCAACAACAATTGTTGATCCGTCTTGAATAAACTGGGTGTCTGATTCAAAGTTGTTTTTTTGGTTAAATTTACGGTAAAGTAGTGATCGATTTTGCAAAGTAATTGTTGTCTCATCACTGCTTTGCCTTGTTAGTTCGGCAAACTGATCAGGCTTAATTTCTTTTAGAACTTCAGGTGGCAAAATTAGAGCTTGTTGGGATCTGACGGGTTTTGCTTCTTCACCACCGTTGCCAAAACTAAATTTAAAGTCATAATCAATTCCTAAAACATATGCAAATTGTGGATTTGCATTTTTAATTTCTTGGGCTTCAGAAACAGTTGGCGGGGTAGCTCCGTTATCAGTTCCAGAATCGGTTTGTCTTAAAAAAGATCCTCTTGCCCGAGTGTTTTTTACTCTTTGTACAAAAATTCCTTTACCTTCTTTTGAAGAAACTAGGTAATGCTTGTTAAAATCGTTAATTCCGCTAATTTTAAAAGCCAAAAAGAATGAACCTTTGTCAATATTAGTTGGGTTTTGTGGGGGTGTTGGTGAAGAAGTTGCTGAACTGGAAGGTCCTTGACCGCCTGAAGATCCTGAAGTCCCCGAATCCGGTGTCGCACTAGTTTGACTTGGTTGGAATTTTATTGTTTTAGTGATTGAATATCCGTCGTTTTCTTTAGTTATTTTACCTTTAAATTTCAGTTCAGGACGACCAAAATCACTAAGAATTGACTCGCCATCTTCTTGAAGAACAACATCATTTTTACCGTCAATAAAAACTAAAGGATTAAATTCGCGAGTAATATCATAAGCAGTTTTTTCACTAAAAATATTAGAAATAACTATTTTTGAATCAGCAAGGTTTTGGCCGGTTTGTTTATCGATAAGACTAAAATTTAACTCTAATGCTTTTGAAAGTGGGGTTGAATTTAGTTCTAATTCAACATTTTGGGCATTGTTTTTTGCTAAAAGCAGAGTTTTTAGGATTGAAACTCCTAGTCCAAAAGTTTTTTGTGCGCCTGTGCTTTCAGTTTGTTGACTGTTTTCAGAATCAGGATTTTGGGGCTTAATTTCGGCATCTTTTTTGATTTGCTCTTGTAAGTCTTTGGTAAATTGCTCAATTTCTTCGGGAGTTCCAGTTTTTCCTTTTTCTAAAAAGTAAGTATTAGCAGCAACTTTTTCAATAATTTTATCATCTTCGTCTTCAGAATTATTTTTAATTATATCAAAAATTTGGCTAACATATAAATTAATTTGAGTGGCTGTGATTGTTGGGCTATTTTCAGGTTTCTGAAATGAAAAATTAGTTGATTTTGCAAGACTTCCTTGGGCTTTTGCAATTTTTCGTTCTAGAGGTCTTAAATCAGGTTGGAAGTCTATTTCTAAGTCAAAATTTGGGACTTTTAGTGCTAAATTTTGATTTTTTGTTGGACTAACATTGACTAAAAAGCGAACTTGTTGGGCCTTTAAAAGTTCATCTTTTTCGGAATCTTCAACCTTTTTCAAAGAAGGTTGGATTTCTATATCTCAAATATCGCTATCATTTGCGCGGAATTTAAAAGATTTTAGGAAATTAGATTCAAAAAATGAACTAAAATTAAAGTCGCTATTTGCTTTTTGGTATAAAACTTCTGCTAAGGATTGATCTTTATTAATTAAATCAGCTTGAACTTGCGGTTTTAGTTTGAAAATTTCTTGACCACTTTGGGCGATAAAAACTGATAATTCTTCAAAAATTTGGGACAAATTGGACAGTCCTTGAATTGGAAGTTCAAAATTTGTTTTTGTTTTAGTGTCTAAATTTTGAATTTCTAAATTTAGACTTAAAGTCGCCTTTGAATCGTCAAGTGCTGAAAAACTAAGATTTTTGTCTTTTAAAGCAGGAGTGATAATTTGCTTTGAATTTAAAAAAGTAGGCAAATTTTGTCCGTTAATTAGGTTAAGTCCGATATTGTTTTCAATAAAAGCACGCTCGAGCGCACGAGCTGGACTTAAATTTCTCACGAATTTTGAATAAGAGTCTTGAATTTTTGCTTTTAGCTCACTTGGACTAACTAATTTTCTGGATTTTAATGTTAGCGAAGATCTTTTTGTGTCAATATCAAAATTTTCGAGCTGATTTGAGTCGGATTTTGTACTAAATCCGGTCAAATTAATTTTTTTAGTGACTGTTGCATTTGTTTTAGGATCGCTAACGAAAACTAAAACATCATTAATTGCGCTATTTTCAACTTTTACATCTTTTAAGTCAAAACTAATTTCAAAACCGTTATTTTTTAGCTCATCAAAGTTAAAAACTGTCGCTAAATCCAAACTATATAAAGGATTTGTTGCTAATTCAAGCACTGATTTTGCTGATAAATCACTAAAATTAGTTTGAATTTTGACCTTATCTAGCAGTCCAAAAACTTGTTGTTTATCAATTGAACTAGCAGAATCAAGTTTGAAATCATTAGGTTTTTCAGCAACTTTTTCAAAATATGATTTATTATAACTATTAAATCCAAGGGCAATACCGACAACTGTTGAAGCAAAAATTGTCGTTCCTAAGCCAATTGTTATTATTTTAATATGCTTTTTTGCAATCATTTTAATTCCTTATTTTAACTTTGCTCTGTGGTTTCTGGTGTTGAATCGCTTGAAGTTTGACTCGCGCTAACTTGTTTAATTACAGTAATATTGAATTTTTTTGAATAACGATATTTTTCTTCTTTTGGTTGTTGGGTAGGTTCGGCGGACGCTGGAGTTTCAGCTGGTGCTGGAACTGCTGGAGTTGGAGCTGGGGAAGTTGTTGGTTCGGCAGCTGGAGCGGGTGATGCAGGCGCTGGTGATGGGGCTGCCGGAGCTGGTGCAGCTGGGATTTCTTCAGAAGTTAAAACTTGCTTTGTTTCAACAGTTGCTGGTTCGCTTGATCCACTATCTGTTTGTTGGTCGGTTTGGCCTTGATCTGAAGTACTCCCATTATTTTCTTGTTGCTGACTAGTTTGGTTTTGATCTGAAGTGCTTTCACTATCACTTTTTTCTTGATCAGTTTGGGTTTGATCTGAATTTTCTTCGACTTTTTTTGCTTCTTGATCGGTTTTTTCTTCGGCAGTAAGTTGATCTAGATAAGATTCTGGAATTCCTACTTGAATTGTGATAAGTTTTTTATTTGGATCCTTTAAAATATCATCCTTAATTTCGATGTTAATTTTTAATTTAGGACTATCTTTTTCTGTTGAAGTAAATAAACTAGTAAAACTTTGTTTAAGAATTTGGCTAATTTCTGCACCAAATTTTGGTAATTTTTTTGTAAGTTCGTCTTGTTTTTCAGTTTCAACAGGGGTTTGAGTTTCAGTTTCACCTTCAGTTGGCTGAACTTCTTCAGTTTTTTGTTCAGTTTCAGATTCTTGAGCTTGTTGTTCTCCTCCGCCTTCTTGAGTTTGTTGTTCGGCTTGAACTTCTTGCCCTTGTTGAACTTGCCCAACTTGTTCACCTTGTTGAGTTTCTTGAACTTGTTCAGTTTTCTCAGTATCACTAAAAGGTTTTGCAAGCGATTTTAATTCTAAAATTTGCGAAGAAAGACTAGAAACCAAAGCTGCTTGAACCGCAACTGCACCTGAGCCACTTGTTGTCCCGCCATTTTGTTCGGTTAATTTTTGAAAATCTTCCTCACTAAGGTGAATTGTTTGGTAAGAAACGGGAATTGCATCGATTATTTGGTCAAGTTTTTTAGTAACTTCATTAATTTTTGCAGTTTTTTCGTCAATTGTTTTGAGTATTAGTGTGGTTTTTGGACTTTCAAAAAGTGGAGCACTAATTGTTCCAAATTCATCCCTTATTCCTAATTTGTAATAATAGTTAATAGCTTTATATTTTTTTGAAATATCTTCATTTTGGACAGAAGGGTTTTGTTTTTTAATTTCCTCAAGATCGCTCAGTGAAATTTCATCATTTGGCTCAAAAATAATTTCTGAATCTAGAAGGGCAATTTCTGACCAATTTTGATAATTATTTAGAAGACCTGCTTTG
This sequence comes from Mesomycoplasma ovipneumoniae ATCC 29419, assembly GCF_028885435.1. Classification (NCBI taxonomy): domain Bacteria; kingdom Bacillati; phylum Mycoplasmatota; order Mycoplasmoidales; family Metamycoplasmataceae; genus Mesomycoplasma; species Mesomycoplasma ovipneumoniae. The sequence goes on from NZ_CP118522.1 coordinate 559,411, forward strand.
TAATAAAAGGCACTAATTACATCTGCTAAAGTTTCAAAATTAGCGATATTTTCGTCAATTTTTTCAAATTTTGCAATTTGATCACTTTTTTGGGCAAAAAGGTTTAGACTTGTTAATGATTCAAGAATTTTTTCATCATTTTTTAAAGTTGAAATTTTGGACTTAACATCTTTAGGTAAAAATAATGTTGATACAAATCCTGAATTTTCAAGGTTGCTATATTGATTATTAAAGCTAAATTTCTTAAAATTGCTTGAATTAAGTTTAACTTGTGTTGCACTTTCAAAAATTTTATTTCAATCAAAATTATAATCTCTATCAAGATCAACAAAATTAAAAATTAAACCTGATATTTTTAAAAAATCAACAAATGCTTGAACTACAAGTCTAGGATTTTGTTTTGCTAAAAATGAATAAAAAGCACCAGTTTCATTAGGATTTTGCAAAAACTGAGTCGAATCTAATGAAATTGTACCGGTTTTTTGCGCATGTAGTGAATTATCAGCCTTAAAACTATTTGCATAGTCAAATGGGAAAATTAATGTTCCAGTTCAAGCTTTGATTAGACTTTCATGATTTGAATAATTATAATTATAACCACTTATACTTTGAAGATAACGACTTAATTTTTCAAAATCATTATCTTGAATTAGTTGATCAATTTCTTTTTTACTATAAGGATTGTTAGAATCTAGTAAAAAGTATTTGTATTTTGGTTGTTTTTTGGTTTGAGTATTACCTTCAGATTGGTTAGTAGATTCGGGTTGAGCTGTTGTGTCATTTTGGGAAGTTGCGTCAGTTGTTGTAGATTGGGTGGTTGTTGTAGATTGGCTTTCGGTGGAAACAGTATCATCTTGTACAGAAACTTGTTTTGCCTCTGATTCTTCAGTTTTTTCAGTTTTTTTAACTTCAGAAAGTTCTTTTTTATCCTTAGCAGTATCATCTTTTTTGAGCATTTTTAAATCAAAATTTTGATTTAAAAAAAGAAAATAGCGTCCATCGTCAATTTTTTGGTCGCTATTTTCATCAATAATGCTAAAGTTTTCTAGGTTAAGAACACCTAATTTTTCTTCAACTATTTCCGATGATTCTTTACCGTAAAATTTCTCAGAAATTTGAATTCTATAAGGTAATTTTAAGTCAAATTTACTGTCATTTTTAGAAATTTCAACATTAAAAGGATCAAAAACTAAATTAACACCTTCATTAGGTAATTTATTTGATGAATTTTTTAATCCAATATTCAAAGGTTTTTCTAAAACTTGATTGATTATTTGAACGATTTCTTTATTAATTTTTTTGTTTTTTATGTCAAAATTCGATAAGGTGAATTTTGTCTGTAATAAATTTAGAAAATCTAGAACACTAATATTGACTAATTTTTTAGATTCAGTATTTGATAACTCAATACTTTCTATTAAAGATTTTGAAGTTGTAAATAATGAGTTTCCTTCATTATCAACAATTCTAACTGGTTCAATTCAACTTTTAACTTCAGGAAAATCAAGTAGTTTTTGAGCTTCTAAACTAAATTCAGCTTTCAAAAATAAATTTAAAAAACCTCTACCATCAACAAAGGCATATTCATTTGTTAACTGATTTTTTTCAAAGGTAAAATTAAAGATTTTATTATTAGAATCAGGAATTAAATTTTCCTCACTATTGTATATATCAAATAAAATATGCTTGATTTGTGGTAATAATTTACTTATTTTATTTTCAAGCTCCTTTGAAGTACGGGCTAAATTCAAAAAACTTAATATATCCTCAGCTCGCCTTAGAAAAATGTTGTCATTTAAAGTCGCCTGGGTATTTCCCGAATCAGCTGAGAATTCTTTGGTTGAGTTTTTATCTTTTAGACTAGAAAATTTAGTTTGAAAAAGTTTGATAATTTTTTGTAATTTAGAGCTAAAATTTGATCGTAAAAATTGTGATTTTTGCAAAAAACTAATTTCTTGAGAATAAATATCTGATTGCACAAAACTTTGGTCAGGCAACTTTTGTTTAACTTGATATTTAATTTCAAAACTTCGACTATCATCATTTGCTGTAATATCAACAAATTTTAGGTGTGGTTTATGAATATCAACTTCATCAGTGAGATCAATTTTTTGGTTTAGATCATTTGTTTTTTGAAAAACATCAACAAGGCGACTAAGATCGAGATCCTTTTGTTTGTTTCCGTTTTCATCAAAAATTATGTTTTTTATACTATAATAATCATCATTAGCAGATAAATCACCTAATTTAAATGAGACTAAGTTAATTTTTTTGGCAAAATTTTGAACATTTTCTCGCGGATTACCCGAATAAGAAATCCGAGTAGTTAAAACGGCAGTAGCCGTAAAAACCCCAACCCCAAAAAGACTAACTGCTATTCCCGTTTTTGACAAAATATTTTTTCTCAAAACATTAAATAGTGATTTTTGTTTAGGTTTACTCATAATCATATAATTATACCTTAAAGTAAAATTAAATCTACATTAATTTAAAAAATTAAGCCCAATTTTTGCATTCAAATCACTATGAACGGCGTCAAACTGCAAACTCAAGAAAAATAACTATCAAAGCAAAAACACTGAATTTTAAATCTGACCATCATGAAAAAAATCTGCTTATTAATCAAAGAAAGTAAACTAAAAAAGCTAAAATTTTAGCTAAAAAGCAAAGTTATAAAATATTTAAACTGCTTTTTAGTTTAAAACACTGACAAAAATCATAAAAAATACAACTGCTATTTAAACTCAATGCAAATAGAAAACTCATTTTTATTTACATAGAGCCTAAAAAACATATGAAGTTTTGAAAGAACAATAACCAAAAGCCCTAAATTTAAAGATTTCTAAACAGGTAAATTTAAAGCATTCCATTATATTTAAAAACATAATGGATAATTCGCATTTTCTGATTTTTTATGCCAAAACATAAGTAATTCCCCTTAATTCTAATTTCTAAATTTATTAACTATTCTTAAGTGATGTTTATTATAACATAATTTTATTTTTGATCAAGCTTTTTTTTTTTTTTTTTGCAAAACCTTAATTTTAAATAATAAAAATTAAGGTTTTAGCCTCAAAAAACCCGGATTTACCGTTATTTTTTAATATTTGTATTGAATAAAAAGTGAATGTTTTCCATCAAACTGGGAAACTCAGGAGTTTTTATATCGGCTAAGTTATTTACTCAGCACTTAAAAAATAAATTGATAAAAAATTCAGGCAACTTTTGCTAATAAACAAAATTTTTCTAACAAAATATTTATTTTTGAATAAACAAAAATAAAAAAAGCTAAAAATTTAAAAAAGAATTTAAAATTTTTAGATTCGAAGTTTTTTGCCATTGAAAAGATCAGCAAACATTTTCTCATCATCGCGAGTTTTCTCGCTATAACCACCGCGAAAATCTGTTTTTGAAATTTCTTCAAAATAGTAATTTTTCTCTCTAGAATTTCAAGAAAAATCAAAGTGGCTTTCTAAAATCAATTTCTTTTCTTGCAGGGTATATAAATCCGAATTTTCTACAAAATCGTCAAAATACTTAAATTCATGAGTTGTTTCTTCTTGAAATTTTTTAATTGCATCACGATATAAAATTAGTTCTTCCATAGAAGATTTGATTACATTTTTATCTAAATAATTTGATTTTGATGAACAAGAAAAAACAAACTGCGGATCTTGGTTATTTCGTAGAAAAATATCTTGCTCAAGTTTGACTAATTTTTCCTTAAAATAATATTTTAAAATTTCGTATTTACCTTGGAAAATATCGTCATATAGATTTGAATGTCCAAATCAGTAATAAATTTTTTGCCCGTCAACATACAGTAAAATAAAATTTTTTAAGGAAATGGGTGAAATTCACCCAGTGTCTGTGCTATAAGCCGAACGATAATACGGTTTAAACCAAAAAACTGGCTTTTTTGAGTCAAATTGGGAAATTATTTCATCAAAAAGTCCATATTCTTGTCCACCAAAGTAAAAAATTTCGAAATTTTCAAGTTTTAATTTTGCTCAGCTTGGCAAAATAAAATAGTCAGGTTTAGCAAGATTGAGATTCTCAGTGTCCATATGATATCTAGGACCAAATAAAATTTGCAACAAATAGATAAATTCAATTTTATTTGTTCATTTATTCAAATTATCATAATAAAATTGACCGTTTTTACCAAAAAGGTTGATGCAAAATTTTCGATATTCCGGACCAAATTTATCAAATCAACTAAGAATAAATTTATCACGATTTTCAATGTTTAAATCAAGCTTTTTAATCCCGTATTTTTTAAATTTTTCAAGCAAATTATCATAAGTTTCAAAAGTAAATACATTTTGAATTGGTTCAATTTGGGTTTTTTCGCAAAAATTATAACCCTGTTTTAACAACAAATTGTAGATATTTTCTACATTTTCTCCTAAATATTGTTTGTTTGTATCTACAAATTTTGAATTATATTCGTATCTTTTTGATAAAAAATCAAAGATTTTTTCATGGTAATTTGCTAAATTTTTTGGTTTTGCATAAGGAACACTTTCCTGAATTTCCTTAATAATTAGAGCTTCAATTTTTTTTAGTTCATCTTTTGATTTGAACATTTTTTTAAAAACCGCAGGAAAGGAAATTGAAAATTCACATTTTTCTTTGTCACCAAAATTTTCAAAAGCAACGATTAGTAGTCTAAAATCTTTAGTCTCATAGGGAGTGTCCGAAAAATAGGGTTCTCATTTATACTCATCACTTAGATTTTCTTTTTTTCGACAATAATCTTCGTCACCTCATCTACGCGACAAACACCTAATTTCATCATAAAAATCAAAGTGTTTCAGTTTTTTCGAAAAAAAGACTGTTTTTGGGATATCTTCCAGTCTTAAATTATAAACATAATCATCACGTTTGTAATCTAAGCCAATAATAGTTTCAATTGGATTGTCTGCAACCTCACAAAAATCCATGACATATACTCATAAAAAGTCTGGAATTGCTTCATATTTTTCATAGGGATCATAGGAAAAATCATTATCGGAAAATATGTCTTCAACTGAGCGATAAGTTTTAAAATCAATATCTAAATATTTTAGATTTCTTAATTGTTTTATTGATTGTTTTCTTAATTGTTTTCTTGCTATAGACATCAAATCTAATTGGTTTTTCATATAAAATCCACCTTTTCAACATTTAACATTTTTATTATTAGTATACTGATTTATAAAAAAGAAGGTTTTTCAACACGAGTTTGATTTTGAAGTTCTCTAAAGTCAACAACATGAACTTTAAATTTTAGTTTTGGCACACCATTTTCAAAATAGAGCTCATTTTTTTGTTAACAAATTCAAGTGATAAACTATTTAAAATTAGCCGACCGTCTTGATTAATTTGAATTTCAATATCATCTGATTAGGAGGGACTGAATTAGTGCTTGTTTTGTTTAGATATGTTTGGGCTTTTTTAATATTTGCATTAATAACAAGCGAATTTTCATGGTTTTTGGTTGGAAAAATTTCGGCTAAATCACCAAAATTTAGTGATTTTTTTGAATTTAACAAATCTAAATAACGGGTTGTGAGTTTAAAATCTGAATAGCTTTTTGTACTTTGAAAATGTCAAAGTATGCTAAAAACACTTAGACTTAATAATCAAAAAGTAATAATATTAACAATGAACTTAAAAAGTTTCAGTTTTTTATTCATGTTTTCTCACTTTTTATATACTATATTCAAATTCTTTACTCAATGAAATTATAGCATACACTAAAACTTTTTAGGGAAAATTTCATTAAAAATTCAGCGTCTTAAAAAAATTGATAAAAATTCAAGCAATTTTTGCAAATAAACAAAATTTTTCTAACAAAATTTTTATTTTTGAATAAACAAAAATAAAAAACCTAAAAAATTTTAAAAAAAAAGAATTTAAAATTTTTAGTCTCGAAGTTTTTCGCCGTCGAAAAGATCAGCGAACATTTTCTCATCATCAAGAGCTTTCTCGCTATAATCACCGCGAAAATCTGTTTTTGAAATTTCTTCAAAATAGTAATTTTCGTCTCTAGAATTTCAGGAAAAATCAAAGTACCTTTCTAAAATCAATTTTTTTTCTTGTTGGCTATATAAACTCGAATTTTCTACAAAATCGTCAAAATACTTAAATTCATGAGTTGTTTCTTCTTGAAATTTTTTAATTGCATCACGATATAAAATTAGTTCTTCCATAGAAGATTCAATTACATTTTTATTTAAATAATTTGATTTTGATGGAGAAGCAAAAACAAACTGCGGATCTTGGTTATTTCGCAGAAAAATATCTTGTTCAAGTTTAACTAATTTTTGTTTAAAATAATATTTTAAAATTTCGTATTTACCTTGGTAAATATCATCATATAAATTTGAATGGCCAAATCAGTAGTAAATTTTTTGATCGTCAACATACAATAAAATGAAATTTTTTAATGCAATTGGGGAAATTCAGCCGGTGTTGGCGCTATAAGCAGAACGATAATACGGTTTAAACCAAAAAACTGGTTTTTTTGAGTCAAATTGTGCAATTATTTCATCAAAAAGTCCGTATTCTTGGCCGCCAAAGTAAAAAATTTGGAAATTTTCTAGTTTAAGTTTGGCTCAACTTGGTAAAATAAAATAATCCGGTTCGTCAAGGTCGACATTCTCGGTGGGGAAAAAATATCTAGGACCAAATAAAATTTGCAGCAAATAGATAAATTCAATTTTATTTGTTCATTTATTCAAATTATCATAATAAAATTGACCATTTTTACCAAAAAGGTCGATGCAATATTTTCGATATTCAGAACCGAATTTATCAAATCAACTAAGAATAAATTTATCCCGGTTTTCAATGTTTAAATCAAGCTTTTTAATCCCGTATTTTTCAAATTTTTTAAGCAAATTTTCATAAGTTTCAAAAGTAAATACATTTTGAATGGGGTTAATTTTGGTTTTTTTACTAAAATTATAATTCTCTTTTAATAACAAATTGTAGATATTTTCTACTTTTTTGCCTAAATATGCTTTATTTATATCTAGAAACTTTGAATTATATTCATATCTATTTGATAAAAAATCAAAGATTTTTTCGTGATAATTTGATAAATTTTTTGGCTTTGCATAAGGAACGCTTTCTTTGATTTCCTTAATTATCAGATTTTCAATTTTTTTTAGTTCATCTTTTGATTTGAACATTTTTTTGAAAAACTGCAGGAAAGGAAATTGAAAATTCACATTTTTTTTGTCACCAAAATTTTCAAAAGCGACGATTAGTACTCTAAAATCTTTAGTCTCATAGGGAGTGTCCGAAAAATAGGGTTCTCATTTGCATTTATCACTTAGATTTTCTTTTTTTCGACAATAATCTTTATCAGTTCATCTACGTGACAAACACCTAATTTCATCATAAAAATCAAAGTCTTTCAGTTTTTTCAAAAAAAAGACTGTTTTTGGGATATCTTCTAGTCTTAAATTATAAACATAATCATCACGTTTGTAATCTAAGGCAATAATAGTTTCAATTGGATTGTTTACAACCGCGCAAGAATCCATGACATAAACTCATAAAAAGTCTGGAATTGCTCGATATTCATTATTACAATCATTGGGAAAATCTTCATCGGAAAATATCCGTTCAATTAAGCAATAACTTTTAATATCAATTTCTAAATATTTTAGTTCTTTTAATTGTTTTTTTGCTTTAGACTTCAAATCTAATTGGACTGCCATATAAAAAATGTACCTTTTCTACACTTAACATTTTATCCCTGTCTACATGTTTCTTTTTAAGCCTTACTCTTCTTACATGATAACTTGGGAAAAATTTTTGTATATGATTTTGGATTAGATTGTTTATCAGGAATCTCAAAAGCATTTTTAGGGTACTTTCAATCAATAGAATCATGAGCAAGTCCACTTCCAGTAACAAAAGGACCTTTAGTAAAATCGGGATCCTTATTTAAATTATTATTTTGTCTTCGTAGCCATCCGTTTCCTACAATCAAATTTGCTGTATCTCTTGTTTTTTCAGCCAAATTTATCATAACTCGTCAATTATATGAATAAAAATCAATAGGTGAATTTAGTTTCTTATCCATAATTTTAAGGTCATCAACATTTTTATTATTTTTTACTGAACTAGGCAAGAAAATATCAATAATAATTTTGGTTAATTCTGATTGGACTAGCAAACTTCCAACCGCTAAAAGTCAGGCACATTTTTTACAAGTAAACATAAATTCAACTAACAAAATTGCTATTTTTAAATAGATAAAAAAGAAAAACAGGTTAAAAATTTTAAAAATAAAGTTAAATCTTTTATCATTAAATTTATTAATTAACAAAAAGACCTACGATTTTCCTTTTATCTCAATAAATTTTTTACTTTTATGACCACGAAAATCTACTCTTGCAATTTCATCATAATATTCAGTCCAATCATCAGAATCTCAAGAAAAGAGAAGGTGTTGTTGTAAAATTAATTCTTTTTCTTGTTGGGTATATAAATTAGTATTTTCTAGAAAGCGTCTAAAATACTCAAATTCATGATCTGTTTCTTTTAGAAATTTATTCAAGGCATCTCGATATAAAATTAATTCTTCCATAGATGATCCAATCACATTTTTAGTTAAATTATTTTGCCTTGGTGGTCATGAGACATAGAACTCCGGATCCTTACCATCACGCAGAAAAATATCTTGTTCAAGTTTGACTAATTTTTGTTTGAAATAATATTTTAAAATTTCGTATTTACCTCCATAAATATCATCATATAAATTTGAATGGCCAAATCAGTAATAAATTTTTTGACCATCAACATTCAATAAAATGAAATTTTTTAATGCAATTGGCAAAATCCGTGCTTCACCAGCTCCATAGGCGGAATAGTAAAATGGTTGAAATCAAAAAACTGGCTTTTTTGAGTCAAATTGGGAAATTATTTCATCAAAAAGGCCATATTCCTGCCCGTCAAAGTAAAAAATTTCGAAATTTTCAAGTTTTAATTTTGCCCAACTTGGTAGAATAAGAAAATCAGGCTCATCGGGATAAAAATCTAGATCTTCAACTCAATATTTAGGACCAAATAGAATTTGCAACAAATAGATTAATTCGATTTTATTTGTCCAATTATTCGCAATATCATAATACGTTTGGCCTCTTTTACCAAAAAGTTCGATGCAATATTTTCGATATTCTGGGCCAAATTTATCAAATCAACTAAGAATAAATTTATCACGATTTTCAATATTTAAGTTAAGTTTTTTGATCCCGTATTTTTCAAATTTTTTAAGCAAATTTTCATAAGTTTCAAAAGTAAATACATTTTGAATTGGATCAATTTGCGTTTTATCACCAAAATTATAATTCTCTTTTAATAACAAATTGTAGATATTTTCTACATTTTGTCCTAAATATGCTTTATTTATGTCTAGAAATTCTGAGTTATATTCATATCTATTTGATAAAAAATCAAAGATTTTTTCGTGGTAATTTGCTAAATTTTTTGGCTTTGCATAAGGAACGCTTTCCTGAATTTCCTTAATAATTAAAGCTTCAATTTCTCTCAATCTGCTTTTTGATTTAAATATTTTTCAAAAATAAGCAGGATAAGAAATTGAAAATTCACATTTTTCAATATCATCAAAGTTTTCAAAGACAACAACAACTTTTTTAAAATCTTTACCATCGCGTAAAGCAGATGCAGAATAAAGATCAGATTTATAAACAACATTTTCTTCTTCGTTTATTTCGCAATATTCAACGTGGTGACAGTCGCCAATTAAACACTTAATATCGTTATGAAATTGGAAATCTTCGAGTTTTTTGGAAAAAAACGAACTTTTTGGGATATCTTCCAGTTTTAAATTATAAATATAATCTTCTTGTTTATAATTTAAGCTAATAATTCTTTCAATTGGATTAGGATTGTAGGTTTCTTTAAGGTAATCGTATAAAAAATTTGGAAATGGATAATTCTTATAATAACAATCAGACGTTGAATCCACATCATCATCAGTCATATTGCCAATTGAACAACGACTTTTAATATTAATTTCTATATATTTTAGTTTAATTAATTGTTTTTTTGCGTTAGTTACTAAATCTAATTGCCTTTCCATATAAAAAATGCACCTTTTCAACATTTAACATTTTTTTTCTTGGTATAAATTCCGACTCAATACCCTTTTCCTCATCCCCTATCATTCTTAATCTCCTTACATGATAATTGGGAAAATATATTTTTATGTATGATGGTATTTTTTCATCTTTACTTTTATCAATATCAAACGCATTTTTAGGGTTAGTTCAATCAATAGCATCGCTAGCTAGACCTTCTCCAACAACAAAGTGATCTTTAGTAAAACCGGAATCTTTATTTAAATTATTATTTGGATCAATTGACCATCTATTTCCCACAATCAAATTTGCTGTATCTCTTGTTTTTTGAGCCAAAGTTCACATAACTGGCTCATTAAATGAATAAAAATCAATAGGGGACTTTAATTTTTCCTCCATATTTTTACGGTCATAATAATTATCATTAATTTTAGCTTTTACTGAACTATGCAGGAAAGTATCAATAATAATTTTGGTTAATTCTGATTGGGTTAGCAAACTTCCAACCGCTAAAATTCAGTAACATTTTCGCAAGTAAACATAAATTCAACTAACAAAATTGCTATTTTTAAATAAATAAGAATTTAAAAAAGTAAGTTAAGAATTTTAAAAATAAACTTAAATCTTTTGTCTTTAAATTTATTAATTAACAAAAAGATCTACGATTCCCCTTCTATCTCAATAAATTTTTTGCTTTTATAACCGCGAAAATCTACTCTTGCAATTTCATTATAATATTCAGTTTTATCATCGTTATCTGAAGAATAGATAAGGTGTTGTTGTAAAATTAATTCTTTTTCTTGTTGGGTATATAAATTAGTATTTTCTAGAAAGCGTCTAAAAAACCCAAATTCATGGTCTATTTCTTTTAAATATTTATTCAACGCATCCCGATATAAAATTAATTCTTCCATAGATGATTCCATCACATTTTTATCTAAATCGATTTGCCTTGGCGATCTAGAAACATAGAACTCCGGATCCTTGCCATCACGCAGAAAAATATCTTGTTCAAGTTTGACCAATTTTTGTTTGAAATAATATTTTAAAATTTCGTATTTACCTTGATAAATATTATTATATAAATTTGAATGACCAAATCAGTAATAAATTTTTTTCACCGTCAACATTCAATAAAAATAAAATTTTTCAATGCAATTGGCAAGATTCATGCATCGCCGACCCATAGGCGGAGTAGTAATATGGTTGAAATCAAAAACTGGCTTTTTTGAGTCAAATTGAGAAATTATTTCATCAAAAAGACCATATTCTTGTCCACCAAAGTAAAAAATTTCGAAATTTTCAAGTTTTAATTTTGCTCAGCTTGGCAAAATAAAAAAATCAGGTTCAGTAGGATAATAAAAATCTCAATCTTCAACTCAATATTTAGAGCCAAATAAAATTTGCAACAAATAGATTAATTCGATTTTATTTGTCCAATTATTCGCATGATCATAATAATTTTTTCCGTCTTCACCAAAAAGTTTGATGCAATATTCGCGATATTCCGGACCAAATTTATCAAATCAACTAAGAATAAATTTATCACGATTTTCAATATTTAAGTTAAGTTTTTTGATCCCGTATTTTTCAAATTTTTTAAGCAAATTTTCATAAGTTTCAAAAGTAAATACATTTTGAATTGGATCAATTTGCGTTTTATCACCAAAATTATAATTCTCTTTTAATAACAAATTGTAGATATTTTCTACATTTTGTCCTAAATATGCTTTATTTATGTCTAGAAATTCTGAGTTATATTCATATCTATTTGATAAAAAATCAAAGATTTTTTCGTGGTAATTTGCTAAATTTTTCGGCTTTGCATAAGGAACACTTTCCTGAATTTCCTTAATAATTAAAGCTTCAATTTCTCTCAATCTGCTTCTTGATTTAAATATTTTTCAAAAAATAAGCAGGATAAGAAATTGAAAATTCGCATTTTTCAATATCATCAAGGTTTTCAAATACAACAACAACTTTTTAAAAGCTTTACCATCGCGTAAAGCAGATGCGGAATAAAGATCAGATTTATAAACAACATTTTCTTCTTCGTTTATTTCACAATATTCAATGTGGTGACAGTCGCCAATTAAACACTTAATATCGTTATGAAAATGAAAATCTTTGAGTTTTTTGGAAAAAAACGCACTTTTCGGGATATCTTCCAGTTTTAAATTATAAACATAATCTTCTTGTTTATAATTTAAACTTATAATTCTTTCAATTGGATTAGGATCGAAGATGTTATCATAAAGATAATTGGATAAAAAATTTGTAAATGGATAATTATTATAATAACAATCAGAAGTTAAATCAACATCATCCTTAGTCATATTGCCAACTGAACAGCGACTTTTAATGTTAATTTCTATATATTTTAGTTTAATTAACTGTTTTTTTGCCTTAGTTACTGAATCTAATTGCTTCTCCATATAAAAAATGCACCTTTTCAACATTTAACATTTTTTCTCTTGGTATAAATTCCCTCTTTCCGAATTTTCGCTTTATCATTCTTGCTCTCCTTACATGATAACTGGGAAAATATATTTTTACGTATGATGGTATGTTTTTATTTTCATTTCCATTTTCATTTCCATTTTCATTTTCATTTTCATTTCCATTTTTACTTGTATCATAAATATCAAACGCATTTTTAGGGTTAGTTCAATCAATAGCATCATTAGCTAGACCTTCTCCAACAACAAAGTGATCTTTAGTAAAACCGATATCTTTATTTAAATTATTAGTTGGATCTCATGACCATCTATTTCTCACTATCAAATTTGCTGTATATTTTGTTTTTTCAGCCAAACTTTTCATAACTGGTTCATTATATGAATAAAAATCAATAGGTGAATTTAGTTTTTTATCCATAATTTTAAGGTCGTCAACATTTTTATTATTTTTTACTGAACTAGGTAGCAAGTTATTAATAATAATTTTGGTTAATTCTGATTGGGCTAGCAAACTTCCAACCGCTAAAAGTCAAGCTGCAGGTTCTGGAATTGCTTGTTTACTAATAACAAAATGAGGTTCTAACTTTTCATTGTGAAAATTAAAAAATCATGCAGGATGAATTCCAGTGTATTGTTTTAATTTTTCCTTATCTTTTGCTTTTACAATAGAAAGTTCTAAAGTCGCTGTATTTGCTATTTCTTTAATACTAGGCTCACCTTTTGCTTTTGGCAATTTATCTAAGTCAACCACAATTGAGCTTTCAGTTCTTCAAGTAACAGGGTTATTATTAGCTGGGTCATGAACAGGACTATAATCATCTGACGTATAGTAACTTTCACGGTTCCCAAATCATCTACCTACATCATCAACAACCTTTGGAAAAGTTTCCACAGCTACCGCAGCAGCTGTGGAAACTGCTACTGCGGCAATGGCAGCTGCGACAGCGTTTGAAATAAATGGAATAAAAGGCAAAAGGAAAAAGAAGGTTTTTTCAACCCGAATTTGATTTTGAAGCTCTCTAAAGTCAAAAACGTAACCTTCTAATTTTAGTTTTGGCACACCTTCTTCAAAATAGAGTTCAGCTTTTTTGTTAACGAATTCAAGTGAAGCACTATTTAAAATTACCTCACCTTCTTGATTAATTTGAATTTCGATATCATCTAGATTAGGAGAGTCTGAATTAGTACTTGTTTTGTTTAGATGTGTTTTGGCTTTTTAATATTTGCGTTGATGACAAGCGAATTTTGTTGGTTTTTGGTCGAAATAATTTGGACTAAATCATCAAAATTTACCGGTTTTTTGAATTTGATAAATCTATATCACGAGTTTCAAGTTTAAAATCTGAATAGGTTTTTGTATTTTGAAAGTGTCAAAGCGACCCAAAAACACTTAGACTTAATGATGAAAAAGCAATAATATTAGTTATAAACTTAAAAAGTTTTAGTTTTTTCTTCATTTTTTCTCCTTAATATTAAAATTCTTTAATATAAAATTGTAACATGTATTTGAGAATTTTTGTGAAAATTTCATTTAAAAAGAATAAATTAATACAAATTAGCACGCTAATTTTAGGTATCTTCAAAAAGGTGCGTCAAAATCAAGCGATACAGATTCATAGTTCAAGACAAATCTAAGAACATTAAAATTGACAAATCTAAAGGTTAAAAATTGCAATTTTGCATTTTCGGGAAGAATTTCCCGAGTTTCCCAGTTTTAAGACAAAAATTCGCTTTTTAGTGAATCTAAATATGAAAAAACAACGGTAAATCGGTGTTTTTTGATTTTAAAATCTTAATTTTTATTACTATCATTTACTAGCATTTTAAGTAATTTTATGGTATAATTATAAATTATGAAAAAACAAAAATTAACTAAGTTGGTTTAGTAACGATGTTGCAAAAATTAAGGCAAAGGGTTGAATTTAACACTTTAGATCAGCAAATGATATTTAAAAATCGAGATGGTGTTCCTAGTGATCCGAATATTTGAAATAGGTATGATTTTTACTTTGATATCTTAATAAATCACTAAAAAAATTGTAAGTAACTTTTACCAAAAAACTTAAAAACTGCCTAAAACCAGATGCTTTTTTAAAATTACCTTATGAAACTGGGAAACTCGGGACATTAAAATTGACAAATCTAAAGGTTAAAAATTGCAATTTTGCATTTTCGGGAAGAATTTAGACAAATTTATAAAAAAGAAAAATGCAAAATTGACACAAAAAGTCAATTTTGCATTTTTAAGAAACAGTTTAATAAGAAATTGCCAAAAAAGTTTGATAAATCTATGAAAAATAAATCTCTGTTAGCGCAGAAAGAAATAGAAAATTAATGGTTTTTCTGAAAAATGATAGTGGAATTTATCAAGAAAAATGGAAAATTTTCTTAGAAAGATGGGGTTGATGCTTAATTATTTGTGTCTGAATTTTTTTTAGTAATTTGTTATTTAAAAAAGATTTTTTGGACTAGCTGTTTAAAACTGTTAAAATATGGTCGATTTTAAGCTGATCTGTTGATGAAAATCAAAAATCAGCTTGATTAAATTCACTAAATTGATCCAAAGAAACAACAACCGATCTCATTTTCGCACTTTTTATTGATAAAAACCCTGAAAGAGAATCCTCAAAGCCAATGCAATTTTCGGGATTTAGAGACAATCCTTCTGAAGCTAATAGAAAAATATCAGGCGCTGGCTTAGGTTTTTTGATTTTTTTAGGATCAGCAATATAGTCAAAAAAAGCAATAATTCCAAGTTTTTCTAAAATTAAAGGGGCATTAAGGCTACTTGAGGCAAGTGCAATTTTCATTTTTTTACTTTTTGCACTTGTTAGTAAATCTAATATTCCTGGCAAAAGATGGTCTTTATTTAGATTTTCAAGTAATTTTAAGTAAATTTCATTTTTTTTAAAACAGAGATTGTCAATTTTTTGTTCATCTCAGGTCAGTTTTTTTAGTTCTAAAATTGCTTTTAGCGTTTCTTTTCTTGATAGTCCCTTTAATTGGGCATTTTCAGTCTCGCTAAAGTCAATATTTTCGGCTAAAAGTGATTGTTTTCAGGCTAAAAAATGTAATTGGGCAGTATCTGTTATTATTCCATCCAGATCAAATATTAGTCCTTTAATTTTCATGGTTTATTGCAAAAAAATGCACGCTTTCTATAAGTTCTTCTTGATTATTTATTCAAATTTTTACAGGTTTTTTATTGAAATTTTCAACCCTAAAAGTTGAGTGATCAATTCTTACTTGTAAATTTGCACCTTGAAAACTAAAGTTATAAATTAATGAATTTCACTCTTTTGGTAAATTAGGTTTTAAATGAATTTTATGGTCAAAATAAGTTAGACCACCAAAGCCAAAAACAACCATTTGTCAAATTGCAGCAAGCGATCCTGCATGAATTCCAGCATCAGAACTTTTCATGTTTTGACCTAAATCAATGTTAATTCCGTACTGAAAAAGTTGATAAGCTTTGTCGATTTTGTTAAGTCTTATTGCTTCAATTGCATAAGTTGCCGCCGAAAGTGAGGAGTCATGTGTTGTAATTTGTTCGTAAAAATCAAAGTTTTTTGCTCTAATTTCTTCAGAATAGCGTTCAGGAAATAGGTATAAAAGTAAGACAACATCAGCTTGTTTAACTAGTTGAGATGCAAGAATTTTTTGCCCTTTTACAAGTGAAAAAAGTTTTTTTCCTGCATCACCAAGCATTTTAAATTCGCTAATATCGTTTCGTTCTAGTTCTAAAAAGCTGTCATTTTCGGCGATAATTAGCTCAGAATTTGGTTTTTGTTGGACTAAATTTTGGCCAACATTTTTGATTTTTTCAAAATCAATTTTATAAGGAATTTTTGCAAGAACCTCAGCAAATACTGGGGTATTTTTTATTTTTTCAAAATAAAAAAGCGCTAGATCAAGGTTATATTTTGCCATTGCATTAATGTAGGCCGAATTGTTAATATTGCCTTTGTATTCATTTGGACCCATTACATCATTAATTTCAAATTTTCCGTCAGTAGTTTTTTCAGCCCGGTTAGTGTAAAATCAAGCAGTATCAAAAATTATTTCATAGCCGTATTTTTCCATGAAATCTTGATCCAAAGTAACAACAAAATATTGTTGAATTGCATATGCAATATCAGCTGAGACATGAATTTCTTGACGGGCAGAGGCAATTGGGACTTGTTTTCCAGAAATTATATCAACCTGGCCTCAAATTGGACAGACTTCGCCATCTTTAGGCAGTGCCATCTCTCAGGGAAATTGGGCTCCTTCAAGGTTGGATTCTTGAGGTCTGACTTTAACAGAAGCGGCTTTTTTTCGGGCAGCATCTAAGCCTTTATAACGATAAATTAATAAATTTCTGACAACATTAGGTTCAACAAAAAGATAATTAGGATTAATAAAAAATTCTGAATCTCAATAGGTATGGCCTTGATATCCTTCGCCGGTTAGACCTTTTGCTCCTGCGTTAATTTCGGTCGAATTTTTTCGAAAAAGTCCATTTAGATGATAAAGTCCAAAATCAAGTCCAAGCTGGTCAAATTGGGAATTTGAATCAATTTTGACAAGAAATTTTTGTCATAGATTTTTGTCAAGAGCCTGGCTTGATTCTAAAAAAGACTCATGAAAATCGGCATTTAGTAAAGTTTTTAGTGTTAAATTTGCTTGTTTTTCGAGCTTAGAATCCTCAATTAAATTTTCGGAGTCATCAATGGAAGTATGAACTGACATTAATTTTATCAGGCTTAGTTTTGTGCCTTTTTTGAATTTTCCTTTGATTCGAAATAGTATTAGTCGTCTTGAGGCATCAACTTGAAAATTATCGTCTCCAGCTTTTATTCTTTGGCCGTTGACTTCAAAATGGCAAACTAAATTGTGAATGACTAACAAATTTGAGCTAGTTGAGCGTTGTTTTAACTGTAGAGCGTTTTCAAAAGGGCGAAATTTTTCACCTTCGGCAAAGTGTTGAGTTCCTGTGTTTGTATTTTGGGCATTAATTTGTGGGCGAAATTCAATTTGAACATATTCGTTTTCAGGGTTGACTTCAAGAATTTCAACCTCAATTTTTTGGGCATAAAAATTGAGGTTTTGATGTGAAACAAAACGAAAAGTCTCGATTTTTATAGTATTTTTTTGGCGGCTAAGTCTAACTGAACGCGATAGAGATCCATTTTTTATATCAAAAACTTTTTGATATTGGTCTTCAGAGTCAAGAATTAATGGCTGTTCATTTATAAACATTGGGGTTGTAATTAAATCTGCTAAATTACAAATTTCCGGAACTTCATGTTCAACATCTTTGTTAAAAACACCACTTACAAAAAATCCTGGTTTATTATAATAATCAGGTTCTTCGTCACTACTTCTGAGACCTAAATATCCATTTGTTAAGGCAAAAATTGATTCAGTTTTTCCTGTAAATCTTCGGTCAAAGCCATTTTGAATAACTAGTTTTTTAAAATTATCATACGTTAAAAATTGGTTAGTTTTCATTTTATTCCTTAATTAAAATTGACTCAAACGGGCGGAAAAAATCCTCAGGTTTTTTGAGATCCTGATATGAAGAAAGCAAGGGTTTTTGCTGAATTTTTTCGGTAAAAGGTAATTCTTTTTTTGTTAAATTTAAGTAAAAAATTAATTTTTCACCTTTGAATTCACGGCTAATTTTGCAAATTCCGTCTTTGGTTATTTCTAATTTTGCTTTTCCGTCAACAAGCAAATCTTTTAAATCATTTTTATAAAGAAAAATTAATTTTTTATAAAAATTTAAAATTGAATTTTTGTCTAAAGTTTGACTCTTAACATTCATTCGCGGGTCATCAAGGCTTGTGTTAATTCAGGCTTTTTGGCTTGAAAATCCGTTGTTTTTGTCTAAATTTCAGCGCAAAGGACCTCTTCCTGAATCGCGACTGTTAATATTTGCATAAATTAACATTTCTGATTCAGAATAAATTTTTTCTCTGTCAACAAGTGAAGCAAAAGCATTTTTCATATCAATGTCAACAAAATCTTGTCTGTTTTCAAAATAGGAATTGGTCATTCCAATTTCTTCACCATAGTAAATTATTGGAATTCCGCGCATTGAAAAAAGTAAAAGAGCTAGCGATTTTGCTGATTCTTTTCAGAAAAATGGATAGTCACCTCAACGAGAAATTGCCCTGGAAGTATCATGATTTGAAAGAAAATTGCTCATTAAACTAGGGCTAATTTCTTCATTGTGTTGAAAAGGGATTTGGGCGTTAATAAAATCTTGATAGTCTCAATTTGCATTAAATCCGTTTCTGCCAGTTTTGTTTGACCAGCCGATTCATCATCATGAAAAGTTAAAAAAATTATTGGCCAAAGGTGACTTTCCAGCCCCATATTTTATTAATTCTTCAACAGTTATCCCGCTAGCCTCACCAAAAGTGTAGGCATCAGGCTTATTTTTAAAGGCAAGTTCGTTAAATTTTTCAAGATATTCTTGGGCGCCTTTGCATCAGGAAAAATACGGATTTTGTTCAACATTTTCAAAATTTTTAGCAACATGTTTGATGGCATCAAGGCGAAAACCGCGAACTCCAAGGTCATACCAAAAATTAATAATGTCAACAAAAGCAGCTTGTGTGTCTGGATGGGCTCAATTTAAATCAACTTGGTCAGTGCTAAAAAGGTGGAAATAATATTTTTGAACGTCTGGCTGTCATTCTCAGGCTGATCCGCCAAAAATTGAAGTCGCTTTTTGTTCTTCAGGGCTTAATTTTTCTCTTCAAATAAAATAATTATGCTCTTTGTTGTCAGGCGATTCAATTGCCTTTTTAAATCAGGAATGCTGACTTGAAACATGGTTTAAAACCACGTCAATTATTATATCTATATTTAATTCACGGGCTTTTTTGGTGAGTTTAGCAAAGTCATTAAGACTACCAAATTTAGACCAAATTGACTTATAATCAAGAACATCATAACCCGCATCGACAAAATTAGTCTCATAAAATGGGGTTAGTCAAATTGCGTCAATTCCTAAATCGCTAAGATATTCAAGTTTATTATAAATTCCAAGAATATCGCCATTTCCGTCATTATTTGCATCATAAAATGATCTGACAAAAATTTGGTATACTACTTTATCTTTTAAATTTGTTTTCATTTTAGTAAAAATTAATCCTTTTTTGTTAGCAAAATAGACTGATGAGGTTGAATTAAATTGTTAATATTATTCAATTTTGAATTAAAAAGTATCTCAAAGTCATCAAAATTATAGTCATACTGATTGTTTGAAAAATTGTGAATAATTTTGACAGACTGACCTTCTAAGTCAATTTGAAAAATAATTAATCCTTTGTTTTTGTCAACAGTTTCAAAATTTAGACAATCTTTAATTTGCTGATTTGTTTTTAGTCTAAAAAACCCTGTTTTTTGCCGAAATTCGTTAATTTTGGCAAAAAAATTAAAAATTTGTTCTTCAATTTGCTTATTTTTTAAAATATCAAATTTTAAACCGTTAGTAAAATCTGTTGTCTTATAAGAATTAAAATCAAAAAAATCTGCATTTAAAAACTCAAAAGGTGGATTTTTTTGATTTAAATTTGGATGGCAAGCTTGATAAGTTGCGCCAGAAAAATCACAAACTTTTGAAAAACAAAACTCACTTCCGGAGCTAAAAAGCACTTTCCCTTGGACAAAAGAAACTAGCATTAAGGCTTGCCGGTAAGTTTCAATAAATTGTTTTTTTCCGATTTTTGGTGATGAAGACAAAATTTTATCAGCTAAAGTCGGCCCATCATGACAGGTCAAATATGCTAAATTTAAGCTAATTTCATTAGCAAAAAGATCATAGCGTTTTTTAGAGTGGTAAAAATCTTTAAAATCATAATCAGCAATATTTCCTGGAATTGAAGAGACATAAGCGCCGAATTTTACAGCATTTTTTGATAAAATAAGGCCTTTGTCATTTGGCGAGTCACTACCTCGAACTGCGTTTCGAATTGTGTCATTAAAATATCCAAAATTAAAATTATTACCTTCTTTTCCTTTCGTTAATCTTTTAGTAAAAGGTAAGTCACTAAAATCTCAAGCTTCTCCGTATAATAAAATGTTAGGATTAATTTTTCTTAGTTCTGTATCGATAATTTTAAGTGATTTTTTATCTAAAAATGAAGCTAAGTCAAAACGAAATCCATCAACTTTATAATATTTAACAAAAAAAATCAGTGAGTCTAAAATTAGCCTAAAAGCCATCGGTTTTTGGGAGTCTAAAGGCGCGAAACCAACTGGAAAAATTTCAGCATTTTCGCGATAAAAGTGACCTGGGGCAACATTTTCAAAAACTGAATTTTCAAAAGTGTGATTATAAACAACATCGAGAATTATTCCAATATTGTTTTTGTGAGCCTGATCAACAAAATTACGGAATTCTACAATTTTTGCATAAGGGTCTTGTGGATTTGTTGAAAAACTAGAATTAAGTGAAAAAAAATTAATTGGGTCATAACCCCAGTTATAAGCACTATAATGGCCTTTTCCGTCGCCTTGATGGAGAATAGGAACACTTTTTTGGGCAAAAGTATAGCAAGAATGGAGTGGAAGTAATTGTAAAAAGTTTAAATTCAGCTTATTTAAGTAAGAAAAAATACCATTATCAATCGCTCCAATAAAAGTTCCAGGATATTGGACTTTTTTTGAAAGCGAACTAAAATCACGAACATGGAGCTCGTAAATCTGGGCATCAATTTTGGGATCAGCCTCAAATAAGTTAATATCTGAAGGCATTTGGCCGGTTTTTTCTGAAAAAATATCAATTAAAAAGGCTTTAGGAGTTTCATTTTTAGTTCAATCAAAAGGAGCAAGGCTGAATGCATATGGATCAAGTGCGAAAGTTGTTGTTGAATTAGAGTGTTCAACCTTCAAATTATATGAATATGATTCAAAATTTTTGCTAATTTTGCAAAACCAGGCTCCTTTTGTTTTTTTCATTTTTATTGTTTTAAAAGGGGTTGAATCTTCAAAATGTTTATAAATTAAAAATTCAACTGAAATTGCATCAGGAGATCAAAAATAAAAATGAAACTTTTCATCCTTCAAAAACAAGCCAAGCGGTCCTAGGTATATTTTTCCGCGCGAATTTTTGCGAATTAGACTTTTTTCATAGTCAAAAAGCATGTTTACACCTAAATAATAAAAAAATTTGGCAAATTATTGGCAAAAATTTAAATAATTTAATATAACTTGCCGAAAAATAAATGCAAAATTTAAATTTTTATATTTAAATAATAAAAAAATTGCATTCTACTATTTTAGCATAAAAAAATTCTTTTTATTTTTTTTTAATTATTTTTTCAGACTGTCTCTAAATAATGATTGGATGAGATATTTTTTTTTAGTCACCTTCTAAGCTGGCCTAGAAAATACCATTCTTTAGATAATCAAATAAACTAAACTAAAAAAGTTAAAATTTTAACTTAAAAAGCAAAATTTGAAATTTTTAAACTACTTTTTTAGTTTAAAACACTGGCAAAAATCAATTTACGGATAAAGCAACAAAATCATAAAAAAATACAACTGCTATTTAAACTCAATGCAAATAGAAAACTCATTTTTATTTGCATTGAGCCTAAAAAAATATGTGAAGTTTTGAAAGAGCCATAATTAAAAGCCTTAAATTTATAGATTTCTAAACGGTTAAATTTAAGGCATTGCATCATATTTAAAAATATGACGGAAAATTCGCATTTTGTGATTTTATTAGACAAAAAACATAACTATTTCTCCTTAATTCTAATATTCATTTATTAATTATTCTTAGTGAAGTTTATTATAACATAATTTTTTCTTAGACCAAACATTTTTTTTTTTTTTTTGCAAAAGGTTAATTTCAAAATTATAAAAATTAAGGTTTTACCACCAAAAACACCGATTTACGGGTGTTTTTTTGCATATTTGTATTTAATAAAAAATGAATTTTTGACATCAAGCTAGGAAACTCGGGAAAACTGGTTTTAATAGATGAAATAATTATACATTAATTTTGCAAAAAATAAAGAAAAATATTGATTTTTCACAAAAAAATAATTTTATAAGAATTTTTTTATATTTTTTTAATTTTTTAATAAAAAATTATTTTTTTTGATAAAATTACAAAAGAGTACGTATAGACATATGACAAATTCAAAACCAACGTTAAAAACAAGGTTTCGGTATATTTTTTTAGGAAAACTGCCTCTTGAACGAAAGTACCGTCCTAAAATCATCGAATACTTTTATTTATTTATTGGAAATTTTGTAATTTCTACTTTTTGAGTATTAGTTTTATTAGCTTTTGGAAAATATGAATGGAAAATTTCCGAAAATTGAAGTCTAATTTTATCTAACGAATTTAGTAGTTATTTTTGAAAATTCATAATATCTATTAGCATAACAGCTTGAGTTGTCAATATTTTCTTATGTATTCACTTGATTTACATTCTTTCAAAAACTGAAGATTATAAATGGGTAGTATTTTTGTCAATTTTTACTAATGTTTTTCCATTTTTTAGC
The DNA here is from genome assembly GCF_028885435.1 of Mesomycoplasma ovipneumoniae ATCC 29419. Classification (NCBI taxonomy): domain Bacteria; kingdom Bacillati; phylum Mycoplasmatota; order Mycoplasmoidales; family Metamycoplasmataceae; genus Mesomycoplasma; species Mesomycoplasma ovipneumoniae. The sequence continues at coordinate 582,488 of NZ_CP118522.1, forward strand.
TTTTTTAGCTTAATTATTTCAGTTTTTGGCTTTTATAAACACAAAATTGTTTTTAAATAGATGTAAAAGTGTTTTTTTTGAAAGGAATTATCATGAAGAAAATAACAAAATCAATTTTTGGAATGGTTTCTTTTAGCCCAATTGCCTTAATAGCTTGTGGGGGTCCTGTAAACGAATTTGCACATAATAAAGAAATTATTGTCGCCGTTGACCCAGCCCAGACAAATTATTGAAAACAAAATATTGAAGAATTTAACAAAACAGATTCAGCAACAAAAAACGGCTTTAAAATTAGAACTATTTCCAAAAATGTCTTTTCAGCACTAGATTTTTCAACAGTTGGCCACACAGACACAAACAATACGCCTGATATTTTCTATGCACCTCAAGACCGAATTACCGACTTAGTCCAAGGTGGAGCGGTTTCTTATTTGAATGATTTTTTGCCTAATTTATTTAATGAAATTACAGACCAAATTGGGGCTACAGCAATAGAAAAAGAAAATATGAAAAATTTCGGGACTGTTTTTGGCCTAAAAAATAACAGAGTCCACTCAGAATTTGTTGGAATCCAACACAACAAAGAAGGAATTGTTCTAGCTTCAACAGAAAACGAAGACCAAACTCGGACAATTTTACAAAATCCAGATACAGATTCTCTTGCCGAGCTTGTTGAAAAAGGCGAAGGTCTGTTTAGAATCCAAGACTTCTGGTACGGAAATGGTGTTCTTGCCGGTGCACTTGAAAAAATTGCTCAGCGCGAAAATTTAAAAGACGAAGACGGAAAACCCTTGAATTTAATGTCAAAATTGCTATATACTAAAAATAATCAGTTTACTTCTGGTCTTCTTCATAGTGATATTGATCTGGTTGTTGATTCTAATTTAAAACCTGAAAACAATGAATACCAGCAGTATTTCCGTGAAGCTTTTAAATCAGTGGCAAAAATTTACTACCCAGTTTTTAAAGCTGCTTATGGAAGTGAGGCTGATTATAAAAATTCAATTTGGTCTAAAAAGGGAATTTCACAGGCAGATTTAGCTCAAATTATTAAATCTGATATGAATGTTACCCAAAATACAATTTTTCGACTAATGAAAGAAAAGAAACTAAAATTTGCAATTATTGGAACTTGAGATGTGCAAAACTCAGAAAAATCTGCAAATGCCAAGTCTTTTTTTAACATCACCAAAGCAACTAATGAAACTGATTTTAAACAGGCCCTAGGTTCATGATCTTTTTTGATCAACTCACGAAATAATTCATCTTCTCCTGAGCGAAAACAGGCCCTAAATGATCTTTTTAAAATAATGTTTTCGGCTAAAACAAACACCGCTTATTTCCAAGATGATTCAAAAATTCCGTTTGTAAAATCGCTAACAAATCAAATCAAACAGGAAGTTGAAAAAATTAATCAACCTCTTAGTGTAAAATTTGAAACACTTAAAAAAGACTTAGGATATACAGACGATAATGAAATTGAAAATGCAATAAATGCCCAAATTCAAAAAACAGCAAATCCAAAGTATATTAACCAAACAGTTGAGTCAAATTGAGACAAAACAACAAATCCAGATGCTAGCTCAGAAGAAAATTATCTCACTTTTGGTGCTAGAATTGAAACAGACAATCTTGATGCCAGCCTAGTTGAGAGTGCTAATAAAATTAATCAATTAATTGAAAAATACCAAAAATTTGCGGCAATCCGTAACACTTTGGCAACAATTTTTGGTCAAACAGATTTATCTAAATTCACCGGAAATGGTGAGAGCTGACAAATTGATCAGAGTTTTTTCAAAGTTGGAATTAAAGATGCAAAAGTTGGAAAATACGATCTTGATATTTCCCAAAGTGATACTACCGCGCACGTTCGTAAAGTTGAGGCTTTCCTTTTTGGCGCAAATGGTGATGAGCAATCTGAAAAAGACCAAAAAATTGAACAGTACAGTAAATTAATTTTGGAAAATAATCACGATCTGACAAAACTTGAGGCAAGTATTGCTGCTGAAATCAAAGAAATTCAAGAAAAAGCAAAATTAATTGCCAAAAATCCAGCTGCTGATGCAACAATTGAAAAAATTGCGCGTGCTTATTTAAATAATTATGTTAGTGCTGCCCTAATTCGCTCATTTGTTAGTCCTGAGACAATTAAGCAAACAAAAGCACAAAAAACTACCACAAAATCAGGTCAAACTGTTGACAAATACACCTTAGGTGATGCTGAGCAAATTATTAGCGAATACTTAAAATCAAAAAGTTTTGACAAAATTCTTAACGTAATTGACTCAGATAAAACTATTGAAAACCAAGGTGTTGGAATTCTTAATACTGATAATTCCCGTTTTGACAGATCAAATCCGCAATTTAGTTCAACAGTTTGGGGTGCTTGAAATGATCAAACTTTTGGTTCAGAAGTTTTCCACAAAAGTGTTTTAGACAAAATTAAAAACGAAGAAGATTTTGCCAAAATATTTTTTGACAAAGTTGCAATTGAATACTACAAAAAAATTCTTCTTGCAAACCAAGGAACTAGCAGGGTTATTGTAAATTTTAGTTAAAAATGGGGCCTGTTTTTAAATTTAAGATTAACATCCCAAAGTCACATTTTTATTTGCTAATTAGTTTAAGTGCTTTTTTGTCAATTGCACTTATTAGTTGAATTTTAATCCCTTTTGTTTTTGGGACACATTTAGATCAAATCAGTAAAACAAATCTGGAAGATCAACGGGAAATTTTAGCCTCAAATTTAGCAGCCGGAAAATTAAGTGCTTATATTGGGACAAATTTATTTGTGATTTTCTTTGGAATCTACCTTTTTCTGGCTTATTCAAAAGTAAAAATTGGCTATTTTTTCTACTTTTTTTGGATTTTTGTCTTTGGCTCAATGGCTGGCTATCCTTTTTTTCAAGGAGCAGAAAAATTAAATAGTGCTGAATTAATAAGCGGAATTTTTATCTCTATTTTTTCTGGGTTGATTGTTGTTGTCTTGATTTATTCAACTTACATTTACCGACTTAAACGAATTATTACAAAATACAAATTAGCAAGTGGCGGTTTTAATGCATAAATTACAACTCTATAATTATTATGGCAAGAAATTTGACACTATTATTGATATTGAGGCTAAAACGCTAAAATCTTATTATCATAGTGCAAAAATTACTCACTCAAGATTTTTAGATAAGATCAAAATTCAAGAAAACATTGAAAAAGAGCTATTTTTACGGGCCAGGCAAACAATTCGCGATAATCTAAAACGCGAATTACATAGTCAAAAAATCGCCTTTAAAAATGAGCTAAAAGTTCTCAAAGACGCTTATATTAAACTTAATTTTGCAGTTTCAGTTGAAAAATTGCTCAATTTTGAAATTAAAAAAAATCGAAAAAGAGCTCAAAAATCTTCGCAGTTGATTTAAAGATTTTTCAAAATCACTCAACCAAACAGAAGATAGCCCGCAGGTTAAAGTTGAATTGTTTGAAAAAACAAAAAAATCAACCTTAGAATCTGAAGTTGACTTAATAAAAAAGCACTTTATTTTCCAAGTTTGCCTAAATTATGTTAGAAAATACCAAGATTTTGACTTTGACCTAAACAAAATTAGCCAATTTCTTGATGAAGACGGCAAAAAATTCTTAGTCCAATCAAAACTAAAAAGTGATTTTTTTGTCAATTTTTATCAGCAAATTAAACAAAAACAAGAAGAACTCTTAAAAAAATCAGCTTTAGCTAAAAAAAATTACACTGAAACCAAACAGTTACAAACTGACTTATATAAAAAAAGAAAATCAAATTTAGAACTCAAAGCAAAACAAAAAATAATTTCGCTCGAATATAGTTATAAAAATGCAATTGATTTCCTAAAACAGCAAGCAAATCAGCAAAATGCAGCCCAAAAGGAATTAATTAGCGAAAAAAAGCAGGAAATTATTGCTTTTGAGTCCAAAAATATTAGCAAACTAAATGAATTTAAGCAAGAAATTAATTCACAAATTAACAAAATTAGCGCTCAAAAACAAAAATATCTTGCCTTTAGTTTGTCCCAGACAAAAATAAATTTCCTTGATCAGGCAATTAAATTATTTTACGCCATTCAAAAAAATCAAAATTTTGAAATTCCAGATTTAGATATTTCCCTTGAGAATCACGGCCAAATTTTAAAAGATAAATTAGATTTTTTCCATAAATTAAAAGATGAAAATGCACAACTTTTTGATTTAATTAAAAGTCATTATTTTGGTTTTTATGGTAGTTTTTTGATAAAAAAACTGGCAAAATCAAGTCTAAAATGGCAAATTTTGCTCCAAAAAGCTAAATATTTAAAGCAATATTCATACAAAGGTCATTATCTTCAGGATCTCGGCTGGGCAACCAGAGAAAAAACGATCGAAGACTTTAAGACACGGATAAAATTTATAAATGAAAAAATTCTTGCAAAATACGAGCTTAAAGTTTTAAAATCAAGTCCAGATTTTAAAACTCAGCAAGAAGAAATTAAAACAAAAATCAGTGAAATTAAGCAAAATTATGTCGAGAGTGTTGCTAAAAACAAAAAAAGATTGCAGCAAAATGAAATTGCCAAAACAGCCTTTAAAAACTTGCAAAAACAAGCCAAAATTGCAAAAACTGACCAAAAAAGAACGCTGTTTTTGAGCTCAAAAATAACAAAATTCAAACAAATTCTCAAAACAAATAATTACCGTTATTTTAATGAACTAAAAGTTAACAAAAAAATTTATGAATCAAAAGCAAATGAAGCACTAAAATCTTATCCTGTTGAGACAATAAAAAACGTCCGTTTTATTAGCTTCTTTTTGAATTTAATCTTCCCAGGACTTGCTGAATTATTTGTATTTCGCCAGTTTATCAAAGGATCTTTACTTTCAGTTGTTAGTATAATTTGTTATGCTTTTATAATTCCCTTTTCATTTGGGGCTTACTGGTCAAAAATGGGCGGGATTCCGGGCTTTGCTGACTTAGGAGCAAATTTACACTCGCCCCGGGATGGTATTTTTACTGATGCACGTTTTTACCTTTTTGGTGGCGTCCTGTCGGTAATTTTAATGGCTTTTGTGCTAGTTTACTTTATAATTGGGGCAATTTCGGCCTGAAGAATTGCAAAAGCAATGGAAGCTGGCGTTGTTCCGGGAAAATGACTCTATTCAAAACAGTGACTTCAGACTACCGGATTTCCGTGAATGATTTCACTAATTGGTCATGCTTTAATGATTTTTATCGTTGCTGCGCCAATAATTACTTCAGTTTTAATTTCTTTTACTGACTATGGCTACAATCATGCCGCCCCAGGTCAAACAGTTAACTGAGTTGGACTTAAACAATGAGGAAAATGGTGAGATTATCGCCAACTTGGACTGTTTCAATCACTAGCTTCAGTTCTTGGTTGAACCGCAATTTGGACGGTTTTATCAACACTTTTTCCGATTGGTTTAGGAATTTTAATTGCAATTTTAACAAATTCTTCCCGAATTAAAGGTAAAAAAATTTTTCGGCTTATATTTATTTTACCCTGAGCAGTGCCGGCGTTTGTTTCTTTGTCTTTTATTCGTTCAATGTTTGCCGCTGATTCAAAAGGTTATATTAATTTAATTTTAATTAATTTAGGACTTATTAAAGACGGAATTTCTTGACTAAATCAAATTGGTACGGCCCGAGTTTTATTAATTGTTGTCCAGACTTGAATTAGTTATGCCTTTATTTTTATGCTTGTAACCGGAAATCTGCAGGCAATTTCGGGTGAAATTTACGAAGCTGGTGCGGTTGATGGGGCTTCTAAATCGCAAATTTTCTGAAAACTGACGCTTCCCCAGCTACTTCTGGGAATTGCACCGATGTTAATTGGACAATTTGTCGGCGCCTTTAATAACTTTACAACAATTTCAATTTTCACAGGCGGTGGGCCAGCTTATGCAAATGCCTCCCCATTTGGTGAGGCCTCAACTGACATTATTATTTCTTGAGTGTTTAAGCTAACAACTCAAGGAATAAAAATTGATGGACACCAAGCTTTTGCCGCCGCACTTTCAACACTGGCAGCGCTAATTAGTATTAGTTTTGCCCTTCGTGGTTTTATAAAATCAATGCAAAGGAGATAAAATTATGAACTTATTAGTGCCAAAAATTGCTAGTTTTGAGTTTGTTGCCAAAAATGCTAGTCCAAAAAAACGTCTAAATTTAAGTGATGAACGCGATATTAAGCCAATTGAGTTACTTTGAATTTTTCTTAATTATTTAATTTTAATTTCTTGGTCTGTTGTTGTTTTATTTCCAATAGTTTCGCTAGTTATTGCCACTTTTAATGTTGCTAATACTCGACTTATTACAATTACACCGTTTGTTTTTGGTTTTGATAATTTCACTTATTTATTTACTTCTGAACGGTCTTATTTTTTCTCTTGGTACGGAAATACGCTAACAATTGCACTTTTAACGATGGTTATTTCAACTACCGCCGTTGCACTAAATAGTTATGCTTATTCACGTTTTCGCTTTAAAGGTTCAAAACATTCTTTGACAATAATTATGTTATTGCAAATGATTCCGGCAACTTCTTCGTTAATTTTTCTCTATATTTTAGTCCAAATTGGCCAAATTGGCGGAATTTCACCGATATTTATGTTAGTAATTATTTACTCAGGTGGGGCCGTTTCTGGAAATACTTTTATGCTCAAAGCTTATTTAGATAGTATTTCTCGCGAACTTGATGATTCAGCAAAAATTGATGGCTGTTCAAATTTTGGTGTTTTTTTCAAAATTTTACTACCGGTTTTACGACCTGCAATAATTATGGTTGCCCTTTGATCTTTTTTAACACCATTTACCGATGTTATTTTACCAAGATTTGTTCTTTTCAATATTCAAGACTTAACTCTTGCTGTCGGTCTTGAAACATTTATTAATGTCGAGCCAAAACATGTCAATGCTGGCGCTTATGCAGCTGGGGCTCTACTTGCGGCTCTTCCTGCGCTTGGTTTATTTATGTATTTACAAAAATACATAATTGGCGGACTTTCTGAAGGAGCTGTTAAAGGTTAATTATGGAAAAAAATAAAAAACTTTTTGAACTTGAAGATCTTAATTTAGATTTAAATCAAATTGATTTAAATAAGATGGTTGCAAAAATTGGACAACAACAAGAAGAAACAAAAGGTGCCAAAATTGTTCTTAATAATGTCTCAAAAAAATATGAAGGTAATGACAAATATACACTCGAGGCAATCGATCTTACAATTGAAAGTGGTAATTTTTGCATCTTTTTAGGACCTTCAGGTTCAGGAAAAACAACGCTTTTAAGAATGATTGCCGGCCTAAATTCAATTACTCAAGGTGATTTAATTTTTAATGGCAAACGGTATAATAACCTACCACCCCATCAGCGAAATATTGCAATGGTTTTCCAGTCTTATGCCCTTTATCCGCATTTGAATGTTTATGATAATATTTCTTTTGGACTCAAAATTGCAAAAGAAAGACGCGACATTATTGACTCAAAAGTAAAAAATGTTGCCCAAATTTTAAAAATAAGTGACTATCTATACTCAAAACCGCGCGATCTTTCTGGTGGTCAACGTCAAAGAGTGGCAATTGGACGGGCAATTGCTCGTGCACCGCAAGTTTTTTTAATGGACGAACCACTTTCAAATTTAGATGCAAAATTACGTGAATCAATGCGCCGTGAAATTGTAAATATTCACCGAATGCTCAAAACTACAAGTATTTATGTAACTCATGATCAACTTGAGGCAATGACGATGGGAAACCAAATTGTAGTTTTTAATGACGGTAAAATTCAGCAAAATGGAACCGGAAAAGAATTATATTTTAAGCCTAAAAACACATTTGTTGCCACATTTATCGGTTCGCCAACAATGAATTTATTCGATTGTGTTGTTGAGAACAACCAAATAAAGGCAAAAAAAGCGCCAATTTGGTTTGAAATTGACCAAAAATTGGCGAATTTATTAAGTCAAAATCAAGAATTACAAGTCGGCTTTCGCTCTGAAGATATTTATCTAAATCAAAATCAGGCCCAATTTGACGGTATTATTACTAATGTTGAGCTAATTGGTAAAGATCAACTTGTTGCAATTAAAGTTAGCGATCAACTTGAATTAATTTCCAACCAGAATAATATTTTTGAATACTTTTTAGACCAAAAAGTTAAAGTTAGCTTTAATTTAGAACGGATTCACATTTTCGATGCAATAACAAAGGAGCGAATTGATCTTGATAACTAATTTAGAATCACGAAGTGCCAAAATTTACTTTTTTATTGCACCCTATTTTACTCGTAAAGTTTTACAATTAATAAGTAAAATTTTGCTTTTAATAATTATAATTTTCTCTTTTGTCCAAATTTGACAGTTTCTTGAACGAATTGATTGGGAAATTGATTTTGTTTCAAAAGGTAGTTTTTCTAATTTAACGACTCAAGAAATTACTGAAATTGCTAGAAGCAAATCAACTTCATTGCCACTTTGACCAATTTTTATTAGTCTAATTTCACTTGTTATTGTTTTTGGTTTTATTCTGTTTTTTTTAATTTTAGCCCAACATATTTATTTATGAAAACAATTTGGCGATCTTAAAGGATTTTATAAATTTATTTTTACTTTATCTATAATTATTTTTATTTTAAGTTTCTTTATTGTCGCCCTTCAACCGGCTCAAGTTGAGCAAAATGTTAATGTAAAAATTGGCGAAACCACCGTCACAGATTCAATTTTTTCTGATTTTCCTAATTATACAAAAATGTGAATAAGTCTAATTTTTAGCTTTTTAATTTTGATTTTACAAATAAGTGCAAAATCAAAATTTGGGGCTCTTGAAAAAGACAAAACATTAGCAAAAAAACCTTTTGAAACAAAAAGTCTTGAAGCAAAAATAAACAAAATTATCCAAAAAAATTCCAACAGCTAATTGTATTTAAACATTTTTCCCAAGTTTGCCAGCTTGAGGAGATAATTTTAAACAAGTGTCCGTTTTGGGCACTTTTTTAATTTTTTTGGCAAAAGTTAATTACCTATTTTAAATCACTGGCAAAAATCAATTTATGGATAAAACAACAAAAATCATAAAAAAACAACTACTATTTAAACTCAATGCAAATAGAAAACTCGTTTTTATTTGCAGCGAGCCTAAAAAACATATGAAGTTTTGAAAGAACAATAACCAAAGCCATAAATTTGTAGATTTCTAAACGGTCAAATTTAAGGCATTCCATCATATTTAAAAATATAATGGATAATTCGCATTTTCTGATTTTTTTAAACAAAAAACATAACTAATTCCCCCTAATTCAATATCAAAATTTATTAATTTATTCTTAGTGACAGTTATTATAACATAATTTTTTCTTAGACCAAGCATTTTTTTTTTTTTTGCAAAATGTTAATTTTAAAACAATAAAACTTAGGATTTTAGCATCAAAAAACACGGATTTTAAACTAGGACAAAAAAATTAACACTAATGTGTTGGGTTTTTATCTGAGTTTAAGGAGAAAGCTAACACCCAAAGTGTTAGCTTTTTTAAATTTTCAAATGCAAGAAAACGGAGAATACTAATGTCAAGACACTTTAAAAAAGACGAGTTTGATATGATTTATAAAATTTACAATGAATTTGGATTAAAACAAACAATAAATTATATAAATGATATTTCGCCAGATACAAATTTTACAACCAGAAGTCAACTAGTTCGAAGAATCAAAAAAATTATTCGGTATTATAATAATGGTATGCAAGATCAATTATTAGATAAAAGGGTGCGAACAGAAAGCCAGGGAGTGGCAAACGTAAAAAAACCAATTGAACCCGATTGAAACGAATTTACAAAAGAAGAATTAATAGAAATAGCTAAGAGATATTACGAAACCAACAAAGATAAATCAAAATCAGGAAAACTTAGTGAAGCCAAAACACTAAATATTCCCTACAGCAAATCTGCAAAAATTTTTAATGTGTGCAGACAATCAGTGGCAAAATCTAAAACTAGAGTTATAAAAGTAAAGGAACACAAAAATGACGCAATAATTAAAAAATCCTTTCTTGATAACAAAGGTAGGTATGGTCGCCTAAGGTTGAGTGCTTATATTTATATGAAATATAATATTTACATTAACCCTCGAAGTCTTGGAAGACATTTAAAAAGATTGAATTTAGTATGCAAAATTAGAAAAAAGAAGAAAGAGCGAAATTAAGAACACCAAATTCGCACTGCCGGATATTGTTAAACGCGACTACAATGATAAATTAAATAGAAATATTTTTGCTACTGATGTTACATATATAAAAGCTCCCAGAGATGTTAAGGAAAACCATGTATTTTTGTCTGTAATAATTGAGCATAAAACTAAAAAAATCAGAGATTTTAAACTATCTGTAAGCAATGATCTTGATTTAGTTATGGATAATATAAAAACATTTAGGTCTATTGATAAAGATTTTGTTATTCATTCAGACCATGGATTTCAATACACTTCAAAAGTCTATATTGACAAAATAAATAAAATGGGAGGAACTGTTTCGTTGTCTCGCATAGGAAATTCATTAGATAATAGGGAGGCTGAATATTGATTTTCAATTATAAAAAGTGAATGCTTAAACGAGTTAAACTACAGTAAAATAACTTTAGAAGATCTGAAAAAATAATTGCAGATTATATATTTTGATACAACAACTATAGAATTCAATCAATTTTAAATTGAAAAACACCACAGCAATATGCTATGATGTTATAATAATATTAAACTGTTAATTTTTTTTGTCCTAGTTTATTTACCGGTATTTTTGCATATTTGCATTCACTAAAAAGTGAATGTTTTGCATCCAACTGGCAAACTCAGGAATATACTAACTTAGATTTATCACTTAAAAAATCGCCAAATGGCGATTTTAAAAATATCTGTATATTGCTTTTATATTTTTAATTTGGAAAAAACTACTAGATTTTTATCTAATTGTCATTTTTATGAAAGTATTTTTTATTTACTTCATCTTCAAATTTCTTTATTAAGTTTTGATGGTTTTTTAAAAACCATTTTTTGTGATTTTCAAGATATTCTTTTCTAATACTAGAATCATTTAAATCGTTAGGCACTCTTTTAATTCTTTCATCTTCACTATCAAAACCTGTAAAATCTTCTTCTAATCTTTCCTTACACATTCGAACATACTCTTCATTAATTTCTATACCTATACCTCGTCTATTAGTTTGCTGGCAAACTCTAAGCATTGTTCCACTACCAACAAATGGGTCAAGTACAATATCATTTTCATTCGATGATGCTAAAATCATTCTTTCATATAAAGCTTCTGGTTTTTGTGTGGGATGTTTTTTTCTATTCTTATTACAATAATGCATATGAGAAAATTGCCATACATTTCCCGGATTTGAACCCCTCATATTATTTATTGAACGGTAAAATTTTTGTGGAACTCTTATATCATCTAAGTTAAAGGTGAATTTACTTTTATGCTTGGTAAACATTAGTATATCATCGTGTCTAGGAGAAAACCCTTTTGTCTTCCCTACCCCTTGTGTATAAAACCAGGTTATCCAAGAATTAAAATGCATATTCAATTCTTTTTCAAGTATGCTATAGATATATGATATATATCTCATACCCATAAAAATATATATAGTTCCATCATCTTTTAGCACTCTTTTTGCTTCGGTAAGCCACTGTCTTGAAAATTCTAAATACTCTTCAAATTCCAAATTATCTTTATTATTTCCATAATCTTTATTCAAATTGTATGGCGGATCTGTGACAATTAAATTAATACTTTTAGATTCAATTTTTTTAAGTTCTTCAATTGCATTTCCACAAATTATTTTTAAATTTTTATCCATTTATTTTTAATCGCCTCTCTATAGAAATCTTCAATCGTTCTTCTGCTACTATGCAAATATTTTTTATCCAATAATTTACACATTTCCCAAGTAGTTCTTCTTTTAAAACTAACATTATGAATATCTTTTATTTGTATTTGACCAGTGCCTAGAGCTGGATTATAGTTTATGTCATTATCTCCTATAAATTTTAAGTCATACGCATTAAAGTCAACAACTTCCATAATGCCATCCATCAATTGTGTTCGTTCATTTCTTTCTGAATAAACTTTATGTTTAATCGACAATACTATAAACATATAATCGGGATCGACTACATAAGCTGTCCTAATCCTAGAAAAAGAAGTAATATTAGGGCCTTTTCCACTATCAACAATATCATTTGCAGTCGCCTTTACATCAATATTTCCTGTAAGAACTTTAACATTATCCTTCTTAAACTCGAGTATAATGTCTGCCATCCCTAATCTTTCTTGCGTTTCTACATTTATTAAATTATATTTATTATTTTGAACACTTCTAATGTCGGCAAAAACCTCAGTTGCCCAAGCTTCGATCATAGGACCTGCAATTTTGTTTATATTTTCTAATGGTAGTCCTAATTTTAAATTTGTATTTATTATAATCTTATCATCACCAGAATTTTTTCGTTCATGTAATATATTTATTATTTGTTCAATAACAAATTTTGAATCTTTTTCATATTCCTTAGACTCTATAGGTATTTTAAATTCTAAATCTTCATATCTCATAATTGTTTTTTCCTCCATTTTAAATAATTTTAATACATCTTCAATTTTAAAATTTAATTCTTCACATATCCTTTCAATATTTCTAAGTGATATATATTCCCGAGTTTCCCAGTTTGATAAGATAATATCAAAAAAGTGTCTGGTTTTTCGGCGTTTTTAACTTAAAAACCAAAATTATAAAATATTTAAACTACCTTTTTTAGTTAAATCGCTGGCAAAAATCATTATGGGTAAAATAACAAAACAATAAAAAAATACAACTACTATTTAAACTCAATGCAAATAGAAAACTCGTTTTTATTTGCATTGAGCCTAAAAAAACATATGAAGTTTTGAAAGAACAATAATTAAAGCCCTAAATTTATAGATTTCTAAACGGGTAAATTTAAGGGATTCCATCATATTTAAAAATATAATGGAAAATTCGCATTTTCAGATTTTTTATGGCAAAAACATAACTAATTCCCCCTTAATTCTAATATCCATTTATTAATTATTCTTAACTAACTCTAATTATAACTTATTTTTAATTTTTGACCAAGCATTTTTTTCTTTTTTTTAAAATTAGTATAAAAAATTTAGGCAAGTAATTTGTATCTATAATTTAGATTGTACACTTTTATTAATTGTTTCTACTAATTTATTTTGTTTTGGTCTAAATTTTGTTACTTAATCATAAAAAAACCTCGTTTTTACGAGGCTTTTTATAATTAAAATTTGTGATTAGAGATATTCGGATCTAAATTTTTCAAAAAGTTTATTATATTCTTCTTCACTTTGAGGTGTGTCAAAAAAAACAAAACCTTTAAAGGTGATTCCAGTTTCAGGTCTTTCTTTTTCATTGAGGCTCTTTTGATTTTCTGATTTGGTGGTTCCAAAAGTAAAACCTTTTTTAAAATTTAATTTTGCATTTTCTGGTATATCGCGACTTCAGGTGAAAATCGGTTTTTTAGCATCATCAGATTCGCTAGAATAAAACTTCATATTCATAACTGATTTGCTATCTTTTTTTTCAATATCTACACGTAAAATAATAGTGGATTCAGAATTATTAAGAAAATCTTGAAGAAATGAAAGAGGATTTTTTGGTTTGGTATTTCCTAAACTAAGGGAAGCTTCTCCATTTGATAGTTTTAGTTGAATGTCATATTCACCATTATATGTTGTTTTAAACCCTTCTTTTTTGGGATTAAAAGATGGGAAAAAGGGCTGACGCTGTGGTCGTGTCTTTGGTTTAGCAACAAAATCAGCGCCAATTTTAAAAACACCCGGAACAAATAATTCCTTTTCAATAATTAAGTTAAAATCGTTTTCCTGTTCACCTGTTTTTAGTAAAAAATATTGGAGAGCATCTGTCTGAGGTAATTTACTTGGTTTAAAAGCGTAAAGGAAGGAAGTGCCGTTTTCCAATTTTAGATCTTTGTCGGTATTTGGATCATTCTCCAAGGAAATTCCGCCTTCGGCTAGATAAATACCTTGTTCTTGTTCATCTACATGAACTTTCTCTTTTGATATTTTTGAAGGAGCTTCATTTGCCTTAAATCTAAAATTTGGATTATTAATAGCTGAAATTGATTTTACAACTTGTTGTTTTTGACCATCTTCTAAAGATTGTTCTTCTGTTTCAACATTAGTTTTCCAATCTAAAAATATGTGAGTTTTTACAGTATCAGAAAAAGATTTATAAAGTTTATTTTCTTCATTTACATTATCAAGTTCAACTGTTAAATTTCTTTCAACTCCATTAGGGGTTTTAATCTTAAGATTAATGTCATAGGTCTCATCTTGAAAATCTCTAGAAAAATAAATAGAAGTCCCTTCAGGAAGATCGGCTTTTTCAAGACCTTCAAGAAGTTTTCTTAGGTAATCACCTAATAAAGATTGTTGGGTTGAAGGGGTAGTTGGATTTGGAGTTGGGGTTGGGGTAGGAGGAGTTGGAGTTGTATCTGGAGCTGGACTTGAAGGAGGGGTTGGCGCTGGAGCGGAAGGAGAAGCTGGCTCTGGACTTGGACTTGAAGATGATGAATCTGTTGTTTCTTGGAATAAGGTCGGTAAAGCGCTAACATTTTCAGCAACAGGTGTAGAAGTATCTGAAGCATCAGTGACCTGTTCAGTGCTCGGTTCGGCGCTCTGTTCAGTGACCTGATCAGCGGGCTTTTCAGTGCTTGAAACTATTGGAGTTTGAGTAATTTTATTACTTTTTGTTGCAAAAAAATTAAGAGCCTCGAAAAAAGGGGTTAGTTGGGTTGTTATATTTTTTATATCGTAAGGTTTATTTAGAAAGGGTTGGATTTTATCATCAATTGTTGAAGCAAAAACTGTAATTGGCAAATCTTTCTTGATTTCAAAGCTTAAGTTATCAATATCTTGTGATCCTTGTTTGTCAAAAGTCTCAATTGCATTTTTAAAATATGCACCATAAATTTCTTCGGCTGCATCAAATTCTAGTTCAAAATTGAAAGTATAGGTATTATCTTCGCCAAGTTTTAGACCTAAAGGAAGTAATGTTCCTTCATTAAAGTTACCTTCAATATTTAGCCCGACATTGACAATATTAGAATTTTTAGGATTATTTTTGTTTTCTTTTACTGAAAATGATACACTTTTTGGAGCAAAATTAGGGATTAAATCTTTAATTTCTTCTAGAAATGTTTTATTTTCATTTTCACTTGAATTTGAAGTAAATCAAGAATTCAACTGCTCAAGATCTAAACTTTGAGGATTTTGAGCAAAATATTCTAATACATTAAGCTTGTTTTGCGCTAAATGTTTAGAAATTGCTGAGTTAAATTTATAATTTTTCTTAAAGATTTTTAAAAATTCAGAAGATTTTTTTTGGTCTGTTTTCTTAGGTATATCGACAAAGTTAAGTGTTAATTTGCTACTTTTTTGTGTTTTTTTATCAACTAAACTTAATGCTAAGTCAATTTTATTATTAACGTCATCAATATTTGTAAAATTTAATTTTTCTTGTTGCAATTCAGGTTTTATTTCAAAATTGGAAGGAAAAACAAAAACCGGTTCAGAATTTATACTAAAGGAAATTCCACCAAATTTAGAAAATGTTGCAAATAAAGCTGAACTTGAATTTTTTGTTTTTTCAAAATTTTCCTTAAATTCATTATAAAACAAAATAGCAATTTCGGTTGCAGTTTTCCCTTCTAAAAAATCTTGATTTAAAAGGCTGATTGATGCGCTCAAATTTTGGGCTGAAAAATTCAAGGTTTTATCTTGATCTGAAAAATCTAAGTCAAAACTTGCAGTATAATTTATACTTTTACTAGAATTTGAAATATTAACAGCAAGATTTTTTATTTTATTTGACTCAATTTTTACTTCAGATTGACTCCTTGGAATAACCAATCTAAAATTGAAATCTGGATATTTTTGACTAATTTCACTAAAGTCAATTGCATTATTTAAGTCAAAATTATATGCACTGTCAAAATGCAAATTTAGTGCATCAGAAGCGCTTAATTTTTTAGCAAATTTTGACTTAAGTTTTAAATTAGCAACTAGGCTGTCAAATTCAGTTGTGTTAAATTCGGAATTAACGTTTAAATTTGTAGCATTTGCTAGTTTTTCGTCAAATTCCGATAATTTTGAATTATAATTTTTTGACTGTAAGGAGACTAGATACGGAACACTGGCAGAAATACTAACGACCGCACTAACTCCAATAATTGCAAAAATTATATGATTTAATTTAATCTTTTTCATAATAATTTCCTTTATAAGTTTATTTTTTTAATAATAGAGAACTTGTGTGTTCCATGATAATAACGCGGATAGGTTGACTTGAGACAATTTTAGGATTATTTTTATCATAAAGATATAAAAATAAATTATATTGAAACCGGTTTCCGGTGTTAGGAATTTTCTCAAGTACACCAGTAATGTCAGTGTTATTGTCGGTAGTTTGTGATTTTGTTGCACCTGTTGTCTCTGTTTGACTCGGTTTAGCTTTTTTTATTGCATAAAAGCCTAAATCTATATCTTTGTTTTCAAAGGTTAAATAACTGCTAAAAGGCAGTTTTTCGACTTGTTTATCAACAGATACTGGCTCACTTTCCTTTGTTGAAATTGCGAGTTTGATTTGAGATTTTAAATCCCCAAGATCTTGATTGGTTAATAAAACTATTTGTGAATTTGGTGAAAAGGTTGAGGCAATTTCGTCTAATTTATCAACTTCATCACTTAAAAGTTTGTTATCAGGATTGATTTTTAGTTCAATTTCTGATTTTTTTGTTTGATAAATAACGCTAACTAGATCGCCGTTTTTATCAACTGGTCCAATATTGTATCAATATTTTACTTTTAATTTTTCATCATTTGGTTTTTCTAAAGCATCAACATTTGTTAAATTAGGTTCCAGGCTAAATTGAATTTTATAATTAAAATCCTTGCCAAAATTACCAGTAAAAAGTTTTTGGCTCTTTTGTTTTGAATAAGCTAATGAATAAAAAGCTGCAAGAAAATCGGTAAGATTTTCAATATTATTTTTATTATCTGGCTGTGCAAAATCAGTTGCACTAAGTTGTTTTGCATGTAATTCGATCTGTTTTATAAAATATTCAGGACTAAAAGATGAATTTGTTTTCATCAAATTAAGAGTATTTTTAAGCTCATTATTAATGTAAAAACCATTTTCAAGAGGTTTATCAGTATTTAAAAAACCATAGTTAAATGAAAAAAGTCAAACTGTTGGGTCAGCAGTTACTTCAATTGTTTGACCACGCGGTTGTTTTGTAGGCTTAATTTTAATTTCACTTAATTTTTTAAATAATTCATTAGTATTAAGATCTTCTGGCCAGTTTGATCCAGATTCTATCAATCCAAAATGTTTAAGATAGTCAAATCAATATTTTGCAACAAAACTAATGTCTTGTTT